>JBBEAY010000029.1:0-33764 GCA_040882605.1 Actinomycetota bacterium
GTGAGCCTACGTGCCCCCTTTCTTGCCCGAGGGCTGCGGTCGGTGGAACGCATCCGCTCGACCACCTTCGATTGACGGCGGTGGGCCTATCCCGCACACTGACCCCTGTCTCGGAAGCGCCGGGATATCAACGGAAAGGGGCATCTGACATCGCAGAGATCGAGATAGGCGCGGTGATCGACGGTACCGTCGAGCGCATCACGCCATACGGAGCATTCCTCAAGCTCGAGGATGGCCGCCTCGGATTGGTCCACATCTCCGAGATCGACCGCAACTACGTCAAGGACGTGCACGAGCATCTCCGAGAGGGAGACGTTGTGCAGGCCAAGGTGCGCGCGATCAAGGAAGACGGCAAGATCGATCTCTCGATCAAGGCGTTGCAGGACCCCGCTCCGCCGCGGCCGCGCCGCGGTTCGGACCCCGAGTTCGAACAGATGCTCAAGAAGTTCATGCGCCAGAGTGAAGAGCGTCTCGTCGACTACAAGCGAGCCGTCGAGCACAAGCGCAAGTAGGGCGCCGCCTGATCCGATCGGCGCTGCCGCTTCGCTGCTCGAGCGCCGTCAGGCGCGCCGGGACTCCCAGCGGATCCGTGTGAGTTCGTAGGTATGCTCGTCGCACGCCTCTTGCTTGAACATCGTGTGCACGGTGCCTATGAGTTGCATGCCGAGGCGTTCGGCGATCGCGATCGACGCCGCGTTGCGCGTGTCGGTCACGGTCCGAAGGGCGGTCACCCCTTGGTGGTCGAACGCGTAGCCCAGCACGGCAAGCCCGGCTTCGATCGAGTAGCCGTGCCCTCGATGGTCTGACGCCACCGTGTAGCCGATCTCAGCGTTCGGCCCAGCGCCGGCATCGAGCGCCAACATGTAATCGCCCACGAGCACGTCGTCGTCGCGGCGAGCCACCGCGAACTGGAAGGGCTCGCCCGGTACGCCCGGGTCGTGGCGAGCCATCTCCTCGACGAAGCGCTCGGCCTGCTCGATCGTGTAGTCCTGCCACGACTGGAAGCGGGCCACGTCGTCGTCGGCACGGTAGGCATGGAACGCGGCGATGTCGGCCGGGGCGAACCGCCGCAGGCGAAGCCGCGCCGTCTCGATCGAGCTGAATGATGCGTCGCGCATGTCGCGCGCAGCCTACCGCCGGCCCTGGTCGCGCCCTGAGAACATGGGCGCGTGACCGCACCGATGCCGATCGCGCAACGCGAGTTGCGGGCCGCCGATGTCGCAGCCGTGCGCGAACAGCTCGGACGCGAGCCCACCACGCCGTTCACGGTTGTGGCGCGATGCACCGGGGGTCATCCGCTCGTGATCCGCAACGCGCCACTCGACTCAGCGGGGGAGCCGTTCCCGACCACTTACTGGCTCACATGCCCAGAGGCGGTCAAGGCGGTCTCGCGGGTCGAGTCCGATGGGTGGATCGGGCGCCTGAATGACCGGCTGGGAGGCGACGAGCGCCTCCGAGAAGCTGTCGAGCTGGCACACGCCGCCTACGCGGATGAGCGCTCCGAGGACCTCGAGACCGCTCGCAAGTGGGGCGGGGTCGCCGGCACGCGCACCGGCATCAAGTGCCTGCACGCCCACTATTCCTACCGGCTCGCGGGCGGCGACGATCCGGTGGGCGAGTGGGTGGCCGAGCGCGTCGAGCCGGTGCACCCCGAGCAGCGATCGGGAAGGGTCGCGGCGATCGACCAAGGCACGAACTCGATCAGGCTGCTCGTGGTCGAACCGGGGGCAACGCCCGAAGACCCGCCGACCGAGCTTGCGCGCGACATGATCATCACGCGGCTGGGCCGTGGGGTCGACCGCACCGGGCGCTTCGACGCCGACGCGCTGGCTCGCACCGTGGAGGTCCTGGCCAGGTTCTGCCGGCGGGCGCGGGCGCTCGGTGCCGAGCGCATCCGTGTTGGCGCCACGAGCGCCGTCCGCGACGCCGAGAACCGGGACGAGTACGCGCTTGCCGTGCGAGACCACGCCGGCTCGAAGCTCGAGGTCATCACCGGCGAGCGGGAAGCCGCCCTGTCCTTCCTCGGTGGCACCCACGGGGTCGATCCTTCGTGGGGGCCGTTCGCAGTGCAGGACATCGGGGGAGGGTCGACGGAGCTCGTGACAGGCAGATCGCCCGGGCGAGCCGAGCATTCGATATCGACCCGTATGGGAAGCGTCCGCATGACCGAACGGCACCTGGTGCACGACCCGCCGGCCCGCGAGGACCTCGAGGCGCTCGAGGCCGACGTCGCGGTCGTGCTCGACGAGGCCGCGGCGGCCGTGCCCGTCGGCGATGCTCGCACGTTCGTCGCGGTGGCGGGCACGGCGACGACCGTGCAAGCCCTCGCGTTGGAACTCGAGCGCTATGACCCTGACCTCATCCATCGAACGTGGCTCACACGTGCGCGGGCCGAGCAGGTGCGCGATCGGCTCGCAGCGATGACGAACGCCGAGCGGGCGACGCTGCCGGTCATGGCGTCGGGGCGCGGCGACGTGATCGTGGCGGGCGCGGCCATCCTCGTAGCCACGATGCAACGGTTCGGACTCGAGCGGGCGCTCGTGAGCGAGACCGACATCCTCGACGGCTTGGCCCTCGAGATGCTCGCCGGGTAACCTCTGCGGCCGTATGCCGAATCGCGCCAGGGACAAGCAGCTCGCGAAGTTGGCGGCGCGCCGACAGGTTGAGCGGAAGGCGGCCAAGCGCCGCCGAGATCTCACGTTGGGTGTGGCAGGAGGTATCGCAGGGCTCGTGCTGCTGGTGGCCGGATACATGATCCTGACGGGCGGCGACGACGGCGAGAACCAGGCGAGCGCGTCACCGACGGTCACCGACCGTTGCGATCACACCGCGCCACCCGGGGCGGGAGAGGCGCCCCCCACGTTCGATGCACCTCCGCCCGAAGAGCTCCAACGTGATACCGAGTACAGCGCCACGATCGAGACATCGTGCGGCACGATCGAGGTCGAGCTCCTGCGAAGGATCGCGCCGGCCGGTGTCAGTAACTTCGTTTTCCTCGCGAACGAGGGGTTCTACGACGGACTGACCTTCCACCGCATCGAGCCGGGATTCGTGGTGCAAGGCGGCGATCCCGCAGGCGACGGGTCGGGCGGACCCGGCTATGGGTTCGAGATCGAGACATCGCCCGATCAGACCTTCGACGAGCCTGGGCTGCTCGCCTACGCGAACTCAGGTCCCGATTCCAACGGAAGTCAGTTCTTCATCACCCTGGATGCGGCCCCCCACCTCGATCCAGGGGGGACCGCTGGAGAGTTCACGATCTTCGGTCGGGTCACGAAGGGCTTGGGCGTCGTTCGACAGCTGGGAGCGCAAGAGACCGAGCCGGGCCCCGGTTGCCCGGGCGGGGGATCGTGTTTGCCGGTCAAGCGGGTCTACATCGATGCGGTGACGATCGAAGAGCGGCCGAAGTAGCGGTCCGGACTGAGCCTCGGTTCGGGCGGCTACAGCCGGACCACGTGCGGCGCGTCGATGCCGACGGTGACGCCTCTCGTGTCGAACACCATCGCTGCGGTGTTCACGAGCGCGTGCACATCGATGCCTGCGTGGGGGGTCAGCAGCACCACGATGTCCTGGCGCCCGACCGTGGCGGCATCGAGCGGGGCCGACTCGTGTTCCTGCCCGTCGATCTCACATCGAGGCACGAACCGGTCGTGATAGGTGACCTCGGCGCCGCGGCGCGCGAGACGGTCGAGCACCATGAGCGAGGGTGACTCGCGCAGATCGTCGACCCCCGGCTTGAACGCCACGCCCACGCCCAGCACCTCGGAGCCCTTGATCGGCTTGCCCGCGTCGTTCAGCGCCTCTCCGACGCGAGTGACGACGTAGTCGGGCATGCGGTTGTTGACCTCGTTGGCGTGCTCGATGAACTCGACACGGTGACCGAGCTGCTGGCCGGCACGCCACGACAGGTACGTGGGGTCGATCGAGATGCAGTGGCCGCCGACACCCGGCCCGGGCCAGAACGGCTGGTAGCCGAACGGCTTGGTCGCGGCGGCGTGCAGCGATTCCCATATATCGACACCGAGATCGCGGGCGAGCACGGCAAGCTCGTTCACGAGCGCGATGTTGACCTGTCGGTACGTGTTCTCGATGAGCTTGGCCATCTCGGCCTCGCGGGGCGATGACGTCGTCACCACGGTGTGAACGAAGGCGGAGTAGAACGAGACGGCGAGGTCTCGGCACCGATCGGTGAGCCCGGCGACGATCTTCGGGGTCGTGGCGAGCCGGTGGTCACGGTTGCCGGGGTCGATGCGCTCGGGGCTGTACCCGAGCGCGAAATCACGTCCGGCGCGCAGGCCCGTCGTCTCGAGGATCGGCCGTAGGAACTCTTCGGTGGTGCCCGGATACGTGGTGGATTCGAGCACCACGAGCGCCCCGGGCTTGAGGTAGCGCGCGACGTCCTCGGCCGCCTTCAGCACCATGGTGAGGTCGGGACTGCCGTCGGTGAGGGGTGTCGGAAGGCACATCACGATCACGTCGGCGTCGGCGAGCGGGGCGGGGTTCGAGCTGAACGTCGCTCGCTCCATGGCCTCGATCGCGGAGTCGGAGATGTCGCCGATGTGCGACCGGCGAGACCGCAGGCCGTTGACCTTGCGATCGTCGGCGTCGATGCCGATGACCCGGAAACCAGAGCCGTGCATGCCCACGAGCAGCGGCAGGCCCACGTAGCCGAGCCCGATCACGGCAGCGGTCGCCGACCGATCGCGGATGCGGACGGCGAGCGCATCCAGCGGATGCAGGTCGAGATCTGTGAGGTAGGTAGTCATCGTCTGCAGCGAGTTATCGGCACGCAGACGTCATGTCTACAGGCCTTCGCGCGAGGCTACGGCAAGGTGCGCCCGATGCAAGCACCGAGCGGCACGCGTTCAGGGGGAGTCGAGCCAGGCGTCGATGTCACGCTCGATCTCGGCCTTCGTGCGGTCGTCGGCGAACGACGCCCTCACGCCCTGTCGCGCAACCGATGCGAGGTCGTCGTCGGACAGATGCCACGCTGCTCGGGCCGCCTCATAGACGTCGGCGAGCCAGGCACCGAACATCGGCGGATCGTCGGAGTTCAGCGTCACGATCACGCCGGCGTCCCGCAATCGCAGGAACGGATGCTCCTCGAGCGAGTCGTACACACCCGTCGCGACGTTCGAGATCGGCGCTACCTCGAGCGGTATCCTGTCGTCGGCGAGACGTTCGACCAGCCGCGGATCGTCGATCGAGCGCACCCCATGTCCGATGCGGTCGGGCAGGAAGTGCTCGAGTGTCTGCCAGACGTTTTCGGGTCCTGCCCACTCACCCGCGTGCGGCACCGATCGCAGGCCTGCGTCCTTGGCTGCCCGGAAGACCTGGGCGAAGGGCGCGATCTCACTCCGCTCGCTGCCGGCGCAGTTCAACCCGATGACGCCTGCGTCGGCGAACTTCAGGGCGACCTCGAGCGTTCGTTCGGCCGCGGCCACGCCCAGATCGCGCACCACGTCGGGCGTGACCCGCACGACGGTCCCGTGCTCGCGCCCCCCCGCCGCCAGCCCGTCGAGCAGCGCTTCGAGCGGGGAGGTCCAGTCGTCGCCGAACGCTGCGGCGTGAGCCGAAGGCGTGAACACGGCTTCCGCATACCGAACGCCGTTGGCGGCAAGATCCTGGGCGATTTCGAAACCGACCCGCTGGAAGTCGCCGAGCTCGGTCATCAGGTCGCAGAGCGCGGTGTACTGATCGATGAAGTCGAGGAACCCATCGAACCGCCAGCCGTCGCTCTCGAGGCCGGAGGGCGCCGCCACCCCGTCCCGCTGTGCGAGCTCGCGAACCGTTTCGACGCGCATGGCGCCCTCGAGGTGAATGTGTAGCTCGGCCTTCGGCAGCGTCCGCAGGTCTCGCATGCACGCGATGGTAGCCGCGGCGCCGTAGTCCAACTCCGCGCTAGCATCGCTGCGCGAAGGCCCGGGTGCCGGAATCGGTAGACGGAGGCGCCTTAAAAGCGCCGGCCCGAGAGGGCGTGTGGGTTCGAATCCCACCCCGGGCACCGCTTCGGCGGCGTTGTTCCCCAGGTCAGGACTCCCTGCTCTACCGTCCTGGCCTCGCTATTGAGGTCTCTCTTCTACCCGACTTCTACCGAGAGATAGGGGGCGGCCCCGCGCGGTCACGGGGGGACAAGCGGTAGGTGTTGCGCTTGATCATCGCGCAGCGCCGGGAGGCGTCTATGGCCGGCAGCGACGCCTGATATTCCATCACGGCCATGAGTTCCGGTCCGGTCTCGGCGCAAAGTAGTTCTCGGTATCCGAGTGTCTGGTAGTAGGGGCCGTTCCAGGGGACGTCGCGAAAAGTCGTCAGGGTCGTCGCCGGCAGGTTGCTTCGCTTTCCCCAGTTCTCGACGTGGGAAATCAGCTGGCGCCCGATCCCTTGGCGGGCGTGAGCAGGCGCTACCGACACCTGGTCGATGTGAGCGTTACCGTCCAGCAACGTGGCAAGTATGTAGCCGGTGATCTCGGCCTGCCGCTCAGCCACCCAAAGCGAGCCTTGCTCCAGGTTCTCACGCATGGCTTCTTCGTCCAGAGTATGACCGGCGATAGCTGGCATACCGACGGTGAGGAAAAGTTGATCGGCCTCGACTTCCAGCAGCGCAAGGTTGTAGACATCCGACGGTTCCGCAGCCCGGATAGATGAGGAAGCCATAGCCGCACCTTCTCATTCGTGGCGCTGGCCAGTCCCTTCGATTCGCCCCGAGCGTGTGCAAGCGTCGCTAGGACACAAACAGAGCAACTATGCCCAGGCGCACGTGCCAAGCGACGGTGCGAGGCTGCAGCGCCAACACGACTAGCGGGATCACAACACCGGCAAGGGCGAAATAGATCAACACGCGCACTTCGACCCGGAAGTCCTGCGGCACCTGGAGCCCCTCGAGGTACCCCCGTTCGATGCGAACCCGAACCGCAAGGTCGCGAACGCGTACGTGCTCTCAAGACGTCTCTTAGCGTTATTCCGCTTCTCAGGCCAGGTTCTTGCGTCCGGTGGGAGTTCCGCCCTTCGCAGGGCGCCGAATCTTTACATTACCTCCCTTCTCATGACGAAGACTTGCGTTATCTTCGCTCTGAGAACATCCTCTTCCAGATGATGGCTAGGAAGCCAACTACCCCTTGGCCGACCGAACAGGGATCGGTCTTCTTCGCCGGGGCCGCGACCCCGGCCACCCTGTCGCGGGCAGTCGCCGCGGGGCGGATCCGTCGACTTGCCACGGGCCTCTACACCGCCGACCTCACTAGCCAGCCCACCGACCTCGTTGACCGGAACCGTTGGGAGATCCTCGCGCATCTCGTGCCTGACGCGATCGTTGCGGACCGTTCGGCGGCCAACAACGGACAGCCAGTTGACGGAGTCGTCTTCGTAGTCTCGAACAAGCGAAGCCGAGAGATATCCCTTCCCGGTCTCAAGGTTTCGCCACGGCCGGGGGTCCCACCGCTCGACGACGATCCGCCGTGGTCCTCGGGACTACGGATCACTTCCGACGCGCGGACTCTCGTGGACAACTTGGCGGTGTCGCGCGCGAGAGCTGGAAAGCCCGCCCGAACTCTTAGTCGCTCCGAGGTGGAGGACTGGTTGGTTCGAAAGACCCAACTGCGGCCAGACGGGTGGCTCCACACGATCCGGACCCGCGCGCTCGAGATAGTTGACGCCACGGGCGTCTCAGAGCGCGGCAAGCTAGTCGAGGACGTCGTTGGCGCGGTCGCAGGTACTCGGCCGGTCCGCAAGGGGGCCGGCGAGCTACTCGTCGCACGGGCTGGGCGCCGAGAGTGGGATCCTGTTCGCCTGGAGCGACTCGGTCAGCTCGCTAGGTACCTCAACTCGATACCTGAGAAAGCTGGCGTTCCGAGCCGGTTGCCGCAGCCATCCGGTGACCTTGATGGAACGCTTCCCTTCTTCGAGGCGTACTTCTCCAACTTCATCGAGGGCACCGAGTTCACGATCGATGAGGCTGAGAGGATCGTACGTTCGGGCGACATTCCAGCGACCCGTCCGCAGGACGCACACGACGTTCTCGGGACCTTTCGAGTGGTCTCCGATCCGGTGGGCAGAGCCACGATCCCGGAGGATGCCGAACAGCTGATGAGTCTCCTTCGGTTGCGTCACAGCGCGGTCATGAGTGGCAGACCGGACAAGCGACCGGGTCAGTTCAAGGAAGAACGGAATCAGGCGAAATCGTACGTCTTCGTGGACCCGGATCTCGTGGAGGGCACTTTGATCGAAGGCTTCAAGCTCGGTCAGGATCTGCCGGCCGGATTCCCACGCGCCGTGTACCAGCTCTTCCTCATCTCAGAAGTGCACCCTTTCGACGACGGAAACGGCCTGGTAGCTCGCGCTGCGATGTGCGCGGAGCTCTCTGCCGTGAAGGAGTCTCGGATCGTGGTGCCCATCGTCTTTCGAAACGAGTACATGACTGCTCTTCGAGTGGTGTCCAGAGAGGGCCACTGCGAGGTGTTGGCTCGGACCCTCGCATACGCCTGGCGGTGGACGGCCGCGATGCCGTGGCACGATCGATCCGCGACGCTGGGACGCCTCACCGCAACGAACGCTCTGCTCGACTCGACCGACGCCGAGCGGTCGGGAGTCAGGCTCGGATTGCCCTGACTAGCGGTTCCGAACGGGACAGGCCCAAGGTCAACTTCCGTCTACATGCCGTGAACGGGCCCGGCTCGCCGGCCGGGCCCGTCTCGCGTATGGGTGAGACGCCAGGTCGCTCAGCCGCGTGTGATCCGCGGGTCGAACGAGAGCCGGACGCGCACGATCTGGTCGCCGTTGGCCTTGATGTCCTTGCCGAAGCACTCGGTGGTGACGCCGTCGTCGCAGCGCAGCAGCCGCACCACGGGGCCGCCCGGCTTCTGCGAGAAGATGCGGAAGCCCTTCACGCCCACGAGCACGGACACGTCGTAGTAGAGCCTCGCCACGACGACCGCCGCGGTCGGGGTCGATGCGCCGAGCGCGCCGCCTCCACCCGATGGCTGGAACATGAAGTCCCCGGCGACGCCACCAACCCTGGGCACGCTGCAGAGCGGATCGCCTTCCTGCGTTCCGTCACAGGGTTCCTCTTCGATCGTGACGTCGAGTGCCTGCGTACCGATGTTCTTCAGGGCCACGGCGAACGGGTCGTCAGCGTTGAGCGGTCCGTTGAGCGTGGTGATTGAACCGCCCGGAGGCACGGTGCCGCTCGCGCTCTCGAACTCGGAGACGTTCGTCAGCTCCGTGTCGGTGTTGTCCACCTCGAACTCGTCGGTCTGACCCGTGGAGGTCGCTGAAGCTGTGCTGAGGAACTCTGTGCCCGGGGCTTCGGGCGCCTTGACCGTGACGATGACCTCGGCTTCATTGGACGCCAGCAGCGGAGCGATCGCGGTCCCCGAGCTGAACGAAGTCGGGAGGTAGCCGAGATCGCAGGACGCTGTCGCGCCTACCTCATTGCACGCGTTCTCGACACCCGTCACTCGCGCGTTAATTACGCTGTCGCCGCCAGTCGAGAAGTCCAAATGTGTGTTGGTTGAATCACTGTGCCCGGTGTTCGACACCAGGATCGTAAAGGTGACCCGCTGACCCGCTGACACGGGGTCCGGGTCGTCGGTCATCGTGACGGTGAGGTCGGGACCGAAACCCTCGCCTGCCGTCGCGGCGCCGGGTAGCACCAGGAGTGCGGCGAGCAGGAACGCAGGCAGCGTGAGAGCGATGCCCACCAGCCGTCGCGAGCGGCGAGAGAGCGAGGTGCGAGGGTTCCCTCCGGGTCGAACGGTCATGCATCTGCCCCTTCCGAAGTGCGCGGCCGAGCAGGGGGAGGCCGCGCGCGGACGCATAGCTTCGAACGTCCGCTCAGTGGTTGTCAAGTCGAGCATTGAACCGATCTGTACGGCTGGCTCGCCGCACGCCGGCTGCTGCGGCTACGACGCGCGCTGCCGCACCACGTCGAGCCGGTCGGTCGTGATGCCCGGGAAGATGGCGGCGACCTCGCTCGAGCCGGCTCCGCACCGCTTCTCGAGCACCTCTGCGAGCAGGTTGCGGTAGTCGGTCGTGGCGTCGAGGTCGCCGTCGATCAGGTCGGCCGGAGCGAGTCCGGCCAAGTGCCGTGCACCTGCCCGCCTTTGACGCCATCGCCCATCAGGAACACCGCCTGGCCGAAGCCGTGGTCGGTGCCGCCCGAACCGTTCTCCTCGACCCGGCGCCCGAACTCGGTGAGTGAGATCGGCGTGACGCCGGAGCCCGCGATCGCGCTGCCGAGCGCAGCCGCGCGCACGAAGCTCCGACGTTCGACCGTGCATCTGCGTCATCGGACGCAGGCCGGTGCTCGTGCGAACCAAGCCGCTGCTCGAGCGAACGGCGCGTGATCGTCAGGCGCGGTCGAGCACGATCTGGCGAACGTCGGTGCGTCCGCTCGCGAACCCTGCACCGCAATACGCGAGGTAGTAGCGCCACATGCGCCGGAAGCGATCGTCGAAGCCCATCTCACGGATCCGCGGCCAGGCCTCGTCGAAGGCTTCCAGCCAGCGGGCGAGGGTGCGCGCGTACGAGACGCCGAAGCCGTCGTCCTCGCGCCAGGACAGATCGTGGCGCGCAGCGAGCTCATGTAGCACCGATGGCGCGGGCACCTGGCCGCCCGGGAAGATGTAGCGCCGGACGAAGTCGGGGTGCTCATCGGATTCGTGCCAATGGTGCTCGGCCACGACGATGAGCTGAAGGCCCACCGAGCCGCCGGGTCGCAGCCGATCGCGCAGCTGCCGGAAGAACGGATCCCAAAGCCGCTGCGGCACGGATTCCATCATCTCGACCGAGACGATGCGGTCATACGAGCCGCCGACCGTTCGGAAGTCCTGCAGGCGGGCGTCAACGCTGTCGACGAGGCCGTGCTCTACGACGAGCTTCTCGACGTAGTCGTGCTGCTCCTTCGAGATCGTCACCGTCGTGACGTGGCAACCGAGCTCACCCGCGAGGTAGACGGCGAACCCGCCCCAGCCGGAGCCGATCTCCAGCACGCGGTCGCCGGGCTCGACGCCCGTTCGAGCGGCGAGTCGCCGATATTTCTCGTGCTGCGCCTGTGCGAGCGTCATGTCGCCACTGGCGAAGACGGCCGAGGAGTACGTCATGGTTTCGTCGAGCCACTCGGCGTAGAACTCGTTGCCGAGGTCGTAGTGCTGCACGATGTCGGTGAGCGGCCCGCGGGGGCGTGAAGGGTTGCCGAGCAGGCGCCATGCGGTGCGGCCGAGCCGGTGCAGCCACTCTGGCACCGGTTCGTGGAACGCGGGCTCGAGATGCAATGCGCAGAGCTCGAGGAATGCCTCGAGGTCGTCGACGTCGTAGTCGCCGCGCACGTACGCGTCGGCGAGTCCGATGGCGCCCGTCGTCGTGACCAGGCGAAGCGGCCGCCAACGATGCAGGGTCACGTGCGCCGCTGGGCCGGCGTGGCGTCCTTCGAACGCGCGATGGGTGCCATCGGGAAGCGTGATCGATGCGCGCCCTGCACGCACGCGGCTTCCCACGATCTCGAGGATGCGTCGCTCGGCGGCCCCTGCCAGTCCGTTCATCGAGCGAGCCTATCTCTGCCCACGCCGGCGACGGAAGGTTCCCGCTCGGCCCGGTTCGCGCCGGCAACCACGGTCATCGGAGAGGCGGGTGGCGCCCCTCGGCGGCGATAGGGCGCGCCTTTCAGCCGAAGCTTCAAGGCCTCCCAGTGGATGCCGCCGATCACCTTCAGGGTCACGAGCGGATACCGGGCGAGCACCGAGACGAGAGAGCGACCGGTGAGCGGGCGGCGGGCTGCTCCGAGCGTTGCCACCAACACACGTCCGCCGGCCGCGGTCTCCCGCACCACGACCGACACCCGCTCGTCGGGCAGGCGCGTCGTGAAGTCGTAGGTGGCGGCCATGTCGATGAACGGGGAGACGTACAAGCGCTTGTCGAAGATCGTGCGCACGCTCCGGGCGCGGTCGTTGCCGGTCACGTCAGTCGGGCCGACCGGCACCAGGTAGTCGTGCCATTCCCCGAACGTGTTCGAGACCTCGTACAGGATCGCTCGAAGGTCGTCGTCGGGACCGTGGCAGAACCACACCGAGATCGGGTTGAACACGTACCCGAAGACGCGCGGGAACGTGAGCAGGCGCACGGGCCCGCCCTCGAGGTCGACGCCGGCCTCGGCGAGCCTGCCTTCGATCCAGGGGCGCAGTGGCGAGCCGTCGCGCGGGCCGTGGTCGGCGTCGTGGAAGCTCACGGCCGCCGACCGGTTGTGCGCGAACCCGGTCACGGTGCGGTCGAGCTCCGCCAGCTCGTCGAGATCGGCGAGTAGGTACCAGACGCCGTACGAGAGCCGGTGCCGGCGCGGGAACGACCGCTCGTGCATGACCGTTCCGGTGTAGAGACCGCTTCGCATCGTCATCGTCCGACCAGCGCCACGGCGTCGGCGACTCCCGCGGTATCGGAGGCGTCCGCGGAGCGCGCAGCGTCGATCTCCGATGGCGCGTTCCCGATCGCCCAAGGGGCTGGGGCGCCGAGGCTCGCGGCGACCTCGAGACCCGATCTCAGGCCGTCCTCGTGGAACCCGTGACCTTGATAGCTGCCGCAGAACCACGTGCGGTGAACCCCCTGCAACGCGGGCAGCTCGACCTGGGCCTCGACCGTCGCACGGTCGTACTGGGGGTGCTGATACGTGAACGAGGCCACCTGATCGCGTGGCGCCTCGAGCGGATTCAACGTCACGAGCACCGGCCGCTCGGTCTCGAGGTTCTGCAACAGGTTCATCCAGTAGGTGAGCGACACACCGCGATCCTCGCTCGCCCCCTGGCGGCCCCTCGCCCCCGCCCCGCCCCGCGCGAGGTAGTTCCAGCTCGACCATGCGCGGCGCCGCTTCGGCATGAACGCGCGGTCACGGTGCAGCACCGCCACGTTCCGCTGGTACCGGAAGCAGCCGAGCACCCCGCGCTCGTCGAGCGTCGCGTCATCGCCGAGGATCTCGAGTGAGGTGTCGGCATGGGTGGCGAGCACCACGTGGTCGAAGCGCTCGGTGCGTCCGGTCGCATCTCGCACGAGCGCCGACTCTGTTTCTCGCGTCACTGAGACGACCGCAGTTCCCGCTCGCACCTCGTCGACGACGGCAGCCACACGACGAACGTATTCGCGGCTTCCCCCGGTCACGGTGCGCCACAGCGGACGGTCGCCGAGATCCAGCAGGCCGTGGTTGTCGAGGAACCCAGCCATCGTGGCCACCGGCACGGCGAGCATCTCGTGCAGCTTCGACGACCAGATGCACGCCACCATCGGGAGCAGGAAGTCGTCGCGGAACGCCGGCGAGTAACGCTGCCGCTCGAGCCACGCGCCGGTCGACTCGTCGATGGGCCCTCCGACCAGCGACTTCGCCTCGCGGGCGAACCGCACGATCTCGCGAACCATGCGCACGTACGACGGGAGCAACAGGTTCGACGGTTGTGCCGCCAGGCCGAGCGCCCTGGCCCGGTACTCGAACGCTCCGTCGTCGACCGAGACCGAGAACGACATGTCGCTCGGTTCGGTCGCGACGCCGACCGCCTCGAACAGGCGCACCAGGTTCGGGTAGTTGCGCTCGTTGTAGACGATGAACCCGGTGTCGACCGCCACGACGCGCTCGCGATCCTCGACCTCCCAGGTGTTCGCGTGACCGCCCAGCCGATCGTCGGCTTCGTACAGCGTCACGTGGTGACGCCGGGCAAGCGCCCACGCCGCACCCAGCCCCGAGATACCACTTCCGATGACCGCGATCCTCAACGAACTTCTCCTTCGATGTCGCTCGGGCTCTCTCGGTCTCCGCGATGCGCTCCAGACCGGACGTGGCTGCTCCATGCGTGTTCGCGTCACAGGCCTCGTCGGATGCACCACACGGATCACCCAAACGCGTCCCTCATGGAGAAGACGCGATACCCTGACTCAGGCGCGATACCCTGGATGCCGGCTCGCTAGTCATGTTTGGCGGGCGGGGTCGCGTGGCAAAGTCCTTGCAGAGGTTCCGGTGCGCGTACCGATACCCCAGCAAGGCAGTACCGGAACGTCGATGAGGAGTGAGCACATGAGTCAAGCGAACGGCGCAGGCGCGGCACGTCTATCGAACGAGGCGATCCTTCACGAGTTGATGCCCCAGGTCGGGTCGGCGCTCAACCGTCACGTCGCCACGACGTCGGAATGGATGCCGCACGATTACGTGCCCTATGAAGAGGGCCGCAACTTCGTGAAGGAACCCTGGCAACCGACCGACTCGCGACTTCCCGACGTGGCGCAGACCGCGCTCGAGGTGAACCTGCTCACCGAAGACAATCTTCCCTTCTACCACCTCGCGTTGTGGCGCACGTTCGGCGACAAGGAAGCGTGGGGCGAATGGGTCCGGCGCTGGACCGCCGAGGAAGGCCGCCACGCGATCGTGATCCGCGACTTCCTCACGGTGACCCGCGGCATCGACCCCATGATCCTCGAGCGAGGACGTATGGATCAGGCGATGGGCGGCTGGTACCCCGCGTTCCCCGAGCAGGGGCCCCTCGACGGCATCGTGTTCACCACGATCCAGGAGCTGGCGACCCGCATCTCGCATCGCAACACGGGCGCGATCACCGACGACGAGATGGCGGTGAAGCTGTGCTCACGCGTCGCGACCGACGAGAACCTGCACTACGTCTTCTACCGCGACATGGCCATGAGCGCGATCGAGCTCGACCCGAACGCGATGGTCGAGGCCATGCACCGCCAGATCACGAACTTCGCCATGCCTGGTGTCGGCATCCAGGGGTTCCGCGAGAAGGCCAAGGCCATGGCGCAGGCGGGCATCTACAACCTGCGCATCCATCACGATCAGGTCGTGCGTCCGATCCTCGACAAGCATTGGAAGCTCGCCGACCTTCAGGGCCTCAGCGATCGCGCCAAAGAGCTCCGCGACGAGATCTACACCTACCTCGCCCGGCTCGACCGGGTCGCCGCGAAGCTCGGCGAGTCGCTCGGACCCGTGCGAGGCGATATCTCGAGCGACCCCATCGGCCAAGCCTGAGCCGACGAGGTCGTGAACCGCTTACGAGGTCGTGAACCGCCTACGCCGTCTGGATCGTGTAGTCGGTTCGGGTGATCGATGTGGGTGACGGTGAGGTCTGCTTCACGTTCGAGATCACGGCCGTCGCCTCGCCGCACGCGCTCGTGTCGACCGTTGCGGTCGCGACCGCAGACGAGGTCGCGGTGCCGAGGGGGGTCACGGTCACCGACCCGCCCGTGCGACACGCGACGCTCACGCGCAGCACGCCGACGCCGCTGTCGTGGGTCACGGTGAGATCGAAGGGCGCGCCTCCGACTGGAAGCCCGATCCAGTTGAGCGCGAAGTTGTTGGGGATCCGGCGTGAGAGCGAGTCGGGCGTGGCGCCGAGATTCGCGTGGTCACCGTTCGGACCAGCGAAGGACGCGTAGCCCGGGCCCTCCTCGAGGCAGTACCTGCGCAGGGTCGAGGAGCAGTTGACGAGGAACCGCAAGGCGATCGAGGCGTCGTGGTAAGCAGTCGGCATGGTCATATTCTTGGACTTGAAGCCCTTGGCGAGCGCAGCGAGATTCGTCGAGATCCCCCTGCTGATCTGTTCCCAAAGCACCTGGAAGACGGCCTCGGACCCGTTGCGCCGGCCTTCGCCGAGGCGCTCTGCCATGGCTCGGAACACCACCCAGTACGGGTAGGGCAACTTCGTGTAGCGCCCCATCGGCAGCGCGAAGTTCGGCCACAGGTAGCTGTAGCTGTCGTCGGAGCTGTCGAAGACCTCGTCTTCCATCTCCGTCGCGAGACCTTCGACCAACACGTCGCTGACCTTGCCGAAGCCGGTGAGCGCGCCGTACCCGAACTGGATCGAATGGTTGAACTCGTGTGCGGCGGTCGCGCGCAGCGCGTCGAGCGGTGAGCCGGGGAACGGTCCGTAGCTGCGGTTGAGCACCATGCAGCTCGCGAGCGCGTCCTTGTCTTTCCATGGGGTCGACGGGTTGTTGCCCGCCAAGCGGGTGCCGGCGACGTAGCCGTACAGCCCCGTGCCGAGGTTCTCGACGCGCACGGGGTAGCGGCCCCCCGGCGGGTAGCTGAAGCGATCTCTCGGAGGTCTCGCCCAGCCGAACGAGCCGACCTCGACCTTCCACGTGGTCTCGAGCGCGCCTGCGTACTTGCCGATCGAAACGCCCTGCAACGTCGATGCCTTGTACTGGATGTAGAAGTGCGCCGTGGACCTCGTCTGGGGAAGCGTCCCGCGCGTTCCCGGGCAATAGAAAGTCTGTCCGCGCAATGCGGTGCGCGCGGCGACGGCGGCGGGTGAACGCCCGAGTTCCGGAAGCCGCTCACGCAACCGCAGCAGAGGGAGCGTGCCCGACCACGGGGTCCGGCTCACGTACGCCTCAGGCAGGCGCCGTGGCGACGAGAGCGCCCAGGTGAGATACAGCGCTCCTCGAGCCTCGGAGATCTCGCCCCGGCGGACCGCCCTGTCGATCAGCTCCGGCGTCGCAGGCGCGAGGCCCGCCCGGGCGGGCTCGGCCGCAGCGGGTGCGCCGATCGCCGCGACGAGCTGAACCGACACGCACAGGGCGATGATCGCGGACGCGATCGAGGCGTAGGGGCGACGCTGGGTTTGGCCAGACACAGGCGGTCCTCCTGCAAGGGTCGGCGGCTGAGGTTGCGTCATCCTACGACGCGGGCTGTGGCATAGTCCGGGCGCCGAAGGATCGGACCGGCGCGGTCGACGTGCAGCGCCCGGCGAGCGAAGGGAGTGGGTCACGATGGCACAGACCGACCGCGAGACGATCGCGTTCTTCCCGGAGCCGGGTGCGTGGGGCCCGACCAACAACTGCGTGGCCATCGCGAACGTGCTGGCCGAACGCGGGCATCGCATCGTGTTCGTGGTCGACGAGTCGTTCGAGGGCGAGCTCGACAAGCGCGGGTTCGAGGAACGTCTGATGCGCATGGCACCAGCCGAGGAGGACGCCGACCCCACGGCCGACCCATGGGCCGAGTTCATCAGGGCAACGGCGCCGGAGTTCCGCAAGCCGACGATCGAGCAGATCGAGACCGTGACCAAACCCATCTGGGAAGCGCTCGTGGCCGGCGAGCGGTACTCGCACGAGCGGCTCATGGAGATCTGGGCCGACATCGAGCCCGATGTCGTGTGCACCGACAACGTCACCGGGTACGCGGCGGTCGAGCTGGCGGGCTGCCCGTGGGTACGATTCGTGTCTGCGAACCCGCTGGAGATGCGCGACGCCGATCTGCCGCCGGCGCTCTCGGGCCTGCCTGTGGAAGATCGAAGCGAGTGGCAGGCGTTCACCGACGAGTATCACCGCCAGCACGAACGGTTGCTGGCCGAGCACAACGACTTCCGCGCATCGGTCGGCGTAGCGCCCTGCCCACCCGACGAGTTCAACACCAGCTCGCCCTGGCTCAACATGTACCTGTACCCCGAGGCGGCCGACTACCCGCGCTCGGTCCGCTCGACGCCACGTGGCGCCGCCTGAGCTCGACCGTTCGAACGACCGAGGAAGCATTCGATGTCGACGAGCACGTGCCCGGCGACGGCAAGGTTGTGTACCTGTCGCTCGGAAGCCTCGGGTGCATGGACGTTGCCCTGATGCAGCAGCTGATCGATGCGCTTGCGAAAGCCGAGCACCGCACGATCGTGTCGATGGGGCCCCTGCACGAGCAGATGACGCTCGGCCCGAACATGTATGGCGGGCAGTTCCTTCCGCAGCCTTCGACCCTTCCGCAGTGCGACCTGTTGATCACCCACGGCGGCAACAACACCGTGTGCGAAGGGTTCCATTTCGGGCTGCCGATGATCGGGCTGCCGTTGTTCTGGGACCAGTACGACAACGCCCAGCGCCTGCAGGAAACGGGCTTCGGCGAGCGGCTGCCCACCTACGACTGGACCGCTGGCGAACTGATCGGCGCGGTTGATCGGCTGCTCGCCGACGACGACCTTCGTGCACGCATGAAGCGCAACGCGGAGCTGATCCGAGCCGATCCCGGCCGGGTGCGGGGCGCAGACCTGATCGAGCAGGTGGCGGTGACGGGCGAGCCGGTCCGACGATAGGCGCGGGCGCTCATGGGTCACACACAGCGGTGACATCGCCGCCAGATCTCGCCCGGCGTGTCGCGGCGCTCGACGTCGCGTCGCTGTTGCCGCCGCGAAGGTCGGCCTCGGCGCCCCACGACCAGGCCGTCTTGCGAGACTCCTTGGCGCTCGGCGAGGGCTTGATGCTCGCAGTCTTGAGCGACCCCGATGGGTTGATCGTGGCGCTCATCGTGGCCGGTGACGGGCAGCCGGCGCGGCGGGCCGTGCCCGGCGACGGCGTCTTCGAACGTCTCCTCGGCCGTCTGGCATCGGGCGGGTCAGCAGGCCGCTTCTCGTTCGCGACGGCCGGTCGAGCGCCCGCTGCGACCGGTGAGCGCGCGATCGATGTGGATCAATCAAACGAGTCGGTCGTGGTGGGAGAGCGCGTCGTCGTGAAGCTGTATCCACGGACCGGCGGCGTCGCCGGTCCGGGGTCGGACCCTTCTGCGCACCTCATCGCTGTGGGGTTCACGTCGATCCCCACGCCGTTCGGCGCCGTGTGCTGGCGTGACGACGAGGAGCGTCGCCACGTGGTGGCGACGGCTTCCGCGTACCTACCCGGGGCACGAGACGGGTGGGAGTGGTACCTGGCGCGACTGCTCGCCTGGCTCGACGGTGAGGTCGACGACGCGGCCGCCTTCGAACCGGCCGGGCTGCTCGGTGCGATGGCGGCTGAGATGCACGCCGCCCTCGCCACGGCCTCCGATGTCGTGCCGACCCCGACCGGCGTGGCGGGCGAGTCGCTCGCCGCCGCCTGGCGGCGGGCGGCGCACGCCGTGGCCGACGACGCGCTCGCGCTGACCCACGGCGACGAGGGGTCGCGGCTCGCCTCGCGCGAGCCCATGGTCCGCGCCGAGCTCGACCGGCTCGGCGAGGCCGCCGGCTCAGTCATCATGCGGGTGCATGGCGACTTCCACGTGGGGCAGGTATTGGAGTGGGCAGGCGGATACGCGATCACCGACTTCGACGGGAACCCGCTGGCCTTGCCCGACGAGCGTGGTGCGCCGGACACGCCCGTGCGCGACGTCGCCGCGTTCGTGCGGTCGATCGATCACGTCGGCCGTATCGCTTCGAGCCGCCGCCCGGGCCGAGACGATGCAGTCACTGCCTGGATCGAGTCGAGCCGGGCCTCGTTCCTCGAGGCGTACCTTGGGGAGCTCCAAGCGCGGGGCGAAGGACGGTTGTTCGACGCGCGCCTGCTGCGTCCGCTCGAGATCGCGCAGGAGTGCCACGAGTACGTCTACGCTGCCCGGTTCCTGCCGCGATGGCGTTACGTGCCGGACCTCGCGATGTGCTCGCTGATCCCCATGGAGGAATGATGGATCCCGGCGCCTTCCTGCGCGACCTCGAACGCAAGCCCGAAGCGCTGCGCGGTCTTGCCGACACGTTGGAAGAGGGAACGCCATGGCCCAGTGGCGTGGGCCGGCGCGTCGTGATGATCGGCATGGGCTCGTCTCGATATGCCGCAGCTGTGGCAGCGACGCGGCTTCGAGCACTTGGCATCGACGCCGTCGCCGAGCTCTCCTCGCTCGCGGCCGGCACGCCTTCAAGCGATGGTGTGCTCGCGGTCGGCATCTCCGCCAGCGGTGAGACCGAGGAGACGATCGAGGCGCTCGCCCGTCATCGCGGCGCGAGCATGACCGTGGCGCTCACGAACCGGTCCGGGTCGGCGATCGAGCGAGCGGCCGACTCGGTCGTGTCGATGCTCGCCGGCGACGAGGAAGGCGGCGTCGCATGCCGCTCGTTCCAGCACACCCTCGCGATGCTTCTCGCGCTCGAGGCATCGGCGACCGGAGGCTCTGTCAGCGCGCTCGTCGGCGCGGTGCGACGAGCTGCCGAGGCGAGCGAAGACCTGCTCGAGCGCCGCGACTCGTGGTTGCCACCGGTGGCCGACCTGCTCGCCGAGGGACCCGCGACCTTCACCATCGCCCCCATCGAGCGCCTCTGCTCCGCCGAACAAGGCGCGCTGATGTTGCGCGAAGGCCCGAGGCGAACCGCCGACGCATGCGAGTCGGGGGACTGGTTGCACGTCGACGTCTATCTGACCAAGCCGCTCGACTACCGCGCCCTGCTCTTCGCCGGCTCGCGTTTCGACCCCGCGATCATGCGCTGGATGCGCGAGCGAGGGTCCAGGGTGGTCGCGGTCGGTGGCGACGTCGACGGCGCCGAGCTCACTGTGCGCTACAGGCACGACGACGACCCGATCGTGGCGCTCCTCACAGAGGTGCTCGTGGCAGAGCTGCTCGCCGCGCGGTGGTGGCTCGCGCACACCGGCGAGACGTAGGCCTCGCGATCAGGGGACGATGATGACCGGTGTGCCGAGCTGCAGCAGGGGCTTCAGCCGGTCGAGCGAGCGCTCGCTCACGCGCATGCACCCGGCGCTCGCGGAGCGCCCGATCGACGACTGATCGTTCGTGCCGTGGATCGCGAGCTGGTTGCCGCCGCTCCAGCCGGGCGGCAGCTTCGGCTGGATGCCGGAGATGCCGAACGCGAACGTTCCGAGCGACCCGCCAGAGAACCCGATGCGATCGGTCACGAAGTACTCGCCCGGTGGCGTGGGTGAGACGGTTGCGCCGGTGGCCGCAGGCATCCCGAAGACCACTGTTCCAGACCTCGTGACGGTGATGCGATGCTCTGAGAGATCGACGTGCACCTCGACGTTCGTGGTGCGTCGCGCGAGGTCCCCGAGCGCGATCCACCCGTGGCGGCGCGGCCAGACGTAAGGGATCTCGACACGCCCCCACCGACCGTCGGGAGAGACTTCCTCGACCCAGGCAGTGACGGGCACGTCGTAGTACTTGGAACCGTTCGGCATCGTGCCGACCACCGACGCGTCCGGGCTGGGGTTCGCTCGCACCGCCAGGTCACGCGGCACGCGCACGAGCATATTCCCGGTGGGCTCTGCCGGCCTCGGGGCGCTCGGCGCTTCGGCGCTCGCGAGCGGACCCGGTGCGGCATAGAGCGGAGACACGGCAGCGACTGGGACCGGTGTGGCTGCGCCGGCGACTCCGTCGATGCTCGTCGCGACCGGCGATGCGAGCGCGAGCACACTCGCGACGACCGTGGCCACCCACGACGCGCGCAGGGCATGGTTCCGCATGCCGTCTACATCGGCGGGAGTCATCAGGGCCTGAAGTGCGCCGCTGCGGCGATAGGCTGCACGGCGGGAGCGGTTCCACCTCAGGAGCCGGAAGACACGATGACATCGATGCACGAGACAGCACTCGCTCTCGTAGCGCCGGGCAGGGGCATCCTCGCCGCCGACGAGTCCAGCGGCACGATCGCCAAGCGCTTCGACTCGATCGGGGTCGACTCGACCGAGGACGCGCGCCGCCGCTACCGCCAGCTGCTCTTCACGACCCCCCGCGTCGGTGATCACATCAGCGGCGCGATCCTGTTCGACGAGACGATCCGCCAGTCCGCAGACGACGGCCGCCGTCTCGTGCAGGTGCTCGAGGAAGCCGGTGTGATCCCAGGCATCAAGGTCGACGCCGGCGCGAAGCCCCTCGCACTGTTCCCCGGCGAGACGGTCACCGAAGGTCTCGACGGCCTGCGGGAGCGCCTCGCCGAGTACGTGGAGCTCGGTGCGCGGTTCGCGAAATGGCGCGCCACGATCCTGATCGGCGCCAACGACTTGACCGCCAACGACTCGAACGACGGCGTGCCGGCCGCCGCCGCGATCGACGCCAACGCGCACGCCATGGCCCGCTACGCCGCCCTCTGTCAGGAAGCAGGTGTCGTGCCGATCGTGGAGCCGGAGATCTTGATGGACGGCGACCACGACATCGGCGCGTGTGAGGCTGCGACCGGGCGCACGCTCGACTCTTTGTACCGGGCGCTCGCCGAAGCGCGTGTCGACCTGCCCGGCTCGCTTCTCAAGGTCAACATGATCGTGCCTGGCAAGGGGTGCGCCACCCAGGACGACGACGTCACGATCGCCGAGGCCACGATCCGCTGCCTCACGGCCTGCGTGCCGGCGGAGGTGCCCGGTGTCGTGTTCCTTTCCGGTGGAATGAGCGACGAGCACGCGACGAGCCGGCTGAACGAGATGAACCGCATCGGCGGAAGCGGCCTGCCGTGGAGGCTGAGCTTCTCCTACGGTCGGGCGCTGCAGGCGCCCTCGCTCGCGGCGTGGCGCGGGGAGGATGCGCACGTCGAGGCGGCGCAGGCCGCCCTGGCGCATCGGGCGCGCATGAACGGTCTCGCCACGAGCGGTGAGTACCGCCAAGACATGGAGACCTCCCCAGCGTGATCGCGCTCACGCGAAGCGCCGCCGGACCGAGGGGTAGCGCATGAAGCTGTTGGTGATCGGGGGCGCCCGGTTCTCGGGGCGTGCGCTGACCGAGCTCGCGCTGGAGCGGAACTACGAGGTCACGTTGTTCCACCGCACGCCGACCGAGTTGTTCCCAGACGCGGAGCATGTGATCGGCGATCGCGACCAGGGCGTCGACGCGCTCGACGGGCGCACGTTCGACGCGGTCGTCGACACGTGTGGCTACGTGCCGAGGGCCGTGAGAGCCTCGGTCGAGCTACTGGCCGGAAGCGGGTGGTACGGCTTCATCTCGTCGCTGTCGGCCCACCCCGAAGATCTGCCGCCCGGGGCGAACGAGGATTCCCCGATCTTCGAGGCGCCCTTTCCCGACACCGAGGACGTGACCGACGAGACTTACGGGCCACTCAAGGTGGCGTGTGAGCGCCAGGTGGCCGATGTGTTCGGTGATCGCGCGTGCGTGATCCGTCCCGGGTTCATCGTGGGCCCGAACGATCCGACCGACCGCTTCACTTACTGGGTGCGACGGGGCGCCGCCGGTGCCGAGATGCTCGCGCCCGCGCCCGCAGACTATGGCCTGCAGTGGGTCGATGCCCGTGATCTCGCGGCGTTCGTGCTAGGTCTGGCCGAGCGCGCGACCCCCGGGGTGTTCGGTGTCGTCGATCGTGCGCCGACGATGACCCTCGGCGGGCTGATCGCCGAGGCCGCCTCGGCGGCCGGGGCCGACACGCGGGTGGCGTGGGCCGACGAGGCGTTCATCGCGAGCTCTTTCGGCGGCGAGCAAGAGGGTGACGCCCAGCCCTCCGAGACCGACGCCCAGGCGACCGAGACCGACGTCGACGATCCACACGAGGCGTTCCCACTGTGGTGGCCTGAGGCGCCCGGGTTCCACGCGTTCGACCCCAGTCGCGCCTTCGAGGCAGGTCTGTTGTGCCGGCCCCCATCACAGACGGTTCGCGACACGCTCGCCTGGGACCGAGCGCGAGGCCAAGAGCCGATGCAAGCGGGACTCAGCGCCGAACGTGAGCAACAGCTGCTCGCCGCGTGGCGCGAGACCAACCGCTAGACCGCTTCAGCTCGCGATGAGGTCGTCGAGGGTGCGTTCGAGGTCGGCCTGCTCGAGCTCATACGGCACGACGGTGGTCTCGCCCGAGTCATCGACGAAGACCCACGCCGGCTGATACGCGACGCCGAACCGAGCCCAAAGGGAACCGTCCTCGGTGACGGCCTGCGGGAATCCGAGCCCGAACTCCTCGACGAAGGACCGCATGTTGTCGGTGGAGTCGTTACCCGGCACGCCGATGAACTCCACGTCGTTCCCGTAGACCCGCGCGACCCGCGCGACTTCAGGGGCTGCCCCCTGGCAGATCGTTCACCACGGGGCCCAGAACCAGAAGGCCACATCGCTGCCCGAGTAGTCCTCACCCTCGATGGTGCCGCCGTCGAGCCGCGGAGCGGAGAAGCGAAGGACCTCGGCCGTGGGGCCGCTACCGGTCGCGGTCGGTACGACGGCCGCGCCGCTCCCGCCCTGCGACGGGCTCTCGTTCGCCGTGCCCGCTGAGCGATCGTCGGTCGGCGACACCCCAGGCGCATCGACGGCGTCTCCCGCACCGGAGCATGCGGCAGCGGCGATCACCAGGATTGTCAACGCTGCCATGCGGCGACGGGCTCGGGGGGACATCAACCCATGCTACGGGTGCTCTGCTCGAAGGAGTGCAGCCGCCGGCGCTCACCCGGGAGGTTCGAGGCGTGCTTTCAGCGCTTCCACGTCGAGATCTGGCTGCGGGAAGCGGGGATCCAGGCGTTCGAGCGTCTCGACGAGCAGCTTCGAGATCGCCCAGTTGCGGTACCACTTGCGATCGGCGGGGATCACGTACCACGGTGCGGCACCGGTCGAGCACTCGCGGATCGCATCGTCGTAGGCGGTCATGTATCCGCGCCAGCGCGCTCGTTCGTCGAGGTCGCCTTCGTTGAACTTCCAGTGCTTCGATGGATCGTTGAGACGCGCGAGCAGGCGTTCCCGCTGTTCGTCGTAGGAGATGTGCAACATGCACTTCACGATCACGGTGCCGGCGGCGACGACACCCCGCTCGAACTCTACGATCTCGGCGTAGCGCGGCCGCCAGACCGGCTCGGGTACCAGCGAACGAACGCGCACGATCAGCACGTCCTCGTAGTGCGAACGGTCGAACACCATGATCTCGCCGGAGGCGGGCAGCTTCCGTTCGATGCGCCACAGGAAATGGTGCGCGAGCTCTTCCTCGGTCGGCTTCTTGAACGACGACACCTCGACCCCGGCCGGGTGCATCGTCGAGAAGACGTGTCGGATCACGCCGCCCTTGCCGCTCGTGTCCATGCCCTGTAGCACCACGAGCAGCGAGCGAGAGCCCTCGACCCACAGGCGTTCCTGCAGCTCGTCGAGACGCTCCCCGAGCGCCGGCATCTCGGCTTCGGCGGCTTCGGCGGCTTCGCGATCATCGACGCCCGGTGTCGACCGTGGGTCGATGCCGGCCAGGATCGAATCTGCCGGGTCGGGCCGCACGATGTCGGGTCCCAGCAGGTCGGCAACGCTCGGTTCGGGCATCGGCTCGACCGTCTCTACAGCCGGATGTTCGCCACGTCGGCGCCCTCGGCCTGCACGCCCTGGCGCTTCGCGAGGGCCCGCATGCCGGTCACTCCCACGCCGATCGCCGCGAGCGAGATCACGAGCATCAGGGTCGCCGTGGCGTTCAATGCCGGGTTCGGCGCCGTGCGACCGGAGCTGTAGATCAGCATCGGCACGGTCTGTGTCTTGAGGTCGGTCGCCAGGAACTGGCTCGTGACGAAGTCGTCGATCGACAGCGCGAAGACGATCGTGAACGCGGCGAAGACCGCGGGTGTGAGCAACGGCAGCAACACGCGCCGTAAGGCGTCGAGGGGAGGCGCGCCGAGATCCATCGCGGCCTCCTCGAGATCGGGACCGACGCTGAAGATGCGGCCCCGCAGCACGACCACGACGTAGGGGATCGACCACGTGACATGCCCGAAGACCTGGCCGATCGTGCCAGGGTTCGGGAACGGGTAGAGGAAGACGAGCGTGAAGAAGATGCCGGTCGCGAGCACGATCTCGGGGGTCACGAGCGGCAGCAACATCAGGAAGTTCGCCGAACCCGAGCCGCGACCCCGCCAGCGCGCGAGTCCGAGCGCGAGCGCGATCCCGATCGGCGTGGCGATCGCCATCGTGGCCACCGCGAGGATCAAGCTCTGGCGGATCGCCGATGTGAGCGTCGGGTCGTGCAGCACCGACAGGTCGGGGTTGCCGATCCACCATTCCAGGGAGAAGCCTTGCCAGACGCTGCGCGAGCGGCCCGCGTTGAACGAGAAGCCGATCGCGATCACGACCGGCACGATCGCCCACACGATGTAGAGCCAGGTGAAGAGCGCGAGGAAGCGGCGCTTGCGCCACGGGTTCGCCAGCAGGTTCCCGACGACGCTCATGCTCTGGTCGCCTCGCGGGTGCTGCGGGCCGTTGAGAAGATGTAGTAAAGGGTCAGCAGCGAGACGAAGAGCGCGAGGACCGTAACGAGCGCTGCGCCGCGCGCCTGGGCGTAGCCGAAGGTCGTCTCCTGCAGCAGCGACTGGATCGAGTTGCCGATCATCGCGGTGCTCGACCGACCGTTCGACAGCAGGTAGGCGGTGTAGAAGTCGCCGAACATCGGCAGCATGATGATCGCAACGCCGGCAAGGATGCCGTTCTTCGACAGGGGAAGCGTCACCCGCACGAACGTGCTGAACGAGCTCGCCCCGAGGTCCCACGCTGCCTCGAGGTAGCTGTTCTGAAGGCGGTCGAGCGCGGCGAACAGCGGCAGGATCAAGAACGGCACGTAGCCGTACGCGAGGCCGAAGATCACCGTGATGCCCTTGCCCTCGAGCCACGGGTAGGGGTCCTGCAAGATGCCGAGACCCATGAGCACCCGGTTGACGAGCCCCTCCTCGTTGAGCAGACCGACCCAGGCGAGCATTCGCATCAGGTAGCTGATCCAGAACGGCAGCACGAGGAAGGCGAGCACGAGTCCACGCAGACGACCCTGCAGCCTCGAAACGTAGTAGGCCACGGGGTAACCGATCACCAGGCAGAGCGCGACCGCGCTGAAGACGTAGCGGAGGGTGCGCAGGAACACGACGCGGTACACGCCGTCGGAAGCCGCGAGCTGTTCGAACACGTAGCTGAACGACGCGCGGTCCCAGTACGCGGGGTTCCACTGCGGCACCGCGCTGCCGGTCGTTGGGCTGAGCGAGCCTCCCGCCATCGAAACGAGGGCGTAGAAGGGAACGACGAACAGCAGGATCAGCCACAGCACGCCCGGCGACGCGGCCCATTTCCAGAACCCGCGCGGGTACAGCATCGTGAGCGAGTTCTCTGGTATCGCTGCGCGCCGCCGACCCATCTCGCGCGGACGCTAGCACTTGCCGCTCGCAGCGTGCAGGGACCGTCGGTCACGCGGTCGCGGGTTGTGCCCGGCGATCAATGAAGCCCGCGGGGGACCGCTCGCTCCCAGCGCCGGTGTGCGACCTGCCTGTCGTCCTCGTAGACCTCGAGCTCGAGGGTGAGCTGCCAGGTGTCGCGGTCGGTCCGCAGAGTTCCTTGCGACACCGCCCTCACCGTGGCTTCGGGGAAGGCCAGCTCGAAGCTCGTGGCACCGGTCGCCCAGGCCCGACCGGGCTCGACGGTCGAGACGCCGATCTCCCCGCCATAGGTGTCGACGATGCGGATGTCGCCGGCCTCTCCCCGGACCCCGCCGTGCTCGATCTGCACGCGGCGCTCGCGTGCGAGCACGTCGTCCTCGATCGTCCAGGTCACCCGTTCGGGCCGGTGCGGCGCCGGTACGCCTGCCGCGAACGCCGGCGGCTCCGCCTCGGGCGGCGGCCCGTCGAGCACCGGCAGCACCAGGCGCGAGGCGGCCGGGTCGATGGTGAGTGTTCCCGCGTGCGGCGGCGGCCAGCTCGAAGGGAAGTCGGCGCCGGCCAGGTCGAGTCGCAACCGGTGACCCGGTTCCACTATGTAGGCGGTCGCGTCGAGTTCGAGCGATACCTGCACCGGCTCGCCCGGTCGGAGCGGCGCCGGGTGGTCGTGGGAGTCGCGGTGCGAGAGGTTCAAGATGCCTCGAGTGATCAGGGCCGAGATGCCGTCGGGGAACACGTCGCAGAGCTTCGCGCTGACGAAGGCGACGGGGGTCGACGACGAGATGCGAAGCTCGACGCGCGGGTGACCGGCGATCTCGAGCTCGGCCGCCGTCTGCATCACGTCGTAGGCGAGTGAGAAGGCCTCGTCTGCGCGTTGGTCCCACGGCGATCCGAACGGCAGGTCGGCCGCGCACCAGATCGACCCGGTCACCCCGACGTCGCCTCGAACGTCGAGCACGTCGCCGGCGTCGGTCCGGGCCCCGCCGGCGAACCGGTCGGCGTCGACGAGCTCGTGCACGCGCTCGTGCAGGCGCTCTGGCGGCCACGCCGGCTCGGCCCGCCAGCCGCCCCGGAGGTCTTGCAGGTCGGGCTCGGGCCGGGTCGCGCGCCGCATGAACAGCTGGATGGGGGGTTCTCGGTCGACGCCGTTGTCCTCGTCCGCCAACCATCGTCGCCACCAACTGATCATCTCGGGCACGTGGTCGACGCGGGGTCCGGGCATCGACAAACGGGGGCTCATGTGGCTCCAGGGCCCGAACAGCAGCCGTTTCGGGCACTGGAGCCGCTCGAAGCCGCGGAAGGCCATGTTCCGGTAGCCGTCGGCGTGCCCTGCGATGATCATCGTCGCGGCCTCGATCCGCTCGTATCCGTCGAACCACACCGAGCCGTGTCGCCAGTACTCGCCTTCGTCTTGCTGCTCGAGCCAGGTGAGCTCCCATGGCTCGTTCGCCTCGATCCGGCGCATCCACTCGTGCCGCCAACCCTCGCCATACACCGACGGCACCGGTGGCAGGGCGTTCATCGCTAACATGTTCATCGGGTAGTCGAGGAAGTCGATGCCTCGGCGTATCCCGCCTCCGTAGTGCACGTCGTCGGTGTAGCGCCGGTCGGTCGCGTAGATCGGGATGATGGCCTTCAGCGCCGGGGGTCGCATCGCCGCTACCTGCAACGAGTTGAAGCCGCTGTACGAGGTGCCGAACATGCCGACGTTGCCGTTCGACCACGCCTGCGACGACAACCAGTCGATCACGAAGAGCCAGTCGTCCCATTCGCGCCGGGTGTACTCGTCGAGCGCTATGCCTTCGCTGGAGCCGGTGCCCCGCACGTCGGCTCGGCAGACGGCCAGGCCGCCCTCATCGCACAAGCGACGGTACAGCCGGGTCGCATCGGACAGATCGTCCTTGCGGTACGGCCGGGCCTCGAACACCACAGGCCATGGCGCGGGCTCGTGGTCGGGCAGGTGTAGCGTCACCGCGATCCGCACGCCGTCGTCCATCGTCAGGAATCGTCGTTCGTCGGTCACTCGATGAGCGCGCTCCTCTTTGGGGTCGCCAGGCAAGCCATATGTCCGCTGGACGCTAGCACCCGATGACGAGGCCGGAACCCGGCTGCGCGGTTCGATGCCGACCGATGGTCACCATGCATCGCCCGTCTTGTCTTGACAGGCTGGTCTCGCGCCGGTAGACCCCCCATGACTCGTCCGCGAACACTGAGGGGGTTCTTGCATGACGCATCCTAAGGAACGGCCGACCCATAGCCGCAGGGAGTTTTTGAAGCGCGCGGCAGCGGCCGGCATCGCCTTGCCGTCGATGAGCGCTGTGCTCGCGGCGTGCCGCGACAGCTCGTCCGACGGTGCGGGAGGGGGCGCCACGGCCGGGGCGGGCGGTATCTCCCTCGCGTCACCCGACAACCCGGTGACCCTGCCCCTGTACAACGACATCCCCTCGATCGAGGACGGCCTGACGCAAGAGGCCGGCCCGCTCCGCGTTTACAACTGGAACGACTACATCTACAAGAAAGTCATCAAGCAGTTCGAAGCTGAGTTCGGCGTGGAGGTCGAGTTCACGCAGTTCGCCGGCATGGCCGAGGCCATGAACAAGGTGCAGAACGACACGATCCAGTGGGACCTGTTCTTCCCCACGATCGAGAACGTGGGCAAGCTCGTCGCCGCTAAACGCGTGCAGCCGTACAACCATACGTACATGACCAACATGCCGAACGTCTGGCCCTACTTCCTCGACCCCTGGTACGACGGGGCCGCGCAATACACGATGCCCTACCTCACCTGGAAGACGGGCATCGGCTACCGCCGTGACTTCGTCGAGGATCCGGCGACCTACGACATGCCCTTCGATATCTTCTGGGACACGAAGTACGACGGCAAGGTGGGCGTGCTCGATGAATATCGCGAGACGATCGGCATGGCGCTCCTGCGTAACGGCGGCACCGACTTCAACTCCACCGACCCGACCGAGCTGGCCACCGCCGTCGACTCGCTGGGCGAGCTGATCGACCTGGTGAACGTCGAGATCGGTCCCGGCGACTACCAGAAACTCGCTGAGGGCACGAGCCACGTGCGCTACTCGTGGTCGGGCAACATGAACTACGCCCAGTACTACTTGCCCAAGGGCACCGAGGTCGACGTGCTCGGCTACTACTACCCGCCCGAAGGCGGTTGGGAAGTCGCCAACGACACGATCTTGATCAACAAGGAAGCCGAGAGCCCGGTGCTCGCGCACCTGTTCATCAACTTCCTGTTGGACAAGGAAGTCGCGCTCACGAACTTCGGGTACGAGGGTTTCCAGCCGCCGCTCGTGGGTGTCGATCGCCAGGAGTTCCTCGACGCCGGATACATCCCGTCGAACCTCGAGAACACGCTGGTGGCCGAGGAAGACTTCGCCCAGGGGCAGCCGGTGCTGCCGCTGTCGCCCGAGGACGACCAGCTGTATCAGGACGAGTGGGCGAGGTTCAAGGCGGGAGTGGCCTAGAGCCGCCCGACGGTACACTCCGAGGGGCCCGTGCTTCGCGCGGGTCCCTCGTTCGTTTTTCCCCGCCTGACGACCGGAGTTGCCCCGTGCCCACCAGAGACGACATCCGAAACGTGGCCATCGTGGCCCACGTCGACCATGGCAAGACCACGCTCGTTGACGCGATGCTCTGGCAGTCGGGGGCGTTCCGCGAGAACCAGGATGTCGCCGAGCGCGTCATGGACTCCATGGACCTCGAGCGCGAGAAGGGCATCACGATCCTGGCGAAGAACACCGCCGTCCAGCACGGCGACATCAAGATCAACATCGTCGACACGCCCGGCCACGCCGACTTCGGCGGCGAGGTCGAGCGCGCACTCACGATGGTCGACGGCGTCCTGTTGTTGGTCGATGCGAGCGAAGGCCCGCTGCCACAGACCCGCTTCGTGCTGCGCAAAGCGCTCGAGTCTCGGCTCCCAGTGATCCTGGTCGTGAACAAGGTCGACCGGCCCGACGCGAGGCCCAACGAGGTCGTGCACGAGGTCGAGGAGCTGTTCTTGGACCTCGACGCCGACGAGAACCAGATCTCGTTCCCGATCCTGTACGCGGTCTCGCGCGAGGGAAAGGCGGGCCACGCGCCCGACGCGCTGGCCGACGACCTGGAGCCCCTGTTCGAGACGCTGCTCAAACACATCCCGGCGCCTTCGTACGTCGAGGGGCACCCGATGCAGGCGCTCGTGACCAACCTCGACGCCTCGCTCTACGTGGGGCGGCTCGCGCTCTGCCGGGTGTTCAACGGGGTCGTGCGCCGCGGCGAGCCCGTGGCGTGGTGCCGCGCCGACGGCACGATCGAGCAGGCCAAGCTCGGCGAGCTCTACGTGACCGAGGCGCTCGACCGCGTCGATGCCGAGGAAGCCGGCCCCGGCGAGATCATCGCGGTGGCCGGCATCGCGGAGATCACGATCGGTGAGACGCTCGCCGACCCCGACGACCCTCGCCCCCTGCCGGTCACACGCGTCGACGAGCCGTCGCTGTCGATGACGGTCGCCATCAACACATCGCCGCTCAGTGGCCAAGACGGCGACAAGGTCACGGCACGTCTGCTGAAGTCGCGCCTTGACCAGGAGGTCGTCGGCAACGTCTCTATCCGCGTGCTCGACACCGAGCGCCCCGAGATGTGGGAGGTGCAGGGCCGCGGCGAGCTGCAGCTCGCGATCCTCGTGGAGATGATGCGCCGCGAGGGCTTCGAGCTCACGGTTGGCAAGCCACAGGTGGTGACGAAGACCGTCGACGGCAAGCTCCTCGAGCCGATGGAGCGGGTCGCGATCGACGCGCCCGAGGACTTCCTCGGCGTCATCAGTCAGCTGCTCGCGCTGCGCAAAGGCCGTATGGAGCACATGGTGAACCACGGCACCGGGTGGATCCGCATGGAGTACCTGGTGCCGGCGCGCGGGCTGATCGGGTTCCGTACGGAGTTCATGACCGAGACGCGCGGCACGGGGCAGCTGCACCATGTGTTCGAGGGCTACGAGCCCTGGCACGGCGAGTTGCGCACGCGCCCGAGCGGCTCGCTGGTGGCAGACCGTCGCGGCGAGACGACGCAGTTCGCCCTACTCAACCTGCAGGAGCGCGGATCGCTGTTCGTCGGCCCCGGCGAGGAGGTCTACGAGGGCATGATCGTGGGAGAGAACGCGCGCACCGAGGACATGGACGTGAACCCGGCGAAGGAGAAACACCTCACGAACATGCGCAAGGCGAACGCCGAGGAGCTCGTGCGCCTGATCCCCAAGACCCAGCTCTCGCTCGAGCAAGCGCTCGAATTCCTTCGTGAGGACGAGTGCGTCGAGGTCACCCCGAAGAACGTTCGTCTGCGCAAGGTTCTGCTGCCTCAGAACGACCGTCAGAAGGCCTCACGCCGAGGCCGCCCACCGAAGGGCTGACGTGCTGGAGGAGCGGCTTCCCGGCGGGAACGTCGGGGGAGCCGTGCGCGTGGGCGACACCGTTCGTCGCGCGACCGGGCCCTGGACCCCGGCCGTGCACGCTTTGCTGCGACACCTCGAGCTTGCCGGGTTCGAGGCCGCGCCACGGGTGCTCGGGGTCGACGATGATGGCCGCGAGGTGCTCTCATTCATCGAGGGCGAGACCGTCGGCGACGATGATCCGCGGCCGGCGTGGTGGCACCTCGACGACACGCTGGTGCAAGCGGTCAGCCTGCTGAGGCAGTTCCACGAGGCAAGCGTGTCGTTCGAACCGCCGCCCGGCGCCCGCTGGCGGTTCGTCGGCCGGCCCGGACCGGATGCGACGATCGTGCACGGCGACTGGGCGCCCTACAACGTCGTGTGGCATGACGGTCGCGTCGTCGGCGTGATCGACTGGGACCTGGCACGCCCCGGTGATCCGCTGGACGATCTCGCGTTCGCGGCCTGGCATTGGGCGCCGTTGCACCACCCCGCGATGCTCGATCGCGGTGAGCTCGGTCCGTGGCGACAGCCCGAGCGCGAGCGACGCATGAGGCTGATCGTCAAGACCTACGGGCTCGATGATCGCCGCGGCTTCATCGAGCGGGTGATCGCGCGCATCAGGGCGAGCGCGGAGGGCATCGAAGGAGCGGCCGCGGCCGGCGACGAAGGCATGATCCGACTGCGCGATCTCGGCGTGGTCGAAGACGTTCGCCGATCTGCGGCCTGGGTCGAGGAGCACGCGAGGGCGTTCGCACACGCGATCGAGGCGTAGCGTCACCTGCTCGGGAAGCATGTGACCCGCCGGGGCGTTCGCACCCTCGATCGATGACGACGAGAGGGGGTCGACGTGAAGATCGGGATCTTCGGCACCGGCGGAGTGGGCAGGACGATCGGCGCGAGGCTGGTCGAGCTCGGACACGAGGTGCGCATGGGCTCGCGCACGGCCGACAACGAGGCGGCGACCGCATGGGCAGAGGAAGCCGGTGACCTCGCTTCACATGGCACTTTCGCCGACGCAGCGGCGTTCGGCGAGCTGCTCGTGAACGCGACGAGCGGCGGCGCATCGGTCGAGGCCATCGGCACCGCGGCGCTGGACGATCGCGCGGGCAAGGTGTTGCTAGACATCGCGAACCCGCTCGACTTCTCCAACGGCTTCCCGCCCACGCTCTCGATCAAGGACACCGACAGCCTCGCGGAGACGATCCAGCGCGCCTTTCCGGAGCTGCGGGTCGTGAAGTCGCTCAACACGATGAACGCCGACGTGATGGTGCGGCCATCGCAGCTCGGTGGGGCCCACGACGTCTTCGTGAGCGGGAACGATGACCCCGCGAAAGCATCGGTGGTCGCGCTGCTCGGTGAGATGGGGTGGCCCGCAGGCGACATCGTCGACCTCGGCGACCTGTCGACGGCTCGCGGGGCCGAGATGTTCCTGCCGCTGTGGCTGCGTCTGATGGCGGCGCAGGGCACCCCCGCGTTCAACATCAAGGTGGTGCGCTAATGGGACTCGCCCGGCAGCCATGGGGCATGCTGGGTCCGAGCCGCCGGC
>JBBEAY010000030.1:0-5272 GCA_040882605.1 Actinomycetota bacterium
TGATCCGGGAGACATCCGATGGCCACGCTGTTCGTTCGACACACGGTCGCCGACTACGCCGCCTGGCGCCGCATCTTCGACGACTTCGCCCCCACTCATAAGGCGCTGGGCGTGACCGACAAGGCGGTCTACCAGGCCGCCGACAACGCGAATGACATCACGGTCACGCATGAGTTCGCCACGCTGGAGGCCGCCAAGGCCTTCGCCGGCAGCCCGGAGCTCAAGGCGGCGATGCACGACGCCGGCGTGACCTCGGTGCCGACCATCTGGTTCACGACCCGGGCCTGATCCGCGAGCCCGCCGTGGGCGGGCCTCCAAGAACTTGGCGCGCCGCGTCGCCCCTGTCGAGAGAGCGCCGCGCAGGTACCCGTCCCTCATGCCAGCCGCCTCGCCGCGGCCAGCCACTCATCCCGACCCTCGATGGGCATGTCGTAGGTTGCTATCGCGCGCCCAACACCTGTCGGGCGCGCCACCCTGTTTTATCTGGCTGGGAATCCGTGCGCCCATGAACAGGCGAGAGCGGATGTCACCGATGTCCCGACTCATGCACGGTCAGTCGGGTTCGTCGCCCGAGACGCGCCGCGGGAGCTCGATGATCCTCGCGATGTCGGCGGCCTCGCGGGCTTGGCGCGCCCGCTCCCGGCCGGCGCGTGAGCGGGCCGCCGCCTCGGCCTGATAGCAGTCCGGGCAACCCGAGCCCGACAGCGTCCGCTGGTATACGGGCGCGCTCCACTCGTGGCCGGCCACGCAGCGCCAGACGATCTCGCGGGCCGAGGCGCGCGTGACCTGGTCGGGCCGCAGGTCGTTGCGCTCGGGATGCCATTCGCCGGCCAGCCACGGATCGTAGGCGGCGAGCGACTCGGTCGGGTGGACGCGGACGCCCATGTGGAACGGGCAGGCCGAGTCGTGGTACGTCCGGTCGGCGACCCTGGTCTCCCAGACGTGCGCCGGGTCGAGCAGGCAGCGCCACGCCACGCGCTCGTGGCTGTCCGCGGCGAGGGTCACCGGATCGAGCCCGGCGTTGCCGTCCCACGCCCACTCGAGGAGCAGGTCGGGAAAGTCGGCCAAGCGCCGGCCACGGACCGACGCGGCCCGGCGGGCTGCCGGTCGTTTCGGTCGCCCGGACGGCGGGACCGGCAGGTCGAACCGGGTGCGCACGTCGGCCTCGGCCGCGTAGCGCTCGGCGAGCCGTTCCTTCACCCGGGCGGCGTGGTCGGACCGGGCCTGCGCGCGCCAGCGCCAAGTGGCCTCGCGCACGAGCCGGGGCAGCGACGGCTCGGCGCGGTCGTGGAACGTCCGCCACCAGCTGATCGGCTCGTCGGCGGCGGGGACGTGGGAGCGGTTGGCGGCCGCGGCGAAGACGGCCCGCACGATCCGCGCATAGCGGGCCTCGTGGGCGTCGCCCCGGACGCGCAGCGTGATGAGGCCGAGGACGAGGTCCAGGCGGCGGGCGTTCTGCCAGCGCCCGGCCCGCCGCCGCACCGGTGCCAGCCACTCGCCGATGGCGCCCTCCAGGGCCCCGGTCGAAAGCGGGATGGCACCCAGGCGCTCGCGAACCAGCCAGCCACGCCGGACGAGCGGCTCGTTGGTGGTGATCCAGCTCCGCAGGGCGAGGCGGTCCGGCGGAACGTGACGCTCGACGAGCGCGAGGAACGCCGCCCACTCGGCCGGTCCGCGCAGGGCACCGAGCGCCGCCTCGTGGAGCGGGTGCGGGGCGAACCGCCGTGTCCGCTCGCCGGTCCACGGCAGCGCCCGGCGAGTCGCGACCGGTGCCTCGAGCCGGACGCGCTCGGGCACCCCGTCGGCGCGGGCCCGCTCCCGGATCTGGGCCGCCACGTGATGACGAGAGGCGACGACGATCGCCCCCGGCCAGGTGTCGCGGACGGCCCGGGCGATCGCCGGGTCGAGGTCGGCCACGACGACCTCGGGCGCACCGTCCAGACGTCCGAGGAAGGCCCGCCAGGACCACGCGTCCTTCGCCCCGGCGACGGCCATCAGGACCGGCGTCGGGCGACGACGCTCCCCGTCGAGGGCGACGAGCATGGTGCCCGCCCGGAGGCTCCCTGTACGCGCCTCCGCCGGGTCGTCGCTGGACGGCCGGAAGCCGCGCGTGAAGAGCGTCGTCGCGTCGAGGACGACGACCCTGGGCCAGCGGGTCGGGTGCAGCTCGGCGAGGACCGCCGCGGCGTACGCGTCGAGGTAGTTGACCGCGAGGTTCGCCTGGCGGCTCGTCCCGTCGGCGGCGGTGCGGAGGACATGGTCGCGCAGGTCCGCGCTGGCGGCGCGCAGGCTCATGCCCTCCCCGACCCGGACCAGGAGCCTCGCGATCTCGGCGTGGCCGAACACGAAGTCGCGCCCGGTCGCGACGCCCTCGTGGCGGGCGTACCGGTGCTCGCAGACCGGGCACGCGGCGCCGGCGTCGGGATGGTGCCCGGTCGGCTGGCGGACCGCCACCGGCACGCTGAACGAGTGGCCCCGGCTGCCGGCCTGGGTCAGGCACCGATAGCGGGGTCGACGGTGGGCATCGCTCCAGCGGCAGTGCTCGAAGCCGTCGAGCCGGACCCGGCCGTCCGGATGCGTGGGGCACGGCGGCCGGACGACGGTCGGGTCGAACGGCGTGCGCGGCATGATCCGACCGTGGCGGTCGGGCGCGACACCTCGCCTGTCACCCGAGCACGGCTATTCCCAGCCAGATAAAACAGGGGGGCGGGCCATAGCAACCTTGTCTGGCAGCGCGAGCGCCGGTCCGTGGGCATACGCTGACGGCGCCAGTCTGATCGACATGATCTTCCTCCCTGTGACCACGATCCGTTCGTAGACGGCTTCTGGGCCTTGGCTTGGAGCCCGTCGGACGGTTATGCCGAGCTTGGCGCGAAGGCGGTCACGGATCGCCTCACGCTCTTCACGGATCGCGAACGTGCGGCTACTATGAATCCCGTGAGAGAGCATTGAGGCTGATACGGCGGCTTTCTCTGCCGCAGCTAGTTCTCTTCGCCGCGACAGTGCTGTTCGTCGGCGGTGCGGGCGTCGTCGCTGCGTGCAAGACCCCCGAAATTGACTGCAATCTGCTCGTACCCGAGTTCTTCAAGAAGACGCCGCTGACAATCACGGATGTCGTCCAAGGTGAGATCGCCCTCCCTGCCGGCTTCACCACTGAGACCGTCGCGTCTGGACTCGACCAGCCCGTCACCTTCGACTTCCTGCCCGACGGGCGGATTCTCATCGGGGAACGATCTGGACTCGTGAGGCTGGCCGAACAGGGTCGTCTTGCTGAGCAGCCGATCCTGGATCTCCGCGCGAGGGTGGCCACCGAATATTGGAGGGGGCTGGTCGCACTCGCCGTTGATCCGGACTTCGAGGTCAACGCCTTTGTCTACGTCGTCTACGCCGTCAGGCCCACAGGCGATCCAAAGTCGGCCACCGTCGTACGCGTCTCGCGCTTTGCCCTCACCGAAACGTCCGCGGGAGAGGAGGTGGTCATCCTCGGAGCCGGGGGGGACAAGACTGACTCTTGCACGGCACTTCCATCCTCTGCAGATTGCCTGCCTTCGGACGTCGACCACATTGGCGCCGATATCGCGTTCGGCGATGACGGGACACTCTTCATTAGTACGGGAGATGGAGGCGGCCTGGAAGCAGTCGAGGAGACCGCGTTTCGGGCGCAGGACATCGATGCGCTCGGTGGGAAGATCCTCCACGTAACGCGCGACGGACTAGGCCTCGAGACAAATCCGTTCTTTGCCGGCGACCCGTCCGCCAACCGATCGAAGGTTTGGGCCGTAGGGCTCAGGAATCCGTTCCGACTCACGCTGACATCCGCTGGTCTGCCAATCGTGGCGGATGTTGGCTGGAGAGTCACGGACGAGATAGACGCCGCCCCCGCAGGAGTCAACCTCGGCTGGCCTTGCTACGAGGGCGAGGCGCGAACGATGGAGTACGAAGCGACCACCCAGTGCCAGGCTCTGTATCAGGAGGCCGCCGTGCCGCGAGGGCCGCTCATCGTCCTCCCCCATCCGGACGCGTCATCCGTCATCGGCGGCGTCATTTACGACGGCGATGCGTATCCCGACGAGTACCGCGGCTCGTACTTCTATGGCGACTGGGGATTCAGTTGGATTCGACATGTCCGCGTCGATCCGCAGAGCGGTGAGCTCGATGGGAAGCCTCAGCCTTTTGCCGAGGCCGCAGGTGGCCCCACCGCCTTCCACATCGGCCCCGACGGGTTGCTGTATGTGCTCTCGTTGAACCACGGCAAGGTACACCGCATCGACTATTCCCGGTGATGTGGCCCTAATCACTCACGCTCTTGCTCCGGGGTAATCCTCCGTTGATCGCCGACGGCTTCAAGTGCCGCCTGCAGTTCATGCCCGAGTTCCGGGCATCGCTTGAGACCGGCGACGATCTGGCGTCCGCCGACATTCATGACTTCGACGGACTTGCCGATGCCGGCGTAGTCCTCCGACGCGTCTGCGAGGACGAGATCCCCCTCGCGCAAACGTTCGGCGCGACCAACCCTCGAACTCGCGAGTGATGGGAGTGTGGTCAGACGTAGCCGATATCGCCTCCATCCACCAGATCGGCCCGCGGGTTGCTCGCACTCGGAAGGATCGAGAACGCTCGATCCAGTCGTGTCAACGTCCAGTCGCCCTCGTAGCCGGCGAGGCGCGCTCGTCCGCTCAGAATCTCGCCGGAGACGGCCGTCCGGATGTCGACCATCTTCTCGATCAGCGCCTGCTGGGCGGCGATCGACTCGTCGGCATTGAGCAGGGCTCTTGCGATGGCGCGCTGTTCATCGATTGACGGCACCGCCACGAAGACTGTTGCGAGGTCGTTCTGGCCGATGTTGGCGTGGATCGCCCCCTGGCCCCGCGCGACCATCTGGGTCCGTACCGCGAGCGAACGCAGCGCGTAGCCGGCATAGACGGGATCGACCAACGATGTGATGGGGCGACCGCGAATGACGAAACCACCAAACACGATCGGTTCATCGTGTCGCGGTCGACGCCTGTTCTCCCGCCCAATCGACCTTCAGTCGACGCTCCATGATCTGCACCGCCTTCAGCCGGTCGCCGAGCGTCTCGTAGGCTCGAACCCTGGCGTCGTCGGCCAGTCGACGGACCCGGTCCGCGACGCGCGTCTCGACGGACGCCCCGATGTCCATCCCAGCGGGTGGGCCGCTGCAGTGCCTTGGTCTCATCGGTCCAGACCATGGCCTCCGCCAGGCCTATGAGGCGCTCGACCATGTCGACGTGCGAGGCCCACGACGCGGCGG
>JBBEAY010000031.1:0-32566 GCA_040882605.1 Actinomycetota bacterium
GTGGGGGTAGTTGTGGGGTTCGCGCGTACAGTACCGCCGTGCAGGGGTGAGGGTTGATGAAGTCGAACTTCGAGGTGATCTGGGACCGGATCGAGGCGTCGCAAGGCGAGACCTTTAGACAGCTGCGCGGTGGAGAGTTCACCTACGAGGTGAAGTCTGGTTGCGTCGCGCCCGATCGGACAAACAGGCTGATACCTCGCGCCCACTTCGAGCGAGCATGGGAACTGGCCCCGCTCGAGAACACTGTCCCGGTCCAGTCCCTTCAAGGACCCTCCTACATCTACGCGATCCTCATGGACCCCCGGATCAGGGTCGGCGAGTGGTAGGCGCCCCGTGCTGACCGAGTTTCGCAACTTCGACTACCCGGCGACAAGGGGATGACTACTTGGCGATCCGCTCTCTGCCCGAGGTATCAGCGTTGGACTCTCCGCCAACACGCTCAACGAGACTGCTCCGCGCGTCAGCGCCACGTAGATGTTGCGTGAGTCGTGTGCGCCAGCATCGAGAACGATTGCGTGGTCGAACTCCAGCCCCTTCACGAGGAGTGTCCGGGAGATAGTCCTATCGTCGACGCGCCGGCCTCCATGCCGCCAGGCATCACGGACGTACCACGCCGCGTCAGGCAAGGTCGGCTGCGTCCCAGCCTCTCGGCACCGGATCGCTCTCCGCATCTCGCCCCACAGTTCGCGACGGGCGACGACGGTCCCTTCAATCGACTCGATCGGACCCATCGCGTCCAAGACGCGCGCATGCGAGTCGTCCGTGGCCACGGCGGTGAGAGCCGCCAGCACGGCTGGATGCTTGGTGTTCACCCGAGGGATTGGGATGTCGCCTCGGGAGAAGGCCATCCTCATCCCGCCGAGTTCGGTCCCCACCTTCGTGAGGCACTCCTTCGCGAAGTCGATCACAGCGACCGACCGGGCTGGTCCGCTCGCGCCTTCGATCAACCCTGCATGCTTGACCAGATCGCGGCACTCGATCTCCTCCATCGACGTGTAGCGACCCTTCATCTTCCGCGCGAAGCTGTGGCAGTCCGCCGCGCGGTTCCCAATCGCGACGACCGACCCTCCGAGGTTGGCGACCCGGTGGCACGTGGCCAACTTGTTCGGCATTTCGTTCCCGCTCCATTGGGTGGGGCCGGTAGTGAGGTCGATGCTGCGTCCAGCCGCGAGTTCGGTTCTTACACCGACCAGCCACTCTCCCAGCCCTGGGTTGGTCCCCACCCAGCGCCAGGGCGTGTCGAGGTCATCAAGCCGTTGAAAGTTGCTGTCGACATCACGGTCCCACTCGACACTCGCCTGCCAGCGGAAGATCGCTTGCATTGGGTCGCCCACGACCCGACACGGGAGAACATCGGCAAGAGCAAGCACAAGCGCATGTTGTCGGAGGTCGCAGTCCTGGTATTCGTCCACGTAGAGGCCCGCGTACGACTCCGTGAGTACGCGCCTCACTGCGTTGCGCATGGCCAATCTAGTGGCCGCCTCGTAGACGGCACTCCACTCGTCGGAGGTGCTCGGCCGACCGACCTCGAGCCCGGACAAGCGCGGGTAACGTGATGCGTACCTGAGTGCGAACCCGGCGATCGTGCCGACGACGACCTTCCGAGCCGGGACGTTGAGGAGTCCAAGCCGCGTGCGGACCGCTTTCACGCCAGCGTGGGTGTGCGTCAGGATAAGCTGCCGTCCGTCGTCGTGGAGGCTCGCGGCTTCGCAAACGGTTTGCGTCTTGCCACACCCGGCGGCCGCGATCAGATAGCCGCGGCGCGTTTCAGCGAGCTCTCGCGCGGGCTCACGGCGCATAGACCCACGCCTCGGCCTCAGCGAGCTTTCGCGCGAGATCGGTGTCCAGAATCTGGGGCAGTTGCTCGAGGATCAGATCGCCGAGTGCCTCGCCCCAGTCGATCCTCTTGAACCACTCCTTCTCCAGCGAGACGCGGCCGATCGCGCTCCGGATGTCTTCCTCGCTGAAGCCGGCCTCCAACAGGCCAAGGGGGTCGACGCTAGCCGGCACAGGACCAGAAAGCCTGGCAGCGAGAGCGTCGTCCACGCGCTGTCTGCCGCGCCCGTCCAGCTCGGCCGCCACGTCAAGGATTCGGCCCACCGACTCGAACGGCAGGTCGAGCGCCACACGCAGCTCGGTCGACTTGCCGTCGTCCCACTGAATAACGCGTACGCCTGCGGCCTCGAGCGTGTCAGCATCGGGCGTGAGTGGCTGGTCGGAGTCGGCCAGCAGGGCGACGCCATACCCGAGCCCTGCGAGCGCAAGCGCGCGTCGCGGAGCCTCGTTGCCGTTCCCCAATGCGATCGTTACGCCGAGGTGTTCCGGCGGCGTCGAGTCGTGCATGTCGGTCCAGCCCCGCTGGAGCCGACGAATGATGCCAAGCTCGGTCTTCCCTTCGCACACGAGCAGCCGCTCACACAGCAAGGCCCCCGGCTCGGCTCGGACAAGGCCTTGAAGTTCCTCCGGCACGTTCCGGATGCTTGTGTCGCCATCGACACATCGGACGATTCGCAGGTCGCGGCACGGGAGCTCGGTCAGGGCAACGGGGGAGTGCGTGGTGGTAAGCACCTGACCACGTGCGCCCTCGTCCGGAGTGGCGGCAAGCTCCCGCAGAAGGTGTCGGAGGCGGTGCGGCTCGAGTCCAGACTCCACTTCGTCGACGAGAACGATGGCGCCCTCCGGCACTGATAGCTTCTGTACAGCTAGCGCCGTAAGTCGGCGGCTCCCGGTGCCGGCGAGGCGCGCCGGGATGTCGCCCTGGTGCAGTGCGAGCGCGCCGGCGCCGGCCGTTGCCGCGCCAGGGTCCATCGCCGGCCGGTACTCGTCACCTGTCGCCCCTAGGCGCCGGGCAGCGTCGGTCGCCTTATCAGCAACCTGAGCTAGGTCCTCTAGCGCCTCCCCCTTCACCATCTCTCGAGCTCTTCTGCTGGCCGCAGCAAGGACTCGATGAACATCGTCGGTGTCGGCTGTCACACGCGATAGGGCGGAACCGCGGGCCCAGGTCAGGTGGCGCTCGATGTCGGGCCCAAGACGCGCAACGCCGAAGGCCTCCCGGTCGCGCGCTCGGACCAATCGCGGTTCGGACCGGCGGTCGTTCACGATCTCCCACGTCGGATCCAGCGAATCGTCGACCGTAAGCCGCACGGTCAAGACCTCTTCATCGGCATCGTCGGGCTCGTCATGCAGTTCCCCTTCAGAGCTCCACCCACGCAGTTCAAGACCGAAGAGGTCGTCGCGCCGAAGTCGATCCGGCAACTCGCCGACGGTCGCCTCGATCAGGATTGGGTGGTCGCACGTGATGCCGTGGAAGTCGGCGTCGCCGACGGAGAGCATTGGTCGCGGCCACAACGTCCACTCGATGGCGTCAAGGATGGTCGTCTTCGTTGCGTCGCCCGGTCCAACCAGGCACAGGATGGGGCCGTTCACATCCCACGTGAGCGATCGGATCCCGCGGAATCGCTCGACTGTGAGGCGCCTGAGCTGCATGCAGTGCAGGATACGCTCAGGTGTTGACGCCTAGACCCCCATTCGTAGCGGTCGCTCCGGTCCGAGCAGCCCTTGGTCATGGTGCTGGGACGACTCGGCAGGCACCTGCTTGGCAGTCTGCCGGCGCGGACTTTGACAGCCGATCTGACAGCCGAGCCCATGGACTCCGGTGGACGTCAGTGGACGATCGTGGAATCTCTGACCGCCATCTCCGGACGCGGTGGACGTTGATGGACTGCCCTGGACGACTTCTCAGGAACTGTTAATCCGTAGGTTGTGGGTTCGAGTCCCACCCCCGGAGCCATCTGTTGTCGTGTTTCGGGTGATGCTGGACGCTCCGGCGTCACCTGACGTTTGACACCGCTCCGGTTGATCGTTGACACCTGATCCGTCTGATCCTTGACGGTGGCTCCGGCTGATCCTTGACACATCCCGTCTCCTGGACCCGACCAAGGTCGAGCAGGAGGTGGGTTGTGCTGGCGCTGGGAACGCGAGCACCCGATGCAGCTGTGGCAGATAAGCGTGATGGGCGGGGTCATGCTCGAAGACGGCAGCGAGCTCAAGGCCGTGACCGGCGTGGACGACCACAGCCGGTTCTGCATCGCGGCGGGCCTGGTTCGGCGCGCCCGCGAGGATCATCCTGGCGTTCAATGTTGGAGCGGCGTTGCGACCTAGCTACGCGCCGGGCGAACTCTGGACGCTGATGGTGGCCGTTCGACCCCGTGGCCGGGGGACCTTCGGCCCTGCGAAGGGCTCCCCCAGGCAGCCACGATGCTATGCATGAAGATCGAGTCCGTACCGCGGCGGGTCGAAACCCGTCGCTCCATCACCGTGGACGGTAACGAAGCCGTCGCGGCGGTGGCGCATCGCCTCTCAGAGGTCATCGCGATCTATCCGATCACCCCTTCCTCGTTGATGTCGGAGCTCGCCGACGCTTGGTCGGCGACCGGGCGCACCAACCTTTGGGGCGCCGTCCCCGAGGTGGTGGAGATGCAGAGCGAGGGGGGCGCGGCCGGTGCGCTGCACGGCGCGCTCCAGGCCGGTGCGCTCGCCACCACATTCACATCGTCGCAGGGTCTGCTACTGATGCTTCCCAACATGTTCAAGATCGCGGGCGAGCTCACGCCGTTCGTGATGCATGTCGCCGCGCGCACGCTCGCCACCCATGCACTCTCGATCTTCGGAGACCACTCCGACGTGATGGCCGGGCGCACCACCGGCTTCGCGATGCTGGCGTCGTCCTCCGTTCAAGAGGCCCAAGACCTAGCGCTCGTGGCGCACGCCGCCACCCTGGAGACGCGCCTGCCGTTCCTGCACTTCTTCGACGGTTTTCGCACCTCGCACGAGGTGGACAAGATCCGGCCCCTCGACGACGCGGATCTCCGCGCTCTTATCTCAGACGCGCTCGTGCGGGAGCATCGAGCCCGAGGCCTCTCTCCCGAACACCCTAAGCTCCGCGGCTCCGCCCAGAACCCCGACGTCTTCTTCCAGGCCCGCGAGGCCTGCAACCCCTTCTACGATGTGGCCCCCGACGCCGTGCAGCGGGTGATGGATCGCTTGGCGGACCGCACCGGTCGCCCTTACCGACTCTTCGACTACGTAGGTCACCCCGAGCCTCGGCGTGTGCTCGTCCTCATGGGCTCGGGCTGCGGCGCGGCCGAGGAGGCCGTCGATGCGATGGTGGGCCGCGGCGAAGAGGTCGGCGTCGTGAAGGTCCGGCTCTTCCGGCCCTTCTCCGCCGAGGCGCTGGTCGCAGCGATCCCCGCCTCCGTCCGTGCGGTGGCCGTCCTCGATCGCACCAAGGAACCCGGCGCGCCCGGCGAGCCTCTCTACCAGGACGTCGTGACCGCGCTCGCCGAGGAGATCGCGGCCGGCCGGGCGCGCTTCCCCGACGGCATGCCGCGCGTGACCGGCGGACGCTACGGCCTCTCCTCCAAGGAGTTCACCCCCGCGATGGCCAAGGCCGCGCTCGACGGGCTGGATGAGGAGGAGCCGCGCACACACTTCACGGTGGGGATCGTCGACGATGTGGGCCACACAAGCCTGCCGGTGGATCCCGACTTCGACACCGAGCCCGATGACGTAATGCGCGCTGTCTTCTACGGGCTTGGTAGCGACGGCACGGTGAGCGCCAACAAGAACTCGATCAAGATCATCGGCGAGCACACGGACCTCTACGTGCAGGGCTACTTCGTCTACGACTCGAAGAAGGCTGGCGGCGTCACCGTCTCGCACCTCCGCTTCGGCCCAGAGCCGATCCGGTCCACCTACCTGATCCGCAGGGCCGGGTTCGTGGCGTGCCATCAGTTCGAGCGCCTGGAGCGCACCGACGTGCTCGACGTGGCCGTTCCCCACGCGACGTTCCTGCTGAACAGCCCGTACGGCTCGGACGAGGTGTGGGCGCACCTGCCGGAGGAGACACGGCGACAGATCGTGGACAAGGAGCTGCGCTTCTATGTGGTGGACGGCGACGCGGTGGCCAAGGAGGCGGGGCTCGGCGCGCGCATCAACACCGTGATGCAGACTTGCTTCTTCGCACTTGCCGACGTCCTGCCCCAGGAGGAGGCGGTCCACGCGATCAAGCAGGCGATCGTGAAGTCCTACGGGAAGCGGGGCGAGACGGTGCTCGCGCGCAATTTCGCTGGGGTGGACGGCGCGCTCGCTGCGCTGCACGAGGTGGAGGTCCCGGTGGAGATCGGTGACGGTCCGTCGATGCGGTCTCCCGTCTCGCCCCAGGCGCCGGACTTCGTCCAACGCGTGACCTCCACCATGATCGCGGGCAAGGGCGACCTGCTGCCCGTGAGCGCCCTGCCTGTCGACGGCACTTTCCCCACCAACACCGCGCGCTGGGAGAAGCGGAGCATCGCTCGCGAGATCCCCATATGGGATCCATCGATCTGCATCGATTGCGCGAAGTGTGCTCTGGTCTGCCCGCACGCCGCCATCCGGATGAAGGTCTTCGAGCCCGAGCTCGCTGGGGGCGCGCCCGAGGGATTCAAGCACAAGGACTGGAAGGACCGCGATCACCCCGGGCACTGGATGACGATCCAGGTGGCGCCTGACGATTGCACCGGCTGCGGGATCTGCGTGGACGTCTGCCCGGCCCGCAGCAAAGAGGAGATCAAGCACAAGGCGATCGACATGGAGCCGAAGGAACCGCACCTCGACGAGGAGCGTGCCTGGTTCGACTTCTTCCTGGACATCCCGGATCCGAACCCCTCGAGCGTTCGAGCGGACACCGTGAAGGGCTCGCAGCAGCTCCCACCTATGTTCGAGTTCTCGGGGGCCTGCGCCGGATGCGGCGAGACGCCTTACCTGAAGGTGCTCACGCAGCTCTTCGGCGACCGGATGGTGGTGGCCAACGCCACGGGCTGTTCATCGATCTACGGTGGGAACCTTCCCACCACGCCCTGGTCGGTCGGCGCCGACGGCCGCGGCCCAGCCTGGTCCAACTCGCTCTTCGAAGACAACGCGGAATTCGGGCTAGGCATGCGCCTGGGCATGGACGCGAAGGCGGCGCTCGCCATCGAACTGATGGATGACCTCGCCGATGAGGTGAGTGATGCCCTCGTGCGCGAGCTCGCGGCGGGCGTGCATGCGCGCACTCGCGAGGAGATCGGACGGCAGCGGATGCGCGTGACGGACCTCCGCGAGCGACTCGGGCGCCTGGACTCGGCGTCCGCGCTGAACCTCGCGGCCGTCGCCGACGCCCTTGTGCCCACCAGTGTCTGGATCGTGGGGGGCGACGGCTGGGCCTACGATATCGGCTTCGGGGGGCTCGACCACGTGCTGGCCACAGGGCGCGACGTCAACGTGCTCGTGCTCGACACCGAGGTCTACTCCAACACCGGTGGACAGGCCTCCAAGGCCACGCCGCGCGGAGCGGTGGCCAAGTTCGCGGCGGCGGGCAAGTCCGGCGGGAAGAAGGACCTCGGCCTGATCGCCACCGCCTACGGCAACGTCTACGTCGGGCAGATCGCTATGGGCGCAGACATGCCGCAGACCGTGAAGGTGCTGGCCGAAGCCGAAGCGCACAGGGGGCCCTCGCTCATCATCGCCTACAGCCACTGCATCGCGCACGGCATGGACATGTCGAAAGGCATGGAGCACCAGAAGGACGCGGTGCGTTCGGGGTACTGGCCGCTCTGGCGCTACGTCCCGGAGGCCGCCGAGGCAGGAGAGCACCCCTTCATCCTGGACTCCAAGGCGCCCACGATCCCACTCAAGACTTTCGCGCAGACCGAGGCCCGGTTCTCGATGCTCACGCGCACCGACCCCGATCGGGCCGAGGCGCTGCTGCGCGAGGCCCAGGAGGGCGTGAACGGCCGCCGCCACCTGTATGAGCAGATGGCCGGCATCGACCGCACCCCCGAGCACTCCGAAGAAGCGCCCGACCCGACCGAGGAAGGTGAATAGACATGAGCGTCGATCTTCGTACCCGGTACCTGGGCATGGATCTGGCCAACCCCGTCGTGCCCTCTGCCTCGCCGATGGGCCAACGCATCGAGACCCTGAAGGCGATGCAGGATGCGGGCGCAGCGGCGGTCGTGCTCCCGTCCCTCTTCGAGGAACAGATCGAGCACGAGGAGCTCCAGATCGCGGGGGCGATGGAGGTAGGCGCCGAGACCTTCGCCGAGGCCCTCACGTACCTCCCCGACTTCGAGGAGTACAACACGGGTGCGGACGCCTATCTCCGCCACCTGGAAGACACCAAGGCGGAGCTGAACATCCCGGTGATCGGAAGCCTGAACGGCATCACGGTGGGCGGCTGGCTAGCGCACGCCAAGCGGATCCAGGAGGCGGGCGCCGACGCCCTGGAGCTGAACGTGTACTTCATCGCCGCGGATCCCTCCGAGATCGCCGACGCCGTGGAGGACCGCTACGTCGAGCTGGTGGAGGCCGTGCGCGCCGAGATCACGATCCCACTGGCGGTGAAGATCGGCCCCTTCTTCTCCTCGGTTGGGCACATGGCCCACCGGCTGGTGGCCGCCGGCGCCGACGGCCTCGTGCTCTTCAACCGGTTCATGCAGCCCGACATCGACCTTGAGACCCTGACCGTCGACCCGTCGCTGCACCTCTCCACCTCCGAAGAGCTGGCGTTGCCGCTCCGCTGGATCGGCATACTGCACGGCCGCGTGCACGCCTCCCTCGCCTGCACCACCGGCGTGCACACTGCCGAGGACGCGCTGAAGGCGCTGCTGGTGGGTGCGGACGTCACGATGATGGCGAGCGCCCTGCTGAACAAAGGCCCAACGCACATTGCGACCGTGCTCGGCGGCATCGAGACCTGGCTCTCTGAGCAAGACTACGAGAGCGTCGAACAGATGAAGGGCTCGATGAACATGCGCAACGTGCCGAACCCGGTGGCCTTCGCGCGCGCGAACTACGCTCGCCTGGTGACCTCGTTCACCAGCCCGTACGACTGGCGGATGGCTGAGCCCGAGGGCGAGCTGCGGGCGTAGCGAGCACGCGGACCCGCTCGAATCCTTCCGCGGAAGCGGTGCCGCAACTGGGCAGCGACCGCCCCGAAGTCATAGCGAGACGGAGGAACGCTTGCCGGGGACCGTGCGCTGTTCGGGCTAGGAGAGCGAAGGAGTAGGCGCGGTGGGTCATAGAGTGGCGCGCCACCCGCGGGAGCATGCAGAATGGGTCCTGGAGAGGAGGCCGAGGGGGATGTTTGATCGATCCGGTCAACCGCTCGCGGATCGCCGACCGAGTCTGCGCGCGAGCGTCGCCGGCGGGGTGGCGGCCGCCGTCCTCACCGCGCTGATCTTCCTGGGGAGCGGGGCGTTGGCGAACTTCGACGCCGCGCTGATCGGGTACGCGACCGCCACGATCGTCCTGGCCTTCGGTGTCGTCTACCGGTATGCGATGTGGGTGCAGCAGCCGGCCACCCGTCGCTACCTCGTGCGGGGGTGGGGCGCGTTCTTCTCGTGGCGCAACTTCCGGCGGTTCCCCACGATGGTGCCTCGGGCCGTCGGGTCCCACCTCCTCCTCCAGACCTTCATCAGGCGGCGCGGGACGGGCCGATGGCTCGCGCACCAGGCCCTCTTCTGGGGCGTGATGATCGCCTCTGCGATGACCTTCACGCTTGCGTGGGGGTGGATCCACTTCGAGTCGACCCCGGCGCAGGACTACGAGATGTTCTTGTTCGGGCTCAAGGTCATGACGTTCGCGCCGCTCACGTGGTTCGCCTGGATCACGTTCCACGTCCTGGACATCGCAGCCGTGCTCGTGATCGGGGGCTGCGGGTACTTCCTGTGGCGGCGGTTCCGCGACCGCGAAGCCGCCAGCGGCCAGCGGCTGGGGTACGACTTCGTGCCGCTGGCGGCGCTCATCATGATCTCGACGACCGGGCTCCTCCTGACCTTCTCGAGCCTGCTCCTGGACGGCGCGGGGTATGAGTTCCTGGCGATCCTTCACATGGGGGTCGTGGTCCTGAGCCTCGTGTTCATCCCGTTCGGCAAGTTCTTCCACGTGGTGCAGCGGCCCGCGACCGTGGGGGTGGAGATGTACAAGCGATCGTCGCAGGAGCGCGAGGGCATCGTGGCATGCTGTCGCTGCGGTGCGCCGCTCGAGGGGGCGGCGTTCATCCGGAACCTGAAGGAGACCATGGACGAGCTCGACCTGAAGTACCGCGAGTGGATCGAGACCTGCCCGCGCTGCAAGCGCCTCGAGCGCGGCAAGGCCTACCTGACCCATGTGAAGCGGGGGTTCTGAGTGCCGGGATCGTCGGCCGATTACCCGATCGTCCCACCCGGGGTCTCGGATTTCCGGGAGGCGGGAGCATCCGGCGCCGGCGAGTGGCGTGCCCCCGGGCCCCAAGCCGTGACCCTTGTTCCGACCCACTGCTGCTACTGCGGCGTCCAGTGCGGGATGTTCCTGAAGGTCGATGCCGAGGGCAAGGTCGTCGGCGTGGAGCCCAGCGACCACGACATCAACAAGGGCAAGCTGTGCCCGAAGGGTGTGACCGCGTACCAGCAGGTGAACCATCCGGACCGCCTCCTGCACCCGCTGATCCGCGATCGGCGGGGCGCGGACCTGCATCGCGCCTCCTGGGACGAGGCGCTGGATCGCGTCGCGTCGGAGATCACCCGGATCCAGAACGCTCACGGACGCGACGCGTTCGGGGTGTACTCGGGATCCTCGCTCGTGACCGAGAACACCTACCTGATGGGCAAGTTCGCGCGGGTCGCGCTCAAGACCAAGCACATCGACTACAACGGCCGCCTGTGCATGGTGAGCGCCGCCGCCGCCAACAAGAAGGCGTTCGGGATCGACCGAGCGGCCAACCCCTGGCAGGACATGCTCTCCACGCAGGTGATGCTGTTCGCTGGTGCGAACGTCGCGGAATGCTTCCCGGTGATGTCGCACTACGTGTGGGGGGCGCGCGACCTCGGCGCCAAGCTGATCGTGGTCGATCCGCGTGAGACTCCCCTGGCGCGCACCGCCGACCTGCACGTGCCGTTGCGCCCGGGTACGGACGCGGCGTTCTTCAACGCGGTGCTGCACGTGATCGAGCGTGAGGGTTGGCTCGACGAGACGTTCATCGCCGAGCGCACCGTCGGGTGGGAGGAGGTCCGCAGAGTCGTGCGCGCCTCCAACCCGGCGCGAGCGGCGGACATCTGCGGCCTCGACCCCGAGGTGATCGTGCGCACCGCCCGGATGTGGGGGACCGCCGAGCGCGCGATGGCGTTCCACGCGCGGGGGATCGAGCACCAGATCCAGGGCGTGGAGAACGCTCTCAGCATCATCAACCTCGTGCTGGCGACCGGGCAGATCGGCGCCGAGGGCAAGGGGTACGGCACGATCACCGGCCAGGGCAACGGCCAGGGGGGCCGCGAGCACGGTCAGAAGTCCGACCAGCTCCCCGGCGCGCGCGACATCGAGAACCCCGAGCACCGGGCGTTCATCTCGGCGTTCTGGGGGATCGACGAGACCGAGCTCCCGCACGCCGGCGTCAGTGCCGTGGAGCTCGTGCACCTGATGGAGACCGGCGAGGTACGGGGCTTCCTGGGGCTGTGCAACAACCCGTTCGTGTCCATGCCGAACGCTACGCGGATCGAGGCCTGCTACGAGCAGCTCGAGTTCCACGTCCAGCTGGACTTCTTCCTCAGCGAGACGGCGACGCGAGCTGACGTCGTGCTCCCCTGCACCGCCTGGGCGGAGGAGAGCGGCACCACCACCAACGCCGAGGGCCGGGTGATCCTGCGACACCGGGCGGCGGAGCCGCCGGGTGAGGCGCGCCCGGATTGGTGGATCATCGGTGAGATTGCGGCACGGCTGGGCAGCGGGGACAAGCTGCGGTTCGACTCGATCGAGGCCATCTTCGAGGAGTTGTGCGCTGCGTCCGCCGGCGGCATCGCGGACTACAGCGGCATCACGTACGAGCGCCTGGAGGAGACCGGCGGCATGTTCTGGCCGGTGCCGGGCCCCGATCACCCCGGCACGCCCCGCCTGTTCCAGGAGCGGTTCAACTTCCCCGACGGGAGGGCGCGATTCAACGCGGTCGAGTGGCGGGAGCCGGCCGAACCGGTCGATCGTGACTACCCGATGCGCCTGACCACCGGGCGGACCGTCGCCCATTACCTGTCGGGGAACCAGACCCGCCGGATCGGCGCATTAGTCCAACAGACGCCGCGTCCGTGGATCGAGGTGCACCCGTCTCTGGGGTACGTTCCGGGCGAGCCGGTCACGGTCACGACGCGCCGCGGGGCGGTCACGCTGCCTGCGCTCGTCACGGACACGATCCGGGCCGACACGGTCTTCATCCCATACCACTGGGCGGGTGCGTCGGCCGCGAACCTGCTCACGGTGGACGCGCTGCATCCGGTCAGCAAGATCCCCGAGTACAAGGTCTGCGCCTGCCGGGTGGAGCGCGGCACGGAGATCAGCCCCAGTCCCGTGCCGCCCAACCCCCCGGGCGCGGCGATCGACGAGATCGCCTCCCGCGCCAGGACGGATCTGCGGCAGCCCACCTCCTCGCAGGGCCGAGGGAGCGGCGACTGATGCTCGGACGGACGTTGTTCATCGATCCCGGCCGGTGCATCGGCTGCCAGGCCTGCGTGAGCGCCTGCCGGGAATGCGATTCGCACCGCGGTAAGTCCATGATCAGCCTCGACTACATCGACCAGGGCGCGACGGTGGCGTCCTCGCCCACCGTGTGCATGCACTGCGAGGACCCGGTGGCGCCCTGCGCCGAGGTGTGCCCGACCGACGCGATCCTGGTCACGCCCGACGGCGTGGTGCAGGAGGCGGCCAAGGAACGATGCATCGGGTGCGGCAACTGCGTGCACGCCTGCCCGTTCGGTGTGCCGAAGCTCGACATCGAGGAGATGCTCCAATACAAGTGCAACCTCTGCTACGACCGCACGTCGGCGGGGCTCGCTCCGATGTGTGCGGCCGTTTGTCCCACCGGCTCCATCTTCTACGGCACCATCGATGAGCTCCTCGCTGCCCGGCCGGGGGCGGCGGCCACCGACATCGTGGTCTTCGGTGATCAGGAGATCCGGACCGGCGTGGCTACGGTGGTGCCCGCGGCGTACCCGGAGGACTCGGTCCCAGGGGGCTATTGATGACGTCGAGCCCCCGGAACACCCAACTCGAGCGGATCCGCTCCGATGCTCCTGTCACCCGGCGGGACTACTTGCGGATCCTGGTGACGATCTCGGGCGGGCTGGTGGTGGGGTCCGTCGCCGTCGCCGTCGGCGTGTTCCCCCGGCGCACGGGGGAGAGCGGAGCCAAGAAGATCGCCGACACGATCGCGCCGGGAGCCTCGGTGGCCTTCACCTACCCCGGTCCCGACGATCGCGCGATCGCGATCCGTCTCGCGAACGGTGCGCTGGTGGCCTACTCCTCGATCTGCACCCACCTGTCCTGCGCGGTGCTGTGGAGGGCCGAACACGAAGAGCTCCTCTGCCCGTGCCACGACGGTCGCTTCGAGCCGTCGAGCGGTGAGGTGCTCGCGGGACCGCCGCCGCGGCCCCTGCCGGTGATCGATCTGGAGGAGCGGCCGGATGGGATCTTCGCGGTGCGAGCGAGGGTGGGATGAGCGTCCCGTCCTCGTCCCGGCGTCCGCGGCTGTCCGCACCCGGCCCAGGTCTTGGGGCGGGGGGCGATCGCGATCCGGAGCGAACCGCTGTCGACGCGATCCGGATCGTTCTCGTGGCCACGATCGTGGTCGGCCAGCTCTGGGCGCTCACGATCGCGCTGGACGCGTACTTCGCCGAGGCGATGGCCACCGTCGGTTGGCTCGTGGGGCTCCAGGTCGTCTCGTTCGCTGCGGCGCTGGGCGTGTGGCTCCTGGCGCCGGGTGAGAAGTAAGGGGCACGATGACGGCTCCGGCCACGGTGCAGACGGCTGCGGGCTCCCCGGTCTCCGACGGCGCGATCGCGAACCTGTTCCCAGGCTCGTTCGCGCTAGTGATGGCGACCGGCATCATCTCGATCGCCGCAGACCAACGCGGGTATCACGGCCTGGCTGTGGCGTTGCTCTGGGCCAACGTCGCGGCGTACGTGATCCTGTGGGCGCTCACGCTCGTCCGCCTGATCCGGTTCCCACACCGCCTGTTGGCCGATCTCACAAGCCACAAACGGGGGGCGGCGTTCCTCACGATCGTGGCCGGGACCGAGGTCCTGGGGAGCCAGTTCGCGCTCCTCACGACCCGGATCTCCGTCGGCGTGGCGCTGTGGTGGGTCGGCGTCGCGCTGTGGACGCTCCTGCTTTACGCGTTCCTGACCGCCGTCACGTTCTCCGACTCCAAACCCTCGCTGGGCGAGGGCATCGGTGGGGTGTGGCTCCTGCTGGTCGTCTCCACGGAGTCGATCGCGGTGCTCGGCGCGTCTATCGCGCCCCACATCGACACGGTGGTTGTCCTGTTCGTCTCACTGCTCGCACACCTGATCGGCGCGATGCTCTACATCGTGGTGATCGGCCTCATCTTCTACCGGTGGACGTTCTTCGCGATGGATCGCGATCACGCGACCCCGCCGTACTGGATCAATATGGGCGCGCTGGCGATCACGACCCTCGCGGGGTCCAACCTGCTGCTCGCGGCGCCGCAATGGTCGCTGCTCGAGGAACTCGCCCCCTTCCTGAAGGGCATGACGCTCCTGTTCTGGGCGTTCGCGACCTGGTGGGTCCCCTTGCTGGTGATCATGGGCGTGTGGCGTCACGTCGTGATGCGGTTTCCCTTACGGTACGACCCGCAGTTCTGGGCGCTCGTGTTCCCGCTGGGGATGTACTCGGTGGCCACCGCGAAGATGATCGCGGCGCTCGGCCTGCCTTTCGGTGGGTGGATCCCTACGACGTTCTTCTGGCTCGCGCTGGGCGCCTGGGCGCTCACGGCGATCGGGATGGCAGCGGCAGGACTTCGGCGAACCGCCTGATCAGTCATCGCTTGAGTTGTCCCGTGGTGACGAGGCAGGTCGCTCGCTTCCCGAGGACGACCCGACCCCCGGCAGGACCCTCAAGTGGCTGTTCGTGGCCCTCGTGGCGGTCGCGGGTTTCATCGGCCTCGCGTGGCTTGCGGTCCGTCTGTTCTGAACCCGACCAGGCGATCGACCGCACGCTCCGTCAGTTCCCTCGCGACGCGAGGAGGCCCCTGGGTGCGCCCAGGGGCCTCCTGCCTTGGTGATGCGTCGATCAGGCGGCGGCGCCGATGACGCGCGTCATCTGCTTGGCCTGTGATGGCGATCCCTGATGGATCTGCACGTTGCCGGTGGTGATGATGCCGGCGTCGTTGCAGGCCACCGTGACCTCGACGCCCGAGTTGCAGGTCATCAGGTACACGTCGGGGTCGGCGTTCGCGTCGAGCTCGAAGGCCGCGTTATACGTGAAGTAGATGCGCTCCACGTCACGGTTGCCGGGCTCGCCGCGGTCGATGAAGTAGATCTCGGCGTAGATCGTGGTGCCGGTCTTGTCCTTGCAGGTGGCGGTCACCTTCGTCCGCAACGCGCCGGCCGCGGTGGGCTTGAGGTTGCGGTAGCTGGTGAGACCGTCGTGACAGAAGACCTGGAACATCGTGCCGTCATGCGATGTGTAGGTGATGTTGCCGTGCAGGTTCGCCTTGGCGTTGAAACCGAGGCTCGCACCCTCGTGGGTGAGCCCTGAACCGTTGGTCTGATCGGCGGCGATCGCGACGCTCACCATGAGCACGAACGCGACCGGTGCCAGAACGAGACTCTTCAGCAGCTTCTTGCGCAATGCAACCTCCTGGGGGGTAGAGGCGGCCCTTGCGCCGCCGAACGGCAGTTTCTTACTTGCGCCGCAGCCTACGTCGTTCGGATGCCCGTCAACAGGGCCAAAGGTCGGTAATCCGTGGTCGCCACCCGATGTTCACTTCGGGCGAACTCCCGGCTGCGAGCGAAGAGCCTCCGGGCTCTCGATGCGAATGTGCCCCTCGAGAGCCCGGCAGGCTCCGCCTCAGTCCCGACCCTCAGGGCGCGAGGGCGAGTTGTCCCCGGATCGCGCCGTCCGGGTACGCGATCGTGTGGACGTTCACGTAGAACCGGTTCGGGTTGGCGGCGATCCTGTCGATCAGGTCCGAGTCGACGTTGCTGACGCACCCCTGCACCGCGTCGATCGTTCTTGGAAGCGGCCGAGACGAGGCGAACAGCTCCACGCGGACCGGTCCGGCGACGGTGCTCGTTCCACGGTGGATGTGCGCAGCGACCGGCACCTACGGAGACCACGTCACGTAGACCCCATCACCGATGACCGAAGGCTCGCCGCCTACTTCCTGCACGACGATCTGGCCCGAGCCGTCGGGGCCGAGCACCGGGAATGCGAAGGCCGATCCGTCGGGTGACCAGGGCGTGGCGCTGTGTGCGTACTGCGTGAAGAAAGGCGCGTAGTCGCGCAGGAGCTCGAGGGTGGGGGAGTGGCGACCTGCCACGTCGACCACGCGGCGCCCGTTCCAGACCTGCCACACGAATGGGATCGTGCCCGTCGACTCGGGCTCGGGGCCGAGCACGAGCAGTCGCTGGCCGTCGGGGCTCCACCAGAAGGTCATCGCCCGGATCGACGTCGCACGTCGCTCGGCGCCGGTGCGCAGGTCGATCACGCGAACGCCGTCGCCGGGATCGGTGGGGCGCCGGTCGAAGAGGTCGCCGTCTCGCTCACCGAGCATCTGGTAGGCCACGGCCTGACCGTCGGGCCGGAGCACGAACGACAGGGCGCCGTTGCCCTCGACGAGCGTCTCGGGCGGTCCTTGGTCGACGACGGCCACCAGCCGCTGCACGCCGTCGGGACCGCGCTCGGCGTACACGAGCGTGCGGCCGTCATCGCTCCAGGCGGGAGCCGCGAAGAGCCCGGGCCGCATCGTCACCGGCGTCGATCGGCCTTCGAGGTCGATCTCCTCGAGGCGGTCGAAGCCGGCGTGGGCGAGCACTCGACGCCCGTCCGGGCCCCACGCGAAGTACAGGAAGGGCTCGCCTCCCGCGACCGGACGCACCTGGGGCTCGTCGCTGCCTAGGTCGAGCACACCCATCTGCACCGGTGCCTCTGTGTCTGCGCCGGGGCCGAGGAACGCCACCCGATCGCCGGTCGGGCTCCACGAGAGGTAGTACGGCACGAATGGTGTGGGTGTCACGACCGGATCCTCGCCCCTGGGGCCGGCCACGACGATCGCCCCAGCGATCGCACCATCACGGACTTCGCTGATCACCCAGGCGAGACGCTCGCCTGCGGGAGACCATGCGGGCTGCAACGCCGTGAGCGCCTCGCCCTCGGCTGTGATCAGTTCGACCCGCTCTGAGCCGTCGGCCTCGATCGTGTACAAGGATCCGTCGGACTCGAGGACCGCGAGACGACCTGGTGCTGAGACAGGAGGTTCCGAGCCGTCAGTGCTCTGCGGAACCGAGGCCGTCGGTGTAGGAGGCGGCACTACCTCGCTCGTTCGAGCCTCGCCGAAAGTGACCGAACAGGCCGACAGTCCCCACACCGCGAGCGAAGCCATGAGCCAGCAGATCAGGCAGCGGCTACGTCTCATCGGTCGACCGTATCGGAGGTGGCCGTAGAAGGCAGACCTCTACACCGAGACACGAGTTGTGTACGGTGCAACGCGATGAAGGTCCTGGTGTGAGGCAGGTGCTGCGACCCCTCTTCGTGCCGTCATGGTGACCGCGTCGACGGTCAGAGCGCGACTGCAGCCGTACCTGCCTCGGTTGACCCTGCAATGGCTCGCCGAGGATCCGACGGCCCTGCACCGAGCGGTCGGCGGTTCGGTCGTATTCGTCGACATCTCCGGGTTCACGAAGCTGTCCGAAAAGCTTGCGAAGCTCGGGCGCATCGGCGCCGAAGAGATGGCCGACGCGATCAACACCTGCTTCGCCGACCTGTTGGACAGGGCATACGTGGAAGACGGCATGCTCCTGAAATTCGGGGGAGACGCGCTGATGCTGTTGTTCGCCGCAGATGCCCCCGAGGAGCACGCGGCGCGCGCCGCGCGTGCGGCGCATGGCATGCGCACGCTGCTGCGCACCGTGGGCAAGCTCGACACGGCCGGGGGAAAGGTGAACCTCCGCATGTCGGTGGGGGTGCACTCAGGCACGTTCGACTTCTTCCTCGTGGGCGGTTCGCACCGGGAGCTGATCGTCACCGGTCCGGCGGCGACGCAGGTCGTGACGATGGAGGGAACGGCCGACGCAGGTGAGATCGTGATCAGCCCGGCGGTCGCCGAGAAGCTGCCACGGTCGTGCGTGGGCGAGCGGACGGGCAACGGTTTCCTCCTGCGGTCCGCACCGGTCGGCGACCCACCGTTGGCCGTCGGAGCCTTGCCCGACGTCGCCGACGACCTGCTTCGGCGCAGTGTTCCGGTCGCAACCCGGGAACACCTGTTGGCCGGCCGTGCCGAGCCTGAGCACCGACAGGCCTCGGTCGCGTTCATCCATTTCGACGGCACCGACGAGTTGCTCGAGCGGCGGGGAACGCAGTGGGTCGCCGACGAGCTCGATCGACTGGTTCGCGACACGCAGTCCGCGGTCGACGATTTCGGCATCTGCTTCCTCGCATCCGATGTCGACGCCGATGGCGGGAAGTTGATCCTCACCGCCGGAGTCCCCCGAGCCACAGGAGAGGACGAGGAACGCCTCTTGCTCGCGCTGCGCCGGATCATCGATGGCGACCGGGCGATCCCCGTGCGGGTCGGCATCAACCGCGGCAGTGTGTTCGCGGGCGACATCGGGCCTCCGTATCGCCGCACCTACACGGTCATGGGCGACACGGTGAACGTCGCCGCAAGGCTCATGGCCAAGGCATCGCGAGGGGAGATCTACGCGACCGAGTCGGTGCTCGAGCGCTCGTCCACACGGTTCGAGGCGACCGAGCTCGAGCCCTTCATGGTAAAAGGCAAGGCCAAACCGGTACAGGCCTGGTCACTCGGAGCTCCGGTGCGAGGTCGGCCGCGAGACTCGGTGGTGGGTTGGCCGCTCGTGGGACGCGGCGAGGAGATCGGGACCCTTCGGGCGGCGCTTCACAGCGCATGGGCGGGCAACGTGACGCTCGTCGAGATCGTGGGAGAACCGGGCATCGGCAAGTCACGGCTGCTCGGCCAGCTTCGCGAGGAAGCGGGGGGGTGTGAGACCCTGCGTGCGACTTGCGAGGCGTACACGAGCTCGACCGCATACGCCGTGTGGCGCGAGATCCTCCGTGAGCTGTTGGAGCTGGGTTGGGAGGATCCGGATCATGTCGTCGTCGACGCCATCTCGGCCGAAGTTGCCGGGAGCGCCCCCGACCTGCTGCCGTGGCTGCCATTGATCGTGCTCACCTTCGACGCGGCGATGCCGAGCACCCCCGAGGTCGACGCGCTCGCCGAGTCCAACCGGCGGGCGAAGCTGCACGAGGTCATGGCAGCGCTGCTGCCGAGGCTGCTTGTGGGGCAGACATTGGTGGAGATCGAGGACGCCCATCACATGGATGAAGCATCGGCCGAACTGCTGTCCTACCTCGTTGAGCGAGTGCACGACCGGCCGTGGCTGATCGCCGTTTCCCGCCGGGCATCCTTAGACGGATACCGAGCGCCCGACGACGACCTTCGCACCGTGCATCTCGAGATCGAGCCGCTGAGTGAGCCGGCGGCGATCGTGCTGGCCCAGGCCGCGACGGTCGATACCCCCTTGCTGCCGCACGACCTGCACATCGTCGTCGAGCGCTCGGGCGGGAACCCCCAGTTCCTGCTCGACCTGGTCGCGGCGAAGGCGACCGGTTCGGCGCTCCCCGACTCGGTAGAGTCCGCCGCCACCGCTCGGATCGACCAACTTTCGATCCCGGATCGCTCGATCGTTCGTCGGGCGTCCATCCTCGGACTGAGCTTTCACCCCCGCTTCCTCGACGACGTGCTCGAACCCGACACGCCGAGACCTGACGATCGGACCTGGGCGCGCCTCGGGGAGTTCTTCGAGCAAGGAGGCGACGGGTACCAGCGCTTCCGACGCGCGGTGGTCAGGGAAGCCGCCTACGACGGGCTTCCGTTCCGCACGCGCAGGGCGCTGCACCAGGTGGTCGGCGAACGCCTCGAGCGCGAGGTCGAAGACACCGACGAGGCCGCGGGCCTGCTCTCGCTGCACTTCACGCTCGCAGCCAGCTACGCGAAGGCCTGGCCCTACGCTCGGACGGCCGCGCAGCGTGCGCAGGAGCGCTTCGCAAACGAGGAGGCCGCGCAGCTCTACCAACGGGCGATCGACGCCGGTCGGCGGTTGTCGGACGTGGATCCGGCGGATCTCGCGCAGGTGTACGCCTCCATGAGCGTGGTGCTCCTGAAGGCCGGTCAGATCCGCAAGGCCGCCTCTGCCAACACTGCTGCACGCCGGCTCGCCGCGAGCGAACCGCTGAAGCTCGCACACCTGCTGTTCGAGCGCTCGCGCATCGAGGAGCGACTGGGCAGGTACTCGCAGTCCCTGGGCTGGGCAACCAAGGCTCGACACATCCTTCAGGACCTCGACGGCCACGATGCCGCGACCGAGCTGGCGCAGCTCACGACGTGGCACGCGATGCTGCTGCAGGCCGGAGGGCGGTCGCGGGTGGCGATCAAGTGGGCGGAGCGCGCGATCGAGCAGGCGGAGTCGATCGAGGACCGCAAGGCGCTGGGGCTCGCGTACAGCGTGCTCGACTGGGCGAAGTCCACCCTGGGGGAGTCGACCGGCGGCATCTATTGGCGCCGGGCACTCGAGATCGCCGAGGAGACCGCGGATCTCGAACGCCAGGCCCACGTGCTCAACAGCTTGGGCTACTCCGCGTTCTACGAAGGCCGGTGGGACGAGGCGATGGACTTCTACGAGCGCGCGAGGGCGTTCTTCGGCAAGATCGGCGACCCCGTCACGTCGGAGGCTGTCGCTGGCAACGTGGCGGAGATCCTGGTCGAGCGCGGCCGTTACGACGATGCTGAGGTGATCCTGCGGGACTCCTTGAGGGTGTGGAGAGCGTCGGAGTACCGATACTTCCTCGCCGGTTGCTTGAGCGACCTCGGCCGCGTCGCCGCCCGTACCCACCGGTTCGAGGAGGCGCTCGCGATGCTCGACGAGGCCCTCACGCTCTTCTCTGACGTCGGCGCCGAGGAAGAGATCGTCGACGTGGTGGCGAGGACGGCGGAGTGCCGACTCTTGATGGGCGAGAGCGACAGGGCGCTGACGCTCGCCGTCGAGGCCAGTGACAAGATGCACGGCACCGAGGCGGCCGCCATGGCGACGCCCAGGCTCGACCGCATCCGCGGATACGCGCTCCTGCAGATGGGCCGAGCGCCCGAGGCCGGTGAGGCGTTCGCTCGGAGCCTCGAGGCCGCTCGCGCCCAGGGGGTGGAGCACGAGGTCGCGATGACGCTTCATGCGACGATCCGACTGGCCGAAACCCAGGGCGAGATAGCGCCGCCCGCAGCGGTGGAGGAACGCGACGAGATCCTGAGCCGGCTTGGGATCCCAGCACTGGTCGAGGCGCCCACGAAGGGCGCCTCGACCGAGCGAACCTAGACCTCGCTATCCGCGGGTGATCCGGGCGTCGCCTTCCAGCAGCACGGTCTCGTATACCTGCATCTGCCCGCCACCGACGAGCTCGGCGTTCTGGGAGACCAGGCACCAGAAGTGGTCGCCCGCGGGCATCACGGGTGCGGCCGAGGTGCCGTCGCACCACAACAGCGACTCGCCGCTGGGGTTGGGCGGGAAGACCGTGGAGGCCGGGATCGGGTTCTGAGCCGCCTCCGGGTTCCAGGGGGTGACCTCCACCTTGAATGAGGCGTTCGGGTCCTGGGTCGGATCCTTCAGGAAGTCGACCAGGTTCCCGTCCCGCGTCAGCTCGTAGTTGATCGGGACGCACTCGGAGCCGTCGGGGTTGCTCGTCGGGTCGCCAGGCGCCGACAGCCTGGTCACGGTGACCGCCGCACCCTCGAACGCGACGTTGCTGCCGGCGCCACAGGAGAGCACGCCCTCTCCGAGGCCAACGACATGGAACACCGAGTCCTTGGTGGACAACGACGCGCCGAGGCCGGAGGGAAAGGCGGGCGTGCCATCGGCGCCGGCTTCCAACGTGACCGCCGCTCCCGAGCCACCGGTCGCGAACAGCCGCATCTCATCGAAGAGGACGGCACCTGTGGCCGGCACGCGGACGCGGTTGTTGTCTCCGTCGGCGGAGTCAGGTCCGCAGTCCGAGTTGGCACAGCTCACGACCAGGCCGTCAACCCGGACGCCCTCGCGGTAGAGATCGATGTTGATCGTCGCGTTGAACTTCCACTCGATGTCGAGCTCCATGTAGTCGATGTACTTGCCCCCGAACGCCTGGCTCGGGCCGTTCTGAAGCTCCAACTTGAGCAGCTCGTTCGGGGCGTTGACCTGCGTGCACTTCCCGGTGCCCTCCGCCGTATTGACGCCGAGGCCGTACTTCGCGGAACCGCTCGTGGAGTATCCGACGGCACTAGTCCCCGGTGTTGGGGAGAGGCCGACCAGGTTGAAGCCGGAAGCCGGCGACACCGGTGTGTACCTGCAGCTGCTGGCCTTGAACGTCTGGCTGGCGTTCAGGGAGTTGTCGGGGTTGAAGTACCTGAAGCTGTTCCCCGCGGGGTCCATCTGCAGCCTGATGTATCCCGCGTCTTGGGGTTCCAACGCGAGGGGTGTCTGACCGGTCGCGAACTGGATCGGGATCACCGCGAGCATGCCGAGCGCGGCAAGCGTGGCGATCAGCTTGACCTTACGAGAACTGTTCTTCCAGCGTCGAGGCATGCAGGTTCCTCCTGGCATCGGGGGGTAAGCGTACAGAACGTAGACCCAATGTCGTCCCCAGTCAATCGAGAGCTGAGGCGTATGACCTAGGCCGGTTGGCATATCCTTCGGCCGTGGAGCTGCCCGGAATGCTCGTCGATCCGCGATGGCTGCTTCGCCTCTCGTTACACGATGTCGGCGATCTCGTGCTCGCCGATGTTCGATGGGTGCGTGGTGGCACGGCGCGCGAGGAGTACGAGCGCCGACACCTGCCCGGAGCGGTGTGTGTCGACGCCGAGTCCGACCTCGCGGCGCCGGCGTTCCACGGGCCCGGCCGGCATCCGCTGCCGAAACCGCAACCGTTCGCGGCGGCGATGTCGCGCCTCGGCATCGGCGACGATTCCGTCGTGATCGCCTACGACGACGCGGGCGGCTCGGTCGCCGCCCGACTGTGGTGGATGCTCCGCGTGCTCGACCGGAAGGTCGCGCTGCTCGACCTGCCGTCGCTAGACGCCTGGACCAGGGCGGGCGGTGCCCTCGAGACGGGGTCACCGCGCGGAGCTCCCCCGGCCTCGTTCACCGCGGCTGAGTGGCCTGCCGGGCGCGTCGTCGACGCCGACACCGTGCGACGCACGTTGCGCGAAGGTTCCGCCGTCGTGCTCGATGCCAGAGCTGGGGAGCGCTACCGCGGCGAGACGGAGCCGATCGACCCGGTCGCGGGACACGTGCCGGGTGCGGTGAGCGCCGAGTGGGCGGGCAACCGTGACGGCGACGGCCGTTTCCTCGACCCCGGCGCGCTGCGGCGCCGCTACGAGGCACTCGGCGCCCGCGACAACGGCCGAGCGATCGCCTCGTGCGGCTCGGGCATCACTGCATCGTTCGCCCTGTTCGCGATGGAACGCGCCGGACTCGGGCTGGGCCGCCTCTACGAAGGCTCGTGGTCAGACTGGGTATCAGACGCATCCCGGCCGGTCGCCACGGGCGAGCAGCCGGGGGAACCTTCATGAGCGAGGTCCCAGAGCCGGCGTCACACCATGTCGACGGGACGTACTCGCTCGTCGTACTCGGCTTCACTCAGGTGACCGAGGGCGACCGCGGCTTGCTTCAGGGTGAGGCCTTCGCGGTGGGCCTTCTTGGCGATCGCGGCCGCGTTGTCGTAGCCGATCGAGGGCGCCAGCGCGGTTACGACCATCAGTGAACGTTCGACGAGCTCCGCGATGCGCTCGCGGTCGGCTACGAGCCCCTCGATGCAGAACTCGCGGAACGTTCGGCACACGTCGGCCAGAAGCGTCGTGGAATGCAAGAAGTTGCGGATCATCACGGGCTTGAACACGTTGAGCTCGAAGTTGCCCATCGAGCCGGCGATCTTGATCGCGGTGTCGTTGCCCATCACCTGGCAGGCCACCATCGTGACCGCTTCGGATTGGGTCGGGTTGACCTTGCCAGGCATGATCGACGAACCCGGCTCATTCTCGGGAAGCACGAGCTCGCCCAGTCCGCTGCGAGGGCCCGAGCCGAGCCACCGAATGTCGTTCGCGATCTTCATGAGGCTGGCGGCAAGGGTCGCCTCGGCGCCGCTCGCGAACACGAGCGCGTCGTGGGCCGCGAGCGCCGCGAACTTGTTCGGCGCTGTCACGAACGGAAGGCCCGTCAGATCGGCGATCGTCGTCGCGACAGCCTCGCCGAACCCGGGCGGGGAGTTCAGGCCCGTGCCGACAGCGGTGCCGCCGGCCGCGAGCTCATACAGACCGGGAAGCGCGAGCTCGAGCCGTTCGATGCCGGCGCTGAGCTGCGCGACGTAGCCTCCGAACTCCTGGCCGAGCGTAAGCGGCACGGCATCCTGCAGGTGGGTGCGTCCGATCTTGACGATGCCGGCGAACTCGTCTGCACGAGTCGCGAGGGCATCGCGCAGCTCGCGCACCGACGGCAGCAGGCGCTGCATGACCGCGCTCACGGCAGCGATGTGCATCGCCGTCGGGAACGTGTCGTTCGACGACTGCGACATATTGACGTGGTCGTTTGGGTGCACGGGCGTCTTCGAGCCGAGCTCACCGCCGGCCATCTCGATCGCCCGGTTCGAGATCACCTCGTTCACGTTCATGTTCGTCTGCGTTCCCGACCCCGTCTGCCACACGTACAAAGGGAAATGCTCGTCGAGGCGCCCGTCGATCACCTCGTCGGCGGCGCGCACGATGAGGTCAGCGAGGTCGGGGTCGAGCGCACCCGAGTCGCGGTTCACGATCGCGGCGGCCTTCTTGAGCACCGCCTGCGCACGGACCACCTCGATGGGCATGCGATCGGCCACAGGGTGCCCGATCGAGAAGTGATGCAAGGAGCGCTGCGTTTGTGCGCCCCAATAGCGATCGCTATCGACACCGATCTCGCCGATCGAGTCGGACTCGGTGCGCTGCTCGGTCATCGTCGTGTGAACCTTCCTGGAGCGGGACGTCACCATCCTCCCAAACGCCGGTCGAGCCCGCCCGTTGCTAGGCCGTTGGACCGAGGAGGTTCGCCGACCGATGGCGGTTCCCTGGTCGTGACCGGCTGCCTAGGCTGGGGGACGACTCAGCTCCCCCCCGTCCACGCTGCAAGACGCACCGCAAGGAGTATCCCCCCGATGCCGTTCACCCTCGCCCGTCTGGTCACCTCTGCCACGGTCGCTGTTGCGTCCGTGGCGTTCGTCCCATCGCCTGCGTCCGCCATGACTTCAGATCCCGACACCTCCACGTGGATGGCGAACGGCAAGATCCATGCCTCGGTGCAGTACGGCGACCTGATGTTCATCGGGGGCACGTTCCAGAAGCTCCGAGAAGTGATGCCGCCCGGCGTGGCGAGCGGTCCGCAGGTCTCCGGTTTGACCGGGCTGGCAGCTATCGACATGAACACGGGAGCCGGCATCGCGAGCTTCAAGCCGCAGCTTGCCGCGACCGGCACACAGGCGCTCGACGTGCAAACCCTCGCGATCGTGGGGGACACCCTGTACATGGGCGGACAGTTCAGCAGCGTCAACGGCCAGCCTCGGCTGAACCTCGCAGCGATCGATCTCGATCCGAGCACGCTTACGGGCACGGTCGACCCAAGCTTCGACACGGTCGTCGGTCACCCCGGTGGCAACCTCTCGGCCTTCGAGGTCCTGAAGATCCTTCCCGGGCCCGACGCCCTCTACATCAGCGGCGCGTTCGGAACGGTCGACGGCAAGGGAAGGAGCAAGGTCGCCAAGCTCAGCTATTCCGGGGTGGTCGACGCCACGTTCAAGCCGGGCACGACGAGTGGGGCTGTGCGCGACCTCGAGTGGTCGGCCGACGGCCAGACGATCTTCGCGGGCGGCAACTTCTGGACCCTGAGCGGCGCGTCTCGCCTGGCGGTCGGCCGCCTCGACGCGACGACCGGCGCCGCGACAGCCTGGGCCGTGCCGGGCGGCCAGATCCCGTCGAGCGGTGGAAAGCAGATCTGCTGGGACATCGTCGCGACGGCGACGCGGTTGTTCGCGGGCTGCGGCAAGGGACCGAACTTCGTCGGGGCGTTCCGGACCGACACCGGCGACGTCGGCAGCCGGACCTGGCAGTACGGCACCGGCGGCAACGTGCAGGCGATCGCCCTGCTCGGCGATGGCGAGTCGATCGCGATCGGCGGGCACTTCGGCATCAACAGCCACTCGACCTACAACGGCCTCATGCGGGTGTGCAGCAACTCGAGGTACCTACGCGCCCTGGGCATCTTGAGGAACATCAACCAGACGAGCACGTCGTCGGTCGTTACGAGCGGCGCCACGAGCTCGACGACTGCCTACCTCGACTGCAGCTTCACGCCGAACTTCGAAGGCCAGGATCCCGACGGCCCGAACTTCATGGGCACGAATCCGTTCGGTGGTGTCTGGGAGATCCAGGTGAGCGGGCAGCACATCTGGGCGCTTGGTGAGTTCAAGTACGTGAACGCCGCCGCGAGGCGCGCGATCGCACGCTTCGCCCTGTAACACCCGATCTCGCTCTGCGCGTGGCCGGTAAGTGGTCGTACCCTGTTCGGGCTCGGGGCGGTAGCTCAGTCGGTTAGAGCAGGGGACTCATAATCCCTCGGTCGCAGGTTCGAGTCCTGCCCGCCCCACCACTAGAACCGCAGGTCACAGGCCTGCCCCGATCTCGATGACGGCCGCGCTGTGGTCGAGAATCCGCCCAGAATCCGCGGGAGCGCCGAGACGCAGGGTTTCGAGAGCGTCGCCGAGGGTGTCCAGTTCGTCCGGAAACAGATGACCGTAGCGGTCCAAAGTGAGGGTCGCCGATCGATGACCGAGCTGCTGCTGTACCGACTTGACGTTGGCGCCGGCGAGGATCGAGAGAGACGCAGCGGTGTGGCGCAGGTCATGGATTCGCAGAGGCGGAGGTGTCAGGCCGATCGCCAGAGCTGCTGGGTCGAAGGTACGGCGCTTCCAGTTGGTTCCCCGGATCATCGAGCCGCTGACATCAGCGAAGAGGGGCGCAGTCTCTCCGCCGCTCTCAGCCATGAGCGCAGCCAGCTCCTCCCCTAAGAAGGCGGGGATTGCGACCGTCCGGGCTGCGTGGGTCTTGGGCGATCCCATCTCGAGCCGTCCACGGACCTCCGTCGCCGACCGTGTGATGCGTAGCCGGCGACGAAGCAGATCGGTGTCGCGCGCCTCGAGAGCCACCGCTTCACCGAATCGAAGACCCACCCACCCGAGCGTCAGGACAAGGACGCGATCGCGCCGAGTAGGCATCGCTTCAGCGAGGCTCTGAAGATCGACGGCGTTGAGGACGCGCTGTTCGGTCATCGGCAGGCGCGGTTGGGTCACGCCAAGGGCGGGGTTCACCGCCATCCGGCGATCTCGAACCGCGAGCTCCAGGACCTGGCGCAGGACGCCCAGCGACTTCCGCGTCACGGACGCAGACCTGTGTGCGGACATCTCCGCCACCCATGTGCCGGTGTCGGACATGGTCAGGCTGCCGACCTCGCGCTCAGACCATCGAGGCAGGACGTGGGTGTCGAGCAAGGATCGGTAGTTGGCGCGCGTCGAAGGCTTCAAAGGCAACGTCGTGTCGAACCATATCTCGGCAAGCTCACCGACAGTCGCACGACCAGCTCGAGGGTCTGAGTAGTCGCCGCGCACTTTCGAGGCCGTCACCGAGTCGAGCCAGCGCAATGCGTCTCTCTTGGTCTTGAAGTTCCGGGCGTGTTCTCTTCGATCGGCGTCGCGGTACCGCGCCTGCCATCCGCGGCCGCCACTGAGTCGTTGTACGTGTGCCATGAGAGACCCCCCTACTTCTCCGAAGGCTCGGTGAGGTCGTCATCGAGTCGCGGCCCGGGCGTTGTGCTTCTCCTGCCCCGAGTGGCCGCGCCGAGGAACTGGCGCCGGCGCGCTTCCCATGCCCACTTCTTCGCCGTAGCGGGGATGGGGGGATACTTCACGATGCCCTCCTTGAATGCGGCATCCGCGAGCTCGGCGAAGATGCTCCCGTCGGTCCCGCTCAGGTCCAGATACGTACGCGCGATCCATCGATAGAAATCGTCGCCGTAGCCCTTCCTCCCTCGTTTGACCCCGTAGGTGGGCGCGAGCTTCAGGATCTCCGCTGCGTCGTTGGAATAGACACCCAGCGGAGCAAGGCCGAGCTCGGCGAGCATCTCGTTGCCGAGCTTGCTCACCTTGGCGATACGTCGGACTTCGTCATGCGCCATCTGTTCGAGCTTTGGCAGCCGGACCTCGCGGAGGAGGTCGCTCTGAAGCCGGCCAGGCGCTGGGATGACGCCGTACGTGATCTCGCTCAGCACGCTCTGGGGCTGAGGCCGGATCGTGAGGGAGACGAGTGCGAGGGAGCGGTCAATGACGTTGCACTCTCCCTGGATCATCCATCCCTCCTCCGGGCCTGCCACCGCGAATCCCACTGGCCAAGGTCGGCTGAGTTCCACCTTGACCACCATCTCGCCGTTAGGCGGTGGATTGTCGGGCGGAAAGCTCCGCGAACTTGGCTTTCGCCGACGTGGCTGGGTCACACGGTCAACGTAACACCTCCGCCAACATAAGGTCAACGCCTCGCGAAGGAGGGGTGATTGGCCTTGGCCATTTTCGCCCTCGGCTTGCCCCCGCCCCACCTGCCAACCTCCGCGTATCCTATACAGCAACCGTTCGCGAGGAGGAGATGGTGACGACCGAGACCGACATGAAGCCAGATCTCCGGACGATGGTGCGGCAAGCTCGACGCCTTCCTCCGCCCGAGATGGCCAAGGCGATCCGAAGGGCCGCAGGCGTCTCACAGGAGGCGATCGCCAACGAGATAGGGGTGAGCAGGCAGACCATTGCATTCTGGGAATCGGGCGCACGCCGCCCGTCGACCAGTCACCTGAGCGCGTATCTCCGAGCCCTCAACATGCTGGAGGAGGAGAGCGGTGGACGACCAGCTGCTTGACCGCCAGGAGGCCGCTGCACTCCTCCGCGTGCCTCCGAAGACGCTCGCGAACTGGGCCTACGCCGGCCGCGGCCCCGAGTACTTCCGGGTTGGGCGTCGCACCGTCTATCGCGAGTCGGAAATCGTTGCGTGGTTGGAAGAGCAACGGGTGACCTTGGGGGCGGCGGCTACCGATGAGGCTTGAGCAACTCGTGGGTGACGAACGATGACCACCGACCGGCTCGAGATCCGGCCAGAAGAGCTTCAGACTGTCGATGAATATCGACGAACCGCCCGAGACATCTTCGAGGCTGCCATCGAGGGCAGGCTTCCCCCTTCCGGCTCGTCCGGCTGGCCGGTCGCTGTCGTCAAGCTGGGCCGTCTGGTCCACCGCGAAGCAGAGCCTGTTCGAGGTTGGGCGGGTGCAGCCGTCTGGCAAGAGCTGCGCCTGCTCTGGGGCGACAACCCGGAGGCTGGCTACCGACAGGCTCCCCCGCCTTCGTACGTCTTCCCGCTTCGTCGCCTGTCGGCTGAGGGACATGAAACCTGCCCCGGCTGCCGTCGCCCGATACCGACACCGGCCGAGTTTCGGGGATGGGACCTCCTTGAGCTCGATGCCGCCAAGCGCCGAGACGTCCGCGAGAAAGCGATCAATCGATGACCGACCGCGTGGCACAGCTGGAGGAGCTCCGGGCGGAGGTTGGCCTGGACGTTGCGCATCAGGAAGCGTCCACCCCTCCGACGTTGCCGGATCTGCTGAACGAGATCGAGCGCACGCTTCGTCGCTACGTGGTCATGAGCGACGACGCGCACGCCATCGTCACAGTGTGGGTAGCCCATGTCTTTGCCTTCCAGGCCTTCGAGTTCACCCCCTATCTCGCCATCACGTCGGCGACGAAGCGATCTGGCAAGTCCCGGCTGCTCGAGGTGCTCGAGGTCATCCTTGGGCCGACCAAAGCCATCTCGACCGCGAACATCTCGCCCGCGAGCTTGTTTCGCCTGATCGCTGACAAGCCCGGGATGGCGGTTCTGTTCGATGAGGTCGATCGGTTCGAGAAAGAGAAGGCCGACGGTCTCTGGGGCCTCGTCAACTCGGGGTGGCGCCTCGGCGGGAAAGCACACCGCCAGACAGGGCAACGGATGGAGACTCTCACCGAGTTCTCGACCTTCGGTCCCAAGGTGCTCGCCGGGATCGGACAGCCATTGCCTGACACCACCGCCGACAGGTCGCTCCCCATCCGTATGGAACGTCGGCTGCCAACCGAGACGGTGGAGCGATTGCGGCTACGCCGCGCCACAGCGGAAGTGCGTCCCCTGAGGGAGGCACTGGATGCCTGGGCGAACGCCGAGACGATCGCGAGGCTGGCGAACGCCGAACCTGCACTGCCGGAAGTCACGAACGACCGGCTGCTGGATGTCGCCGAGCCATTGCTCGCCCTGGCAGATATGGCCGGAGAAGCATGGCCCGAGCGCATCCGATCAGCTGTAAAGGCGACGGAGGCGACCGCAGGCAAGATCGTCGAGGAGGAGCTCGGGCTGCTCGCCCTGCGCCATGTGTACGAGGGGTTCACCGCGAAGCAGGTCGACAGACTGTTCACTGACGACGTGCTCGCGCATATGGTCATGCTCGACGATGGGCCGTGGGCCGAGTGGTGGGGTTCTGACGTCGACGCGGGCAAGACGATTGCCCCCGCCCGCCGGTTGAGGAAGCTCCTCAGCGCTTTCGACGGGATCGAGCCAGTATCCGTCCGGATCGGCCCCGCGACCAAGAAGGGGTACCACCTCGAGCCGATCGCTAGGGCCGCTTCCCGCTACCTATCCGTCACATCCGTCACTAGTGGAACGTCGCTGGCCAGGCACGTTACGGATGTGACACATGTGACGAATACCTCGCATGGGGAGCAGGCGGACGAACCAACGGTCGCTGACGTGATCGCCAATGCTCGAGGCAACGGCCACTCTGATGAGCAGATCGCTGCTGTGTTGTCGACCGAACAGATCATCCGGCCGCCAACGGGAGCGGAGCAATGGTCCGCGCAGGTCGTGGCTCAGATGGTGCCGAGGGATGATCCTGCAACCCCCGAGCCAGGCTGGAGGAAGTTGCAGCGCGAGGCCGGCGAGGACCCCGCGACCGACGAAGACGCTAGCCTGCGACTAGTGATCGAGAAGCTGGGAGCTCGACGTTCAGCCCCGCCCGAGGGTGAACGCGTTCCAGGGGGAGGCACCGCAGAATCTCGATCTCCCGTGAATGTCTCACCGACCAGCCAGACTGACGAGGAAAGGGGTGCGCCACGCCATCATGAGCGTCCCGTCTGATACTCAGGGGGTGAGGACCACAGCGCACGGAGACGCCATGACATCAGCGCGATGGCTGACCGAGGCGTTCAGGTGCGGGTGCGTGTTCGAGGCTGACGGCACGGAGGATGCGGGCTCCTTGAGGCGGATCTACTGCCCCGATCACGGCGCCGCCTTCATCGAGGTCGCGGAAGTGGGCGTGCAGTGGGGAGCCGAGGCAGCGACCGAGTGGGCGAAGATGCGTCTCGAGGTCGTCTTCTAGGACACGGGGGTCAAGGAGGAGTGGAACCCATGGCTGAGAACGAGCAGGTCGGCAGGCTAGAACCCAGCCGCGCAGACCGCTTCGGCGATGTCCGTGAGGCCGGCCGCAAGGGCGGGATGCAGAAAGAAGCGAACTGGCAAGCCAGGGTTGCCGAGAACCGTGAAGCCCTGATGGCCCTCGCGCCGGAAGCGATCGAGACCGTCGGTGACGTCATGCGAGGCGCGAAGCGTCCCAACGTGCTCCCCGCCGCGGTGGCGGTCCTCGATAGAACCGACCTGGGGCCGACGACCAAGACCCAGGTGACGGTAGGACCGAACGAGCAGTTGGTAGAGCTGATCCAACAGCTCGACGCCCATCAAGAGAGCGAACGCGCAGTGCAGGAGGGGCAGGGGGCAGGCTCAACCTCGCGTACGAGCACGCGGCGCGAGGTGATAGACGTCCTCTCGCACAGCAGCCAGGCGAAGGGCGAGCTCGAAGCAGGTGGACCAGACCAAGCCAGCGACGAGGCGCCGGCGACCGATGGTTCTCCCCAGCCTGGACGGCCGGAGACGAGAGAGTCGCACGCTTGAGACGGCCGTTCCCTGCGCCAAAGAGACAGCCTCTCCGGCCCACGCACCACTAAGCCACGTGTCCTCGAGGCGCTGGAATTGCTATGTCCACCAGCAACTGACCCGAAGACGTGAGGGCTACATGCCCTCTGACCTGCGGAAACGATGCTTGCGAAGTGCCCGATACCGATCGTTATGACACGCTGTCGCACGATCACACACCCCCACCCCCCATTCCCCCAGGTCAGAATCGGCCTATAGCGCTAGTAGGGGTCCCTCCGACCGCACGGCTCTCGCTCATAACGCACCACTACGTCAAGCGCCTGATTCGATACTGCGAGGCTAGACTGTCGACGCCGGGTGAAAACTGAGCACTTCTCGCCGGTTGAAAACTGAGCAGCT
>JBBEAY010000032.1:0-32047 GCA_040882605.1 Actinomycetota bacterium
CATCCTGGACCCGATCGCGAGCACTCAAACCCGCGAAAGACACCAGTCTCCTAGATGGCGTGTGGCTGAGCGCCGCTGGCGCTGCCCGCGCCGTCGAGGGCGTCTTGCAGCACGTCCCACGCGAGCACGGCACACTTGATGCGGATCGGGTACTGCACGACGCCCTTGAGCGCCACGAGGTCGCCGAAGGACTCTTCGTCGGGTTCGACCTCGCCGGCCATCATGCCGCGGAACTCCCCCGCCAGCGCCTTAGCGTCACCCACGCTCGCGCCCGTGACCGCCTCGGTCATCATCGAGGCGCTCGACTGGCTGATCGAGCACCCCGCCCCCTGGAACGTCACCTCGGCGACCGAGTCGCCCTCGACGTGGGCGAAGACGGTTATCTCATCGCCGCAGAGAGGATTGTTCGCGTGACACTGCAGCTCGGCCCCCGGCAGCTCCCGCTTGTTCCGCGGGTTCTTGTAGTGGTCGAGGATGACTTCCTTGTAGATGTCGTCGAGCGCCACGGTTCCCTCTCTGTTCGTCTGTGGTCGTGGTCGTGGTCGTGGTCGTGGTCGTGGTCAGGCGAAGATCGTCTGTGCGCGGTCGAGGGCTTCGATCAGCGCGTCGACCTCCGCGGTGGTGTTGTACACGTAGAACGACGCGCGTGCCGTCGCCGGCACACCGTAGCGGCGCATAGCGAGCTGCGCGCAATGGTGGCCCGCCCTGATCGCGACGCCTTCCTCGTTCAGGATCGTCGCAAGGTCGTGGGGGTGCACGTCCTTGAACCAGAAGCTTACGGCGCCGCCTCGGATGCTTGGGTCCTTGGGACCGTAGATCGTTGCCCCGGCGTCGAGCAGACGGTCGAGCGCGTAGCGGGTGATCTCCTCCTCGTGGTTGCGCACGTTCGCCATGCCTAGCGCTTCGAGATAGTCGATCGCGGCGGCGAGACCGACCTGTTGCGCGATCGGCATCGTGCCGCCTTCGAACTTGTACGGCGCCGGCTTGTACGTGCTGTGGTCGTGGAAGACCTCGTGGATCATCTCCCCGCCCCCGAGCATCGGCTCCATCGACTCGAGCACCTCGCGTTTGCCGTAGAGACCGCCGCTCGCTGTGGGGCCGAGCATCTTGTGACCCGTGAACCCGAGCAGATCGACGTCGAGCGCCTGCACGTCGATCGGCGAATGCGGAGCGAGCTGCGCCGCGTCGACCGCGATCTTCGCGCCGACCGCGTGCGCGGCGTCGGCGAGCTGACGCAGCGGCGTGATCGTGCCGAGCGCGTTCGACATGCCCGTGACGCTCACGATCTTCGTACGCTCGGTGAGCAGCGACCCGAGCCCCGACAGGTCGAGCAGGCCGTCGTCGGTGAGCGGGATGTATCGCAGCGTCGCGCCCGTGACCGCTACGGTCATCTGCCACGGCACGATGTTGGAGTGGTGCTCCATCTCGGTGATCAGCACCTCGTCGCCTGCGCCGAGGTGCGCGCGCCCCCACCCCTGCGCCACGAGGTTCATCGATTCCGTGACCCCGCGCGTGAACACGATCGTCTCGGGTTCCGGAGCGCCGAGGAACCGGGCCACGGTCGCACGCGCGCCCTCGTAGGCCTCGGTGGCTTCCTCGCCGAGCATGTGGATGCCACGGTGTGCGTTCGCGTTGTGCCGGCGATAGAACTCCGCCTCGGCCTCGATCACCTGGTTCGGCTTGTGTGAGGTCGCCGCGCTGTCGAGATACACCAGCGGCCGGTCCCCCACGGTCCGTGTCAGGATCGGGAAGTCTCGCCGGATAGCCTCGACGTCGAGCCCTCCGACCCTTTCGGTCGTCGCCTGATCGGTCATCGCCTGCTCCTTCGCCGCTCGGACACGGCGTCCGTGCTCAGCCCACCTCGATGGGGGACTCGGCCTCGGCTTCGAGACCCAGCTCCGTACGGATGCCCTCGTAGCCCTTCTCCTCGAGCTCGTGCGCGAGCTCGGCGCCGCCGGACTTCACGATACGCCCAAGCATCATGACGTGAACCCGGTCGGGGGTGATGTGGTTCAACATGCGCTGGTAGTGCGTGATCAGGAGCACGCCGAGATCTGGCCCGACCAGCTCGTTCACACCTTCGGCCACGAGCTTGAGCGAGTCGATGTCGAGCCCTGAGTCGGTCTCGTCCAGGATCGCGATACGCGGCTCGAGCACCGCGAGCTGCAGCACCTCGTTCCGCTTCTTCTCGCCGCCGGAGAACCCCTGGTTGACGTATCGGTTCACCATGGCGTCGTCGATGCTCAGGCGATCCATCTGTTCCTTCATGTGCTTGCGGAACGCGAGCGCGCTCACCTGTTCGCCCTTGACCGCCTGGTACGCGGTGCGCAGGAAGTTCACGACGCTCACACCCGGCACTTCGGTCGGGTACTGCATCGCGAGGAAGAGCCCGCGCTTGGCGCGCTCGTCGGGCGTCAAGGCGCTGATGTCCTCGCCGTTGAAGATCACGCTGCCGCGGGTGATCACATAGCCGGGGCGGCCCATGATCACGTTGGAGAGCGTGGACTTGCCCGAGCCGTTCGGGCCCATCAGCGCGTGCGTCTCACCCTGGCGAACGACCAGGTCGATGCCGTTCAGGATCTGCTTGCCCTCGACCGTCGCGTGAAGGTCGCGGACCTCGAGGGTCGCGGGTGTCGTGGCGTTGCCGTTGTCGGTCATCGTGGGTTCCTCACATCTCGATGTACAGGTCTTCGCCGTCGCGGGTCACCGGGAACGCATCGACCGGCTGCGTCGCTGGCAGCGTCTTCGGGTTGCCTGTGTTGAGGTCGAAGGTCGAGCCGTGCTTGGGGCACTCGATGGTCTCGAAGTCCACGTCGACCTCGCCCTCGTCCAGGTAGTACTTCGCGTGACTACAGATCGCATCCAGCGCCCTGAAGCCTTCCTCTCCCAGATTCACGACTGCCACGAGGCGTCCGTCGAGGGCGAACCGGCGTGCCTCGCCGGCTGGTACGTCCTTGGTCTCGCACACCCGCACCGCGGCGCTCATCGGATACCCCGATCGAGCTCGGCTGCGATCGCGGCCACGGCGCCCTCACGTACCTCGTCGATCTGCACGCGGTCGAGCACCTCCTGGAAGAACCCGGTGACGATGAGTCGCTCGGCCTCGTCGCGCGCGATGCCACGGGATTCCAGGTAGAAGAGCGTCTCTTCCTCGACGGGCCCCACGCTCGCCGCGTGCCCGCATTTCACGTCATTGGCTTCGATCTCGAGGTTCGGGATCGCGTCGGCCTTCGCATGCTCGCTCAGCACGATGTTGCGGCTCGTCTGCATCGCATCGGTCTTCTGTGCGCCCGGTCGCACGTACACCCAGCCGGAGTAGACGGCCCTGGAACGATCCCTCAGGGCACCCTTGTACAACAGGTCGCTCCTGCAGTTCGGCGCCACGTGCTCCTGGGTCGAACGGTGGTCGAAGTGCTGATCGCCCTCGGCGAAGAAGACACCGAGCTGCTCGCTGAACCCACCCGGCTCGGCGAGCTCGACCTCGGTCTCGGTCCGGGCCAGGTCGGCGCCGAACCCGAGGGAGAGCGTTCGCAGGTCAGCATCACGGCCGGTGCGCGAACGCTGGATCGCGAGGTGGGTCATGCCCGCCCCCCAGTCCTGGATCGCCGCGTATCGCACATGCGCGCCGTCGCCCACGTGGATCTCGGTGATCGCGTCGCTGAATGCTCGCCTGAGATCGGGCGAGGAGTACCGCTCGATGAACGTCACCTCGGCACCGGCCTCCACGACGATCAGCGTGTGCGGAAATACGGCCGCCCCGTCGACATCGACGTGGGTGAGCGTCTGCAGCGGCAGGTCGACCTTGGTGTCGCGCGGCACATAGAGGAACGTGCCCCCGGTGCGGAACGCAGCATGCAGGGCGGTGAATCGCGTGCGCTTCGTGGGCACGAGATCGTGCAAGTAGCGCTCGACGAGGTCGGGGTGCTCGGCGGCGGCAGCATCGAGGTCGGTGAAGATCACACCCTTGGCCTTCAGAGCCGGATCGAGATGGGTGACCATCACGTCGGAGTCGTGCTGGATCTGCAATCCGGCACGCTCGCCGATCTCACCGGCAGCCTCGAGGATCTTGCCGGGCACGTCGTCGAGGTTCTCGGCACGTCCGCCGGGCGTGTACGGAGCGAAGTCGAGTGCGAACTCCGAGAGGTCGGTGTAGCGCCACTCCTCGGTCTCCTGAGATGGCGTAGGAAGCGCCGCGAACTCCTGGAACGCGTTCGTGCGAAGGTCGCCGGTGAAGCCGGCCACATCGGGCAGGGCAGCCAGGGCGCGCTCGTCGAAGGTGGTGTCAGGACTGGTGTCGGTGGTCACTCCTAAATGCTACCTGCGGGGTCGGATTCACCCAACCCCAGGTTGCGTTAGCCCAACGCCTACCCGACCGAGCCTTCCATCTGGAGCTCGACGAGGCGGTTCAGCTCGACCGCGTACTCCATCGGAAGCTCGCGCGTGATCGGCTCGATGAAGCCGTTCACGATCATCGCGGTGGCTTCGATCTCCGTCAGGCCGCGGCTCATGAGGTAGAAGAGCTGGTCGTCGCCGACCTTCGAGACGGTCGCCTCGTGGCCGAGCGAGGCCGTCTCGTCCTCGACCTCGATGTAGGGGTATGTGTCGCTTCGGCTCTCGTCGTCGAGGATCAGCGCGTCACAGCGCACGTTCGACTTGGCATGATGCGCATCGGGCTCCACGCGGACCAGGCCGCGGTAGCCGGTGCGGCCGCCGTCCTTCGAGACGGACTTCGAGGTGATCACGCTCGTCGTGTACGGCGCCGCGTGGATCGCCTTGCCGCCCGCGTCGGTGTGCATGCCTTTGCCGGCGTAGGCCACAGACAACACCTCGCCGCGCGCGCCTTTGCCCATCAGGTAGATCGACGGGTACTTCATCGTGACCTTGGAGCCGATGTTGCCGTCGACCCATTCCATGACTGCGTCTTCATCGGCGACGGCGCGCTTGGTCACGAGGTTGTACACGTTTGTCGACCAGTTCTGGATCGTCGTGTAGCGGACCCGCGCGCCCTTCTTCACCTTGATCTCGACGACGGCCGAGTGCAGCGAGTCGCTCGTGTAGATCGGGGCCGAGCAGCCCTCGACGTAGTGCACGTAGCTGCCCTCGTCGGCGATGATCAGCGTGCGCTCGAATTGCCCCATGTTCTCGGCGTTGATGCGGAAGTACGCCTGCAGCGGGATGTCGACCTGCACGCCCGGTGGCACGTAGATGAACGACCCGCCCGACCACACAGCCGAGTTCAGGGCTGCGAACTTGTTGTCGTTGGCAGGGATCACCGTGCCGAAGTGCTCGCGCACCAGTTCGGGATGCTCGCGGAGCGCGGTGTCCATGTCGGTGAACAGCACACCGATGTCGTCGAGCTCCTTCTTGATCTTGTGGTAGACGACCTCGCTCTCGTACTGCGCGCTCACCCCGCCCAGATAGTTCTGCTCTGCCTGGGGGATGCCGAGCTTGTCCCAGGTTCCCCTGATGTCGTCGGGCAGCTCGTCCCAGTTGGCGGCCTGCTTCTCGGTCGACCGGATGAAGTAGTAGATGTTCTGGAAGTCGATGTCGCTCAGGTCGGCGCCCCACCACGGCATCGGACGCATCTCGAAGTAGCGCAGGCTCTTCAGGCGGTACTTCCGCATCCAGTCGGGCTCGTTCTTGAGCGCCGAGATCTCCTCGACGACCCGCTCGTTCAAACCGCGCTTGGGCTCGAAGACGGCATGGGAGGGATCTTTCCAGTCGAATCGGTAGCCCTTGGCGAGCTCTTCGAGGTGCTCTTCTTGGGTGACGGCCATGAGAAGCGGCTCCTTGGGCGTTCATCTCGGCGGATCACCGCTCGGCGGGCGGCGACGCGTACGTATCCAGGGTACCCGTGCCAGACGCGCAAAGTCTACCTCGTGGGTAGGATTTGCGATCCACCGGCCCCGATGCATCCCCTTCGCCCTTCGCGGAAGGACACGGATTCACCAGGGTCTACCTGGGCGCGCACAACCCACTCGACGTGATCGGAGGCTTCGGCATGGGCCTCGTGATCGGCGGCGTCGTCGACCTCGCGTCAGGGTCCCACCGACCCTCAGACGCGACCCTCAGAACGCCTAGGCGCCGAGCTCGACCGGCGCGCGCACGAGCGAGCCGTACTCGGTCCACGAGCCGTCGTAGTTCTTGACGTTGTCGTAACCGAGCAGCTCCTGCAGCGCGAACCATGTGTGCGACGAACGCTCTCCGATGCGGCAGTAGGCGATGATCTCCTTGTCGGCCGTGATGCCCTCGGCTTCGTAGAGTTCACGCAACTCGTCGGCGCTCTTGAACGTGCCGTCGTCGTTGGCCGCCTTCGCCCACGGGATGTTCGCGGCCCCAGCGATGTGGCCGGGCACCTGCGACTGTTCCTGCGGAAGGTGGTCGGGAGCCAGCTTCTCGCCCCGGTACTCCTCGGGCGAGCGGACGTCGACGAACCCACCGGCGCCGCCCACCTTGCCGATCACCTCGTCACGCAGGGCGCGGATCTGGGGCCGCTCGGCGCCCGAGATCTCGTAACCCGAGGCGTCATACGCCGCCGCGTCCTGGGAAAGCTCGCGGCTCTCGAGCTCCCACTTCTTGCGCCCGCCGTTGAGCAGCTTCACCTGATCGAAGCCGCGCAGCTTCAGCAGCCAGTAAGCGTAGGCCGCGAACCAGTTGTTGTTGCCGCCGTAGAGCACGACGGTGGAATCCTCGCCGACCCCGGCTTCGGAGAGCAGCTTCGAGAACCCCGTTTGGTCACGGAAGTCGCGCCCGACCTCGGTGTGCAGGTCGGTCGTCCAGTTCCACTTCACCGCCCCGGTGATATGACCCTTGTCGTAGGCCGTCGCGTCCTCGTCGACCTCGATCAGCCGCACGTTCTGATCACCGAGATGATCCTCGAGCCAGTCGGTGCTGACGAGCACTTCTGGGTTCGCGTAGTCGGTCATGTCGATCGCTCCTTCTCGTCGCCCGAACTCAGATCACGCTTCGCCGGCAGGATCCGTAGGGGCGATACCTACCGCATGCGCGAGCGGACCGTCAAACGGCCCCGCCGAGCGAGCGGTTCAGAAGATGCCGAGGGCTGCCTTCGCCTCGTCGGACATCATCTCTGGCGTCCAGGGCGGGCGGACCACGAATTCGGGCCTGACCTCCTCGACACCCGGAACGCCTCGCAGGAACGACCGCATCTGATCTTCGATCATGGGACCGATCGGACATCCCATCGTGGTGAGCGAGTACTCGATGTCGACGCCGCCATCGTCGTGAACCTGCACGTCGTACACCAGACCCAGGTCGACGATGTTCAGGCCGAGTTCGGGGTCGATGACGTTCTTCAGGGCCTCGAGGACGGTGTGGCGGGTGTCACCCGAGGGCGTCCCGGCGTCGCTGGACGCCTCGAGGGCGTCGCTTCCTGGGTCAACGGCGATCTCTTCTTGCATGCGCGCATCCTCACTCGAGTCGGCCTATCCTGAACAGCGTACCGGTACTTCCCCACAAGCGAAGGAGCCCGATCCACTCATGTCGCCCGAGTCGCCGATACGAGCGCTGATCGTGGACGACCACCCCGTCACGCGGGAGGGACTGCGCACCGCGCTGGAACTCTCCAACGAGATCGTCGTGGTCGTCGGCGAAGCCGCCAACGGCGAGGAAGCCGTCGAGCGAGCTCGCGAGCTCACGCCCGACGTGGTCTTCATGGACGTGCGGATGCCGGGTATGGACGGTATCGAGGCCACCAGACGCATCCGTCAGGCAGCGCCGGCCACCAAGGTGATCCTGATCACGATCGACGAGTCGCGCGGGGCGATCAGCGAGGCGATCCAGGCGGGGGTATCGGGCTATCTGCTGAAAGACGCTTCGCCCGATTCGCTCGTCGACGCCGCCCGCAACGCGGTCGAGGGCCACGCGGTGATCCACCCCCAGCTCACCAAGACGTTCATCGAAGAGGTGCGGCTCGGCGAGGTCGATGGCCCGAAGACCACACCGCTCTCGAAGCGCGAGCGCGAGATCCTGCAGAAGGTCGCCGACGGCTCGACGACCCGACAGGTCGCGACCGAGCTCGGCATCTCGCCCCACACCGTGAAGACGCATCTCGAACGCATCTTCGAGAAGCTCAGCGCGAATGACCGCGCGCAGGCCGTGGCGATCGCGATCCGCACCGGCATCGTGCACTGACACGCCGGAGCGGTCGCGCGCGCCACACGCCTGGTTCGAGGTTCTCTCCTCAACCGGACTGACCCGTGGCCGATACGAACAAGCACATGGTCCGCTCCGTGCTGCTCTGTGACACGCCGGGCGCGATCTCGGCGCTGCACGCCGTCATGCGGCGTCAGCCGGATCTCGTCGTCGATGTCTCCACCGACGCCCTTCGTGCGATCGAGGCCGCCGCACGCACGCGTCCCGATGTGATCGGGTGCCGGCTCTCGATGGACGGCTTCGGGGGCATCGAGCTGCTCACGCGGTTGCAGGTTTCGTCACCGGGTTCCGCGATCGTGGTGCGCCTCGGAGTCGACGATCTGGCTCGCGCCTCCACGTGCCTGCGCAGCGGTGTGAAGGGGGTGGTCGCGACCGACGATGACGCCGAGACGTGTCTCGACGTGATCGCCGCGGTGGCCGGCACGAGCGCCGGCGGTGAAGGCGCGGTGGTGTTGTCCCCTCGAGTCGCGCTCGAGCTCGCCGTCACGCTGGCCGATCGTCTCACCGAGGCGGTGGCCCTCCGCGACGAGCTCGACACCCTGCGACTCAGCGTGTCGCAAGGATCAACCGCGAAGGCCGACTTCCTCTCGAACATCTCCCACGAGCTCCGCACCCCGGTCACGGTCGCAAAGGGCATCGCCTACGTGCTCCGCAACCCGAGTGTCGGTGAGGAAGAGCGCACGGAGTTCCTCAACTCGCTGCAGGACTCGCTCGACAGTCTGATGGTCCTCGTCGACGAGATCATCACGATGTCGGATCTCGAGCGAGGCACGTTCGAGCTGCGCCTGGCCGAGATCGATCTCGCGCCGATCATCCATGCGGTGGCGGGGCGCGCGCGCGGGCGACATCCGTCGGTTCGCATCGAGGCCTCGGTCGGCGCCTCGCTGCAGACACTGGCCGACGCTGATCGTCTCGAGGGAGTCATCGAAGAGCTGCTCGAGAACGCATGTCGCTACTCCCCCGCCGGCGCGCCCGTTGAGATCACGGCTCGCTCCATGTCGGAAGGAATCGTGGTGAGCGTCACCGACCGTGGAGAGGGTCTCGACCGCACCGTCGCGAAGCGCTCGTTCGATGAGCCCTTCTCGACCGGTGAAGGCGTGCTGCGTAAGGAGAAGGCGGGCGTTGGAGTGGGGCTGCACCTGGCCCGCCAGCTCGTGATCGAGCACGGGGGGACCTTGTGGACCGACCCTCTTCCCGGAGGGGGGACCAGAGCGGCGTTCTGCGTGCCGCTGGCGGGGGCGCGCACTACCGCACAGACCGACGCCGGCTGATCTCGGCCCCTTCCGCAGCGTGCTATGGCGCGCACCGCTTGTGTCGCCTAAGCTCGCGCAGAGAGGTCATGTGCGGAGAACGCTTCTAGGAGTCACCATCGCCCTCGTTGGCACCGGGTGCACCGCGCCCCCTTCGGTCGACCCTGCGACCGTCGCAGCTCCGATCGAGATGCTCGCGTCACCGAGCCCGTTCACCCACGTGACTGCCGGGCCGGTCACGGCGATCGTTCCGGACGGGTGGAAGGCCCACCCCCCGGCCGGCGGCTCGTTCAGGGGAGGCTTCCTCGCATCGCCTCACCCAACTCGTTGGAACCGCATGGACGGAGGCGTGGCGGGCATGTCGGCGACCTGGGTCGACGCCACCATGGTGGGCATGCCATCGGACTTCTACTACCTGGCGGCCACCGGCCCCTTGCTTTCGAGCCTCACACACTCCAGTCGCTGCAGCGCCGAATCTCGACGCGTCTTCGTTGACCGGCGGCCTACGTTCTCGGGTATAGCGCCCACACAGGGCGATTTCGTCGCGCGGGGAGCGGGCACGTGCTTGGTCGGCGGCGTCTCGACACGATGGGCATACTTCGTGGCAGCGCCGGGCTACGGTCCCGTGCGCCAGCTGGGCATCGCGGCGTCGGGGCTTTACGTGGTGGTGGCGGTCACGCCGGAGAACGAACGAGCGCCGTCGCTGTTGAACCGGCTCATCCGCCACACGTCTTTCGGGGGCTCGTCGGTCGACGATCTCGTCGACGCGGCGGCGGGTGCGATCCGAGTGTGATGAGGCAGGCCACGACGGCCGAGCAGCGCTGCCTGCCTGAGCTGCCTGCCTGAGCTGCCTGCCTGAGTTGCTTACCGAGGGCTGCGATCGACGAACGGCGGCCTCACCACTTCGGCTTGGCCACGGCGGCCACGGATGTCGACCTCGACCGTGTCGCCGACCGCCACAACATCGGCGGGCCAGAGGTAGGCGAGGCCGATGCCAGTCTTGAGCAGCGGCGAGTACGTGCCGCTCGTCACCTCGCCGATCAGCTGGTCGCCGGTGAAGACCGGGTAGTGCGCCCGAGGGATGTGCCGACGCTCGTGCATGCGCAAGCCGAGCAGACGGCTCGGCAACCCCTCGTCGCGCTGGCGCAGTAGAGACTCGCGCCCACGGAACTCGCCCGCATCGAGCGAGACCGCCCAGGAGAGGCCGGCCTCGAGCGCGGTGACGGATTCGAAGAGGTCCTGGCCGTAGAGTGGATACCCCATCTCGAGGCGCAACACGTCTCGAGAGGCGAGCCCGCACGGCATGCCCCCGAATGGGGCCATCGCCTCGAGCAGATCGGTCCAGAGCGCATGAGCGACGTCCTGGAACGTGAACAGCTCGAAGCCGACCTCGCCTGTGTACCCCGAGCGTGTGACGATCACAGGCCGCCGCTTGTACTCGGACTCGACGCATTGCATGAAGGCGAGGTCGCCCGCGCTCGGGAAGATCTGCTGCATCACGTGCACCGATGCAGGACCCTGTACCGCGAGGAAGCACCAGTCTTGGTGATACATGAGGTGCACGCGATCGTCGGCCGGCGTTTCCTCGAGGATCTGAAGGACGCGCTGGGCGTTGGCGGCGTTCGGCACCACGAAGTAACGCTGTTCGTCGAGCCGGTACACGATCAGGTCCTCGATCACCCCGCCGCCCTCGTTCAGCACGAGGTTGTAGAGGGCCTCGCCGACGGCCGCCCGGGAGAGGTCGTTGGTGACGACCCGTTGCAACATGCCGAGGGCGCCGGGGCCGGTGACGTCGACCTTGCCGAGGTGCGTGAGGTCGAACAGGCCGACCCGCTCCCGAACCGCCTCGTGCTCGCGCAGAGCGCCGGCGTACTCGATCGGCATGCGCCACCCGCCGAAGGGCCCGAGCTTGGCGCCGAGTGCCTCGTGCTCGGCCTCGAGCGGGGTGTGCTTCAGCTCGGCAGGCTCGTCCACGCGGGGCATCGTAGCCGCTGCGAGCAAGCCCGGTAGACTGGCGCATCGTATGGCTGACGCGTACGACGTAGCGGTGATCGGCGGGGGCACAGCGGGGTATTCGGCCGCCCTGCGCGCAGCCCAGCTCGAGCTCCGCGTCTGCCTCATCGAACGCGACGACCGACTCGGGGGCACCTGCCTGCTCCGCGGCTGCATCCCCACCAAGGCACTGCTGCAGTCGGCATCGGTCATGGACGCCGTGAATCGCTCCGGCGAGTGGGGCATCAAGGCCTCGGGCGAGCCCGACTGGCCGGCCGTGAAGGCTTTCGAAGATGCCGTCGTCGACAAGCTCGTGAAGGGCGTCACCGGACTGATCGGGGCGAGGAAGATCGACCTCGTGCACGGGCTCGCGCGATTGGCGCCCGGCGAGCCTGCCGTCGAAGTCGACGGGCAGCGGATCGCGGCGACCGAGCTCGTCATCGCGACCGGTTCGGCGCCGAGGATGCTTCCCGGCGCGCAGCTCACCGATCGCATCATCACGAGCGACCAGGCGTTGTGGTACGACCGTATCCCCGGCTCCGCGATCGTGATCGGCGCCGGCGCCGTCGGTCTCGAGTTCGCATCGTTCTACCGCTCGTTCGGAGCCGACGTGACGCTGCTAGAAGCCCTTCCCCGGCTCGCCCCCCTCGAAGACGAGGCGGTCTCGAAGGAGATATCGCGCGCGCTCCGCAAGCGTGGCATCACCACCGCCTCAGGCGCGACTGTGCAACGGGTCGAGGACGCGGGCGGAAGCGTTCGGGTCACCTATGACGCCGGCGACGGCGTTGCCGAGGTGACCGCCGACGTCTGCCTCGTCGCCACCGGTCGTGGGCCGGTGACCGAGGGTCTCGGGCTGGCTGAGGCCGGCGTCACGACCCACGAGAAAGGCTTCGTGAACGTCGATGCGCAGCTGCGCACGAACGTCGATCACGTCTGGGCCATCGGTGACGTCGCCTCGACCCCACTGCAGCTCGCCCACGTGGCCTTCACCGAGGGCTACGCGGTGGCCGAGCGCATCGCGGGGCTCGACGTCGCCGAGATCGACTACGTGAACATCCCGAAGGTCACCTACTGCACGCCTGAGATCGCGAGCGTGGGTCTCACGGAGGCGCAGGCCCGGGAACGAGGGCTCGATGTCGTCGTCGAAACGGTCGACTTCCGTGGCATCGGCAAGGCGAACATGCTGGGCGAGGGCGGCTTCGTGAAGCTCGTCGCCGAAACCGACGGTCCGGTGCGCGGCGTGCACATGATCGGCCCGCACGTGACCGATCTGATCGCCGAAGGCATGTTGATCGTGAACTGGGAAGCGATGCCTGCCGAAGTTGCAGCCATGATGCACCCACACCCGTCCCTGTCCGAAGGCATCGGCGAAGCGCACCTGGCGCTCGCAGGCAAACCCCTGCACACCCCGTAAGGAGCGCACCGAGTGGCGACCGAGGTCGACCCGACCACCGCCCCCGCCGGAACGACGGGCGGCGCGCGACCCCTGCCCGACGACGAGCTCGTCGAGATGCTGCACATGCTCAAGCTGTGCCGCTACTTCGACGAGCGCATGGAAGCGCTCTACCGTCAGGGGCGGCTTCCGGGGGCGATCTACTCTGGCCGCGGGCAGGAAGGCACCCACGTCGGCGTAGCGTGGGCGCTGCGCGACGACGACTCCCTGTTCCCCACGCACCGCGACCTGTCGGCCCAGCTCACGAAGGGCCTCGACCTCAAGCGCGTCATGGCGCAATTCTGGGCGCGGATCGACGGCTACACGCGCGGACGCGACGGCAACAGTCACATCGGCGACTGGTCCGGCAACAAGTCGTTCACGGTCATGTCGCACCTGCCGATCGCGTACCCGGTCGCCGCCGGCGCGGCGCTCGCATACAAGCTCAAAGGCGAGCCGAGCGTGGCGCTCGCGATCTGCGGCGACGGCGCCACCTCGAACGGGCGCTGGCACGAGTCGCTGAACACCTCTGCGATCTTCCGCCTACCGGTCGTATGGGTCGTGAACAACAACCAGTTCGCGTACTCCGCACCGAATCCGCTCGAGTTCCCGACACCGACGATCGCCGAGCGCGCGGTCGCCTACGGCATGCCGGGCGTGCGGGTCGACGGCGGCAACGTGCTCGAGGTATTCGAGGCCACGCGCGACGCGGTCGAGCGCGCTCGCTCTGGTGAGGGTCCATCGTTGATCGAATCCGTGTCGCTGCGGTGGCGCGGGCACGCGGGCCACGACCCCGCGAAGTACATGCCTGACGAGCTGCTGCAGAAGTTCATGGCCGATCACGATCCAGTCCGCAACCTCGAAGAGCTCCTGCTGAGCGAGGGCGTCGTGACGAACGACGCCGTCGACGAGATCGCCAAGCGCGTCGAGGCCGAGTTCCAACAGGGGTACGAGTACGCGCTCGCGTCTCCGTTCCCCGAGCCGGGCGACGCGACGAAGGGCCTGTGGGTGGAGGACGGCTACTGGACGAACGAGCCTGGTCGCGACGGCGGCACGGAGGCCGGCTGATGGCGACGGCACAAGTCGAAGCCCGTGCCGTCGCCGTGAGCAGCTAGGAGGTCAGGTGATGGCGACGGCACAGGTCGAAGCAGGCGCGGCGGGCCACGGGGCGGAGCCGCGCGGAAAGCGTACCGACGACGGTCAGGCCACGTACCTGGTCGCGATCGCTGAAGCGCTCTGGGAGGAGATGGAGCGCGACGAACGCGTCTACATGCTGGGTGAGGACATCGGCGTCTACGGCGGTGCGTTCAAGGTGACCGAGGGTTTCCTCGACCGCTTCGGCGGCGACCGCGTGATCGATACGCCGATCGCCGAGGAGACGATCGTGGGCATGGCGGTCGGCTCCGCGATGGAAGGGCTTCGCCCGGTCGCGGAGTTCCAATATGCCGACTTCATGTCGTCGGGCTTCGACGAGATCTCCACCGTGCTCGGGCGCTACCACTACCGCTCGGGCGTGCCGCTTCCGGTCGTGCTTCGCGGACCGTCGGGCGGCTACGTGCGCGCCTCATCGTTCCACTCGGTGAACCCTGAGCCGTGGTTCGCCTACGGCGGCGGCATCAAGATCGTATGCCCGTCGTTCCCGTCCGACGCGAAGGGCTTGATGAAGTCCGCGGTGCGCGATGACAACCCCGTGATGTTCCTCGAGCACAAGTGGATCTACCGCCGCATCAAGGAACAGGTGCCGACCGACCCCGACTTCCTCGTGCCGATCGGCAAAGCCGACGTGAAGCGTGAGGGCGCCGACGTCTCGATCGTCACGTACGGGGCGCTCGTGCACAAGTCGCTCGAAGCCGCTGAGAACCTGGCCGAGCGCGGCATCTCGGTCGAGGTCGTCGACCTTCGCACCGTGCATCCGATCGACGAGGAAACGGTGCTGAGCTCGATCGCGAAGACGTCGCGGGCGCTCGTGGTCACCGAGTCCTACCGGTCCGTCGGCATCGGCGCCGAGGTCGGAGCAACGATCGCAGAGAAGGCGTTCGAGCACCTCGACGCCCCGGTGACGCGCCTGGCGCCGCCGAACATGCCCGTGCCGTTCTCCCCCACGCTCGAGGACGCGTTCCTGCCACAGGTGGCCGACATCGAGCGAGCCGTCGAAGGACTGTCCGCCTGGTGAGTCTCGCATCACACGAGGAAGGGAACCGATGACCTCGATCCAGATGCCCCAGCTCGGCGAGACGATCGTCGAAGGCACGATCTTGAAGTGGCTGAAGTCCGAGGGCGAGTCCGTCGAACGAGACGAGCCGCTGTTCGAGATCTCGACCGACAAGGTCGACACAGAAGTGCCGTCGCCGGTCGCCGGCACGGTGACCAAGATCCTCGTAGCCGAGGGCATGACCGTGCCCGTGGGGACCGAGCTTGCTGAGATCGCGTCGGACGAGGACGCTCCGGCCGGCGCGGCTGCGGCGTCGTCTACGCCGTCGCCCTCCGCACCTACGCCTGTCGCATCAGCGGCCGGAGGGACCGCGGGTGCTTCGTTGCCGGATCGGGGGGGTCGGTCGCAGATCCTGTCGCCGTTGGTTCGCAAGCTCGCGCAGGAGCATGCGATCGACCTGTCGGCGGTCGCCGGCACGGGTACGGGGGGACGCATCACGAAGTCTGACGTGATGGCCGTGGTGGCCTCAGGCGGCGGCCAGGCCACCGCTGAGACGCCGACGCCGACGCCTACCCCTACCCCTACCCCTGTAGCGCCGCCATCCGTGGGATCGGCGGCTGCGGAGGGCGAGTCGGTCGAGCCGATGTCGCACATCCGAAGGGCGATCGCTTCGCACATGCTCGCCTCGGTGAACGAAACGGCTCGTGCGTGGACGATGGTGGAGGTCAACGTCGAACATCTCGTGCGCTTGCGTGAGCGGGCGAAGGTCGCCTTCCTCGCCACTCACGGAGTGAAGCTGACGTATCTGCCGTTCGTGGTGCGCGCGACGGTCGATGCGCTGAAGGCGTACCCGCCGATGAACTCGCGCATCGTGGACGACGACATCGTGACGCCGCGTGCCGTGCACATGGGGATCGCCGTGAGCTACGACGCGGGGCTCATCGTGCCGGTGATCCGCAACGCCGACGTCATGAACGGTGTGGGCATCGCCCGCGCGGTCGCCGACCTCGCCGCTCGGGCCCGATCGCACCAGCTGAAGCCAGATGAAGTGCAGGGCGCGACGTTCACGATCACGAACCCCGGTCCGTACGGGTCGCTCATCAGCGTGCCGATCATCAGCCAGCCGAACGTGGGCATCCTGTCGCTCGACGGCATCCAACGCCGGCCCGTCGTGGTGGACGACGACGCGATCGCGGTCCGCAGCATGGTCTATGTCTCGATGTCGTGGGACCACCGCCTGATCGACGGTGAGATCGCGACCCGCTTCCTCGGGCGGATCAAGCAGAACCTCGAGAGCTGGGACTTCACCGAAGACCTGGGGATCTGACCTCACCATGGCGCGCGCCACATGGTTGCTCGAACCGCCGGGGCTCGTGCCCTACGACTCGGCAAACGATGCGATGCATCTGCTCGCAGAGCGTCGCCTCGACGATCGAGCGCCGGATTCCCTGATCCTGCTGGAACACCCTCCGGTGTTCACCGCCGGCCGGCGTGCGAGGCCCGAGCACCTGATCTGGAGCGAACCACAAGCGCTGGCGCGTGGCGCCGATGTGCGCCACATCGATCGCGGCGGGTCGTTCACGTTCCACGGACCCGGGCAGCTCGTGGGCTACCCGGTTCTGCAACTCGGTGAACGGCCCGATGCCGCCCGGTACCTGCGCGGACTCGAGGAAGCGGTGATCCGGTCCGGCGCAGATCTCGGGGCGGAGCTGCACCGGCGCGACGACGTGCAAACGGGTGTGTTCGCCGGCGACGACAAGGTCTGCGCGATCGGAGTGCGCCTCATGCGAACGAGGGTCACGCTTCACGGGTTCGCGATCAACTGCGAAACCGACCTCGCGTGGTTCGACGGCATCGTCGCATGCGGACTCCCGGACAACGGAGTGACGTCGCTGAGCGCCCTGTTGAAGCGCGGGGTGAGCGTCAACGAGGTCCGACCGATCGTGCGCCGCCATCTCGCTGACGTGTTCGACCTCGCTTACGAACCTGCCCCAGGCGTCGAGATCATGCCATTCGCCGACGCAGTGCCGGCGTGACCCGCGCCGACCCTCAGCCCCGGTCGGCGACCAGCGCGTAACGGGGCAGGTGCTCGAGCCAGCCGAGCGGCCACGGCTCGTGCAGTCGCGCAGCCCATTCCACGTCGCGCAGGCGTTGGATACGCCCACCGGTCCACCCGGCCTCGTACACCGCTTCTACGAGCGGCGTGGGAGAGGGCATGCGCGCGAGAGGGAGCGCTTCGAGCACCTCGTCGGGGTACGGAGCGTGGTGGTGGTCGGCCACTCCCATCAACCGGCGCGTGACACCGGAGACCGCGCGCCTCGCTCGATCGGCGGGCGCTCTCGAGCCCCAGACACCCTCGAAGATCACCAGACGCCCGCCGGGAGCGGTCGCATCGCGCCAGGCCCGCAACGCGCCGACCGGGTCGGGCATCGTCCAGAGCACGTGGCGCTCGACGATCGCCTCGAACGGACCCGGCGGAGGTGACATCGCCGACCCGATATGTAACGAAAGCTCGAGCCCGCGGGAGTCGGCCTTCTCGCGGGCCTTCGCCAGCATGCCTTCGGAAACGTCGAGCGAGGTCACCCGATAGCCGAGCTCTGCCGCGAGCACGCTGAGCGACCCGGTGCCGGCGCCCGCGTCGAGCACCGTCGCCGGCGGCTCCGGAAGGGCGCGCCGCAGGGCGGCTCGCCAGGCGGCGGCTTCCAGAGGGTCGGACACCGCGTGCGACGCCGAGAGATCGTAGGTCGCCGAGTCTCGGTCCCAGAATTCGCGGATGAGGTCGTGTACGTCGGCCATGATCGCCAGCCGTCTCTCAGAACAGGCGGGCGGCGAGCTTCGGTCGAAACTCCGCCACGATCGGATCATCGCCGAGCGTCGCGAAGACGTCGACCATGGACTCGCGAGCACCGGCGGGGTCTTCGTCGAAGGCGGCGAGCATGCCATCAAGCGCTTCTCGCCAGCGACGATCTGCGGCCACCTTGCGCGCCTGGGTGAGGCGGTCGTCGCCGCCGAGCGATGCCCACCCCGACACCCTCACCGCCGACATCACGAGCTCGGCCTCAGGGTCGGGAAGCAGGGGCTCAACGAGCGCCGAGGCCTCGCCGACCTCGTCTCTGCCCACCAGGATGCGCGCGAGGCCAACCGCGGCTTCCTTGTTCTCGTGATCTTTCTCGAGCGCCTCGCGGAAGCCGGCCTCGGCCGAGGCGAGATCACCGGTCGCCTCGATAGCGAGGGCGTCTTCGACCTCGACCTGCGCCTCGGTCGGCACGACGCTGTCGATGAATCGGTTCACTTCCTGTTCGGGCAGCGCGCCGATGAACATGTCGACGGGCTTTCCGCCGCTGAATGCGACGACCGTCGGGATACCCTGGCTCTGCACGGCCTGCAGCAACGCGTTCCCGACCGCGTTGGCATCGACGTCGAGTTTGGCCAGCAGGAAGTCTCCCCCGCGCTCGATCGCGACCTTCTCGAGGGTGGGACCGAGGGTGCGGCAGGGCGCGCACCACGACGCCCACATGTCGACCACCACGGGGCGCTGCATCGACCCCTGGATCACCACTTGCTCGAAGTCGGCGTCGGTGACGTCGACCACGTGCTGCATCGTGGCGCCGGCGGCGCGCGGAGCGCCGATCGGTCCGTCGGGGGCCTTGGGGACGCCCATGCCGCTCATGTCGACCATCGCGTTCCAGCCTCTCACACGCCCGCGGGAGCGTCGGGCCCAAGCGCTGTCGCTCGTCCGTGTTCCCGTCGAGCCGGCAGTACCACTAGGGGGTATATGGGCGCTCCCCGGACTCTCGGTCCAGGCGGGTGTATGCTCGCTGAACCGATGCGATGGAGCTCGAACTAGGTGTCCACGCGTGTCGCGCCCACCCCTCATGGGGCGCTCGGGCTCTCCGACGACGACCTACGCGCCATGTACCGCCTCGTGCTGACGGCGCGCCTGCTCGACGAGGCGGCGTTGCGTCAGAACCGCATGGGCCGGGCGGCTTTCGTCGTGCCTGCCGAGGGTCACGAGGCATGTCAGGTCGGCACGGGGTGGGCCATGCGCAAGGGCGTCGACATCTGGCTCCCCTACTACCGCGACGGCGCGCTGGTGCTTGCCGCCGGCATGACGCCGTACGAGGTCTTCTTGGGTATCTTCGCCAAAGCCGACGACCCGTCGAGCGGCGGCCGCCAGATGCCGTCGCACTGGGGCCACAAGAAGCTGGGCATCATCACGGGCTCGTCGCCGATCGCGACCCAAGTGCCGCATGCCGCGGGCATCGCCTACGCGATCAAGTACCGGAACGAGGATGCGGTGGTGGGCTGTTGGTTCGGCGACGGCGCCACGAGCGAGGGCGACTGGCACGAGGGTCTCAACTTCGCGGGGATCCACAAACTTCCCGTGATCTTCGTGTGTGAGAACAACCACTATGCCATCAGCGTGCCGCAGTCCAAACAGATGGCGGTGGAGCACGTGGCCGATCGGGCAGCCGGATACGGCTTCCCGGGGGTCGTGGTCGACGGCAACGACGTACTCGCGTGCTACGAGGCGATGAAGCACGCTCACGACCGCGCCCGTGCCGGCGAGGGCCCGACCTTGATCGAGTGCAAGACCTACCGCTTTCTCGGACACACCAGCGACGACGACGACAAGACCTACCGGCCGCGCGATGAGGTGGAGCTGGCTCGTCAACACGACCCTGTGCACGTGCTCGGTACCTACATGCGCGAGCACAGGTTGATCGACGACGGCGGCGCCGAGGAGCTGCGAGCGTCGGTCAAGGGTGAGATCGAAGAGGCGCTCGCGGCCGCCTGGGACGCCCCGGACCCCGATCCTTCATCGGCGATGCGCCATGTGTTCGCTGAGCCGGCGGGCGGCGTCGGGCAATGACCGAGAAGAACGTCGTCACCGCGATCCGTGACGCCCTGCACGACGAGATGGCAGAAGACGATCGCATCGTGTTGCTCGGCGAAGACGTCGGGAATCGCGGTGGTGTGTTCCGCGTCAGCGTCGGCTGGATGGAGGAGTTCGGCGAGCAGCGTGTGATCGACACACCGCTCGCGGAGTCGGGTCTCGTCGGCGTGGCGATCGGCATGGCGATGCACGGTCTGCTGCCGGTGGCCGAGATCCAGTTCGCCGACTTCATCCATCCGGCGTTCGACCAGATCGTGTCGGAAGCCGCCCGAATCCGATACCGCTCGAACGGGGCGTTCGGCTGTCCGCTCGTGATCAGGACCCCGTGCGGAGGCGGCATCCACGGCGCGCTCTACCACTCGCAGTCGATCGAGGCGTTCTATGCACACGTACCGGGCCTCAAGGTGGTGATGCCCTCGACGCCGGCGGACGCGGCCGGCCTGTTGCGCTCGGCGATCGCCGACCCCGATCCGGTGCTGTTCCTCGAACACAAGAAGACATACCGGGCGATCACCGGCGAGGTGCCCGACGACCGCCACCTCGTGCCGATCGGGTCGGCCGACATCAAGCGCCAGGGCAGCGACCTCACGTGCGTGAGCTATGGGTACTCGTTGCACACGTGTCTCGACGCCGCGTCTCGACTCCACGACGACGAGGGCATCTCCGTCGAGGTCGTCGACGTGCGGTCGCTCGCGCCGCTCGACACAGCCACCATCCTCGACTCGGTGCGACGCACATCGAAGGCGATGGTGGTCTACGAGGACAACCGTACCTACGGGGCGGGCGCCGAGATCGTCGCGACGATCGCCGAGGAGGCGATGTTCGACCTCGACGCTCCGATCGTGAGGATCGGCGGGCCCGACATCCCCGCCATGCCGTTCGCGACCCCACTCGAGCATCTCTACATGGAACCTGAACCCGACCAGGTGTACCAGCGCATGCTCGAGCTCGCCCACGCCTGAGCTCACGGCCAGCGGTTCAGGCCTCGGTCTAAGACGTCGATACCCACAGCGACGGTGAACCTCCGACGCAAGACAACGGTGCCCGATCGTGATGAGCGGTCGACGAGCCGGCACGATCTCATGGTCGTGCTGGGAGCTGTCGTGCTGCTCGCCGTGGGCAGCGTCAGCGGCGCGTTCGAGGCGACGCACCAGGCACTCGAGTCCAAGTCGCCCACCTTGGCCGGTTCAGCGAGCGGCATCTTGCTCATAGCCGCCGCGGCCGCTGGGCTGATCGCGATGTCACAGCACCGGCGCGGCCGCGCGGATCGCGGTCGCGTCGCGGAGACCGAGACCAAGTACAAGGCGATGACCGAGCATGTTCCGGTGGTTGCTTACACCTGGGACCTCGCCGAGACCGGCACAGCCGCGATGTCGTACATCAGCCCACAGATCGAGGGACTCCTTGGGTTCACCGCCGAGTGGTGGCTCGAAGACCAGAAGCGGTGGCGAACCAGGGTGCACCCAGACGACATCGGCGATGTGCTGTCAACGTGGAACGGAGCGGTCGAAACCCGGTCGCGATTCGCGGCCGAATACCGCATGCGCACCCTGGCAGGCGAGGAGATCTGGGTCCGAGACGAGGCCAGCCCCGCAACCGATGGCGCGGCGACTCGCTACCGCGGAGTGTTGTACGACGTGACCGCCGAACGGGAAAGCCAGCAGAAGGTGCTCGAGGCCGAGCAGCGGTACCGATCGCTCGTCGAACGGTTGCCGGCCGTGACCTACCGAAGCGATGTCGAGGATCGCGTTGAGGGCGATCGAGTCGACTACGTCTCCCCGCAGGTGCTCGAAGTAACCGGCTACACCCAGCAGGAATGGTCCTCCCCCGGGCTCTGGGAGTCATGCATATACGAGGTGGACCGCGAACACATAGTGGCCGAGGCGCGGCGCACCGACCGCACGCTCGAACCCTTCGACGTCGAGTACCGCCTCGTGCGCAAGGACGGCTCGATCATCTGGGTTCACGACAGTTCTGCAGTAGTACATCGAGGCGACGGCGCTACGGTCTGGCAGGGGCTCATCCAGGACGTCACCGAACGCAGACACGCCGGGCAGACACTCGAGGAGGCCGGAGAGCAGTTCCGCCGACTGGTGGAGCAGCTTCCGGCGGTGATCTACATCGACGCGGTCGACGAGATCGCGACCGCTCACTACGTCAGCCCACAGTACGAACGGCTCACCGGCTACACACCCGACGAGCGCATCGCCGATCCGGGACTTTGGATGGGCATGGTCCATCCGGAAGACCGCTCGCGGGTCGTGACCGAATCGAACCGCACGAACGAGACGAGTGAGGACTACGAGGTCGAGCACCGCATCATCCGTAAGGACGGGCAGGTCGTCTGGGTGCACGACCATGCCTTCTTGGTTCGTTCGCCCGACGGTGAGAGCGCGTGGCAAGGAGTGCTCACCGACATCACCGACCGCAAGCAAGCCGAGGACGCGCTGGCGAGCAGGGACCGGATCCTCGAAGCGGCCGGCCACGCAGCGGAACGGTTCCTGCGGGCACCCTCGTGGCGTGACGGCATCGACGAGGTGTTGACGCGACTCGGCGACGCCGGGCGAGCAACACGTGTCGGCGTCTTCGAGAACCTCGATGTGGGTGGCGAGCAGCAGGTCAGCATGCAACATGTCTGGCTCGCTCCGGATGCGCCCCCGATGCTGGGACGGTCGCCGTCGATCTCCTCGCGTGGCGGCGACCTCGGGCACTGGGGAGCCGTGCTCAGCGAGGGAAGGGTCATCCACGGACCCACTGCCGAGATGGACGAGGCCGAGAGGCAGCCATTCGATGAACTGGGCATCCGATCGATGATGGTGATGCCCGTCTTCGCCGACGGCGCGTGGTGGGGGTCGATCGGCCTCGACGACTGCAGCGCCGACAGGGTGTGGCAGCCTGCCGAGATCGATGCGATCCGGGTAGTCGCGAGCACCCTGGGCGCAGCGGTCGAGCGAGAACAGGGCGCCCACCGTCTCACCGAGGCCGAGGAACGCTACCGTGCGATCGTCGAACACGTGCCTGCCACGATCTATCTCGACCGCGCTGATGCTTCGATGCGCTCGATCTATGTGAGCCCCCAGATCGAGGAGATGACCGGCATCACTCCGCAGGAATGGATCGACCAGCCCGATCTCTGGCTCGCGATCATGGCGCCTGAGGACCGGGCGGACGTTCAGAGCTCGTACGTCGAAGCAGTGAAGGCGCGCCGGCCATGGCAAGCCGAGTATCGATTGAACACCCGGGACGGCCGCACGATCTGGGTGCACGACGAGATCACGTTCGTGACCGACGCAGACGGCGAGCCGCTGTTCTTGCAGGGCGTCTTGATGGACATCACCGAGCGCAAGCTGGCCGAGCAGGCCCTGCGTGATTCCGCGCGCCACGAACGTGAAGCAGCGGAACGGCTCCGTGTGCTCGACGACATGAAGAACACGTTCCTCGCGGCCGTCTCGCACGAACTCCGAAGCCCGCTCACGTCGATCCTTGGGTTGTCGATCACACTCGAGCGGGCTCCCGACATGCCGGGCGCCGACCGCGGCGACCTGCTCGAGCGATTGGCGTTCAACGCCCGCAAGCTCGATCGTCTCCTGAAGGACCTGCTCGACATCGACCGCCTGAATCGCGGGATCGTCGAGCCCCAGTACCGGACCGTCGACGCGGCTGCGCTCACGCGCCGATCGGTCGAGAGCCTCGACGCCCTCGACGACCGTGTCATCGAGGTCGAGGCTCAGCCACTCGTGTTGACGGTCGACCCCCCGAAGCTCGAACGCATCATCGAGAACCTCGTGACCAACGCCGTCCGGCACACGCATGCGACGAGTCGCATCTGGGTCAAGCTCGAGCCTTCCCAAGGAGGCGCGGTGCTGAGCGTCGAGGACGACGGTCCCGGCGTGCCCTCGGAGCTTCACGACGCGATCTTCGAGCCGTTCCGCCAGGGGCGGCCCACGGCGTCGCCTCACTCCCCCGGAACCGGCGTGGGGCTCTCTCTGGTGGCGAAGTTCGCGGAGCTCCACGGCGGCCGGGCCTGGGTCGAGGATCGGCCCGGTGGCGGCGCCGCCTTCCGAGTGTTCCTGCCGTCGGCGCCCGGGGCGGACCCCGGCGCAACGCCGGACGGCGAGGCGTTCGCCTCGGCGTCGGCCGACGTGGTCTGAACGCCGACGCTCCTACCCCTCGCCGGGCTCGACAGGTTCACCGGGCTCGACAGGTTCGCCGGGCTTGCGGGCCTCGCGCGGCGTGCCTCGGTGGCGCGCGGCGACCAGTCGCATGCGGACGGCTGCGAGCAAGGATCCACCCCGGCGAGCCCTCGCGATCCGGCGCTGGTTATCGAACTCCTGCCTCGCATCTTCAGGATCGACCTCACGAGTGAGATCGGCTTCGACCACGTCGTGTCGATCGAGCGCGCTCGAGACGAGCGCCTGCGCGATGGCGGCCACCGGCAAGGCGATGAACGCCCCCAAGATGCCGGCGATGCTCGCCCCGGCGATCGCACAACCGAAGGCAACAGCGGCGTGCAGCTCCATCGTCTTGGCCGTGATGCGAGGACCCAGCAGGTAGTTCTCGACCTGTTGGTACGCCGCGAAGAACGCGAACAGGATCAACGCTCGCACAGGACTCTCGACGACCGTGACCAAGAGCGGCAGCGACATCGCGATGTAGGTGCCGACGGTCGGGATGAACTGCGATACCAGCCCCATCCACATCGAAAGCGGCACAGCGAACGGGACGCCGAGGATGCTCAGCACCACGAAGGTGGTCACGCCGGCGACGAGGGCGAGCAGCAGTCTCGAGTAGAGGTAGGCGCCGGTTTTCTCGATCGCCACCTCCCAGACCCAGAGCACGCGGCGCTGACGAGCGGGAGGCAGCACGGCGAGCACCGTCCTGCGGAAGCGAGGCCCGTCGGCGGTGAAGTAGAACGTGAACAGGCCCACGGTCAGCAGCATGAATATCGCGCCGACGAGCGACGACGCGAATCCGAAAACGTTGCCGGCGATGTTGGTGGCGAAGCCGGCCAGGTTCGAGTCGGCGTTGCGCAGCTGCTCCTCGATCGTTGTCTGCGAGATCTCGACGTTGAACCATCGATCGGTATAGACGCTCACGGTATCCACGATGTCGGGTGCCGCTTCGATCAGGGCGCGTAGCTGGTCGACCACCAACGGGATCATCGAGGCGACCATGACCACGGAGAAGACGACGATGGCGAACAGGATCGCACCGGTCGCGAGTCCCCGGCGCCAGCCGCGCTTCGCGAGCCACTCGACCGCGGGCTCGAGCGCGAACGAGGCGAACAGGGCCACGATGACCCAGGTGAGCAGGCTGGATGTCTGGCGAAGCACGGAGATCGCCGTCGTCGCGACCAACCACATCACGAAGATGAGGGTGAGCAGAGTCAAGATCCATCTCCACGAGGGAGGGTGGATGACCACGGGGATGGGCCTACGCTCGTCGGGCATCGGCGCTCGGTCGAGCCCGGGCTCCCTCTCGGGCGCGGGCGCTCGGTCGGGCATCGGCTCGTGTCCTTCGCTCATCGTCTCCCCCGGTCGGGCCGAGGATACCCCGGTCGATGCGGGCTACACTCGAATGGCATGCCCCAGCGCGACCACAACCCCCGAGGCCGCCGCCTCCACCTTCCGATCGTCTCGGTTTCCAACGGCGGCGGCGCGATCGGCGCCGAGCTTGGAGTGAACGCCCGCGGTGAACGCAAGCCGCCCTGGCTCAAGGTGCGACTACGCAGCGGCCCCAATGCCACGGAACTCAAGGCGCTCATGCGCGGTCTCGACCTGCACACCGTGTGCGAGGAGGCGATGTGTCCCAACATCCATGAGTGCTGGGAGGATCGCGAGGCCACGTTCCTGATCCTCGGCGACAGATGCACCCGCCGGTGCGGGTTCTGCGACGTGATGACCGCCAAGCCCGACCCGGTCGACGACGACGAGCCGAAACGCATCGCCGAGGCCGTTGCGCGCATGGGTCTGCGGTTCGTGGTGCTCACCGGCGTCGCCCGTGACGACCTGCCCGATGGCGGGGCGTCGATGTGGGCCGAGACGGTGCGTCGCGTGCGCGAGGCCGTACCAGCCGCCGGCATCGAGGTGCTGCCGACCGACTTCAAAGGTGGGGAACGCGACATCGCCACCGTGCTCGATGCGGAACCCGACGTGTTCGCCCACAATCTCGAGACCGTGCGCCGCCTGCACGATCGCATCCGTCCGGCGTTCGGGTACGACCGCTCACTCGAGGTGCTCCGCCTCGCGAAGCGCCTGCGGCCGGGGCAGGTCACGAAATCGAACTTGATCCTCGGTATGGGCGAGCGTCCCGATGAGGTTCTCGAAGCGATGAGCGACCTCGCCGACGCCGGATGCGACATCGTGACGATGGGTCAGTACCTGCAGCCAACGCCGCAGCACCTGCCGGTCGACCGCTGGGTGCACCCCGATGAGTTCGAGGCTCACGCGCGCGCGGGTGAAGCCCTCGGCATCGCCCACGTGGAAGCCGGCCCCCTGGTGCGATCGAGCTACCACGCCGGCACTCAGTACGAGCGGGCGAGCCAGCGGAGTCTCGCGACCGCCGCTGCCGCCCTCGGGCCGGGCCCGCGGCCGCGCGTCGATCGATGAAGGGTGGAGGAGCCGGCCTGTAAGCCGGATCCTGTGCACGGAACTCTCGTCCCGCCGACGACCATCTCTCTCGGCGATGCCGGAAAACATCGCCGCCGGGCCGTTCACCGGCCCGGTGCGGCCTACCCGGCAGCTCGGACGGGCCGTCCTCGAACGCTGCCTGCTCGGCCTTGCTCCGGGTGGGGGTTGCCAGCCGCGACGGTCGCCCGCCGCGCTGGTGCGCTCTTACCGCACCGTTTCACCCTTACCTCACGAGACCGAGGTCGCGCGAGGCGGTCTGCTCTCTGTTGCCCTGTCCGCGAGGTCGCCCCCGCCTGACTTTCGCCAGCACCCTGCCCTTCGGAGTCCGGACTTTCCTCGAACGGTCGAGACCGCCCGCGGCCGTCCGGCCGGCTCCTCCACTTCGGAGGATACCCTCGCCGTAGACTGCCGAACGATGATGCACCGCAGGATCGCCCTGCTGTCGACAGCGTTCGCCCTCGCGGTGGCCTGCTCAGCAGAGGTCGATGGGCCGGTGAGCCCCGCCGCGGCAGCGGAGCTGCGAGGCACGCCGGCGATGCTGCAGACCCAGGCGCGGGGCGCGGCCCTGCGGTTCGTCGAGGCATATCGTGTCACGGTACTCGGCGGCGACGACCTCGAAGCGCTCGCCGCAACACCGCTGATGCGCCGCTTCGCCTACTGGCTGGCCGTCACGAATCGTGCGTTCCCAGGCGACATCACGGCAACGTCGACGGTGAGCGAGATCGGCCCGGCCATCTCGGTCAGCACCGACGGTCAAGTACTCGACGTGGAGCTCGCCGCGCAGGTCGATGTGGTGGCTCAGCCACCCGACGGCGATCCTCTCCAACTCTCGGTTCCGCTCGTCGGACCGGTGCGCTTGGCCGCGATCGCCCCCGGCGCCTGGCGGGTGATCGACTTCGTGCGGTTCGGGCGGCCAGTGAGCAGTGCATTCATGCCCCTCGGACTCGTGTACCAACGGCGTGGGCTGCGGATCACCCTGGACTCGATCGGCGTGGTGCCGACCTGGAGCTTCTTCGTTCGGGTGGCTGCCACCGGCCCGAAAGCGCTCACGTTGGCCGAAGACGACGTGACCCTCGTCGACACCGCCGGGGATGTGGTCGGTGACGCCATCGAGGTGTCGACGCCTCTGCTCGAGGTCGCGCCCGGAGACAGGATCGACGGCGCACTCTCGTTCGAGCCGCTCACCGAGATCCAAGGTGTGTCGCTGCGGATCGATATCTCGGGGACTCACGATCCCGCCCCGCTCGAGATCCCGCTCGGGCCGATCCTCGGGAACAGCGCCGTCGCCCGCTCGGGCGCCTAGCCCTGAGGCTCGAGCGCAGGACCTGCCTCAGCGAGGCGTCACCGAGCGGCAAGCCACGCGTCGACTCCCTGATTCGCGAGACGGTCGGCCTCGGTGTTGCGTTCGCGTCGCACGTGCTCGAATTCGATCGACTCGAAGCCTGCCGCGAGCCCCCGCACCCGCCGGTGCAGCGGCTGCAGGTGCGGCGTCTTCACCCTGTACGACCCGATGAGCTGGTTGATCAGCAGCTGCGAATCCGAGCGCAGCAACACGTCGGAGGCGCCGAGCTCTCGCGCCTTCTCGAGCCCGCGGATGACAGCCGTGTACTCAGCGACGTTGTTCGTGGTCTCACCGATGCCTTCGGCGATCTCTGCCAGCACGGCGCCGTCGGCGTCGACGATCTGTGCGCCCGCGCCCGCCGGGCCCGGGTTCCCGCGTGAGGCGCCGTCGCAGGAGACGATCACACGACCAAGATGCGCCGGCAGTGCTCACACCTCCTGATGCCTTCGCCGCGCTTCAGCTTGTCGAGCTCGACCGCCGAGAGCTGTTCGTGACAGGCCTGGCAGACGCCGTCGACGAGCGCGGCTGCACCCACGCCCTTCTTCAGCCGTCGCAGGTCTTCATAAAGCTCGAGCACGTCAGGTTCGATATCGGTCGCGATCGCCGCTCGCTCCGCGACACGCTCCGTGAGCTCCCCCTCAACCCGAGCGAGCTCAGCGCCAGCAGCGCCTGCGGCTTCCTCGGCCTTGGCTCGAAGCGCGGTCTTGACCTGCTCGGCTTGAGTTGCATCGGCCTCGAGCTGCTCGCGGAGCTCGAGCAACGCCAGCAGCTCGTCCTCACGGTCGGACCGGCGCTTGTGCACGCTCGAGATCTCGTGTTGCAGCGCCTCGAGCTCCTTCGCGTTCACGATGGAACCGTCGTACATGCGGGTGTTCTCGGCCCGTTCCTTCTGCGTCATCGAATCGATCTCACGCTCGAGGCGCGTCTGGTCACGACCGAGCTCATCGAGCTTCAAACGGATCTCTCCCAGACGCTCCTCGCCTAAGTCGGCTTCGGCGCGAACAGCAGCGACCTCGCCGCCTTGCTCGAGTGATCGGGCGCGTGCGCGGAGGCGGTCGATAGAGGTGTCGGAACCTTGGAGCGCGAGCAGGCGGGGGGTCGTCATGGCAGGCGAAGCCTAGCCGGTGTCGCGCGGCGGCGCCGTGCGCGACTCGCGCCGTGCGTGACTCGGTGCAGGCGCGACTCGGTGCCGGCGACCCGCCTCGCCGCCGGCACCGGTTCGTGTCAGCGTTCCCTAAGGGAACTCGACCGTCTGGAACTGTGCGTTCGTGGATTGCCCGAGGAACGCGACCGCGCCGATGATGACCGCGAAGATCAACGCCAACATCAACGCGTACTCCACGGCGGTCGCGCCCCGGTCCTCCAGCACCCGGTCGCTCATCGCCGCTCGCCAGACCTGGGCCTTCGAGTACAGCCGCAGGATCATGCGGGATCCCCCTCTTGTCGGGTCGGTCGCGGGGCCGGCCGGAACGCCGGCCGACCCATGCGTCCGTCTTGGCGGGGGTATCGGCTGTTCGGACCCCCAGAGTTGAGTCCCAGAGTTGAGTGCCGAGTAGGCTTGCGCACGTGCAGAGTGAGGCGAGCGGACGGGTCGCGCTGGTCACGGGGGCGGGCAGCCCAACAGGTATCGGGTTCGCGTGCGCTGCGGTGCTCGCGCGCGAGGGAGCGGCCGTGGCGGTGACCTCGACCACCGATCGCATCGAACAGCGCGCGGCCGAGCTCCACGAGGCGGGCGCCGAAGCCGCTGGGTTCGTCGCCGATCTCACCGATCGCGGCCAGACGCGGGCCATGGTCGAGGGTGTGCTGGAGCTGTTCGGCCGGGTCGACATCGCGGTCAACAACGCGGGCATGGTGAACGTGGGCATGCCGGGCGAGATCACCGGCGAGTTCGCCGAGATGAGCGACGACGCGTGGGACCTCGATGTGGCGCTCAACCTGCACACGGCCTTCAACGTCACCCGGGCGCTCGTGCCCGGAATGATCGAGCGAGGCTGGGGTCGCGTCGTGATGGTCTCGTCGGTAACCGGACCCGTCGCGGCGATCGCCGGGTCTGTCGGCTACGCGGCGGCCAAAGCAGGCATGGACGGACTGATGCGTGGTCTCGCGCTCGAACTCGGGCCGAACGGCATCACCGTGAACTCGGTCGCCCCGGGATGGATCGCCACAGGCTCCCAGACGCCTGATGAAGCAGTCGCGGGCCGTCACACCCCCATCGGCCGTTCGGGGCGACCCGACGAGGTCGCCGAGGTGGTGGCGTTCCTCGCGGGCGAGCGGGCCAGCTACCTCACTGGCCAGTCGATCGTCGTCGACGGCGGCAACACGATCCAGGAGATGAAGGGCTCGTAGCGCCCCGCATGCTCCGCTTCCTGCTTCGCCCGCGCTGGATCGGCCTCTCCGTGTTCGCGATCGTCGCCGTGGTGGCTTGCGTGATGCTCGGGCTCTGGCAGCTCGATCGGCTCGAAGAGCGGCGGGAGCTCAACGACCGGTTCGCTGCAGGGCTCGCGACCGCGCCCGCGCCGCTTCAGGACCTGCTCGCAGATGCAAGCGCGCTCGAATATCGTCGTGCGATCGCGACCGGCCGTTACGACACCGAGCACGAGGTGATCCTCTACGGGCGCACCCTCAACGGCCAGGCCGGCAATCACGTGCTGACGCCGCTCGTTCTCGCCGACGGCCGGGCCGTGATCGTCGACCGAGGGTGGGTCCCGTTCGAGATGGACGAGCCTCCGGTCTCAGCCGCCACTCCCCCGAGCGGCGAGGTCGAGGTGGAAGGCGCGCTGCTCGCCGGCCGGGCGGGCGGAGCCGGCGAGATCCAACCGGGCGCAGAGCGGGTCACCACCGTGCGCACCGTCGACATCGAGGCGATCGCCCGCGACGTGCCCTACGAGCTGGTCCCGTGGTTCCTGCAGCTGCGGACCCAGTCACCGGCGGCCGGCTCTCTTCCTGTGCCCGAGCCGGCCCCGGAGCTCACCGAAGGACCGCACCTCGGGTACGCGTTCCAATGGTTCGCGTTCGCGGTGATCGCCGCTGTGGGGTACGTGATCTTGGTGCGGCGCGAGGTCAAGGAACAGCGCGCGCTGGCGAGGGTCTGACACGCTCGCCGGTCACACCATCTGGTTGCGCATGCCCTCCGCCGCCATGTCGAAATAGTCGACGAGCGCGCGGGCGATGTCGTCGGGCGGGTCGAGCGAGGCAACCGCCGCGCGCATGTGCAAGAGCCATCGGTCGCGCTCCTCGACACCGATCGCGAACGGTGCGTGCCGCATGCGCAGCCGAGGGTGTCCTCGTTCGTCGTTGTAATCCGAGGGCCCACCCCAGTACTGAGCGAGGAAGAGCGTGAGCCGCCGCCGCGCCGGAGCAAGGTCTTCGGGCTCGGGATAGATGCTCAAGAGCACCGGGTCAGAAGCGACCCCCTCGTAGAACCGGTCGACCAACGCCTCGAAGAACGTCATGCCACCGACGGCCTCGTACAACGTGGCTTGCTTGTCGCTCACCAATGAAGTGTACGGAGCGCTCACCACACGAACGGCAGGAATCGGCGAGGCACACGGTCGCGATAGGCGGGGTAGTCGGGGTAGCGCTCGATGAGCCAGCGTTCCTCGCGCACGCTCTTGCCCACGAGCAGCAGCGCCAGCACCGCCGTCGGCACCAACGTCCAGGGGGAAGAACAGAGCGAGAGACCGAGCGCGATCAGCAGTAACCCGCCGTAGATGGGGTGCCTCACGAAGCGGTAGACGCCGTTATCGCGCAGCGTCGCGGCTTCCCGTGGATGTGGCAGTGGCGTCAGTGCGGCGCCGAGGGAACGCGCGCCAGCCAGTAGGAAGAACACTCCGGCCAGCAGGGTGATGACGCCGACGATGAGGAGCGGGGACTCCCACGGGCGGGGCCAGTCGGGGCCCAACGCCGCGGTTGCGACGACAACCAGAAGCAGTGCAACTTGCAGGACCACCCAGCCCTCGCCCCGGGGTCCGAGATCAGGAAGGTCGGCACCCGAGCCGCGTTCAGACACGACAAGACGGCCCTCGCCGGCACTCTGTTGGACAGGTAGGGGTGCTAGGCGGCGGAATCGGTGCCCCGATTAGGAAGTTTGCGAATCCGTCGGAGGTGGGTCCGTGGTCGGCGGGGGATCCGTGGTCGGAGGTGGGTCGGTGGTCGGAGGTGGGTCGGTGGTCGGAGGTGGG
>JBBEAY010000033.1:0-30714 GCA_040882605.1 Actinomycetota bacterium
GCCCGGGTCACCGCGCCGCGCACCGCGCCGCCCTCGACCACGATGCGTTCGACCCGACTATCGACTCGGATCTCGGCGCCGAAGGACTCCGCACTTGCCCGCAACGCGCCGGTCACGGCGCCCATGCCGCCGATGGGGTATCCCCACTCCGAGAGATTGCCGTCGCCGAGGTCGCCGACGGCGTGATGCATCAAGACGTAGGCCGTTCCCGGTTCCTCCGGTCCGGCCCATGTTCCGATGATGCCGCTGGTGGCGATGAGGGCCTTGAGCTCCGACGACTCGAACCATTCGTCGAGCAGGTCCGCAACGCTCATCGTGAACAGCTTGGTGATGTCGGCGGCGAGGCGGGAGCTCATGCCGGAACGATGCCGAAGCGCGAAGCGCACCTGATCCGCGAGATCTCCGAGGGTGACGGATCCCAGATCCGGCGGTGTTTCCATCAAAAGCGGGCCGAGGAAGGCCGCACTGCGTGCGATCCAGGCCGACCAGTCATCGTAGGCGCCCACATCCGCTTTCGAGAAGGAGGACAACGTCTCGCGGAACCGGTCGCCCTTCCCTTGGTCATCGCGGATACCGCCCGAACCCGGTTGCGGAGCGTAGGAGCCTGCCATGGGCACGACCTTGTAGCCGAATGCCTCCAGGCGGAGGTCGCGGACGAGCGTCGGCGGCATGAGACTCATCACGTAGGAGAGGGTCGTGACCTTCACGTCGGGGTGCTCCGGGAAAGGGGAGGACGTGTCGGCGGCGCCGCCCGTCTTGTGACGGGACTCAAGCACCAGGACCCTCGCCCCCATCTTGGCGAGATACGCAGCAGCGACGAGGCCGTTGTGACCCCCGCCGACGACGATGACGTCGTACCGATCCGCCTTCATCAACCGTTCCCCTCATCTCGGGAGCTCGTCTCGGGAGTAGCTGAGCGCCAACAGTACATCGCCCGAACGCGAGTCTGGGAATCCAGAGCGCCATCGTTCTCGTGCGGGTCTCGTTCGCCGCGGTTCGCAGCCTTCCGGCGGGCTCGCTCCCGCCACCGACTGTAGCGCCGACGGTTTCGGCCGAGAGTAGCGGGTTCTCCACACGTGGGGTCAACCAGCCCGTGACGACAGGGACCTCCGACCCTAGGTGGGTTGGGCCTCATGACTCAGACTCTTCTCAGGTACTAGGCAAAGGGTCGAGACCCGGAATGGAGATCGATCATGATGAAGCACTTGGACGTGAAGGCAGCAGCAGAGCCGGAGAGGCGGGAGACGTCGACGCGACGAGCAAGTGGGGAGCATCGGCGCCCGGTCGTCAACATCACCCCGCTCGAGCGTGCCGGACGGGTGCTGGTGGGCGCCGTCGGCGCGGTCGGGGGCGCGCTCCTGATCGCCACCGCTGGTGGAGCCCTGACGACCGTGCTCGCGGGGCTACTCGTGCTCGCGGGCCTCGACCTCGTGATCACCGGAGCGCTCGGACACTGTCCCTTGTACCGCAAACTCGGTTATGTCCCGCCGTCGTTAAGGGGGCAGGCATGAGCGAGCACCAGCGGCACGACACCCGTCCCGACCACGATGCCGGGAAGGGAAAGCACGGCTGGATGATGATTGCCTGCTGCATCCCGATGCTCGCGATCGCGGGTGTCCTAGTGGCAACGGGCGTCGTCAGCGTGGGGTTCCTCCTCCTCGCGGTCGGCTGCACGGCGATGATGGCACTGATGATGCGCGGCATGGACCATGGCGGAGGGGACCAACGATGACGACGAAGGCGCGGTGGGGAGTAGGGATCGCAATAGTGGCGGCCGTGATCGCGGTAGGCGTAGGGTTAGTGACCGCGGATGATGGAGGGACCTCGCAGGTATCCGGCGACATGACAGGCGGCAACTCGATGGGCACCGGGATGATGGGCTCGTCGAGCGGCTCGATGTCGAGCGGCTCGATGTCCGGAGGCATGATGGGCGAGACCTCAGGCGGAATGATGGGGTCCGGGTCGATGGGCAGCGGCACGATGGGCGCCGGGACGACCTCGATGATGTCCGGCGCCGACATGGAAGGCATGCATGAGCAGATGATGGCCGCGCTGGGTGGGAAGGTTCCTTCGAACGTACTCGCTCGTTGCGACGCCCTCCACGACCAGATGTGGTCCAACACTCGGACAGATGGTGTCGGGGACACTGGGCACCTGGCGCATCACGCGAACGCCGGCAGCACCGGCTGAGTGGGTTTCGCAGAAATGCCGGCAGGCCGCCCGACACAGGGCGGCCTTGCCCCTTTCTGAGCCGGTGCACCACCCAGTCAGGCACATGACGGGCCCACGCATCCTTCACCGATCCTTCACACCAGTTGCCGCTTTGGTGGTGGCGATGATGCAGGAACTGCCGACGCTCCTCGGCCGACCGCTCGCGCAGCCGTCGCCTCGCTGCGTGAGGCTGGCGTCGAGGTCGTGATGCTCACCGGCGACAACCAGGCCACGGCCAGCCGCATCGCCGGCCAACTCGGCATCGACACCGTGATCGCGGAGGTCTTGCCCGGCGACAAGGCCAGCAAGGTCACCGAGCTGCAGCGCAGCGGGAAGAAGGTCGCCATGGTCGGCGACGGCGTGAACGACGCGCCCGCGCTCGCGCAGGCAGACCTCGGCATCGCGATCGGAGCCGGGACCGACGTGGCGATCGAGACCGCCGATGTGGTCCTGATGCGATCAGACCCGCTCGACGTTCCCACCGCCCTCGCGATCGGGCGTGGCACGCTCCGGAAGATGCGGCAGAACCTCGGGTGGGCGATCGGCTACAACGCGATCGCGTTGCCGATCGCAGCAGGCGTCTTCGAGCCGAGCCTCGGTCTCGTCCTGCGTCCGGAGATCGCCGCACTGTCGATGTCGGGATCCAGCGTCATCGTGGCGGCCAACGCGCTCGCGCTGAAGCGCCTCAAGCTACCGGAAGCAGATCAGGCTTTCGAAAGCACGATCGAGCCGGCGACCCCGAGCAAAGCAGCGGTCGGGTAGCCGGCCGCCAGATCCATGACGCCCTCGCTCGCGAAGCGCCACAGACCCAGATGCGACAGCCAGTGCGACACGCCGACGGCGACGCCGACTCCGATCAGGCTCCACCCTCCGAATCGACGCATCTGATACTGCCGCAGGGTGAGCTGGCGGCGTTCCTCGGCCTGCTGCCGCTGCGCGCGAGTCGCTCGCGCCTCCGGAGATTCCTTCCGTCGCCGGTTCGACTTGGTCACGTCCGATGATCCTCCTCAGGAGCGTCGGTCACAGTCACTTCCCGACCGTGACGGCACCGACCATGCCCGCCTCGTAGTGACCCGGAACGTGGCACCCATACTTGACGACGCCGTCGGCAGAGAACGTCCAGGCGATCGATCGCGTCTCCCCGGGCGCAATGCTGATCGCGTAGACCTCGTCCGCGGGCAACATGTCGCCGTCCGTACCGGCCATCTCATCCGCATGCGCGGCCTGGAAAGTCTCGTCGCCGATCAAGAACTCGTGGCCCACCGTGCCGGGATTCGATACCTCGAACTCGATCGTCTCGCCCATGGTGACCTTGATCTCGGAGGGATCGAACACCAGGTCGCCGGAGGCGGTGACGGCGACCACGCGGTCGGCGTCGGCAACGGCCGCGGGATCTCCGAACGAGAACTCGCCGGGACCGCTTCCCGACCCTTGCTCGCCCATGTCCATGCCTCCGTCAGAGGGTGAGGCGTTCGCCCCGTCCGACGAATCCTCACCTCCGCCGCCGCAGGCGCCTAGCAACAACCCCAGAGCGAGGAGCAGCCCCACCGCTCGTGCCTTCATCGACTTCGTCCTCCTGATATCGGAATTCCCGCCGGCCATCTAGCGCCGGTGATCAAGACGGATACTACTGCGTGTCGTAGCGGCTGCCACCTGATGTACTACTCGCCATCGTAGTCGATGTTCAAGCGCGGTCGATGCGCGACCGATGAGAACACCCATGAGACTCGCCACCGTCGGTCTTCGGTTTGCGCTCGCTGTGGCTGTCGTCGCCATGGCTGCTCCCGTCGCGGGAGCTGGGGGTACCACGGGCGGCGTGACACCTCTGCATCGCGTGAGATCCACATTCGACGACATCAACGGTGGATCGTGGGCCGCTGCCGCGATCGAGTACGTCGCCCGGGAGCACGCATGGATGCGCGACTACGGGCCGGACGTGTTCCGCCCTGAGCGAACCGAGAGTCGGGCCCGATTCGCGAGGGCGCTCGCGCGTGCGTTCGCCAAGGGCGACACTGCCGAAGGTAAGCCGTCGTTCACTGACCTTCCGAAGAGCGATCAGCGCTACCCATCCGTCGCGCTAGTGGTCGAGCGCGGATGGATGACGACTGCGGCTGGCGCCTTTCGGCCCGACGACCCTGTGACGACCGTCGAGGTCCACGCGGGGCTGCTCAGGGCGCTACGACTTCGCCGCGAGCTCAAGGGCCTCGATCGTATCGCGACGATCGACGGGGTCTCTCTGGGGCATGGCCGAGGGTTCGCCCCGATCGTGCTCGGCATGGTCCTCGGCTTCCGTGTCGACCACGATCGTGACGAGCTCGACGTGCGGCCGAAGACACAGCTCTCACGTGCGGAGGTTGCGTACTCACTCTGGCGAGCGCATCAGGCGCTGACGGTTTCAAGCTGGAAGCTCCGTGATGCCGCCGCCTACCGAACCGTCACCCTCGGCCGCCTCGGGCCGCGTCTCCGCGCGATGGCCGAGTTCGGCTTCGACTCCGTCGGTCAACCCTACGTGTGGTCGGGCGAGTGGCCGAAGGCCACCCCGCCCGGCTACTGCTGCGGTGCGCAGGCCGTAGGGGGTTTCGATTGCTCCGGCATCGTGTGGTGGGCAATGCGGAACGCCGAGGGCGGGTACGACGCGGCCTCGCTCCGAGGGTTCGCCGGCTGGTCCTTGCCGGAACGTTCATCGCGAGACATGGCCTCTGTAGGCCTACGGCTCTCGTACAAAGAGACCCAGCCCGGCGATCTGCTGTTCTTCGATGGGACGGGGGACGGCGTGGTCGACCACGTGAGCATCTCCCTCGGGCGCGGCTGGGCGCTCGACGCTTCCGACTCCTACGGGGGCGTGTCCGTGATCCGCGTCGGAGAGGGGTGGTATCGGGAGCGGTTCACTCACGGGCGAACTGTCACCTAGCGAGGTCCCTTGACCTTCCCGTCAAGGTCACATCCCGGGCACCCTGCGCCCGCTCCAGAGCTTTTCGCTGCCCGTACCGGGTCCATGCCCCGCGGCTTGAACACCGACGGTGTCACGGCGACCGGGACGAAGTCGCGCCTGAGGAGCTCTCGAGTTACTGCCTCCACGCCCTCACAGCAGCCAGCAGCCTGACGTCCAAGGCCGCGGTCCGTCGTCTGGTCACGGTCACCCTGGCCGGCTTGCGCCCCCGCGCCTGATCCGACTCGTTCGATGTTCCTCGAGCCGAGGCCTCCTCACGCTTCGCAGCGGGACGTCGATCTGGGAGGTTCCCTCACGGCGCAGCGCATCATCGAGCTCCGCGGTCGCCGAGCCCTGGTCGTGCGGGAGATGGCACACGGCGTGCACGGCCTCTGTACGCGCCGATCCGGTGAGGTTGCGGGCGCTCAGCGGGAGGGAAAGCGCGATCGACACGAGCACCGCGCCAGCGAACGCGGCGGCGAACGAGCCTGCCCGGCCCCGAGTGGCGCGATCTGGAGGTCGTGAGTTCGTCAGTCGGCCTACCCGGGCGGTGAGCCCCTCGGCTCCGGCCGAAAGTGCACCAGCGAGATGGCCCTGCGTGTGGGCGGCGACATCGACGAGCGCGGAGGCAAGCACGACTGGATCACCTACGACCTCCACGGCGCGTTCGTCCGCTGACAACTCCAATGCGAGGATCAGATGATCGGCGGCGAGGCGCATCGGGGGGAAGAACGGGAACGCATGCGAGACCGTGCGCCCGAGCGACTGGAGACTCCCGTGTCGCCCGCGCGCGTGCGCTCGTTCGTGGGCGAGTACGGCCGCGATAGTGTCGGGCGAGACCCGGCCGAGCAGACCCCTCGAGATGTAGATCCGTGGACGCATCAACGCCCCCACCGTCAGGGCAAGCGGACGATCGCACTCCACGACGTGCACGAGCCCTTGCTCGTCGATCGGATGCGCCGGCAGCGACGAGAGCACCGCGCGCTCCCGACGCGCTGCGCGGACGGTGTGAACCGCCGACCAGATCAGACGGATGGCTAGTCCCAGCAAGAGCAGGGCGGCGACGATCCGGGGCCAGTGTTGGACTGGGTGTCGGAACAGCTGGCCTGCCGCGTCGACACATCGCTCCACGAGGGCGGGAAGCGCGCGCGTCGGCAAAGTCTCCGGACCGACGACTGTGCCCAGCACGACGACCGAGGCCAGCCCCATCGCCAACATCGATCCGAGCGAGACGACGATAAGCGCTCGAGGCGACCCCTCCTGGATCAGATAGCGCCCCAGGACGTACGGAAGAGCGCCCGCGACGATGGCGAGGCAGATCACGATCGCGAACCTCATCGGTCGGTTCGTCGCTCTCTCTGCACCTGGCGGATCGCCTTGCGAAGCGAGTCGAATTCGTCATCATCGACAGTCCGGACGAAGCTGAGGAGGGCGCTCTGCCTGTCGCCGGCGCCGGCCAGGACTTCCGTGACCAGGGCTTCCACATGCTCCTCACGCGTCCGCTTCGCCGAGTACAGGTACGCCCTGCCGCTCCGGCGCCTCGCGAGGTACCCCTTGCGCCAGAGGCGATCGAGAACCGTCATGACGGTCGTGTACGCCAAGCCCTTCCCCGCCGGCGAATCGAGCACGTCTCGGACGGCGACGTCGGAGTCCGGTTGCCCCCAGATCTCATGCATGATGGCCCGCTCCAGCGGGCCAAGGTCGCCTTTCAGTTTCGGCACTACTGACTCCTCTCTCCGCTCGATCGAGCGTTCGACCGTCCATCGTCCCAGCCGCGGCGTGCCGCGCCCAAAGACCCTCGTCAATACTATGGTGTGTCGTAGTACGATGGGATCACACCCCGCGAAGCCGTGTCGCTTCAGGGACGCGATCGACCCAGATCACGACGTACCACGACGACGGCCTGGAGGACCGTGACGTCTCGGTTCAGCAGACAGAGACGAGGAGCGGGTACGGATTCACGGCGTCGTCGATGATCGAGTATCCGTAGGCGCTCTCCGGCCAGCTCGTCGGAATCACGTTTGGGTGATACTCGAAGTGGTTGTGGTTGACGCCAGCACCCGACGCGCCCGTCATGCCCACGTAGCCGACGATGTCGCCTGCCTGCGTCGTCTCCCTTGCGCGGGTGATAGCCGCCCACGTATCTCGGCGCACCGAAGCTGTCGGTACCACCTTCGGGGCATCCACTCATGCCTCACGGCGTGATGTAAGGGAGGTCCGGTGTTGGGGCGGGTTCGATCGAGTCGGCAACCACGATCACATCGTTGCCCACGGGGTAGACCTGCCCGGTAACCTCGATCCAGCTGTCTTCCTTCACGGAGCCTGGGGGCACGTTCACCACCCTGATGCTGATCGGCGTCGCATCGGCGACGCAGCACGTCACGACGAAGCGCGTGAGCACGACCTCGTCGCTCGGTGTGGAATCCCAGCGTTCCGCGAAGCCCACGAAACTCGCTTCATCACCAGCGCGCTGTCCGAGCAGGTTCGCGCCGCCCTCCCAGTACTTCGACGCTGCCACGAAGAAGAACGTGATCTCGCTGTTCTCGTCGAATGTCCCCCAGTACGTCCAGAGCCCCCGCCCGGAGAACTGCTCCTTCCTTGAGGATGAGAATGAGCCCAAGGTGGTGGGTGGGGCCGCCGCCATGAGGACGATCGGGGCGATCAGGATCGCGGCCGTCACCGCTGCACGCCTCGTTATCGAGGTCCGTTCTCGGCCGCGAGCCGCAAACGTGGCCCCCACAGCGCCCACTGACAGGACGATCGCGCCGGTCGGCACGATCCAAGCCGTGCGTGTGGACAGGTACAGGTTCAGACGCCCGCTGAGCTGCAGGAACCAGAACATCGCGGCCCACGCACCCAGGACCCCAGCGCCGAGCAGCCGCGCCCGATCCCATCCCCTGCCAGCTGGTGTGAGGTCGGGCGCATCTGGGCGGGGCACGTCGAGAGGCGCAGTCTTCATCCGATCGCCACCTCGAGCCACAACGAGATGCCGAGCGTGGCAACGGCCGCCGTCGCGACCAATGCCCCCACCGTCGCAGGCTTGAACGTGCCCCCGTACATCGCGCCCAGCTTCATGTCCACCATCGGGCCGAACACGAGGAACGCAAGTTGGGCCGATGGGCCGAACCCATACTGCGAGAACGACGCGGCGATGAAGGCATCGGACTCCGAGCACAACGACAGGATCGCGGCGAGGCCCATCATCGCCACGATCTCGATCACAGGGAGCGTCGCAAGACCCTGCACCATCCGCTGCGGCAGGAATGTCTGCACGATCGCCGCCACGACAGCGCCGGCGATCAGATACTTGGCCATGAACGCGAAATCGCCGACCACGTGACCGAAGAACCTGCCCCACCGTGATTCCGGGCGCTCGAAGTCGACATGGGCATGCTCAGTCCCGCCGCCGGTGCCGCGGAGCAGGTCCTCGGGTGCCTTGCGGCCGAGCACCCAGCCCACCGCCATCGCGATCAGCGCCCCGAGCAGCACGCGACCACCGACCATCGTGAGCGTGGAGCCTCGACCTCGGTAGGCGACGTACGTGGAGGCCATGACCACCGGGTTCACAACCGGCGCCGCCAGCATGAAGGTGATGGCCGCACCCGGTGGCACCCCTCGGAGCATCAGTCGGCGCGCGAGCGGCACGGAGCCGCACTCGCAGATCGGGAAGCCAACGCCGGCGACCGCGGCGACGGGAAGCTGCAGCGCTCGCGGCAATCGACCGATCCGCTCGATCGCGGACATCGGCACGAACACAGCGACGAGGGAGGCCGCGACGGCCCCGAGCGCAACGAAGGGCAGCGCCGAGATGATGAGCGACGAGAAGATCACCATCCAGGTCTGCAGCCAGCCGGCACGTCCCCCGCCGAGGGTCCATGCGGCGTAACCGAGCGCCGCCAGACCGGCGACCACGCCGGCGAGGAATCGGCCATTCGCCGATCGGTCGAGGACGATCGCGGTTCGCTGCGTCACCATCAGCAGTACTTCCCGAACGAGACGGAGTACGACAAGAAGGCGTCGGCCATCACAGGATCGCCGGCCGCATCGGTCAGCTCGGCCAGCGCATCTCGGACGTCTTGGCGCGACTCGCCCGCGGCGACGAGTCGATCGGCGTCGACGAACAGACCGCCCGGCACCTGGCCTTCCACCACGCCACCGACCGACGATCGGATGGCTTGCTCGATATCGGCGGAACCGAACTCTCCCGAAGAGGAGGTGGACCCGGTGCCCACGACCACGAACACGACGGGAGCGTCGACCAGGGTCGAGACACCGTCGACCAACCGGCCGAGCGCACGGTCCACATCGCCGATCGAGCCCTCGAGCACCACGGCCATCACGTCGGGAACCGCGTCGTCGCCGAACCCCTCGCCGGTCGAGCGGAGAGCACGAACCACGACGCCTTCTGTCGACGCCGAAAATGCACGGACGTCACGGTCGTGGTCGACGTACCAGTCGCCTCCGACCAAGCCGCGATCGGTTGTGGCGTCGGCGACGAGCCCGATCAAGGATCGTTGGTCTGTCCGTTCGTCGAGGTCGTCGGCCAGGGTGGCGATCGCGGAAACCGGCGCTCCGGGACTCCACGCTCGCACCATACGACCCTCGGCGTCCCGGATCAGCGTCCCTGTGATGCCGTGTTGCGAGGGAGGGCTTCCCGTGCCCATCGTGGTCAGCACGGCGGTGGGATCGAGTGGCACCGAATCCACCGAGGCTTCCAGGGTTCCGGCACCGTCGCGCATCAGACGGGCGATCGTGGGCCACCGATTCGGTGCCGCTTCGAGGTCGGGGGTGCCGATGCCCTTGAGGCCGACCTCGACGATCAGCCGAGGCGGGGAGCTCGACACCACGCCTCGGATCGGGTCAGTCCGCTCGAGCATCGGGTAGGGGCGTTTGAAGCTGATCAGGTCTGCCAGCGTGGGAGCGACGCGGTCGATCTGCGTGCCGGCGGGCAAGGGGCCAGTGGCTCCGACGTCGTCGCCGGCGAACACGAGAGGGACGCGGATGTCGGTCTCCAGAGACGGCCACGCCACACCGGATCCGTCGACCGACACAGCATCGGGTGTCGTTGTGACGCCCAGCAGCTCCGGCGAGCGGCCGTCGTAGAACCCGGTCGTGATGCGTCTCCGGATCTCGGTGGGGAGTGAGCAGAACGGCACCGGGCCGGTCGCTTGCGACTCGTCGCTGGCGCACGACGCGCCGACACATGCTAGACGAAGGCCCGATGCCGGCAGGATCAGCGATACGCCGATAATCATCGCGACCATGAGCCGGTTATCGCGGACTCGGAAGAAGAGGCTCCGCACATCCAAGACGGTACTACGGGAGGTCGTACGTTCGGTCGAGGCCTTCAACGATCGGGAACCGCCGATCATTTGCCCTCGGCAACCGGCGGGGGCTATCCCGGCCTCACGTCAGGTCCGTCATCAAGAGAACGAACCTGATCAGGCGACGCGGACGGCACCCCAAGGCTCGTCATAGCCGTACATCGAATCGACCCGAGTCTGCCCGCCCGGTGACGGGCTCGACGCGTGGATGATCTTCCCGCCTCCGACGTAGATCGCGATGTGAGGGCCGTAGTTGCCGTAATAGATCAGGTCGCCTGGTTGCACTGCCGATAGGGGGATACTCGGATAGCTCGAGTACTGCGCCTCGGATGAATGCGGAAGCGTCACCCCCGCCTCTCGCCATGCATACACCGTGACACCCGAGCAGTCGAGCCCGACGGATGGGTCAGACGATCCCCACACGTATCGCGTGCCGACCACGGAGTAGGCCGCCTGCACGGCGATCTGGGCCTGAGTCGAGTCGCCCGGCGGCACGAACGTCGAGCCACCCCCACCGACAGCGGTTCCACCCCCCGGCTGGGTCTCGGCGGTCGCCGCCTCGTCCACGGCAACGCGCTGCGCCGCGATAAACTCCTCGTAGTCCACGCGGAGCTGCTCGTAGAGCGCTTCCTGTTGGTCGAGCAGGCGTTCGATCTCATCTCGACTCGCCGACATCGCGTCGAGCTGCTCGCGGGACGTCTCGACGGCCCCAGTGTATTCATCCGCCGCCCATCGGGCGACCTGACGCGCGTTCTCCGCTTCGGCTGCAAGCTCGGCGTCGGAGCTCGCGATCGCGCCGATGAACTCCAGGCGGTCGCTGAACTCCGCCAGCCCGTCTGCGTTCAGGACTCCTTCCCACTGCGTCCCCATGCCGGTGTACGCGGCCACCGCTCGGGTTGTTAGCCGGTCCGTCGCTAGGTCGGCCTCGGCCTGAGCGGCGCGCATCTGCTGCCGTGCCTCAGCGAGCCGACGTTCGTTGACGGAGAGCTCGTATCGCGCCTGGTTGTAGCGCTCGGCGACAACCTCGAAGCGTCGTTGCAACGTCTGCAGCTCTTGCTTGGCAGACGTGACGCCCTCCGCTGAAGGAGCACCGAGCGAGGAGGCGAGTGTCGGCACACCGGCGGTGATCGCGACGATTGCGAGCATGGAGACGATGACGCGTACGGTCATCCATGCGATTCGCTCTCTCATCCGTTCCCCCGATGCCCTAGCCAAAGGGCTCGGTCGCCCGAGCCCTCGCCTACAACCCTACTGAAGCGGCTCAGCCGCCGTCAAACGACGATGCGTCGTAGCACTGGAAGTTCGTCTCGGTAGCTGGATCGACCTCGATCGTGGCCGAACCGGGTGCCACCGCTGAGCCGCCTCTTGATGTATGTTGCAGATGCAATGCAGATGCAAGACGACGAAGACGGCTACGCACATACCAAAGACCACGGGCACGACCACTTCGGTCCGTCGGATCCCGGCACCATGGCGACCCGAGAAGGCATCCGAGCAACCCGGATCTCGCTCGGAGCGCTGCTGCTGACGGCGGGGGTCCAACTCGCGATCGTTGGTGTCAGTGGCTCGGTCGCCCTATTGGCGGACACGATCCACAACTTCACCGACGCGCTCACGGCGGTGCCGCTGCTGATCGCCTTCCGGTTGGGGCAACGCCCACCGTCGCGCCGCTACTCCTACGGGTTCCATCGAGCCGAGGACCTTGCGGGCATCCTCATCGTGGCGATGATCCTTCTCTCGGCGGTCGTGGCTGCGACGCAGGCGGTGCAACGGCTCTTCGACCCTCAGCCGGTCCAGCGTGTGGGCTGGGTCCTCGCGGCCGGAATCATAGGAGCCCTGGGCAACGAGTCGGTGGCGTGGTATCGGATCCGACATCGATGTCGACCCGTCCGTTTCGGTGGCGGAGGCACACGAGATCGCCGAGCGACTCGAATCCGAACTCCGACACCAGCTGCCGCGCCTGGCGGCGGCGACCGTGCACATCGACCCGCACCAACATCCGAGCCATGCCTGGGAGCCACCTGGAAGGTAGCCAGCTAGCGGTTTCGGACCATCGCCGCTGCTCGTGGGAAGTGATCGAGCAGCATCTCCTTGAGGTCTGACTGAGGAGCCATCTCCTCGACGGCGGGTGCGCATGTGCAGCGGCCACCGATCATGTTCGAGGGCGCCGATGGCGAAGGGGAACTACACCCTACGTCGAGGCGACCGGAGATTCATCTCAACCAAGACCCCGGAGGGGGCGAGCTGGATGCGATCGAGCCCAAGAGATCGGGGCCCACCGTGAACCCGCGTATCGATACCCGCCTCCACAGGCGGCGCATCTCGTTCGCGAAGGGGGAAGGGTGTCTCGCGACCCACCCGGTGCGGGTGCTCACCGAGGGGTTCCGGTACCGGTGAGCTCGGTCGCTCGCTCCCATCTGGCGCGCTTCCCTTTTCAGGCCGGAGCGGTCGTCGCGTCCTAGGAACGCCGCTTCTTGGTCGGTCCATGCTTCGGCGGGTAAGCTCGTGAACCCCGATTCGGCCGAGGAGGATGCCCCATCCGTCCGAACCGTTCGCTCATCCGTGCTGCAGCAACCAGCTTCGTCGTCGCCACCCTGCTCGCAAGCTTCTCGCCCGTCGCGACGGCTCGTGCTCCGGTTATCGTCGCGGCCGGCGATATCGGGTGCGCGGGCGACCCCTGTCAATCGCAGCGGCAGACCGCGGCCCTGATCCGCAGGATGAACCCTCGAGCCGTGCTCACGCTCGGCGACCATCAGTACCCCGATGGCGGGTACAGCGACTTCCTCTCCTCGTACCGACCGACATGGGGCCGCTTCCGTGGCAAGACGCACCCGACGCCGGGCAACCACGACTACTACACCCAGGGTGCAGGCGGCTATTACCGGTACTTCGGAAGGCGCGCACACCAGAACAGCGGAGGAACCTACAGCTTCAACATCGGGGCGTGGCACGTGGTCTCGATCAACACCGGAGACGGCCGTCCTGAATCCAGCGTGCTCGACCGGGTCAGGCGAAACCTAGCGCGCGATCGCCACCGGTGCGAGCTCGCGTACTGGCACCAGCCGGCCTTCTCATCGGGGAACGAGCACGGGTCCGATGAACGCATGCGCGACCTGTGGCGGATGTTGTTCAACGCCGGGGTGGATGTGGTGCTGAACGGCCACGAGCACAACTACGAACGCTTCGCTCAGCTCGACGGGGCGGGCCGTCCGAACGCTCGTAGAGGTATGCGTGGGTTCGTCGTCGGCACAGGCGGCATCGACGACTTGTATGGGCTCGGTTCCGGGATCCGCGGATCACAGCGGCGAATCGACAACAGGCATGGGGTGCTGCGCATGCGGCTTCGGGCACGAAACTACGCTTGGAAGTTCGTCTCCGTCAGCGGATCGACCCTCGATCGGGGCCGGACGAAGTGCCACGGCTGATCCTAGCCCCACCAGTTGACTCGACGACACTTTAGTGATCTTGAGCAACGGGGTTTACTCGAAGAAGGCCGCGGGGTAGGGTTCGCTCGGTCCGTACGGCAACGAACGGACTAGATCCTTTGGCGTCGTACGATGGTGCTTTAGGCTCACAACGAATGAACGAGGAGGGCCAGATGCCACGCCGTTCCCCCCGGGCGGCGAGACTGCTCGTCGTCACGCTCATCATGGCGATCGCGGTCATCGCGCCGACGAATGTCACCTTCGCTGCAGGGTTCTTCGAAGACGATTTCGAGTCCGGCACGCTAGCCGCCTGGACGAGCACCACTGCATTCACCGCGCAGCAGGCGATCACGAATGCTGGGGTGTGGGCGGGCCGGGCGACAGCGGCGAGCGGCCCGGCGTTCGCGAGCAAGACGATTTCGGGCCAGACCGACGTCTACCTGCGTGCCTTCGTGCGCGTGGTGAGCCACGCCGGCACGAATCAGCTCTTGCGGATGGGCTCCTCGACAGGCAGCGGGAGCACCATCTCGCTCATCCTCCTCAGCTCGAACCAACTGCAAGTGAAGAACCACGCCTTGGGAGGAGAGTTCCGGAACACCGGGGTCACGCTTACCCCGGGCACGTTCGTCGACCTGCAGCTGCATCTCCATATCGGCGGAGCCAACGGTGCGGCCGAGCTGTGGGTCAACGGCGTGCCGGCTGGTGGCTTGGGTGGAGCGTGGAACTTCGGCACTACCCCGATCGACAGCGTGGTCCTAGGGGCACAAGCGGGATCGACTCCCGCGATGGATGTGGTCTTCGATGACGTCGAGGCGGCGACGACCTTCATCGGCGGAGGAACGCCGACGGCGCCAGCCACACCCACCGGTCTAACGGCCGATGAGTTCTACAACCGGGTCGACCTGTTGTGGAACGCCTCGAGCGGAGCGACGGGCTACACCGTGTACCGCGGTGGCACCCCGATCACGACGACACCCAACACAACCTACTCCGATACCAGCGTGCTGCCAGAGACGCCCTACCAGTACACGGTTGACGCCTTCAACGCCGGTGGCAACTCGCCGCAGACAGCGCCCGTATCGGTGACAACCCCGCCAGCTCCCTCCGGCGGCGGCAGCGTCGTCATGGCCGCGGGCGACATCGCCTGCGATCCCGACATTCCATCATCATTCAATGGCGGCAACGGCACCGCGAAGGTATGTCGCCAGAAGTACACGGCGAACCTGCTTACGGGCGCAGACCGCGTCCTCGCACTGGGGGATACCCAGTACACGTGCGGCGCGGCATCGGAATACTCGGCGAGCTATGACAAGTCATGGGGGGTTCCGAGTCTTAAGAGCAAGACCTTCCCGGCGATCGGGGACCAGGAGTACGTGACCGGTACCGGGTGTGGTGCTTCGGGAGCCGGATACTTCAATTACTTCGGTGCAGTCGCGAACGGTCCGAACGGCTACTACAGCTACGACTTCGCAGGATGGCATTTCGTCGTGCTGAACTCCGAATGCGCGAAGGTCGGCGGGTGCACTGAGGGATCACCTCAGAACAACTGGCTCGAAGCCGACCTCGCGGCCAACAGCGAGACCTGCACCCTGGCCTACTGGCACAGGCCGGCCTTCTTCTCGAAGGTGAACGGCAATCGGACGGCCGGCGCTGCCTCGGTGGTCCGGCCGTTCTGGGACGACCTGTACGCGGCGGGCGCTGAGATCGTACTGTCCGGCCACTCTCATTGGTACGAGCGATTCGCTGCACAGACGCCCTCCGGAGCCGCTTCGCCTAACGGTATCGTCGAATGGGTCGTCGGCACAGGCGGCAAGAGCCACAACACGAACGCACTCGCGGCGACCGGTTCCAGGCATGTCAACAGCGTTACGGCCAACGCATCGACATTCGGCGTGCTCGAGCTGACCCTGAACGCAGGGAGCTACAACTGGCGCTACCTCGTGGAGGGAAGCAGCAGCTACAGCGACATCGGCACCCCGACGAACTGCCACTGAGCCGTCGCGGCAGGGCTCCGACCGGCCGCCGCCTCGTCGCTCATCGAGCGACGCGAGCCGCGCTCTCGTAGGCGTGTTCGGCGGCTCGTCGTGCAGTGTCGAGGGCTTCGCTGTCATACAGGGCACTCAGCGCGCCCTTCGCCTGCTCGCGCGACGCAGACGGACGTTGCACTCGGCTCTCCGGCACCTCGGGAGCAGGTGAGCTGGCACGGATCGCTTCGGTCTCGCGCTGATACTCGTCCCAGCTGAGACCACCGGAAAGGAACTCCCCGAGCAGGTGTTGCCAGGCAGGGCGGCGAGCGCGTTCCTCGATGATCTCGAAAACCCTCTCGGCGTTCTCACCCGAGTCCTCGAATCGAACGAACGACGTGGCGAACCGTTCGTTCACGCGGTCGATCAGCCCGCCCATGTCGGTGGTCACGCTCTCGAAGGTCGCCACGACGATCCGGTCGAGGACCGGCTCCACTCGTCGATAGAAGTCGGCGTAGGACCGGAGCCACTGGGCGATAGACACCGTCGGCTCGCGGATGGCGGCCGACAAGACCGTGTCACGCGGCGGCCGGATCGGCATCAGCGTCGGAACCTCGGCGCGCGTCGCCGCGAGCAGGTGGGCCGGCGCGTGCAGATGGTGGGCGACGCGAACGTGACCGTTCTGCGCGAGCTGGAACGCGACCACCGCGAATGTCGAGGCCGACCTCGTGAACCCGTCGATCAGCAGTTGCGTGTCGGGCGCGAGGGTGCTCTGCGGCTGCCGCCGTCGCGAGAGCGGCAGGTAGACGGCCGGGTACCGGGCCATGATGCGGCGGGTCACGTGCCGGGCCGACCCGGCGGCGGTCCAGGTCCGCGCCGGGGTCGCTTCCATGACGGCAATCTACTCGCCGGCGCCCCACCACGGAAACTCCTTCACTGGGCTCGTTGACTACACTGACGGCTTCCGTCAGATCAAGGAGGTCTCACCCGTGCCCAATGCGACGTTCGTCACCAACCAGGGGTCGTTCACCGTGAAGCTCATGCCCGATCACGCCCCGAAGACCGTGCAGAACTTCGTCGATCTCGCGACCGGGAACCGCTCGTGGACCGACCCGCGCGATGGCCAGTCGAAGAGCGAGGCGCTCTACCCCGGCACGATCTTCCACCGCGTGATCGACGGCTTCATGATCCAGGGAGGCGACCCGGCCGGCACGGGCATGGGCGGGCCCGGCTATACCTTCGAGGACGAGGTGCCCGCCGACGGACCGGCGTTCGACCGCCCCGGGCTGCTCGCCATGGCCAACGCCGGGCCCGGCACGAACGGGAGCCAGTTCTTCGTGACGGTCGCGCCGTCGGACTGGCTCACCGGCCGTCATACGATCTTCGGTGAGGTCACCGAGGGCTACGACGTGGTCGAGCAGATCTCGAAGGCGCCGACCGCGGCGCAGGACCGGCCCGCCGACGACGTGGTGATCGAACGCATCGAACTCGCCGAGTGACCGCGGTCTGCTGCTACGGCGATTCAAACACCTGGGGCTACGAGGCTTCCACCGAGGATCGTCTGCAGCGATGGCGCCGGTGGCCCGGCGTGATGCAGCATGAGCTCGGCGACGAAGTCCACGTCATCGAGGAAGGTCTGAACGGCCGAACGACGGTATTCGAGGATCCGTTCGAACCGGGACGCAACGGCATGGCTCACCTTCCGGTCGTGCTGAAGACCCATGCTCCGCTCGACCTGATGGTGATCTGGCTCGGCACGAACGACCTGTTCGTACCGGGTGGGCTCACGGCGCAAGACGCCGCGCGCGGCGCCATGACGCTCGCCGAGGTCGCGCGAGCAAGCGATGCTGGGCCCGACAGCGAGCCACCCGAGGTGCTCGTGCTGGTATCGCCGCCGTTCGGCCCACTCGGTATGTGGGAGCACGACTCCCCGCACGGAGAGCTGGAGTCGAGGGGATTCGCCGACGCTTTCCGCCGCCTCGCCGAAGAGAATGAGGTGGCGCTGCTCGACCTGGCGCCGTTCGCGGAGTCGAGCCCGATCGACGGCATCCATTTCGAGGCGCCCGACCACGAGGCGATCGGGCGGGCAGTCGCAGCGAAGGTTCGCGACCTGCTCGAGACCCGCTGAGCTTTCAGGGCGAGCGGTCGAGTCGGTAGATCAAGTGCCCCCATCCGGCACGGATCGTGCCACGCCAGATCTCGAAGCCGAGCTTTTCCGCCACTCGGCGCGACGGCGCGTTCTCGGGCCGGATCAGCGAGATCAGGTAGGGAACGTCGAGCGAAGCGAAGGCGGCGTCCCGACACGCTGCCCCTGCTTCGGTGGCGATCCCCTGACGCTGCCGGGAACCGAGCACATGCCAGCCGAGCTCGACGTAGGAACTCTCCGTCGGCTTCCTGCACCGTGGGACCACAGTCGCCGATCACCTCGCTCGTGACACGATCCTCGATCGCGAGCAGCCCGAACCCGTCGTGCTCGTACCGCTCGAGCTGCCGGTCGATCCAGGCCCTGGCGCCGTCACGGTCGAACGGCGCCGGGTAGTACCGCATCGACTCAGGGTCGCCCAGCACGGCGAGCAGCGCATCGACATCGGAGCGGTCGTCATGGAACGGCCTGAGACGGAGTCGTGGGGTCTCGATCGGCGTGGCGAGGCGCACGGGCACCGAGGCTACCCGCCACAACCCGCCTCGCGGCATACTGCGGGCTGCGGGCCGTCAGATCAAGGCCCGACACCGATGAGGAGGACACCATGACCGATCTTCCGAACGTGCTCGTCACCCGTCCGATCATGGATGCGCCGATGGCTCGCCTGCAGGAACGCTGCGACGTCACGGTGCACGAGAACGACTTCGGCATCCCACGAGACGAGCTGCTGTCGGTGATCGCGGGACGCGATGCGATCGTGACCATGCTCACCGAGAAGGTCGACGCCGAGTTCCTCGCCGCCGCGGGGCCGCAGCTGAAGATCGTAGCGAACCACGCCGTGGGCTTCGACAACGTCGACGTCGCTGCGTGCACAGAGGCAGGCGTGCTCGCCACGAACACACCCGACGTGCTCACCGAGACCACCGCCGACACCGCCTTCGCACTGCTCATGGCGGCGGCGCGCCGCGTCGGGGAGGGCGAGCGGTTCCTGCGCGCGGGCACACAGTGGATCTGGGGACCGCTGATGATGCTCGGCCAGGATGTGCACCACAAGACGATCGGCATCGTCGGCTTCGGGCGGATCGGCCAGGCCGTCGCGCGCCGCGCCAAGGGCTTCGGTATGCGCGTGGTCTACGCCGATGCGGTGCAGCTGCCCGCCGAGGTGGAAGCCGAGACAGGCGCGGAGCGACTCGAGCTCGATGACCTGCTCGCACAGGCCGACTTCGTCTCGATCCATACGAACCTCACGCCAGAGACGCGGCACCTTTTCGGCGCCGAAGCGTTCCGCGCGATGAAGTCCACGGCCGTCGTAGTCAACACCTCGCGCGGCCCGGTGGTCGACGAAGCGGCGCTCGCCGACGCGATCGAGTCGGGGGAGATCTTCGGCGCGGGGCTCGACGTATTCGAGCGGGAGCCCGAGGTGGAAGCTCGCCTGCTGAAGCTCGAGAGCGCCGTGGTGATCCCCCACCTCGGCAGCGCCACGGTCGACACGCGCAACGCGATGGGCGACCTGGTTGTCGACAACGTGTTCGCCGCGATCGATGGCGCCCGCCCGCCGACCCTGCTCAACCCCGACGCCTTCTCGGGGTGATCGTGTGACGGGCCGAGCGGACTCGGGCCGCCGCGAAGGTCCGCGCTCGCGGGCGCTGCGCAGCGACGTTCGCCTGTTGACGACGATGCTCGGCGATGCGATCGCCGAGAGCGGCGGCAAGGCCCTGCTTGCCTCGGTCGAGGCGCTGCGCACCGCGACGATCGCCTACCGCGGACACCCGACCGGTGCACGGTTGGGCCGGATCACGCAGCTCGTCGACGGCCTCGACCTGCGCCAAGCCGAGGACGTGATCAGAGCGTTCACGTGCTACTTCCAGCTGGTGAATCTCGCCGAGGAACGCCACCGGGTGCGGACACTGCGGCGCCGGGCGCGATCGGGTATGCCCGTCAAAGACTCGATCGGGGCACTCGAGGCCGACCCGGCTGCGGTCGCGGATCTGCGCATCCAGCCGGTGCTCACCGCTCACCCGACCGAGGCGAAGCGCCGAGCGGTCGTCGAGCATCTGTGGCGTATCGGGGCGCTCATCGAACAGCTCGAGGACCTGCCGCTGGGGGCATCGGAGGAGCTGGAGGTCCGCCGCCGCATGCGCGAGGAGATCGCCGGCCTGTGGCGCACCGATCCGGTCCGCCCGCATCGCCCCGAGCCACTCGACGAGGTGCGGGCGGTGCTCGCGCTCTTCGACCAGACGATCTTCACGACCCTGCCGGCCGTCTTCCGTGAGATGGACCGCCGGATCGACCCCGAAGGAGCAGGGATCAGGCCGCCGGCGTTCGCACCTTTCCTGCGATGGGGAACCTGGGTGGGCGGCGATCGCGACGGGAACCCGGGCGTGACCGCCGACGTCACGCGCGCGGCCGTGTCGATCCAGTCCGACCACGTGCTCCGCGGGCTGGAGGCGGCCTCGAGGAGGATCGCGCGCACGCTGTCGGTCTCCGATCGCGACGTGCCGCCGAGCAGGGCGCTTCGCCGGGGGCTCGCGCGCACCGCCGCCGAGATGCCCCAGGTCGCGAATGAACTGGAGCGCAAGCTCTCCGACGCCCCGCACCGGCGCATGCTGGGACTCGCCGCGCACCGGCTGGCGGCGACACGGACCGACACGTCGGGCGCCTACGGCGGGCCGAAGGAGCTGCTGAACGACATCGACCTGCTGCAGCGATCGCTCGCAGCCGGCGGCGCGCCCCGGCTTGCTTACGGGGAGCTCCAGCACCTTCGCTGGCAGGTCGAAGCATTCGGGTTCCACCTCGCCTCGATGGAAGTGCGGCAGCATTCGAGCGTGCTCGCCTCGGCGCTGGCGGAGCTCACGGCCCCCGGCCGCGAAACAGCCACGGCACCGTCGCCCTCGACACGCGAGGTGCTGGCCACCTTCCGTGCGATCGCCGACATCCAGCAGCGGTTCGGCGTCGAGGCATGCGACCACGTGATCGTGAGCTTCACGCGCTCGGCCGACGACCTGGCCGGCGTGCTCCGTCTCGCCCGCTTCGCCGTGCCCGAGGGCCCACCCGAGATCGTGCCGGTTCCGCTGCTCGAATCGAGGAAGGAGCTCGCCGCGGCCCCCGACATCCTCGATGCCTGGGTCAGCAGGCCCGAGGCCCGGCGGCTGCTGCGGCGGCGAGCGGGCGAGCTCGAGGTCATGGTCGGCTACTCCGATTCCGCGAAGGAAGCCGGCATGCTCGCAGCGAACCTCGAGCTCTACGGCGCCCAACGGGCGATGGCGGCGTGGGCGCGAACACGAGGACTCCGACTCACGATCTTCCATGGTCGCGGCGGTGCCCTTGGACGCGGAGGCGGTCCGGCGAGCGCGGCGATCACGGCGCAACCGCCGGGCTCGGTCGCAGGTCGTTTCAAGGTGACCGAGCAAGGCGAGGTGGCGTTCGCTCGGTACGGGAACCCGGCACTCGCCCGCAGGCACATCGAACAGATCACGAACGCGGTCGTGCGGGCATCGGCCGATAAGGCGACCGTGGCGAGCGATCCGGTGGCGAGCGATCCGGTGGCGAGCGATCCGGCTGACGGGTTCGCCGACGAGATCGACCGGCTCTCGAGCGCATCGCGCGTGCACTACGAGGAGCTCGTGCACGCCGATGGTTTCGTCGAGTTCTTCCGGCGGGTCACGCCGATCGCTCAGATCGGCACGCTGCCCATCGCGTCACGCCCGGCTTCCCGCGGGATCGACGACACCACGGCGCTCGAGGATCTGCGGGCCATACCGTGGGTGTTCGCCTGGGGACAGAGCCGCATCAACCTGACCGGCTGGTACGGACTCGGAGCGGGGCTCGCTGCGGTCGCGGAACAGCGCGGCGGCATCACGAGGCTCCGGGCGATGGCGCGCGACTGGCCGTTCTTCTCCACGCTGCTCGACAACGCCGAGCTGTCGCTCGCGAAAGCCGACCCCACGATCGCCGGTCGCTACCTCGCGCGGGGTGGCCGGGCGGACCTCACCACCACGATCCTCGACGAGATGGCTCGCACCACCGAGCTCGTGCTCTCGGTGACGGGGCATGCCCGGCTGCTCGATGGGCGCCCCGACCTGCAGCGAGCGATCGAGTATCGCAACCCCTACGTCGATGCCCTTTCGTTCCTGCAGATCCGATGCCTCGACGAACGGCCCAGCGCGCGGACCGAACGGCTCGTCCAAGCTTCGATCAGCGGCGTCGCGGCCGGTCTGCAGAACACCGGTTGACGCGGCAAGAACCGGCGGACGCATGCGGCCTGGTCGACGACTATCACCGCGGGTTCCTTCCGTGCCATACTCGGCGCTTCCTTGAACCTGCGTTCAAGTGAGGAGTGAGCCGCGGCAGTCCGCGGAGGGGAGGATCGCACCATGACCGACGCGACCATGCCGGTGCTCGAACCCGGCGACCGGCTGCTGTGCGGCCCCGGCCCATCGAATGTGCACCCTGCGGTGCTCGACGCGATGCGTCTGCCGATGAACGGACACCTCGACCCCGACTTCTGGGACATCTTGGACGGGCTCGTCACGGGTCTGCGCGCGCTGTGGCGCCGGCCCGACGGTGGCCTCACGATCGCGCTCAGCTCGTCGGGCACGAGCGCGATGGAAGCAGGCTTCATGAACCTGCTGGAACCAGGCGACACCGTGATCAGCTGCCATTGGGGATTCTTCGGATCGCGGCTGAACGACTTCGCTCACCGCGTGGGCGCCAACGTGATCGAGCTTACCGCCGACTTCGGTCAGATCGTGAGCGTCGATCGCATCATGGAAACGCTCGCCGCGAACCCCGGCACGAAGATCGTGAGCGTCGTGCACGCTGAGACCTCGACCGGGGTGGACTTCCCACTACAGGAGCTCGGCGAGGCCATGCGGGCGAGCGGTTCCGACGCGCTGCTCTACGCGGACTGCGTCACCTCGCTCGGAGGCCAGCAGGTGGAAGCCGAAGCCTGGGGCATCGACTACGGCTACTCGTGCTCGCAGAAGGCGCTCGGGTGCCCGCCGGGGATCGCGCCGGTGACGGTCAGCGAGCGCGCGGTCGGCGCGATGGCGCGCCACCAGGAACCGGTGCCCTACTACTACGACTTCGAGGAGCTCTCGAAGTACTGGATCGACCGCCCGATCACGTATCACCACACGATGCCGATCCTGCAGTACTACGCCCTGTACACGGGAGTGCGGCTCGTGCTCGAACAAGGCCTCGAGGCGCGGTGGGAGAACAACGCCGACGCCGGGCGCTACTTCCAGGAGCAGATGCGCTCGCGTGGCTACGAGTTGCTCGCCGACGCCGATCGCCAGCTCGTGGAGCTCACAGCGATCAAGGTGCCCGAAGGCATCGACGGCAAGGAGATCCAGACGCGCATCTTGCGCGAGCACGGCATCGAGGTCGGTGGCGGGCTCGGTCCCAAGGCGCCACCGATCTGGCGTGTTGGCCTCATGGGCGTGAACGCGAACCGCGAGACCGCCGATCGCGTGCTCGCCGCGTTCGACGCAGTGCTTCCCCGCTCGGCCTGAGCTCATGGCTCGACCCCAGCGGCTGCATCGCAGCGAGCTCGCCGTGCCCGGCACCAATGTGCGGGCGATGGAGAAGGCGCCGACGCTCGGCGCCGACATCGTGTTCCTCGACCTCGAGGACGCCGTCGCGCCCGACGACAAGGAGCAGGCTCGCACCAACGTGATCGAGGCGCTCGGGGCGCACGACTGGTCGCCGTGTGCGGTGAGCGTGCGGATCAACGGCCTCGACACGCACTGGTGCTACCGCGACATCGTCGACGTGGTCGAGGCTCGGGGCGAGATGCTCGACACACTGCTCGTGCCCAAGGTGGGATCGCCGTCAGACGTCGAGTTCGTCGCGACCCTGCTCGACCAGATCGAACAACGCAACGGTTGGGCGCCCGGCCGCATCGGCATCCACATCTTGATCGAGACGGCGGCGGGCATGGCTAACGTCGAGGCGATCTCTCGCGCGCGTCCCGACCGCCTCGAGGCGATGGTGTTCGGCGTGGCCGACTACGCCGCGAGCGTGCAAGCGCGCACGACGAACATCGGCGGCGCCAACCCCGACTACTCGGTGCTCTCCGACCCCGGTCCGCAGACCGGAGCACGTGAGATCCATTGGGGCGACCAGTGGCACTTCGGCATCTCGCGCATGGTCGCGGCGTGTCGCGCCCAGGGTCTGCGCCCGATCGACGGACCCTTCGGCGACCTCGCCGACGCCGACGGCTACCGCAGCGCCGCCCGCCGTGCCGGCGCCCTGGGCTGCGAGGGCAAGTGGGCGATCCACCCCTCGCAGATCGAGCTCGCCAACGAGGTCTTCACGCCGGCAGAGGCCGAGATCGACCGCGCCAAGCGCATCATGCAGGCGATGGAAGAGGGCGCCAAGCAAGGAAAGGGGGCCGTCTCGCTCGACGGCCGCCTGATCGACGCGGCCTCGATCCGCATGGCCGAGAACCTGATGCGCAAGGTCGAGCAGATGCGCGCCCGCTGACGGGTGCGCATCGACCCACGAGAAGCGAGCCCGCCGAAGGGCCCGCGGAGGTGTCGCCCGCCGCCGGGCGCGAAGGAGAAGACGCAGATGAACATCCACGAGTACCAGGCGAAGTCGTTGCTCCGGCGGTACCGAGTGACGACGCCGCGCGGCGAGGTGGTCTACACCTCGAAGGCCGCGGCGCGAGTGGCCGAGGAGCTCGGCGGTCAGCGCTGGGTCGTGAAAGCTCAGATCCACGCAGGCGGGCGCGGCAAGGCCGGCGGCGTGAAGATCGGCAACTCCCCCGCCAAGATCGCAGAGATCGCCGACGCGATGCTCGGCTCCACGCTCGTAACCGCGCAGACCGGTCCCGAAGGCCAACGCGTCAGCCGCGTGCTGGTCGAACGCGCCTCGCGCATCGAGCGCGAGTTCTACCTGTCGATGGTGGTCGATCGCGACTCGCAGCGCATCGTCGTCGTCGCCAGCGCGGAAGGCGGCGTCGACATCGAGGACGTCGCTGAGTCGACCCCCGACGCGATCCACAAGGCGTACATCGACCCCGGTGTGGGCCTCGTCGACTTCCAATGCCGCAAGGTCGCCACCGCGATCGGGCTCGGCAAGAAGACGACCTCGTTCACCCGGCTGCTCAAGCGCATGTACCGGCTGTTCCGCGACCTCGACTGCCTGATGCTCGAGGTCAACCCCTTCATCGAGACCGAAGACGGCGAGCTGGTCGCACTCGACGCGAAGATGAGCTTCGACGACAACGCGCTGTTCCGCCAGGGCGACGTGGTCGAGCTGCGCGACTTCGACGAGGAAGACCCGAAGGAAGTCGAGGCCACCGGTCACGGCCTGAACTACATCGCGCTCGATGGCAACGTCGGCTGCATCGTGAACGGCGCAGGGCTCGCGATGGGAACGATGGACGCGATCGCACACCACGGCGGACGTCCCGCGAACTTCCTCGACGTTGGCGGCGGCGCGAGCCCCGAGAAGATCGCGAACGCGTTCCGGATCGTGCTGAAGGATCCGAATGTGCGCGCGATCCTCGTGAACATCTTCGCGGGGATCAACCGGTGCGACTGGATCGCGACCGGCGTCGTGCAGGCGGCGCGCGACCAACGGATCGACGTGCCGGTGATCGTGCGGCTCGCAGGCACCAACGTCGCCGAAGGGCGGGCGATCCTCGACGAGAGTGGGCTCGAGCTGATCCAGGGCGCCGACCTCGACGACGCGGCAGCGAAAGCCGTGGCCGCGGCCTCGAACGCCGAGGCCCGCACGGAAGGAGCGCCGGCGTGAGCGTCTACGTGAACAAGGACTCCAAGGTCATCATCCAGGGATTCACGGGCCAGCACGCCACGTTCCATGCGGAGGAGGCGATGGCCACCGGCACGAAGATCGTCGGCGGCGTGACGCCCGGCAAGGGCGGCGCAACCCACCTCGGCTTGCCGGTGTTCAACAGCGTGGCCGAGGCCGTCGAGGAGACCGGCGCCGACGTCAGCGGCATCTTCGTGCCACCGCAGGTCGCGACCGACTCGCTGCTCGAGGCGGTCGACGCGGGCGTCGGCGTCGCGGTGATCATCGCCGACGGCGTGCCGGTGCAGGACATGGTGCGCACGAAGCGCTATCTCGCCGGACGATCGACGCGCATCATCGGCCCGAACTCCCCCGGCATCATCACGCCGGGCGAGTGCAAGGTCGGCATCATGCCGAGCCACATCTACCTCAAAGGCCGGGTGGGCGTGGTCTCACGCAGCGGCACATTGAACTACGAGGCGGTCTCGCAGATGACCGGGCTCGGCCTCGGGCAGTCAACCTGCGTCGGCATCGGCGGCGACCCGGTGAACGGCACCGATTTCAAGACGGTGCTGCAGGCGTTCGAGGGCGACGACGACACCCACGTGGTCGTGATGATCGGTGAGATCGGCGGACAGCAGGAGGTCGAAGCGGCGTCGTGGGCGGCGCAATACATGTCGAAGCCGCTCGTGGCGTTGATCGCGGGCGTATCGGCGCCGCGCGGGCGGCGCATGGGCCACGCCGGCGCGGTCATCGCCGGCGATTCCGACACCGCGACCGCCAAGCTCGACACGATCGAGAGGCTGGGCCACCGGGTGGTTCGTAACCCCGCTGACATCGGCGACACCGTGCTGCGCGCCGTCAAGGAGACCGGGGAACGGGCAGGCACCGGCGCGTCGTAGTTCGGTCAGCCACGGCCTCGGAGCTGTCGCACCGAGGCGACCAGATCCGGCGCGGGCCGGGCGTCCGGGCTCCCGAGGTACCCGACGAGCGAGGGGCGCGCGCCGAAGAGGGCGATCGTGACCGCGTCGTCGCGCGCCTCACGGAGCAGGCCACCGTCGACGAGGAACCGCACGCTGTGGCCACGTTGGATCGCCGCCGAGGGGGCGATCAGTCCGGTCGCGCCTCGACGTCGCAGCTCCTTCGCCGCGCGCCGGCATGTCGGGTAGGACGACGGCCCGCCGCGTGCAACCCGATCGGAGACCGCGGGTGCCTCCAACCGCTCCCGCTCGATCGACGCGACCCACATCGCTCGACGCACCCCTCGCACATCGGCGGAGTCAACGATCTCCTCGTGCCGCAGGAACTCCGCCCATGCGGCCTCGGGCGTGTCGGAGAAATACTGGACCGGCCCCTCGCCCGCCTCATGCCAGCGAGCCGAGGGCTGCGCAGAGCTCTCCCACAGGAAGGGGAACCTCGGATCGGTCTGACGGAACGCGATCAAGTCGCCGGCGACGAGGTCAGTGCCCGCGCCAACTCGAGCACGGCGGTCGCTCGCTCGTCGTCGGCGGACCAGTCGTGACCGAGGAATGCCTCGGGCGTTTCACCGCCGAGCGATCGACGCGGACGTTGGAACCACCGGCGGATGCCGATGTCGTTGTAGCCGCCGCGGAGATAGCCGGTCACGCGTGCCAGGAGATGCAGGCGCGCCGCCACGTCGTCGGGCGTGGTTCGCACCCCCGAGGCGTACCGTCGCAGGCTCGCCTCGGCGACCCCGAGGAGACCCGCCAGGCGCTCGACGCCGAGGGCCGTCGTCAGCGGGCCCCACTCGCGATCGGGAAGCGGCGACGCCTGCAGAGCGTCACGGAGCTGGACGATCGCTCGCCGTCGACCCCGGGAGCCGCCGGCCTGAAGCTCGGCGACAGCCTTGGGGGCCAATCCGGCTCTGCCGGCGGCTCGTGCAAGCATCGCGATGGCGTCTACATCGAGACTGCTGATCTCGGCTTCGTCGGCGAGCAAGCCCATCGCCTCCATGAGAGTGAGTATGTCGATGGCCACCGAAATCAGCTCCGAGTCGCCCGCGAACGGCTTTGAGACGGTTTCGATACGGAGTTTCTGCATGATCTGTATGCTAACCGTATCCGATCCGCAAGGGTAACCCGCCGAGTGGCACGGGGTGGGAGATCCGCGTCGGGTAGGTTTCGGGCATGGCGACCCCGGCGACCACGATCGATGTGCAGGGCCGTGATATCAAGGTCACGAGTCCCAACAAGGTCTATTTCCCCGATGCCGCGGGCCGCCCGATCACGAAACTGGAGGTCGTCGAGTATTGGGCCGAGGTGGCTGGAGCGGCGCTTCACGGGTGTCGCCACCGACCCGCGATCCTGCACCGATTCCCCGGAGGCGTGACCGGCGAGGACACCGAGCCGTTCTATCAGAAACGCATCCCGAAGGGGGCGCCCGACTGGGTGCGTACTGCGACCGTCAAGTTCCCGAGCGGACGCGAGGCGTCGATGCCCGTGATGGCCGACGAGGCGGTGCTCGTGTGGGCGGCGACGCTTGGCTGCCTGGAGTGCAACCCATGGCCGGTGCGCGCCGACGACGTCGACCATCCCGACGAGCTGCGCGTCGACCTCGACCCGACGCCCGGCGTTCCGTGGGACGACGTGCGGCAAGTCGCGCTGATATCGCGCGACGTGCTCGCCGAGCACGGCCTCACCGGGTTCCCCAAGACGAGCGGCAAGCGAGGGCTGCACATCAACGCCCGCGTCGAGCGCGGGCACGGGTTCACTGCAACGCGCCGGGCCGCTCTCGCGTTCGCGCGCGAGGTCGAGCGGCGTATGCCGGGCGTCGCGACGACCGCATGGTGGAAGGAGGAACGCACCGGCGTCTTCCTCGACTACAACCAGAACGCGCGCGACCGCACGGTGGCGAGCGCCTACTCGATCCGGCCGATGCCGGACGCGCGCGTCTCGACCCCGCTCGATTGGAGCGAGGTCGCCGATGTCGAGCCCGCACGGTTCACCGTGCGAACGGTGCCCGAGAGGCTGCGGGAGATCGGCGACCCGGGCGCCGGCATCGACGACCATGCGGGCACGCTGGATCCCTTGCTCGGGCTCGCGGAGCGCGATGCGGCCGGCGGTCTCGGTGACGCGCCGTGGCCGCCACACTTCCCCAAGGGTGACGACGAGCCGGTTCGCGTGAACCCTTCGCGCGCGAAGAAGGTCGCCGAGTGGGAGGCGATGAAGCAGGAGCGGAGGGGACTGGGTCGGAACCAGCGTTGAGGGAGTCGATCCTCGGACTTGCCCGTTTGGACCATGTCGACCGGGGGAACCTCTGGCGAGAACGGGCGCAGCCTGCGCCCCCCGCCGACGGAGGGGACCGACGATGAACGCCTTGACGCTGCTGAAGCGCGACCACACCGAGGTCAAGAAGATGCTGTCCGACCTCGAGGACACCACCGAACGCGCCGAAAAGACCCGCACCGAGGGCCTCGCGACGCTGAAGCACGAGCTCGGGATCCACGAGGCGATCGAAGAGGAGATCTTCTACCCGGCTCTGAAAGAGCACCCGAAGACGAAGGATCTCGCGCTCGAGGGATACGAGGAGCATCACGTCGTCGACACGATCATGGGCGAGCTCGAAGACGTCGTGCCGAGCGACGAGACCTGGATGGCGAAGTTCTCCGTCATGAAGGAGAACCTCGAGCACCACATCACGGAGGAAGAGGACGAGATGTTCCCGAAGGTCGAGCAGGTCTTCGAGGACGATGAGCTCCAGGACCTGGGCGCGCGCATGCAGGCGCGCAAGGAAGAGCTACAGGCCCAGGCCGCCTGAGACACGGCGTAGCTAGTCTGAGTAGACTACTCGGCGTAGTCGCCGTCCGGCCATTCCGGTGGCGACACGCCGAGCTGGTCGAACGTGCAGCTCTTCGGCTCGCGGTCCTCACGCCACCGAACGAACGTCGCAGCGTGGCGGAACCGCCCATACTGCATGCGGTCGATCGTCACCTCGCAGACGAGCACCGGTTCGATCGCGACCCACTCCGGATCCTTGCCGGCCGACCAGCGGCTCGGTCCACCGGGCGCGCGGCCACCCCCGAAGCTCTCGCCCCCCTCGAGGTCGCGCAGCACCCCGAGGATCTCACGACGTTCGGCGGCCTTGAACGACGACGTGTGTCCGACGTAATGCAGCGTGCCGTCGTCGTCGTACAGGCCGAGCAGCAGCGCCCCGATGCCCGGCTCGCTCTTGGCGCTCGCCTTCGAGAGTCGGTATCCGCCGACGACCGTGTCAAGCGTTCGACGGTGCTTCACCTTCACCCAGCCACGTTCGCCCGATAGGTAGGGCTGGTCGTCGCGTTTGGCGAGCACGCCATCCTGTCCGAGGCCGTCCTCGTCGGCGAACCACGACTCGGAGACCGCGACATCGCGGGTGAACGGTGCGACGAGCACGACGGGCGCCGAAGGCATCAACGCGAGGTCACCAGGCGCCAGCGGCCAATCGAGACGCTGCGCGATCGTCACGAGGCGTTCCCGTCGCTCGGCCAGGGAAAGGGCCGTGAGATCCTCGCCGCTCTCGCGCAGCAGGTCGAAGACGACGAGCGAGGCCGGGATCTCCTCGGCGAGCTTGCGAACCCGCGACTCGGCCGGATGCAGCCGGAGCTGGAGCTCGTCGAAATCCATCGACCCGTCGGCCACGCGCACGATCTCGCCATCGGCGACGAACGATCCGTTAGCTGCGGTCTCGAGCACTTCCACCAGCTCGGGGAAGTACCGTCCGAGCGGCCGCCCATCGCGGCTCACGAGCCGGGCCGGGCCGCCGACGTCGACGGCCACGATCGTGCGGAACCCGTCCCACTTCGGCTCGTAGGTCCAGCCGTCGCCGGTAGGCATGGCGGGATGCAGCTTCGCGAGCATCGGCGCCGGAAGATCGCCGGCGATCGTGCGCTTGGGCATGACTTCGACCCTAGACATCCCACGGCCCACCATGTCAAGCAGCGGTCTCCAGCCGACCAGCC
>JBBEAY010000034.1:0-64103 GCA_040882605.1 Actinomycetota bacterium
CGCGACCCCCACCTTGGCAAGGTGGTGCTCTACCAACTGAGCCACGTCCGCGTGGTGCTAGAACATGCTAACCGCGGCCCAAGACACCTTCAACCGGCAGTGGCCCGACAGATCCCTCAGCCCGGATCATGACGAACCGGTCGAGCCGAAGCCGTCTTCGCCGCGTTGGGTGGCCGGAAGGTCACTCACCCACGTTGGCTTCACCGTGGGCAAGGCCACCACCACGAGTTGGGCGATCCGATCGCCACGGGCGATCTTCACCGCCTCGGTGAGATCGAGGTTCACCGCCGACACGATCACCTCGCCCCGATAGCCTGCGTCGATCAGCCCCGGGGAGTTCGCGAGCGTCAGGCCCCGCTTCGATGCGAGTCCTGACCGGGGAAGCACCAGCCCGGCGTACCCTTCGGGGATAGCCACGGCGAGGCCAGTGGGGACCATCGCCCGTTCGCCCGCAAGCACCTCGACATCGGCGTTCGCGCACAGGTCGAGTCCGGCGTCGCCGGCATGCTGCGAGCTCGGCAGCGTCGCCTCTGGGTCGAGGCGACGAAACGGCAACTCCATCAGACCTTCGGCTCCACCAGCTCGATGCGATTGCCGAACGGGTCGCGCACGTGGCACCGGTGGTAGCCCTCGAGGGGCACGTCGTCGGTCACGCGATATCCGGCGGACTGGATACGTTCACGCAACGTTTCGAGGTCGCGCACGAGGAACGCCGGGTGCGCCTTCGCCGCCGGAGTGAACGGCTCCTCGATGCCCAGATGCACCTCGAGCCCCTCGTCACGGAACCACACCCCGCCGCGTGGCGCGAGCTCTGGTGGCTTCGGCACCTGCGTGAGGCCGAGGATCGCCCCGTAGAAGCGCACCGCGGCCTCTTCCTCCCCCGGAGGCATAGCGAGCTGCACGTGGTGCAAACCCTGCAGACGTGCTCCACCGTCGCTCATCGTCACAGGCTACCGGGCACGTGGTGCCCCGCCCTACGAGCAGCCGCTGGTGCTGCCGCAGCTCGAGCAGACGTAGCACGATCCCGCCGGCTGCATCTTCGAGCCGCAGCTGTAGCACAGCGGCGCATCGTTCGCCCTCGCCGTCGACCTTCGCGTGCCCTCGATCGATGGCAGCGCCCCGACGGGTGCCTGCGTCGTTGGCTGCTCGATGTTCGGACCGAACTCCATCTGGACCGACTCGGTGCGCTCAGCGACAGACTTGATGCCCAACCCTTCCCTGGTCTCCGAAGGCAGGTAGTCGAGCGCCAGACGGCGGAACACGTAGTCGATCATCGACGTCGCGAACCTGATGTCGGGGTCGTTCGTCATGCCGCTGGGCTCGAACTTGGTGTTGATGAACTTCGAGACGTAGGTCTCGAGCGGCACTCCGTACTGCAGGCCGATAGACACGGCGATCGCGAACGCGTCCATCACGCCGGCGAGGGTCGAGCCCTGCTTCGAGGTCTTCAGGAAGATCTCACCTAGCCCGTCGTCGGGGTAGGACCCGGCCGTGACATAGCCTTCGGCGTCGCCCACCTGGAACGACGTCGTGGTCGACGGCCGTGACATCGGCAGACGCTTGCGCACCGGATGCGCGAGCTCGCCGGCTGCGCCTGCCCCGACGACCTTCTTCTTGTCGGCTGATAGGGGCTGGGCGACCTTGCAGTTGTCACGGTAGATCGCGACCGCCTTGAGACCCAGCTTCCAGCTCTCGATGAAGAGCTGCTCGACCTCCTCGACCGTGGCCTCTTCGGGCATATTCACGGTCTTCGAGATCGCACCGGAGATGTACGGCTGCGCCGCAGCCATCATGCGCACGTGGCCCATGTAGTGGATGGGCTGCGCGCCCATGGCCGTGTCGAACACCGCGTAGTGCTCGGTCTTCAGGTTCGGCGCGTCGACCACCGAGTTGTGCTCGGCGATGTAGGCGATGATGTCGTCGACCTGCTGCGCGTCATACCCGAGCTTGTCGAGCGCACGCGGCACGGTCTGGTTGACGAACTGCATCGTGCCACCACCGACGAGCTTCTTGGTTTTCACGAGCGCGAGCTCGGGCTCGATGCCGGTTGTATCGCAATCCATCATGAGCCCGATCGTGCCGGTCGGAGCAAGCACTGATGCCTGTGCGTTGCGGTACCCGTGCTGCTCGCCGAGCGAGACGGCCTCATCCCACGACTGCTTCGCCGCGGAGAGCAGCGCCTCGGGCACGAGCTCGCTGTCGATCTCGTCTGCCGCGGCGCGGTGCTTGCGCATCACCCGCAGCATGGCGTCAGCGTTAGGCCCGTACCCGTCGAACGCTCCCATGACCTCGGCGATACGCGCGCTGGTGCGGTATGCCTGACCGGTCATGATGCCCGTGATCGCGCCGGCCCACGCCCGCCCGCCGTCGGAGTCGTAGGGCAAGCCGCGAGCCATGAGCAGCGCGCCCAGGTTGGCATAGCCCAGGCCGAGCTGGCGGTAGGCGCGGGCGTTGTCGCCGATCTTCTCGGTCGGGTAGTCGGATTCGCCGACCACGATCTCTTGCGCGGTGAACACGACCTCGACCGCGTGCCGGAAGCTCGCTACGTCGAACGAGCCGTCGTCGTTCAAGAACTTCATGAGGTTCATCGACGCGAGGTTGCACGCTGAGTTGTCGAGGTGCATGTACTCCGAGCACGGGTTCGAGCCGTTGATGCGCCCGGTGGCCGGACACGTGTGCCACTCGTTGATCGTGGTGTCGTACTGCATGCCGGGGTCGGCGCACTCCCATGCCGCCGTGGCGATCTCGCGCATGAGCTCTCGGGCCCGGACCGTGTCGACGGTCTCGTCGCTCGTGACGGTCTTCAGCTTCCAGTCCTTATCCTGCTCGAACGCGCGCATGAACTCGTCGGTGACCCGCACGGAGTTGTTGGCGTTCTGGTACTGGATCGACGCGCTGTCCTTGCCGTCGAGATCCATGTCGAAACCGGCGTCACGCAGCGCGCGGGCCTTGTGCTCTTCCTTGGCCTTGCACCAGATGAAGTCACCGATATCAGGGTGATCGACGTTCAAGATCACCATCTTGGCCGCGCGGCGGGTCTTGCCGCCCGACTTGATCGTGCCGGCGCTCGCGTCGGCGCCGCGCATGAAGCTCACGGGGCCGCTCGCAGTGCCGCCGCCGGCGAGCGACTCCTTCGAGGACCGGATCTTCGACAGGTTGATGCCCGAGCCCGAGCCGCCCTTGAAGATCGTGCCTTCCTCGACGTACCAGTTCAGGATCGAGCTCATGTGATCATCGACCGCCAAGATGAAGCACGCGGAACACTGCTGCGGCGTGTCGGGGACACCGACGTTGAACCAGACCGGAGAGTTGAACGCAGCCTTCTGGGTGACGATGAGGTGCGTGAGCTCCTCGGCGAAGACCTGCGCGTCACGGTCGCTCGCGAAATAGCCGTTCTTCTGACCCCACCGGGTGATCGTGTCGACGACCCGTCCGGAGAGCTGACGCACGCTCGACTCACGCTGCGGGGTGCCGAGGGTGCCGCGGAAGTACTTCTGGGCGACGATGTTGGTCGCGTTCTGCGACCACGAGGCCGGGAACTCGACGTCACGCTGCTCGAAGGCGTTGCCGCCTTGCTTGTAGTTCGGGATGACCGCGTCGCGCACCTGCCACTCGACCTCGTCGAACGGGTGCGTACCCTCGCTCGTGAAGTACCGCTTGAACGTCAATCCATCTCGGATGACCTCTACGTCGCCTTCTTTCGTCGCCACCGGCAACCCCCTCCTACTCTCGGCGGTTCTTCGACCCGCCGTGTGGAACGCGTGTGGATGATCTGGGGAAAACCACACCCATGTGATTACGGCTCCGTGATTGTGGACTCCCCCGGGCCGGACGTCAACATGATGTGGTGAGAAATCTCACCACCCACAATATGTAGTGTATCAGGTCGAACGCCGTCGCTTGGCTGGAACCTTCTTCTGCAGCGAGACCATCTCTCGCTCGAAGTCGGCCACGCCTTCGAATTCCTTGTATACGGAGGCGAATCGCAGGTACGCCACCTCGTCGGTGCGACGCAGCGCCGCCAGCACCTCTTGGCCGACCAGGTGCGATGCGATCTCGGGTCCGCGCCGCCGCAGTCGCGACTGGATGCGGTCGACCATGATCTCGACCTCGATCGAGGTGATCGGCCTATCGGCGAGCGCCTTGCGGATGCTGCCGGCGAGCTTCGCCCTGTCGAACGGCTCCTTGGAGCCGTCGCGCTTGACGACGACGACACCCACGTCTTCGATGCGCTCGAACGTCGTGTACCGGCGGGAGCACGCACCGCATTCTCGCCGTCGACGGATGGCCGCTCCGCCATCGGCAGGCCGGGAGTCGACGACACGGTCCTCGTTCGCATCGCACCATGGGCATCGCATAGCTGTTTGCCACTGACACCACAACATGTAGTGGCCGCGCGAACGGTAGCCGGGCCGAGCGTCGCCGTCAATCTCGGTTCTATCGGCTGGGGCTGGGACTGGGGCTCGAACTCGGTAGCGCGCACGGATGTGTTACTCCCGTGGCGGGACGATCAGGATCTGCCCTGGCACCAGGAAGCTCGAGGCCCGAGGGTTGAACCGTTCGATCTCGTCGATCACTTCGCGGGGGTCGTTCTCAGGCGCCAACGCCGATGCGATCGACCAAAGGGTGTCGCCCTCGCGGACCACGTGCGTTCGCGACGAGACGAGGTCGAACCGATCGGTCGAACGATCGCTCGGCCGATCGATCAGAGAAAGGGCGCGGGCCATCGGGCCGCTCAACACGCCGACCAGCGCGAGCGCGGCGCCGAGGGTCGCGAACCGTCGTCGAACATATGTTCGATGCATGCAAGCATGCTGAGCGAACGCTCGTTCGGAGTCAAGCCCACTTCCGAACATATGTTTGCGTCGCGTCTGTTGGACTGCTAGCCTCGCGCTCATCGAGAGGGAGGCTATCGACCGTGTCTGACACGACCCAGATGACCCAGCGCCAGCGCCGCATCCTCGAGTTCATCGCCGAGACCGTGCGAGAGCGCGGATACCCCCCCACCGTGCGCGAGATCGGTGAGGCCGTGGGGCTCACGTCGTCATCGAGCGTACATGCGCAACTCGCGAACCTCGAGCGAAAAGGCATGCTGCGCAAGGACCCAACCAAGCCCCGAGCCATGGCACTCTCGGAGCCTAGAGCAGGGGCCGTCACGGTTCCCCTGGTCGGTCGCATCGCCGCCGGCGCCCCGGTGCTAGCCGACGAGCACGTGGAGGAACACATCGCCGTGCCCGAAGGCTACGCCGACGACCACGACCACTTCGCCCTCAATGTGACGGGCGACTCGATGATCGGCGCCGGCATATTCGATGGCGACGTCGTGGTCGTGCGTTCACAAGATCACGCGCGCGATGGCGACATCGTCGCCGCCTTGCTGCCCGGTCCCGCCGAGGACGAGGCCACCGTGAAGCGCCTCGGCCACGACGGAGACCGGGTCATGCTGATCCCCGAGAACCCCGCACTCGAGCCGTACGAGATGCCCGACGGACGCATCCTGGGCAAGGTCGTCGCCGTGCTCAGGAAGCTCTAGGACTATTCGCAGCCGTCGACCGTGTCGCCCGGGTCAGTGGTGCAGGTGTCGGTGCCTCCTTGCCCACGCACGAGGTCGTTGCCGAGACCGTCGACCGAGTTGATCGTGTCGTCTCCGACCCGGCCACGCAGCTGGTCGGCATCCCTGCCTCCGACCAGCACGTCATTGCCTTGGCCGGCCGAGACTCGATCCTTGCCCTGTTCGCCGTAGATCGAGTCCTCGCCCTTCGAGCCACGGATGGTGTCGCCCTGCTGTCCGCCTCGGATGACGTCGTTGTCGAGACCGCCGGCCATGGTGTCCTTGCCGCCGCCACCTCGCAGGATGTCGTCGCCGCGGTTCCCAGCCATCGCGTCGCGACGGGCGCCGCCCTTGAGACGATCACGACCTTCATTCCCGGACAGGTCGTCCCTGCCCCCGCCGCCCTTGACGAGATCGTCCCCGTTGCCGCCTTCCAGAGTGTCGTTGCCGACGCCGCCCCGAAGGAGATCGTCGCCGTCAGCGCCCCTGATCACGTCGTCGCCTCCACGCCCGCATATCACGTCGCGGCCGGCGGTACCGTTGAGGACGTCTGGGCCACTCGTCCCGACGATCGTGCAGCCCGTGGCGCCGCCAGCGACAGCCCCCGGTACCCCGATGGGCCCGACGAGCGTGGCGAGCCCGGCGGCGAGGCCGACCCCCAAGCGCAACATCTGTTTCATCCGATCCTCCTTCTTCGACATGCGGCGCAGGATAGGCGCCGTCCGCTCAAACCGTACAAGGCGGTTGCCGATATCGGCCAGTCCGCGCGAGAGGAACGGAGCACCAGGCTCGTTGGGAACCGCCCGTTGCGCGTCTAGGCTGGGCGATGCCCACGGCCAAGGAGACCACTACTGATGACGCACGGTGACGTCACGTCGCTCGAGAACCAGATCCGCTCCCAGCCCGCAGAGATCCAACGCATGCTGTCGTCGTCGGCGGTTCGCGAGCAGGTGCACCTCGCCTGTGAGGGCCTGCATCGGGCGCGCCGTCTGTGGGTCATCGGCACGGGCACCAGCCTGCACGCTGCCGAGCTCGGCGCCGCGATGCTCATGGAAGCCGGCCGAGCGGCGACGGTCGTGCCCGCGATGTCGTTCGTGACCCAGGCGCCGGTGATCGGACCGAAGGACGGCGTGATCGTGATCACGCACACAGGAGAAACGTCATACGCGCTCGCGGCCCGCGCTCTCGCGTTCACGGGAGGCCTCGACACCGTCACCATCACCAAGCGCGGCACGGATTTTTCGCGCGCGATCGAGACCGTGCCCGCCGAGACCAGCGAGACATACACCGTCAGCTACACGAGCGCGCTCATCGCCCTCGCCTTGATCGCCCAAGAGCTTGGGGCGACCTCGCTGGGGGAAGAGACGCTGGCGACCGTGCCGGGCGCGGTCCAGGCTGCCATCGATGACCCGGGCCTCGACGCGATCGGGCGGCCTGAGCGACTGCTCGTGCTCGCAGGGGCCGGCCCGGGCGCCGTCACGGCTCGCGAAGGAGCGCTCAAGGTCCGCGAGGCGGCAAGGGTGCTGGCCGAGGGCTACGACGTCGACCACCTCCTGCACGGCTCGGCCGTGCCCCTCGACCAGCGCGACCACGTGGTGACCCTAGTGCCGCCAGACGAGCCCCTGTTGACAGGTGTGGCAGCCGCCGCCAGGGCCGAAGGCATCGGGCATACACTCCTGCGGGAACCATCGTCGCTCTCGCCGCTTCTGGCGCAGATCCCGCTGACCGTGCGTCTGCAGATGCTCGCACTGCGACTGGCCCAGGAAGGCAAACGAGACCCCGACCGGGTGATCGTCGGCGCGTGGGCCGACGAGGGGCTGTGGCGCATCGGTGCGCCCGAGCAGTAAGCGCATCGGCTTCAGGTCGTGTGACGTTCCCTGCGCACGAACTCCCGCACGGCCGCGAGCTCACGCAGGCCGACCCGGGCGTGCACGAAGGCACCTTCCTCGTCGTGGGTGGTCGAGAGCACCTCGGCTTCGCGGTAAAGCATCGCCGTGACGTCCTCGCGCCCGTACGGAACGAGCAATTCCACCTCGACCGGCGGATGCGGAAGAGTGGCTTCCAGCGTCTCGAGCAGTCCCTCGACGCCTTCGCCCGATCGCGCCGAAACCGGTACCGAACCCGGGTAACGCCCGGCGAGACGCGCCCGCTGAGAACCGCTCAGCAGGTCGATCTTGTTCAGCACGAGCACCTCGGGTATCGAGCCGGCGCCGATCTCCCCGAGCACCCGTCGAACCGCCTCGACCTGCTCGGTGAGCTCAGCCGACGATGCGTCGGCGACGTGCAGAAGGAGCTCGGCGAGCGACACCTCCTCGAGTGTCGAGCGGAAGGCTTCGACCAGATCGTGCGGCAGCTTGCTCACGAACCCGACCGTGTCGCTGATCGTGCAACGGCGGCCTCCGGGCAGCTTGAGCCGGCGGACCGTCGGGTCGAGGGTCGCGAAGAGCTGGTCGGCCACGATCACGTCTGCGCCCGTGAGGCGATTCATCAGCGTGGATTTCCCAGAGTTCGTGTACCCGGCGATCGCAGCCTGGGGGATACCGCTTCCCTGGCGTCGCGACCTCTTCGTCTCGCGGGTACGCGCGAGCGCCTTGAGCTCCCGCCGTAGCTTCGCGATGCGGCGCCCGATGTGCTGGCGATCCAGCTCCATCTTCGTCTCGCCCCCGCCGAACCGGGTGCCCACGCCTCCGCCTGCACGACTCATCGCCTCACCCCACCCTCGTAGACGGGGAAGCAGGTAGTTCAGCTGGGCGAGCTCCACCTGCGCCTTGCCCTCTCGGCTTCGGGCATGCAAGGCGAAGATGTCAAGGATCAGCGCCGTGCGATCGACCACCTTCACCCCCAATCGCTCCTCGAGCGAACGGAGCTGCCCAGGCGTGAGCTCCTGGTCCAAGATCACGGAATCCGCGCCGCCGCCGTGCACCTCTGCGTGCACCTCGTCGAGCTTGCCCCGCCCGATGTAGGTCGAGGGGTCGGGCTCCCGCCGACTCTGCACGACGCGACCCACGGCCTCGGCCCCTGCCGAGTCGGCGAGGGCTTCGAGCTCGTCGAGATCGCCTTCGACGATGCCGGGGCCGACGCCGACGAGCACTGCCTTCTCACGGACGGCGGGTCGCCAGGTGGCCGACAGGGGCGACTCGAGCACCTGTCGCTCGATCGGGGGACGACCCGGGCGACGAGAGCGGCCCTTCGACTCCGAGTTTCCGCTCATCGAGTCGTCGTTCACTCCATCGAGGAGCCGAAGTCGCGGAGCATCTCGTTGAGCCGCACCTTGTCGTCGGTGGCCTCGCTCCGGTGTCCGATGATCAGCCCACATGGCAGGGCGAACCGGCCGGCCGGGAACTCACGCTCACGGGTGCCGGGGATCACCACCGCGCCTGGGGGCACGCTTCCTCGATGTTCCAACGGTTGGGGGCCGGTGACGTCGATCACAGGGGTATTGCCGGTGAGCCGCACACCGGCGCCGAGCACCGCCTTCGCCCCCACATGCACCCCTTCGACCACGACACAACGCGACCCGATGAATGCGCCGTCGCCGATCACGACGGGTGCCGCTTGGAGCGGCTCCAGCACGCCTCCGATGCCGGCGCCGCCCGCCAGGTGCACGTCGGCGCCGATCTGGGCGCACGAGCCGACCGTGGCCCACGTGTCGACCATGGTGTTGGGCCCGACCCAGGCTCCTATGTTCACGTAGCTCGGCATGAGCACGACGCCGGGCGAGAGGTAGGCCCCGTACCGAGCGGTGGCGGGCGGCACGACACGCACGCGCAGGTCGTCGTAGCCGTGCTTCAACGGAAGCTTGTCGTGGTACTCGAAAGGACCCGCCTCGCTCACCTCGAGGCGACGGACCCGGAAGTAGAGGAGCACGGCCTGCTTGGCCCATTGATGCACGTGCCAGCCTTCGCTATCGGGCTCGGGCTCTGCGACGCGGATCTGTCCACGATCGAGCATCGCGATGGCGGCCTCGACGGCTTCCTCGTCGATCGACGCGTTCGCGTCGGCGCCGATGGCTGCCCAGCTCGCCTCGATACGCCCCGCGATGGCCTCGACGCCGGTCATGCGCGCACCTCGCTGAACATGACGTCGAGCTGGCCCGCCGCGCGTTCGCACTCGGTGAGTCTGGGCACCATCGCCATGCGCACGAATCCCTCACCTTCGGACCCGAAGAACGATCCGGGAGCCACGATCACGCTCGCTCGCTCGAGCAGGTCCAGCGCCCAGTCCAACGAGGGTCTGGCGCCGGGGACCGCGAGCCACAGGTAGAAGGTGGCAACGCTGCCTGCGACACGCACCCCGTGACGCTCGAACAGCCCGAGGAAGAGCCGCCGCTTCTCGGCGTATCGTGCACGGTTCTGCTCGACGTGTGCTTCGTCGTTCCAGGCGGCGATCGACGCCCGTTGCACGAACTCCTGGGGCGTCACGCCGACGCTCGGTCGCAGCGACTTCAGGGCCGCGATCAACTTCGCATCGCCGGCCGCGAACGCGCTCCGATAGCCGGTCATCGACGAACGCTTGCTGAGCGTGTTGATCACGAGCACGTTCGCGAGATCACCCACCTGCAACGCCGAGGGCGGAGGCCCCACGTCGAACCACAGCTCGCTGTAGGCCTCGTCGGACGCCAGGAGCACGTCGTGGCGCCGGCACATGTCGGCCGCCCGGCGCAGGAACTCGAGCGGCGCCACTGCTCCGGTCGGGTTGTTCGGATAGTTCAGCCAGAAGATGGCCGCCCGGTCCCACGTCTCGTCGTCGATCGCGTCGAGGTCGGGCAGGAAGGCGTTGCCTTCGAACAGCGGCAGCCTGCGGACCTCTCCCCCGGCGAACCGGGCGCCGCGCTCGGGGATCGTGTAACCGGGCGCGGTGACCAACACGAGATCCTTGCCCCCTGCGGGGTCGAGCGTTGCCTGCGCGAGCGAGAACACGATCTCCTTCGACCCCAGCAGTGGCAGCACCTGGGTATCGGGTTCGACCTGCACCTCGAACCTGCGCCAGACCCAGCCCGCCACCGCCGCGCGCAGCTCCGGGAGGCCCGCGGCCCGCGGATACGAGGAGACCGGCTCGATCGCATCGCGCAGCGCGTCCCTGATGAACCTAGGGGTGACCTCGTGAGGGTCACCCACCCCGAAGTCGATCAGCTCCCGGCCCGAAGCAACCGCCTCGGCCTTGCGGCGATCGAGCTCTTCGAACGGGTAGGGCTGGACCTGCCGGATCCCCGGAGACAGGTGCGTCACGTCTGCGATGACCCCTTTCGCTCGCCGCGGCCTGCGGCCGAGCCGAGCCCCAGGAACGCACGCAGGACCTCGTGGCAGCGCACGAGCGCGGCCACCTCGATGCGTTCGTCGTCGCGATGAGCGTACTGCGGGTCGCCCGGACCGAAGTTCACGGCGTCGACGTCTGCCGTGGCGAACTCGGCGACCGGGGTCCAGGCTTGCTTGGGCCCGAGCGGCAGGTCGCCCGCTTCGCGGAGCCGCGTCACCAAGGGATGGGTCACGCTGACCGGCCCGGGCGGGGCATTGCCGTCGATACGAACCGTCACGTCGGCCACGGCCAAGAGGTCGTGAAGTCGAGCTTCAGCCTCGGCCGGCGTGTGGCCGGGCGCGTATCGGAGGTTCACGCGAGCCTGCACCCTGTCGGGGACGACGTTCGCCGCGACACCGCCCTCTATCGTGGTGACGCTCACCACCTCACGGAACGTGAGGCCGTCGATCGTCACGTCACGGGCAGGCAGGTCGGCCAGCGGCGCCAGCGCCCCGATCGCTCGGTGTATGGCGTTGTCCCCGAGCCACGGCCTCGCGCTGTGAGCGGCGCGCCCGGTGACGGTCACCGTGGCGTTCAGGTTGCCGAGGCAGCCCACCTCGACCGCGTTGGCGGTCGGTTCCATCACGATCGCCAGGTCCGGCGACGACGCCACCGGGCATCGCTCGAACAGAGGAAGCAGGGCGCTCTCGCCGTATGGAAGCTCCTCACGACCGAAGAACAACAGACCGACATCGATGTCGCCCTGATCGTCGTGGAGCTCCTGGGCGAGCTCGAGCATCACCGCCAGTCCCCCCTTCATGTCCGAAGCCCCTCGCCCCGCCACCGCGACTGGCTGGACCGGGCCTGGCTCGATCGCACCCGGCACGTTGCCGGTGATCGGCACGGTGTCGACATGCCCGGCGAGCACCACGAACGGCACACCCATCCGGCGCTCGACAGGAGTCGCGAAGAGCACCGAGTCGACGTCGTCGACGATCACGTGGCTCGAGGGCAGCGACCGTCGGATCAAAGCGAGGACCGCCGACTCGTCGCGGCTCACCGACGCCACATCGATCAGGTCGAGGGTTCGCGCGGCGAGCCGCTCAGCCGATGTCGCCGCTGACGTCGGGCTCACGGCACGGTCAGCGCTTCGAGAGCAACCGAGCCCTCGAACACACGACGAGCGTCGCCGGTGAGCAGCACCTCGCCGTCATCGCGACGATCCACCTCCAGATCGCCTCCGGGGAAACGCACCACGGTGCGCGCCGGCACGAGGCCGGCCTCGTTCGCGGCCACGGCCACCGCACACGCTCCGCTGCCGCACGCCATCGTCTCGCCGCTGCCCCGTTCCCAGACACGGGCGTGGACGACGCCGTCATGCACGTAGGCGAACTCCACGTTCGTGCGCTCGGGGAAGAGCTCGTGGCGCTCGAGCGCGGGACCGATGTGCCCCACATGCACCGTGACCGGATCGCCGTCGACGAAGACCACGAGGTGCGGGTTCCCCATCGACAGAGCCGAGACCGTGAGGGTCAGGCCACCGCCGATGTCGAAGGGCTGGCCGAGGAACGTCTCCCACGCCGGTCCGCGCATCGGGATCGCCGCCCGGGTGAAGTTCGGAGCTCCCATCGTCACGGTCACCCGGCGTACCCGGCCATCAGCATCGGGTTGCAGCAAGAGGTGCTTCACGCCGGCCGGCGTCATCACGTCGATCTCCGTGCCGTCGGCGAGACCGCGATCGTGGAGCAGCACGCCGACGCAGCGGATGCCGTTACCGCACATCTCCGCCGGTGAACCATCGGCGTTCGAGTAATCCATGCGGAAGCCCGCTTCGCCCCGATCGCTCCGCATCACGCGGATCACCCCGTCGGCGCCCACGCCGGTCCTGCGGTCGCACAGTGCTGCGGCCTGCTGGGGTGTCACCGGCCGTTCGTCTTCGAGGTCGACCATCATGACGAAGTCGTTGCCGGCGCCCTGATACTTGGCGAACTCGAACCGTTCGGTCATCGATCTTCCAGGTAGGACTCGATGTCGTCGATGACCCCGAGGGCGCCGCCATCGCTCGTGTTGAACCATCGCACCCGAGGATCGCGGCGGAACCAGGCCATCTGGCGCCGCGCCAGGTTCTTCGTGCGTCTCACCGTTGCCTCCCAGGCTTCCTCGAGCGAGAGCCTACCCTCGAGATGGCGGGCGAGCTCCGCGTAGCCGATCGCCTGGGTCGAAGTCAGCCAATCACCGGCGCCGCGCTCGAGAAGCCCCCTGACCTCCTCGAGCCACCCGGCGGCGAACATCGCCGAGACGCGGTCCGCGATGCGCGCGGCGAGCACCTCGGTGGGCATGCGCACACCCGCGACGCGAACCCGCTCGGGGTCGTGGCGTTGCCACGCATCAGAGAACGCGCTGAACGGGGTTCCCGTGAGCGCCGGAACCTCGAGCGCTCGCACGATCCGCCGGACGTTGGCGGGCTCGATCCTGCTCGCCGCGACCGGGTCGAGCAGCTCGAGCCTGCGGTAGAGGATGCCCACCCCGACGGTGTCGGCTTCCATCTGGAGCTCGGCCCTCAACGCGGCGCTCTCGCCGGGGAAGACGAGGTCGTCGACCACCGCCCTGAAGTACAGGCCGGATCCGCCCACGAGCAGAGGGGTCGCTCCGTGCGCCCGCACGTCGGCGATCGCGATACACGCGAGCTGCTGGAACCGTGCCACGCTGAATCGCTCACTCGGATCGGCGAGGTCGAGCAGGTGGTGGGGAACCAGGGCGCGCTGCTCGGCGGTGGGCTTGGCCGTTCCGATGTCCATGCCGCGATACACGAGCATCGAGTCGACCGAGCAGATCTCGGCGCCGAGCCTGCCCGCGAGGTCGATGCCGGCCTCGGTCTTGCCGCAGGCCGTCGGTCCGACCAATGCCAGCAAGGGCGCCCGAGTCGGCATGGTGTGAGGGTCAGCGGGCCGCGGCGACCGGCTCGGCCACGAGCTCACCCCTGAGGTGATGCGGAGCGGCCTCGACGATGCGAGCGGTGGCGAACGTTCCCGGCTCGAGGGCGTCGGCGATGTGCACGATGCGATTCGTGCGCGTCCGCGACTGCGTCGAGCGCCCCTTGCGATCGCCGCCCTCGACGAGCACCTCGAGCGTGTGGCCCACGAGTGACGCCGCCTTCTCGGTACAGACGCGCTCTTGGAGCGCGATGAGCCGGTCGAAGCGTTCCTGCACGACGTGCTTGGGAACCTGGTCGCCGAAGCTCGCTGCTCTGGTCCCCGGCCTGGGCGAATACTGGAACGTGTAGGCGCTGTCGAAGCGGGCGTCTTCCACGACCTCGAGGGTATGCGCGAAGTCGGCCTCGGTCTCCCCTGGGAAGCCGACGATGATGTCGGTCGACACCGCGATGGCAGGGATCGCCGCCCGGATGCGTTCGAGCCAGCCGAGATAGCGTTCGCGCCGGTACGATCGCTGCATACGCCTGAGCACGTCGTCAGACCCCGATTGCAGCGGGAAGTGGATGTGCTCACACACCGCCGGCGTCTCGGCCATGGCCTCTATGACATCGGGAGTTAAGTCGTGCGGGTGCGGACTCGTGAACCGCACCCGCCGGATGCCGTCGACCTGGCCCACATGGCGCAGCAGCCCGGCGAAGAGCGGCTTGCGGCTCGATCCGGGAACGGTCACGTCTCGGCCGTAGGTGTTCACGTTCTGACCGAGCAGGGTGACCTCCACGACGCCGTGTGCGGCGAGGCCTTGAACTTCGGCGAGGATGTCGCCGACCGAACGCGAACGTTGCGGCCCGCGAACGAGCGGCACGATGCAGAACGTGCATGCGTTGTCGCACCCTGGTGCGATCGAGACCCACGCCCGGAAGGCGTCGCCCCGCACAGCCGGCAGTGGCCCTGGGAACGTCTCGGTGTACTCCTGCACATCCATCTGGGGACCCTCGGACTCAGAGCGCCTCAGCAGGTCGAGCAGGTGTGGGAGCGCGTGGGTTCCGACGACCACGTCGACCCACGGGGCCCTCCTCTGGATCTCGCTCTGATCCTTCTGAGCGAGGCAGCCCGAGACGACGATCTTGAGCTCCGGGTTCGCCGACTTCGCCGGCTTCAGGTGCCCGAGGTTGCCGTAGAGCTTGTTGTCGGCGTTCTCTCTGATCGCACACGTGTTGAGCACGACGACGCGAGCCTGGCTCACCTCGTCGACCGCTGTCATGCCGTCGGCTGTGAGCAGCCCGGCGATGCGCTCCGAGTCGTGCTCGTTCATCTGACACCCGAAGGTGCGGATCAGATACGTGCGTTCCACGACGTCGAGCGTATCGGAACCGCCTTCCGGTTCCCTCGATCGTCGAAGTGCTCAAGGACTCAAGCGCCGCTCCTAGAGACCGATGTAGAAGCGGACATCCTCACAAAGGCGGTGGATCGAGATGGCCTGGAAGAAGGACAAGAAAAGGGAGTCGGAGCCCGTCGACAGCGAGCTCAACACCGTCGACTCCCAGACCGACCATGGCGAAGGCGCCGAGACGACGACACTCGCCGAGCTGGAGGCGAAGATCAACACCCCGTCTCTCGCAACGCTCCCGGATCCCGAGCAGGCCCCGGTGGACGATCAGGCGCCCGTGATGGACACGCGGCGGCTGCACGAGCGCATCAGAACCCTGGGCATCCAGCTCGACACGGCGCGCGTGCGCGAAGACGAGTTGACCGGACAAGTCGTGAAGCTCGAGGGCAGCATCGAGGACCTCCGCTCGCACGCCCACGGCCTCGAGACCAAGATCGACGAGCTCGGATCGCTCAGCACCGAGATCGACGCGATCACCGATGCCCTCAACAAGGAACGGCGGCGAGCGTCCGAGCTGGCCGAAGCGCGCGGCGGCCTCGAGGAAGAGGCGAATCGCCTCTCGTCGCAGGTCACCCAGCTCACCGAGCTGATCGACGAGGCGAAGGCCGACGCGGTCGCCGAGGCCACACGAGCCGCAGCCGCCGAGGATCGGCTCGCCGATCTGCGCGAGTCGCACGACAGCTTGACACGAGAGCACGATGAGGCTCGGGATGAGGCCCACGTCGTCATGCAGCGCCTCCAGGCTCGACTCGACGAGCTCACCGCGGAGCTCGAGCAGCTTCGCGAGGCCCTCGCGTCTGCGGAGGCACGTGCCCATGATCACGAGCAAGCGCTGGAGAAGAGTCACGCCACCGTGCAGGAACGTGACGAAGAGCTTGGTCAACTTCGAGACGACGTCGCGTCGATGGAATCGCGCCTCGAGGACGGACAGAAGGCCTTGGAGGCCCGCGAGACGCAACTCGAGGAACAGGAGGAGGCACAGCAAGAGACAGGGCGGGCGATGGCGGATGAGGCCGAGCGCCGTGTCACCGAGACCCGCGAAGCCGCGGCGCAAGAGCTCGAGGCCGTTGAACGCACCCTCGCCGCGAGCCAAGCGCGGGGTGCCGAGTCGCAGCAGGCCGCCACCGAGGCGGATCAGCGTGCTCTCGAAGCGGAAGCACGAGTGACGCAGATGGAGGAGCGCGCCGTCCAAGCAGAGCAGGCGGCCGCCTCGGCTGGCAGCCAGCTCGGAGCAACGCGAGCGGCACTCGGCAACCTCGAGAGCGCTCACGAGACCCTCCGTATGCGGACAGAGGATCTGCGATCCGAGGTCGAGCGTCACGTCGAGAGCGCGAGGGAGCTCGAGGAACAGATCGCAGCCAAGGGCGAAACCGAGGGTGAGGTCGTGCGGTTGACCGGCGATGTCGAGCTACTAACCGGTGAGCTGGAGCAGGTTCAAGCCGAACTGCAAGCCGCCTTGGCCGTTGGGGCGGCGAAGGCATCCGGCGTCGAGGAAGCAGAAGCCGATCGGGCAGCGGCAGCTAGAAGGATCGCCGAGCTCGAGGCGTCGATCGACGACCTGCGTCGAGAGGCGGTCCAGGAGAACACCAGCGAGCTCGATGAGTTGAGGGCGCAGCTGGTCGATTCCCAAACCGAGCTCGGGCGCGTGAAGGCGGACCTCACCACGGCCCGCTCGGATATGACCACCCTCGAGCAGGTGCTCGAGGAAGTCCGGACAACCGAGGTGCCGTCCCAGCCTGATGCGACCGAAGAGCTCCGACTCGAACGGGACGAGGCGAGGAACGAAGTCGAGCTGCTGCGGAGCCGTGTCGCCGTGGTCGAGGCGAGCATCACTGAAGCCGAAGTGCCTCAGCTCGCCGACGGCGGCGCCACCGATGGGATGCGCGAGGCGATCGCCGACCTCGAGCTCCGGCTCGATCAGGCTGAGATGCGCGCTCGTCGCGCATACTCCGCGGCGGAGGCCGCCGAGGCCGCGTTGGCCTACGAGAAGGAGCGGCGCATGGGCCTTGCCCCGACCGAGGAGGCGGAAGCGGGATCGAGCGTGCTACGCCAGCGCATCACGGAACTGCTCGATCGCGTGAGCGTGGCCGAGGACAGGGCGCGCAAGGCGGAAGCCGACCTCGCTGCCGTTCGCGCAGGCGTCGAACCGCAGGAAGCCGGCGAGGAGATCCGGTCCAACACGTCGGATGACGACAACCACCCGGACGAGGACGCAGGCGGACGTAGCCTTCGTGCCCGGCTGGCGGACGTAGCATCGAGCCGTAAGGGCTCGAACGGCGACGCCAATCAGTGGCGCTGAGCTACTTGGCGTACTCGATCGCTCGCGTCTCACGGACGACCGTGATGCGGATCTGGCCGGGGTACTGGAGCTCTTCCTCGACCTGCTTGGCGATGTCGCGGGCGATGACCTGCGCCTGCATGTCATCGACGTCGACCGGCTCGACCATCACGCGCACCTCACGGCCCGCCTGCATGGCGAACGTCTTCACGACACCGGGGTGCGCGGTGCAGATCTCCTCGAGTCGCTCTAGGCGTTTCACGTAGGTCTCGAGCGACTCGCGGCGAGCCCCCGGACGTCCGCCGCTTATGCCGTCGGCTATCTGGGCGAGCACGGCGTCGATCGTGTGCTGCTCGACCTCGCCGTGATGCGACTCGATGCAGTGCACGACCTCAGGTGACTCGCCCATGCGCCGGGCGATCTCGGCCCCGATGATCGCATGGGAACCCTCGACCTCGTGGGTCACAGCCTTGCCGACATCGTGAAGGAAAGCCCCACGCTTCACGATGGTCGGATCGAGCCCGATCTCGGATGCGAGCGCGCTGGCGATATGCGCCGACTCGACCAGGTGCCGAAGCACGTTCTGCCCGTAGGAAGTGCGGTACTGCAGGCGTCCGAGCAGCTTGATCATCTCGGGGTGGATGTCGGTGATGCCAACCTCAGCCACGGCGTCCTCGCCAACCCGGCGAACACGCTCCTCGAGCTCGCGCTGTGACCGCTCGTGGATCTCCTCGATGCGGGCGGGGTGGATGCGGCCGTCCTCGACGAGCTTGGCGAGCGTCATGCGCGCTGCCTCGCGACGCACCGGGTCGAAGCACGACAGCACTACCGCCTCGGGGGTGTCGTCGATGATCAGGTTCACGCCGGTGACCGACTCGAAGGCGCGGATATTGCGCCCTTCGCGGCCGATGATGCGCCCCTTCATGTCCTCACTCGGCAATGCGAAGACGCTCACGGTCGACTCCGCCGTCTGCTCGGAAGCCACTCGCTGGATCGCGATCGTCACGATCTTGCGGGCTCGCTCCTCTCCTTCCTCACGCGCGCGTTCTTCGAGCTCGCGGACCTGACTCATGGCGGCGCGCTTGGCGTCGTCGAGCACCTGTGCCATCAGGTGTTCACGTGCTTCGCTCGACGTCATGCTCGCGATCTTCTCGAGCTGGGCTCGATGCAGCTCGGTGCCTTTCTCCAGCTGGGTGCGGACGTAGGTGAGCTTGTCCTCACGCTCACCTAGGTCGGTCGCCCGATCGTCCGCTCCCTGCATCTTGGCCTTGAGATCGACCTCGGCCTCACTCATGCGGCGTTCCTGGCGGATGACCTCCTCGCGCCGCCCTTTGAGATCACCATCGGCCTCACGCCGCAGTACCGCGATCTCTTCCTTGGCCTCGGCTGCCGCGCGCGTCGTTGCGGTGGCAGCCTGGCGCTCCGCATCGATCAGTAGCTTCTGCGCGCGTGATTCGATGCTCTGCACGTTCCCGGCGGCTACCGATTTCCGGTAGAGGAAGCCGGCAGCGAAACCGAGCAGCAGCCCGGCGATACCCGTCAACACTGGGACCATGGTCTCCTCCACAAACCTCGTTAGACGACGTTTGCGAGAAGGACCCTCCGGTCCGCGTTCGTTCGATCAGCCGCTGTGTGCGCGTGTGGGTGGAATCAACTCGGACCGAGCCGTTCTCGGCCGGCCTCTCTCATCGATCGGTGATCATGGTCGGAATCAAAGTCTCGCTCACAGGGTGGATACGCTGAACGTGGTGTCGGAAGTGTTCCTCTCGTGGAGACGATGCTACGGCCGTGTCGGCTTCGAGACAAGGTTCCGAAAGACCTAGTCTCGGTCGTCGACCTCGAGAACCCTGCGAGCCGCCAGGCGGGCGACCTCGGGCGAGTACCCTCGGCGCACCAGCAACGATGTGAGACGTCCGAACGCCTTCACGGGCTCCACGCCCGCCAGCCGCCCAACCCGAGAGCGTGCAAGCTCTGTGGCCCGCTCCTGTTCGTCGTCAGGAGCGCTGCCGGCCACCTCGGCCGCCAGATCGGGCGCGATGCCCTTGGCCAGCAGCGCACTCTTCACCGCCCGGCTTCCGGCGCGCCTGGCGCCGAACTGGTGCTCTGCCAACTGCTTCGCGAAGGCCTTGTCGTCGATGAGACGCGCCCGCTCGAGCCGGGTGAGGACGTCGGAGACCTCATCGGCCTCGAACCCCGCCGCGAGCAGGCGCCGCTCGAGCTCGCGGCGGGCGCGTGGGCGCACCGCCAAGAGCCCGAGGGCGCGCTCGTGGCAGCTCTTGGGGTTCTTCGCTTGGCGAGGCCCCCGTCTGGTCGCCGCGGTCGCCGTCACCCCGGCTAGCCGTCTGCCCCGGCCTTGACCTTCGCCTTGCCATTGCCTGCCGCGCCGGCCAGCTCGCCCGCGGGTTGATCTTCGAGCACCACGGCGGGCACGATCTCGATCGGCGTTTCGTCGCCCTCCTTGCCGAACGCGCTGATACCTACCGCCTCGCGGATCTTCCGCTCGATCTCGTCGCGGACATCGATGTGCTCAGCGAGGAACGCCCGGGCGTTCTCGCGGCCCTGCCCGAGCTGCTCGCCCTCATAGGTGAACCAGGCGCCAGCCTTCTTGATGATCTCGAGGTCGACTCCCACGTCGATGAGGGAGCCTTCCTTTGAGATGCCCTTGCCGTACATGATGTCGAACTCGCACTGGCGGAAAGGCGGAGCGACCTTGTTCTTCACGACCTTGACCCGCGTGCGAGAACCCACCACCTCGGTGCCGTCTTTGAGATTCTCGATCTTGCGTACGTCGAGACGGACCGAGGAGTAGAACTTGAGCGCCCGGCCGCCCGGGGTGACCTCGGGTGATCCGAACATCACACCGATCTTCTCGCGGAGCTGGTTGATGAAGATCGCCGTGGTGTCGAACTTCGAGAGCGTTCCCGAGAGCTTGCGCATCGCCTGGCTCATGAGCCGGGCCTGCAGTCCCACATGGGTATCGCCCATCTCGCCCTCGATCTCGGCGCGAGGGACCAACGCCGCGACCGAGTCGATGACCACGAGGTCGAGCGCTCCCGAGCGCACGAGCATGTCGGCGATCTCGAGCGCCTGCTCGCCCGAGTCGGGCTGGGAGACGAGCAGCTCGTCGATGTTCACGCCGAGCTCACGCGCGTAGGTCGGGTCGAGCGCGTGCTCGGCATCGATGAACGCTGCGATGCCTCCGTTGGCCTGCGCCTCGGCGATGATGTGCAGGCACACGGTGGTCTTGCCCGAGCCCTCTGGCCCGAAGACTTCCATGACGCGGCCTCGGGGTATGCCCCCGATGCCGAGCGCGAGGTCGAGCGCGAGCGACCCCGTGGGGATCACGGACACGCCGACCCCCGCCGGGTGCTCGCCGAGCTTCATGACGGCGCCCTTGCCGAACTGCTTCTCGATCTGTTGGAGCGTGACGTCGAGCATCTTGTCGCGGTCCACCGTGGCCTCCTTCTTCTCCCTGGCCTCCAGGCCCTTGGGCCCACCGGCGGGGAGGCGCCGTACGGGCTCATCTGCTGTCGGAAGGCGGACACTACCGAGCCGGTCTGACATAACTTACACCCCTGTCATTCGCAAGGTTCCTGGCGGAGGGTTCCCGGTCGCACGGTATCCGAACACGTGTTCGGATGCAAGGAACCGACTGCACTGATGCTATGACTAGTCCAGGGTGGACTGGATAGGATCCCGCATCGGCCGCTGCATCGGCCGCTGCATCGGCCGCTGCATCCGCCGCTGCATCCGATAGACCTCGACCGGTTCGTACACGGGCGCTGGCCGACGCAGGTGACTGCGCATCAGCACGAGCGCCTCGACCCTGAAGTGCTTGCTCTCGAGCGGCGTCGAGCCGAAGGGTTCGGGCAAAGCCACCGGCGGATCGTTGCGCCCGACGGTCACGTGCGGCATGAAGGGCCGGCCCTCAGGTGCGAGATCGCTCGCGAGACAGTCCTGGATCGCTGCGGTGAGCGCCGCCATCTGCTCCTCGACGTCATCGATCCCCACCCAGAGCACGCGCGCCCGATGGATCGATCTGAACGCCCCAACGCCACTGATACGCGTGTCGAAAGGCGCGGTCGTGGCGGCGACCTGCGCGAGCCGCTCACGCACCCAGGGAACCAACCTGGGATCCGTCGGCCCCAGGAACCACACCGTCACGTGCCAGTTCTCGCGTGGGACCCACCGGACCTCGGGTAACACCCTCTGCCATGGCTTGATCGCCGCCTGAACCGCTCTTGCCGCTTCATCCGGGATAGGGATCGCGACGAAAAGTCGGTGCGACTTCGCCTCGGGCCTCGCGGAGCGCTTGCTCGCCATAGCTCAGTAGGCCCCACCAACGTCAGACGATGCGGTCGCTCTCGGGCAGGTTCCTGCCCTCGAGGGAGCGGCGCACCAGGTCGAGCGCGGACTGCTCAGCCCACCTGCGAACGCGCGCCCGGTCGCCCGACGCCACGTATCCCCTCGCATGCGACACATCGCCAGCCTCCAGGCCGATCCAGACCGTGCCGGGCTCTGCGCCGTCGTGGGGCTCCGGGCCCGCCGCGCCTGTGAGCGAGACCGCGATGTCGGACTCGAACAACCTTCTCGCTCCCGCCGCCATCTCGAGCGCGCACTGGCGGCTGACGGCGCCCGGGCCATCGATAGTCTCGCGGGAGACCCCGAGCACCCGCTCCTTGGCGCGCGCCGTGTACACGACCGCGGAACCGGCGAAGACCTTCGAGGCGCCTTCAGCCGCCGTCATCCGGGCCCCGACGCTTCCGCCGGTGAGCGACTCCGCGCAGGCGAGGCGGCTGCCCGAAGCCAACAACAGCCGTGAGACCGCCTGCTCGAGCGACTCGTCATCGAGCGAGAAGACCACGTCGCCCAGCCTGTGGTGCACCTCGGATGCGAGGGGGGCGATCATCGCATCCGCACGCTCAACCGAGCCGGCTTTGGCGGTCAGACGCACCTTGACCTCACCGGCGGAGGCGAGGTACGCGAGGCTCGGGTTCGACGAGGCGCTGAAGAGATCGGTGAGGATCTCCGCGACCTTCGACTCCCCGATGCCTACGCACCGAAGGGTGCGGGAGCGCAACACGGCCGCCCCGATCGAGCCAGCCATCTCGGGCAACACGGTGCTATGCATCATCGCGAACATCTCGCTCGGCACTCCGGGCATGGCATACAGACGCACCTCGCCCGCCAGGTCGGCGACGAGACCGGGCGCCGACCCGCGGTCGTTCTCGATCGTGCGGGCGCCTCGCGGCACGTCCGCCTGGCGCAGGTTGTTCTCGGGCATGGCACCGCCGGCGAACCCGGCGAACCGCTCCCGGAGCCAGCGCTCCAGGGCAGGGTCGCGCTCGAGCGGCGCACCCATGACGAGCGAGATCGCATCGCGGGTGATGTCATCCTCGGTGGGGCCGAGACCACCGGTCACCAGCACGACATCGGCTCGCGAAGTGGCGAGCTCGAGGACCGAGACGATGCGCTCGAGGTTGTCACCCACCACTTGGTGGAAGAGCACGTCCGCTCCGATCTCGGCGAGCTGCTCACCGATCCACTGAGCGTTGGTGTTCGCGATCTGGCCGAGCAACAGCTCGGTGCCGACACCCACCACCTCCACGCGCACCGAACGGCTCACGGCGCCGGCGACGCGGTGATCGGAACCTGGATCTCACCCGGAGTGAGCGTCTCGGTCCATCGGACCCCCCGTTCCCCCGCCACGACGAGTTCGCTGTCACCGACAGAAACCTCGACGGCCCCCCCGTCGGGGGCAGAAAGAACCAGCTCCTCGTTGGCGGAGAACGAGCGCGTCTCGCCCTCTTCCATCGCATGGGTTTCAACAGCGCCGTCGATCGTGACCGTCACTTCGACCGCGCGACGAGCCACGAGCACGGCATCGATGGTCGAATCAGCGATCGGCGTCGGCTCGATGGTTGGGATCGCCGCCGGCGCCGGCGCTCCGGGATCGCGTGACACGAGGCCGAACAGCAGCAGCAGGACGACGAGGGTCAGGGCCCCGACCAGCAGGAACCGCTGGTTGTCTCGGATGCGGGTGGCAGCGATCGCTCGCTCGATGCGCCCGAGACCTTCAGGAGGCGGCGGGGCGGCGGGCGTCTCGGAATGGCGTGCGTAGGCGCCGAGCACCTTCTCCGGATCCACCCCGAGGTACTGGGCGTACGTGCGGAGCGCCCCCCGAACGAATGCATCGCTCGGCAACGCCGCGAAATCCTCGATCTCGAGCGCGGTGAGCTGGTCGACCCGGAGCATCGTGTCCCGCGAAGCCTCATCGAGCGAGAGTCCGCGGATGCGTCGTGCCTTCTCGAGCGCCGGGCCGACCCCGATGGGTCGCTGCAGCGATGTGCCTGCCATGGGAACCCCGCGATGATAGCGCCGGTACACTCGCCCCCATGGCAGATGAGGCGCTCATGGTGATCGTCGAGATCCCCAAGGGGTCCCGCAACAAGTACGAGATGGATCACGAGACGGGCGAGATCGTCCTCGATCGGATGTTGTTCACCTCGATGCAGTACCCGGCGGACTACGGGTTCATCGACGGCACGCTCGGGGGCGATGGAGACCCTCTCGACGCCCTGGTGTTCGTGGGCGAGCCGACGTTCCCCGGGTGCCGCATCATCGTGCGCCCCATCGGGTTGTTCCGCATGACCGACGAGAAGGGTGCGGACGAGAAGATCCTCTGCGTGCCGCTGCGCGACCCGATCTGGTCGCACGTGGGCGACCTCGCGGGACTCCCGATGACGCTGTTGAACGAGATCGAGCACTTCTTCCAGGTGTACAAGGATCTCGAGGGGCACAAGGTGTCGACCGAGGGGTTCGAGGACCGAGCGTCGGCCGAGCGCGTCATCGCCGCCGCGAAGGCGCGCGCGCACGAAGCATGACGCCACGGGTCGTGCTGCGACCTCCCGCCGAAGGCGATCGAGCGGAGTTCGTCGAACGGCTCGCTGCGTCGGTCGAGCTGCACGATCACTGGTTGGAGCCGGGCGAGCCCGGGCCGTGGTTCGAGCGCTTGCTGACACGTAACACCACCGCGTCGGACCGGTCGCTGCTCGTGTGCGACGCTGACGAGGGTTCGGTGGTCGGGGTGATGAACCTGTCCCAGATCGTGATGGGCCCGCTGCGGAGCGCGTTCCTCGGGTACTACGCGTTCGAGCCGTTCGCCGGGCGGGGGTACATGCGGGCGGCGATGCCGCTGCTGCTGCGGTACGCGTTCGAAGACCTGGGGCTTCACCGCCTGCAGGCCAACGTGCAACCGGCGAACGACGCCTCGATCGCGCTCGTGCGGGCGGCGGGGTTCCGCCTGGAAGGGCTCTCCCCGCGGTACCTGTTCATCAGGGGCGAGTGGCGCGACCATGAGCAATGGGTGGCCCTCGCAGATGATGAGCCCCCGCCTGCTGTACGAGACGCGCCCTAGGTCTACGGTCGCGAAACTACCGACTTCCGACCGCCCCCGAGGGCGAAAACACCGACCTTTGCCCGGCGCGGTGCCCCCGTTCGGGGGACTACTGTGCGCTCACGAAGGGGAGGGAATCCGACAACGATGGAGCCAGAGATGAACGAAACGACCTGGAAGAACTCGCCGCTCTCGGCGATCAGCGAGTCCGTGTCCGCGCCCGACATGTTGTCGGAGGGGCCGGTGAGGTTCCTGCTGGTCTCGGGGCAGCTCGACGGTGGCCGTTGGGGCCTGGTCGGCGCCTACTGGATGTCGATCGACGGTGTACGCGGAGGATTTATCGTGTCACCCTCGGCGATCAGCAGCGGGAGCGAGCTGATGCGCAGCTACCGAAGCGGCGCCGATCGTGGCTGGAGCGCGGAGCGCACCTACGCCTACTGGCAGGGTCAGGTCGGTATCGCGGGGCGGTTCATGATCGATCCGCAGCAGCACGCCGACACGCTCTTCCAGGTGGCGCGCCGCGTGGGGGCGCTGTAGCGGCGGCACGGCTCGGCGCTGTAGCCGACGTTCACGCGCTGCGGCGCTCTTCCCACTCTTCCCAGGTGATGAGAACGTCGCGGGCCCTCGAACCCTGGCCTGGACCGACGACGCCCTGTTCCTCGAGCAGGTCCATGAGGCGGCCCGCGCGCGCGAACCCAACCTTGAGCTTGCGCTGCAACATGCTTGTCGATCCGAGCTGAGAACGGATGATCAGCTCCGCCGCCTGGTTCGTGAGGTCCTCGTCGGTGTCTCCCGCGGCGCCGGGGCCGGATGACAGCTCGGCTGCGGTGGGCGGCAGCCCCAGTCCTTCGATGTGCTGTTCGTAGACGACCTCGCGCTGGGAGCGGATGAACTCCGAGACGCCGTGAATCTCGGCCTCGGTGACCCATGCGCCCTGCAGGCGGATCGGCTTGGAGGCGTTCGCGGGGGCGAACAGCATGTCGCCGTGGCCGACGAGCTTCTCGGCGCCGTTCTGGTCGAGCACGACGCGTGAGTCGGCCTGGCTCGAGGTCATCAGGGCGATGCGGCTCGGGATGTTGGCCTTGATCAGACCGGTGACCACGTCGACGCTGGGACGCTGGGTCGCGACCACGAGGTGGATGCCGACGGCGCGCGCCATCTGCGCGATGCGGCAGATCGCGTCCTCGACGGCGCGGGGCGCGACCATCATCAGGTCGGCCAGCTCATCGATCACGACCACGATGAAGCTCATGTGCTCGTACTCGTGCTCGCGTCCGACCGGCAGGCGGAGCGTGCCCTCGCGCAGACCTTGCTCATAGCCGTCGATGTCGCGGACCCCGACAGTCGCGAGCATCTCGTAGCGCATCTCCATCTCGCGCACGATCCACTCGAGCGCCTCGGTCGCGCGCTTCGGATGCACGATCACCGGGCTCAGCAGGTGGGGCACCTCGGCGAAGTGGCTGAGCTCCACCCTCTTGGGGTCGACCAGCAGGAGGCGCACGTCGTCGGGGGTGGTGCGCATCAGGATCGAGGTGATGAAGCTGTTCACGAGGCTCGACTTGCCGGCGCCGGTGGCGCCGGCGATCAGCACGTGCGGCATCGTCGCGAGGTTCACCATCTGCGACTCGCCGTGGATGTCCTTGCCGAGCGCCACCGTGAGCGGATGGGTCGCCGCCTTCGCTGCCTTCGATCGCAAGATGTCGCCCAGCATGACGAAGTCCCGATGGCGGTTCGGCACCTCGATGCCGATCGCCGACTTGCCCGGGATCGGCGCGATGATGCGCACGTCAGGCGTGGCGAGCGCGTACGCGATGTCGCTCGAGAGGTTCAGCACCTTGTTGACCTTGGTTCCGGAGGCGACCGCGACCTCGTACATCGTCACGGTCGGGCCGCGGTGCGCGGCCGTCACCTTCGCGTCGACCCCGAAGGTCGAAAGGGTTTGGCCGAGCGCCTGCATGATGGTCTTCTCGTCGGTCCCGTCGTTGGTCGAGGGCGGCGCCGTGCGCAGCAGGTCGAGCGAGGGAAGCTGATACGGCCCATCGGCGGTGGTGATCGTGCGGCCGCGAGGCTTCTTCGAGGCGCTGGAACCGTCGGGCTCCGCTTGGTCGTCCTGGGCGAGGTCGAGGGGGCCGAGCGGCTCGGACTCCGGAAGCACGACGACCGGCTCGATGAGGCCGAGGCGCTCGGCGAGCTTCGACTTCGTGGGCTTGTTGGCCGCTCGTTCCGACTTGGCCGCTTCGCGCTCGTCCTTCAGACGCTGCTTTTCGAGCTTCGCCTCGCCCTTCGCTTGCTCGTCGGCGCGCTTGGCCTCGTGCTTCTCCGAGATCGACGCGCGCACCGCTCCGATCTTGCGACCGAGCTCGGCGAACGACGTGCCGGTCATGATCAACGTGCCGATCACGGCGAGACCGAGATCGACGAGCACGGCGCCAGTAGGCGACACGATCTTCGACAGCGGGTAGGCGCCGATCATACCGACGAACCCACCGGCGTCGGCGAACCCTTCGATGAGGAAACCGGTCGGCGCCGTCACGTCGCGCATGGGCGCGAACACGCTCGGGTTCCCGCGCGCGAGCGAGAGCAGGCCGAGCACACCGAGCGCCATGACCACGAAGCCGATCAACATGCGCATGCGTTCTTCGGGCGACCGGTCGCGCAGGAGCGCGATACCCCATCCGAGTCCGATCAACGGGAACGTCACCGCCGCGATGCCGAGGGTGCCATGCAGCAATCCGGAGAACGCATCGCCCATGGGCCCGGCCGCGTCGAACCACACAGAGAGCACCGCAAGCCCGGCGAGCACCATGAGCCCGATGCCGAGTGTGTCGCGAGCGAACGGCGAGAGGATCTGGACGGTGGGCGCCCGCTGCGGCTTCCTCTTGGGTGTCGGTCGCCTGGCGGCCGGCCGCTTGGCCTGTGGCCGCTTCGACGAGCTCTTCTTGCCGCTGGAACGGCTCGATGGACGCGACGCTGAACGCCGCGACGGGGAAGTCTTCGTCGCCATAGCGTTTCAGTCTGACGGGTTCTCGAGGCGCTTCAAGCACGTCGGCCAGCTCAGCAGTCACGTACTGGGCGACGTCTTGTGACCGACCCCTTCGTGCGACAGGTCTGGACTATCCCGGGATAAGGCAGAACTCGTTGCCCTCCGGGTCCCGCATGACACGCCAACGCCAGTGCTCCTCGGCATGGTCGCCTTCGGGTTCTCGCGATCCCCCCAGGGACGACGTATCGTGGCCCAGCCGGCGACCGACCCACGCGTTCTTGGATCTCGACGCCGGGCAACCTCGACCAGAACAAGGCCAGTGACTCCGGATCTACGCAATCGATCTGCACCCAGGCGAGACTTGCTGGTCCTTCCCCTGCATCTGCCTGCTGTCCCACCGACCTACCACATCGGGGGGATCGATCTCGGTTCACGTGGCGCGCTCAGGGCGCCGGACCCGCTCGGTACCGCACCTCGTTCGGTCGGAACCATCGGACGGTCGTGCCTGGGTCGAGCCTCAGCTTCCATCCACCCTCGTGCACGAGGCGGTGGTGGAAGCCGCAGAGCAGCACGAGGTTCTCGAGATCGGTTCGGCCGCCTCGGGACCACCACCTGACGTGATGCGCGGCGGTGAACCGCCGTCTGCCGCAGCCGGGGAACCGGCACTCCCGGTCGCGGTGGCGCAGTGCGCGCACCATGGCGGCAGACGGGGTGCGGGTGAGCCTGCCGAGCCTGAGAGGGTTGCCGACTGCATCTTCTGTTACGACCTGGAGCCTCGAGTCACACGCCAGGCGCTGCACGGTCTCGGGTGTGATCACCGGACCGTCCTCGACCTCGCCGTTGGGAGCACCGGGAGCACCGGGAGCACCGAGCAGCGTCTCGAGCTTTGTGTGCACCACCACGGTGGCCCGATCCTGGTCGGGATCGGAGGAGATAGACCCTGAGCAGAGCATGACGAGCGCATCGGCCCGTCGTGCATCGGCAGGGTAGGGGTGGTCGCTACCCGGGGTGAGCGGTATCGAGTCCGCGAGGTGACCGAGCGCCTTCGCCACGACCGCTCCTTGGTCTGCGGGGAGCTCTGCCTCGAGACCGAACCGGGTGCCGTCGTCTGAGTACCACCAGCTCAGGGACCGCTCACGCTCTGCCGAGAGCGTCTCTTGACGCTCACGGCGGCGTTCGAGGTCACCCCGGCGCTTGATCGCACCTGAGGCTCGCTCGTAGGCCCATGAGATCAGGTCGGCTTCTGTCTCGGGGGTGGCGAACCGGGTGAGCTCGACCACCTTGTCGATACCGAGCTCTCCTGAGGTGAACGCCCGAGCCACCAGGGGCAGAGACTCGAGCGCTTCTGCGGCCCCGACCCAGCGCTCGGCCTTCCAGTTGGAGGTGCCGTAGCGGATCGAGACCCACTGGGCGAGGCTCTGGGCGCCGTCTGCCCTTTATGCCTCACGACGATCGATCTCCCGGAGCAGGGCGAACAGCTCGCGCTGGGCTCTGCTCGCGGTCGCGTTCAGCTGGTCGGCGCGGGCGATGAGGTCGTCATCGCTCGTTACCGGCGAACCTGGACCCGCGGTCTCGGTCACCTCGAACATGTGTCCGAAGGTAGAGGAAACCGCACCTCGGTTCAGTGACGTGCGTCACGTGCGGGGCAGGTCTCGTGGTGAAATCGGTGAGGCAAAGCGACCACGCCCTCACGCCATTGACGGTGTGCTCGGAGACATCACTCCTCGACTTAGAAGTCGCACGTCGTCGTCATCACGTTCCAGGCCAACGTGCCTGAGTTGTCGCGGTCGGCACCAGGCTCACACTTCCATGACGACGGGGAGGATCACCGGCTTGCGCTGTGTCACCTCGTTGAAGTAGCGGCCGAGCGTGCGGCGGATGTCCTGCTGCAGGGCTGACGGGTCGATCACGTGGGCGTGGGCGCTCGCGCCGATCGCGGCCACCACGCGCTCGCGTGCCTCGTCGAGGATGTCTTGCGAGGCTTCCTCGTAGACGAAGCCTCGGTTCACGATGTCGGGACCGCCGACGAGCTCTCCGGTCTGCGAGTCGACCGTGACGACCACGACGACCACTCCGTCGCCTGCGAGCTTGCGCCGGTCACGCAGCACCTCGCCGCCGATGTCGCCGATGCCGAGGCCGTCGACGAACGTCATGCCGGCCTGCACCCGGTCGATGATCTCGACCTTGTCCCCCACCGCGACCCTATCGCCGTCCTCGCAGATGATCACGTGGTCACGAGGGATGCCGACGCCCTCGGCGAGCCGCGCGTGGTGCTGTAGGTGGCGGCGCTCCCCGTGGATCGGGATGAACCAGCGAGGGCGCACGAGCGAGAGCATCAGACGCAGCTCCTCGGCGGCGGCATGGCCGCTCGAATGCACCGGGTCCGCAGGCATGTGGTACACGTCGGCGCCCGTTCGGTAGACGGCATCGACGACTCGGTGGATCGCCGGCTCGTTGCCGGGGATCAGCGACGATGAGAGCACCACCGTGTCGCCCGCGTCGAGCTTCACCCACTTGTGCTGTCGCTGGGCCATGAGCGAGAGCGCCGAGAACGGTTCCCCCTGGCTGCCGGTGCAGATGACAACGACGCGGCCCGGATCGAGGTCGGCGACCTCGGCGATGTCGATCACGTCTCGGTCGTCGACCTGCAGGTAGCTGAGGCGCCGGGCAGCCGCGACCGAGTTCAGCATCGATCGGCCGAGGAACGCCACGACCCGCTCGTTCGCGCGCGCGGCGTTCACGATCTGTTGCACACGATGGATGTGACTCGAGAAGCACGCCGCCACGACGATCTCCGGAGCGTTCTCGACGATGCGCTGGAGCACTGGACCGACGGCGCGCTCGCTGTCGGTGTAGCCGGCTTCCTCGGCGTTCGTCGAATCGCTGAGCAGCAGGTGCACGCCGCGGCCACTCGCTTCCTCGGCGAGGCCGTGCAGGTCGGTCGGGCGCCCGTCGAGCGGCGTCTGGTCGATCTTGAAGTCGCCCGTGTGAAGGATCGCGCCGAACGGCGTGTCGACCACCACCGCCATGCCGTCGGGGATCGAGTGGGTCACCCGCAGGAACCGCATCGTGAACGGCCCGATGGTCGCGCCCTCGCCGGGTACGGCGGTGCGCAGCTCGCATCGATCGCTCACCTGGTGTTCCTCGAGCTTGCCCTTCAGCAGCTCGAGGGTGAACGGCGTGCCGTACACGGGCACGTCGGAGATCTCGCGGAGCAGGTACGGCAGCGCGCCGATGTGGTCCTCGTGACCATGGGTGAGCACGATCGCCTCGACGCGGTCGGCGTTGTTGCGCACGTAGTCGAAGTCGGGCAGCACCAGATCGATGCCCGGCATGTCTCCCGAGGGGAACGAAAGCCCGACATCGATGATGAGGATGCGCCCGTCGAGCTCGACGCACGCCATGTTGCGACCGACCTCCCCCACCCCACCGAGGAAGACGACCCGACAGTCGCTCGCGTCAGAGGAGACCGGCGTCCTCCAGTGCGGTAAGGATCCTGGCCTGTTCCTCGACCGTGGCCGGCACGAGCGGCAGGCGCGGAACGCCTGCAGGCCGGCCGAGCATGTTCAGAGCGGCCTTCACGGGGATCGGGTTCGAGGTGATGAACAAGGCATTGAAGAGCGGCGACAGGGATTCGTGGATCTTGCGCGCCGCGGGCACGTCTCCCGTGCCGATCAGCTCGAGCATCTGGTGGACCTGCGGGCCGACGAGGTGGCTCGCTACGCTCACGACGCCGACCGCGCCCAGACAGGCGTAGCCGAACGCGGCCCAGTCGTCACCGGAGTAGACCTCGAAGCCGCTCGGCGCCTCGGCGATCAGGCGTGAGACCGCCTGGAAGTCGCCGGTCGAGTCCTTGACCGCGACGATGTTCGGGCGTTCGGCGAGGGTGAGCAGCGTGTCGTGCTCGATGCGGATCGCGGTTCGCCCCGGGATGTTGTAGGCGATGATCGGCAGCTCGGTCGCGTCGGCGATGCGCTCGAAATGCGCGATCAGCCCGCGCTGGGGCGGCTTGTTGTAGTAAGGGGTCACCACGAGCAGGCCGTCGGCGCCGGCTTCCTCTGCGGCTTCGGTGAGTTCGAGCGTCTCCGACGTCGAGTACGTGCCGGTGCCGCAGATCAGCTTCGCCCGGCCGCGGATGGCTTCGCCGACCGCGCGGAACATCTCCGCCTTCTCCCTGTAGCTGAGGGTCGGCGACTCGCCGGTCGATCCGGCAACCACGATCGCGTCGGAGCCATTGTCGACGAGCCACGATGCGAGCTGTTGTGCGCCGTCCAGATCGACTGCGTGATCGTCGTCGCGGAACGGAGTGACCATGGCGGTCACGACCGAGCCGAACCTGCCCGCCTGTCCGATCATGAGGATCTCCTTGGCCGGGCGCCGCCTGGGGAGCGGCAGCGATGCGCCCTATGCTAGCGGGCCATGCCGCGCATCTACACCAAGACCGGCGATGACGGCACCACCGGCCTCCTGTATGGCGGCAGGGTCTCCAAGGACGATCTCGTCACCGAGGCTTACGGCACCACCGATGAGGCCGTGGCCGTCTTGGGCCTGGCGCGGGCGTTCACGACAGACGCAGCGATGGCTGACGAGATCCTCGCCCTGCAGCGGGAGCTGTTCGTGGTGGGTGCCGACCTCGCGACGAACCCCACCGAGCGCGCCAAGCTGCAAACCGGCGTCTCGCTGGTCACGATCGACATGACCGAGCGGCTCGAGATTCGCATCGACGAGCTCGGGGCCGAGCGAGCACTCCCCCAGATGTTCATCGTGCCCGGGGCGAACCCGGCGAGCGCGGCCCTCGACGTGGCTCGCAGCACGGTCAGGCGGGCTGAGAGAGCCGTCGTGGCACTAGAACGAACCGGGCGTGAGACCAACCCAGAGGTGCGCCGCTACCTCAATCGCCTGAGCGACCTGCTGTTCGTGCTCGCCCGGTGGGAAGCCGGCGAGAGCGAGCCCGCGAGCCACGACTGATCCCGATCAGGGAACGACGTAGAACCCCGTCGAGCACGAACGAGGTGGAACCGCCGACCTCGATCTGAAGGATAAACGGCCATGGTCCGTGGGTGGCCGCGGCGGGGACCTGGGTCCGGCGTCGCATCCCCATCGTCGATCGCGGCCCCGATCAGACGACCCTGAAGTAGCCCCACCGCGAACGACCGGCCGGGTGCCCGTTGCCGGGCGCCACCCTGACCCTGATACGGAACGAGTAGCCGGCCGGAAGACCTCGGACCAGGAACAACCCCCGGCTGTCGAGGTTCAGCCTGGTGGACGACACGTCGAGCAGATCCCAGCGACTGCCTGCTCGCCTCCACTCCAACCGCGCCCGCATCGTTTCACCATGCAGGTTCGGCCACACGACGACGGACGATCGAACCGTGGCGTCCTCCGGATACAGGTGGTAGCCGTCGCGGCGCGCGACCCACCCGGTCAAACGGGCTCTCACGGTGACCTCGGTGCTGCCCTCTTGCGCCCGAGCGATGGAGCCGCCGGCGATCGCGGAAAAGACGAACGTCGTCGTGACCAAGAAGATCACGATGATCGCCGTCACGAGCCGCGCCGATCGATGCACCTCGAAAGCCTTCCGTGGTCGGGGGGATGCCACGCGAGTGTAGGACCGGCCGGACCGAGGCGCTTTCCTTCACCGGCCCTGCGTCAGAGACCGGACACCGGAACGGGGGCCATCGCCCCCACGTTGAGGTCACCGAACGACAGGATGGCGAGCCCGATCGTCTGTGGCTTCACGGCCTCAGGAAACATGAACTCCAAGCTCGCCTGTTCGCCGCTTGCGATCGGTGCGGCGCTCTCTGTCGCGCCGTCGTAGCGCCGGTCGTCAGCCCCGATCACGTACAACGAGGGCACGCCGAGCTCCGATCCGGTGTCGTTGGTGATGCTCATGGTTGCCACGCTGCCCTCGAATGTGGCTTGCGCCGTGATGCTGTTGAATCGGTAGACGAAGCGCCCCGGCACGAACCGTGTGTCACCGCTGTCCTCGCTGATCACACCGGCCCCGCTGGGCGCCGCCGGCGAGCTCGGCCCGTCGGTCGGGTCAACGCCTCGGGTGCACGCGACGACGAGGAGCGCCACGGCTATCGATGCGCAGATGCGACGGAGGCTCACGGCGCGGCATGATACGCGAACCCGAAAGGAATCCCGTTCACCGTGGAAGAGCTCGAGCTGCGACGACATGCCACCCGCGATCCTGAATCGGATCGCCTCTCTCCCGCCGGAAGGATGCTGGCCGAGGACGTCGGCCGCGCGAGCTCCCGGACCTACGACCGTGTCTTCGTCTCCCCTGCCGAGCGGGCGGCGGAAACAGCGGCGTGGTTCCTGCGGGGCGCGAGGCAGCAGCTTCCCGATCACGCGGTGGTCCCGGGGCTCGGGGGTCACGACGCCAGCGGAGGAAGCCCCGAGGGCATGGCAGCGGGGGTGCGAGCTCTGCTCGACCAGCTTCCCGAGGGCGGCATCGGGCTCGCGATCAGCCATACCCCGCTCGTGGAACGAGCCGCGTTCGGCCTCACCGGCGTCGAGATCGCTCCGCTGCGGGAGTGCGAGGGCATCGCAGTGCGACGCGACGACGACGGTTCGATCACGATCGAGGAGCTACGGCTCGCACCGACTGTATGACGACGCCGGGCTACCGACTTGGGGTCGATGCGAGCATCAGTCGAGGCCCTCGAAGACGTCTGTGAGCACGGGCGCACCGGGCGCCGGCTCGGGCCACGCGATCACATGGCTCTCGAAGGCCAGCGCCATGCGGCGTTCCTCCTCGTGCATGTCCTGCATGTCGCCCGCCTGCGTTCGGTGCTCATCGAGCGCGGCGAGCTTGCGGTCGACGACGGGCCCGCAATCGATCAGCACGCCGAGCCCGCTGTCGGGCACACCGCGCGGTTGGTAGAGCCGGGTGGGGTCCATCGGATCCTTGCCCGACGCCACCAGCCGCCGGTTCCACTCGTCGAGCATCGACTGCGGGATCGCCTGGTGCAACAGCCGTCGGAACCCCCGGCCCTCGCTCTGCTCCCGCGTTCGATGGAACGCTTCGGAGGCTGCTCTGCCGGTCGCGATGTGGTCGGGGTGTCCAGTGATGCCGGTGGGACCGAAGGTGATCACCACGTCGGGACGTTCTTCCTCGAGGATGGCGGCAACGCGCTCGACGAGCCGGTCGAACGGCTGCTCCTCGACCCGGTGATCCGGGTAGCGGAAGAGCTCGTGGCGGTCCGGGGCCCGGCCGAGCGCCACCCAGGAGCGACGGTCTTCCTCTTCGCGCACCGCACCGAGGGTTTCGCGGGTCGCGAGCGCGGGGTCCGCGATGAGGCCTGCCTCGCCGCTCGTCACGTGGATCAACACGAACCGGAAGCCGGCATCGTCGGCGTGGAGCGCGACCGTGCCGGCACACCCGAACGTGTCGTCGTCCGGGTGCGCGACGACGGCGGCGAGCGTCGCGGTCACAAGAGCTCGTCCAGGCCGACCGTGAGACCCGGCCTGCCCGGCGCCGCCTTGATCGCGAGCAGCACGCCCGGCATGAACGATGTGCGATCGGTCGAGTCGTGTCGGAGCGTGAGCGTCTGTCCCTGGGCGCCGAAGACGACTTCCTCGTGCGCGACGAGGCCTGGCAGGCGCACGCTGTGCACCCGAACCCCTTCGACATCGGCGCCGCGAGCGCCCGGGTGGGCATCGTCGCCCGCCGGAGACTCGGCCGGTTCGCTCCGCGCGGCCGCGATGCGCCGAGCAGTGAGCAGCGCCGTTCCGCTCGGGGCGTCGATCTTGCGGTCATGATGGAGCTCGATGACCTCCGCCGAAGGAAGGTGCCGCGCGGCCTGCTCGGCGAACCGCATCAGCAGCACAGCACCGATCGCGAAGTTCGGCGCGACGATCACGCCGACGGGCGCGTCGCGCCAGGAATCGTCGATCTCGAAACCGGTTGTGCCGACCACGGTGTGCACGCCGTTGGCGATGCCCCAGGCGACGTGGTCGGGGGCGTACGCGGCTGCGGTGAAGTCGACGAGCACCTCGAGCCCGGCATCGCCGATGTCGTCCAGATGTTCTCGCAACAGCACGCTCCCGGCGGGGCCATCGAGGCCCATCACGTCGGCGAGCGTCGAGCCTGCAGCCGAGTGGGACACGGCTGCCACGAGCGACAGGTCGGGATCGGCCACGACGGCCCGGCAGACTTCCCGGCCCATGCGGCCGGTGGCGCCGACGACCCCGACCCGGATCACGCCATGACCTCGCGACCAAGGCGACCACTGCCAAGAACATCTCGGAAAGCGGAGGCGCCGAACGGGCCCAACACCGTGAGCGTCATCGGCTGCGACAGTACGCGTCCGGCCACGCGGTGCACATCATCGAAGGTGACCTGCTCGACACGACGCAGGGCCTGGTTGACCGAGAGGATCTCGCCGTGCGCGATCTCGGACCGGCCGAGCCGGCTCATGCGTCCGCCCGGGTCCTCGAGGGAGAGCACGATCGAGCCCTTGACATGACCCTTGGCACGCTCGAACTCCGCCTCGGTGATGCCCCCGTCGCGCACGAGCTCGAGCTCGCGCAGGAGCAGTGATACGACATCGGTCGCGCGAGCAGGCGTGGTGCCGGCGTAGGCGGAGAAGAGCCCCGCCTCGGTGTACTGAGAGTGATAGCTGTACACGGAGTAGGCCAGGCCCCGCTTCTCACGCACTTCCTGGAAGAGCCTCGACGACATGCCGCCTCCGAGCGCTGTGTTCACGACGAGGAACGCGAACCGATCAGGGTCGTTGCGCGCCAGCCCGTTGGTGCCCAGACAGATGTGCGCCTGCTCGGTCTTGCGCCGCTTCACGAGATGGGCTCCAGAGGGCTTCGGCGCCCGGCCGGGGGCGCGAAACTTCCATGTCGATGCCCCGGTGCCGCGACCGTTCAGCCGCCGACCCGCGTCCATGCGCTGCTTCAGCATGCGGATCAGGTCTTCGTGGCGAAGGTTACCGGCCGCCGCGATCACCAGGTTTCCGGGCACGTAGTGGCGGCCGTAGAAGCGCCGGACCGATGCGCGGTTCGCCGCCACGATGGTCTCCACGGTGCCGAGGATCGGGCGGCCCAGGGGATGGTCCGGCCAGAGCGTCTGCGTGAACAGATCGTGCACCACGTCTTCAGGGGAATCCTCGTGCATGTTGATCTCTTCGAGGATGACCTGGCGTTCGGCGTCGAGGTCGTCGGCGCGGATCACCGAGTGCTGCACCATGTCGGCCAGGTGATCGACCGCCATCTCGAGGTCACGGTCGATCACCCGCGCGTAGTAACAGGTGTACTCGCGCGCCGTGAACGCGTTCACATCTCCGCCGATCGCGTCGAAGTTCTCCGCGATGTCCTGTGCGCTCCGCCGGTCGGTGCCCTTGAAGAGCAGGTGCTCGAGGAAGTGGCTCGACCCGCTGATGCGCGGACGCTCGTCGCGGGAACCGGCGAGCACCCAGAAGCCGAGCGACACGGAGCGGACGCTCGGCATCCGCTCCGTGACGACCCGCAGGCCCGAGCTGAACTCGGTGCGCTCGATCGGCATGTGATGCAGTCGCTCGACCGCGCCTATTCGGCGGCCGGCGCCTCAGTGGTTGCCGATGCTTCGGCCGTCGGAGCTGTATCGACGGTATCGGGTGCCTCGCCTTGTGCGGCTCCGTCGCCGTCTCGGAAGCGCCGCCCGCGGCGGTCGCTGCCACTGCGGTCGCTGCCACTGCGGTCGCTGCCTCGGTCGCTGCCACCACGGTCACGACCGCCCCGGTCTCGGTCTCCCCGGTCTCGGCCCCCGCCACGATTGCGGTCTCGGCCGCCGCCCGACTCGTCGGACTGGCCCTCGGGCGTCGCCCACTCTTCGCCCACAGGCTTGAGGCTGATCTTGCCCTGCGTGTCGATGTCCTCGACGAGCACCGTGAGCTTGTCGCCTTCCTTCACGGCTTCCTCGACGCTGCTGAGGCGCTTGCCCTTGCCGAGCTTCGAGATGTGCACGAGGCCGTCGCGGCCGGGCACGAGGTTCACGAAAGCGCCGAACGTGGTGGTCTTCACGACCAGCCCGTCGTACTGCTCGCCCACCAGCACCGGACGCGGGTTCGCGATCTCGTCGATCATGTGCGCGGCCTCGTCGGCGCCTTCAGCCCCGAGCGTGGAACCGATCAACACGGTGCCGTCGTCCTGGATGTCGATGTCGGCGCCGGTCAACGCGATGATCTCGTTGATGCGCTTGCCCTTGGGCCCGATCACCTCGCCGATCTTGTCGACCGGGATCTGGATCGAGATGATGCGCGGCGCCTTGGCGTTGACCTCTTCGCGCGGGGCCGCGATCGCGGCTTCCATCACGTCGAGGATCTGGAACCGAGCGTCGCGAGCCTGCTTGAGGGCGTCGGCAAGCACCGAGCCGGGCAGACCGGTCACTTTCATGTCGAGCTGGATCGCGGTAACGAACTCGCGCGTGCCGGCGACCTTGAAGTCCATGTCACCGAGCGCGTCCTCGGCCCCCAGGATGTCGGTCAGGGTCACGAAGACGCCGTCACCGGCGATCATGCCCATCGCGATGCCGGCGACCGGGGCCTTGATCGGCACGCCGGCGTCCATGAGCGACAACGTCGAGCCACACACGCTCGCCATCGACGTCGAGCCGTTGGAGCTCAGCACGTCGCTCACGAGCCGCAACGCGTAGGGGAACTCGTCGTCGTGGGGCACCACCGGGATCAGCGCCCGCTCGGCGAGCGCGCCGTGACCGATCTCGCGGCGGCGAGGCGAGCCGACGCGGCCCGTCTCACCCGTGGAGTACGGCGGGAAGTTGTAGTGGTGCATGTACCGCTTGGAATCGGCGAGGTCGAGGGTGTCGATCATCTGGGTCATGCGCAGCATGCCGAGCGTGGTGATGTTCAGCACCTGCGTGTCGCCCCGGCTGAACAGCGCCGAGCCGTGCGTACGCTTCAGCACGCCGACCTCGGCCGAGAGCGGACGGATCTCGGTGGGTGTGCGGCCGTCGAGCCTGATGCCCTCCTTGATCACCCGGGCTCGCATGACCTTCTTCTGCACTTGCTTCCAGGCGGCGCCGAACTCGCCCATGCGGGCCGAGCTCGCGTCGCCGAGCTGGGTGGCCACGTGCTCCTTGGCTTCGGCCTTCAGCGTGTCGAGCTTCGACTCGCGCTCGGCCTTGTCGGGCACGATCGCCTCGCCGAGGCGGTCGGCCGCGAACACCGAGACCATGTCGTAGAGGTCTTCACCGAAGAGCGGTCGCGGCGTCCAATCCTTCTGGGTGACGCCGGCCTCGGCCACGATCTCCCGCTGGAAGTCGATCTGATCGGCGATCTCGCGCTTGGCGGCCTCGAGCCCCTCGGCCACGGTCTCCTCTGTCGGCGCGGGCGCTCCGCCGGCGAGCAGCTCCCACGTGTTGTCGGGCGCCTCGCCCTCGATCATCAGCACGTCGATCTCGCCGGCGTCGTTCTTGCGGCCGGCGACGACCACGTCGAACGTGGCCTCCTCGACCTGCTGGAAGGTCGGGTTCACGACCCACTGCCCGTCGATCAGGCCCATGCGCACGGAGGCGACCGGGCCGTCGAACGGCAAGCCGGCGAGGCAGGTCGCCATCGACGCGGCGTTCATCGCGGGGATGTCATAGGGGTTCTCGCCGTCCATGCCTAGCACGGTGATGACAACCTGTACCTCGTCGCGGAAGCCGTCCTGGAACGTCGGTCGCAGGGGCCGGTCGATGAGACGGCACGTCAGGACCGCGGTCTCCGACGGGCGGCCTTCACGTCGGAAGAAGCTCCCCGGGATCTTGCCCACGGCGTACATGCGCTCTTCCACGTCGATCGTGAGCGGGAAGAAGTCGATGCCCTCGCGAGGGTTGCTGCTGACGCAGGTGGCGAGCACCTGGGTCTCGCCGTAGGTGACGACGGCGGCGCCATCGGCGAGCTGGGCCATACGGCCGGTCTCGACGGTGATGTCCTTGGCGCCGAAAGCGCGGGACTTGGTGATGGTGGCCATGTGGCCTTCCTCCTTGGTTTGACGCGCACGGCTCTGCGTGCGGTCTCGTTCGTGGCGCACGCGTCGTTGCGGTGCGCATCGGGAAGGAGGCGGGTCGGCCGATCCTCAGTGGTGAGCCTCCGAGGCGCCGCCCGCCCGAGGGCGAGAAGGCGTGTCCGGAAGCTCGCTACTGATTACCGACCTGGGGCCCGCCTCCCGGCGGGTCAGTCGTTCGTTCGCATCACTCCTTCGCGCCGCCCGGCCCCGCAGAGCCACCGCGCGTTCGCCACACGCGGGCTCAGCGGCGCAGACCCAGGCGTGCGATCACGTCTCGATACCGCTCGATGTCCTCGTTGCGGAGGTAGTCGAGCAGCCGGCGCCGGCGGCCGACCATCTGCAGCAGGCCGCGGCGAGAAGCGTGGTCGAGCTTGTGGGCCTTGAGGTGCTCGGTCAGCTCGGCGATGCGGGAGGTCAGCACCGCGATCTGCACCTCGGCAGAGCCGGTATCGCCGTCGGAACGCGCGTACTCGGCGATGATCTGGGACTTCGATTCCTTGGTCAACGTCATAGTGAGCATCGAGACTACCAGCGGGAACCGCGGCCCGACCCAAACCGATCCCGGCAGTGTGAGCCAGCGCAGGCGCTGTGCCGCTCGGGAAACGGTCGGTGGGGAGTAGCGCCCCACCGAGAGCAGCAGGGCACACCAGCCGCTACGTATCTGCACGCTCTGTCCCCGGATCGTCTTGCGGGATGGCCACCAGCCGATGGATCTTCTCCGTGAGGTCGTGGACGGCTTGGGTCAGGTCCGTGTTCTGCCGCAGGAGTTGCTCGAGCTGACTTCCTTGTTCGAGAGCACGCGCAGAAAGCTCCTCCCGGTGCGTCGCGTCGGCGATCTCACTCGCCTTGTCGCGGGTCGCCTGCCGTGTCTGTGCGAGGAGGATAAGGGGTGCGGCGTAGGCGGCCTGCGTGGAGAAGACGAGGTTCAGCAGGATGAATGGATAAGGGTCGAAGGCCCCTGTGGCAAGGTAGTGGGCTGCAACGTAGCCGTTGTAGCCGAGCCATGACAGAACGAGCACCGTCTGGGTGATGATGTACGTGGGTGTGCCGAAGAACCGGGCTATGCGTTCGGCCATCACACCGAATCTGTTGGTGCCGAAAGCACCGTGCGCGTCCGCGTGGGCTCTGTGGTGTCGCAGCTTATCCTCGCTCATCGACAACCCCCTCTCGTGTCGCGTGGGGTGAAGCAAGCAGATACGCCGCTCGCACACCACTTCCGTGGAGGCTACTCATCGTGCAGCGGGTGGGGATCTGGTACCCCTGGCGTTCATGGCGTGGGCAGCTACGCGGCTGCTCCGCGAACGAGCGGTCACACCAGGCCCCTGACGACGATCGCGAGGCCAGCCACGGCCGCGAACGATAAGACCGCAGGACGCAGCCACCGTCCGTCGACCCGTCGGGCCAACGCGGGACCGGCCGCGAGCCCGGCGACCAGCGCCGGGACGAGCTCGAGCGCGAGGATCACGTTGGCACCGGCCACCTGGCCGGCCGCCAGCAGGGCCGCGAACGAGATCGCCGTGCCGAGGACGAACGCCGCCGCCAGAGTGGAGCGGAGCTCAGGACCGGGCCGCCGCTGGTACACAACCGCGAGCGCAGGTCCGCCGACGGCCGAGGTGGTACCCATCACGCCCGAGAGGAACCCTGCCCCGGTGGCCACCGTCGGCGTCGGCTCGACGTCGAGACCAGCCGATGACATGACGACCGCCACGACGATCAGTCCACCCAGGGCCACGGAGAGTGCGTCGGGCGGGAGCGTGGTCAAGACTGCCAACCCCACGACCGTGCCGGCGACCCGTCCGACCAGGATCCAGCCGAACCCTCGCCCGTCGACATGAGCCCGCTCCCCGATCGCCATGCCGACGGTCATCGGGAACGCCAGGCAGAGCACGGTCACCGGAACCGAGCCCGGCCGTACGAGCTCCAGCGCCGGCGCGGCCACCAATGCGAACCCGAAGCCGATCGTTCGCTGCACGGCGGCACCGAGAGTCACGGCCGCCGCCATCAGCGCGAAGTTGATCACGGCGCGAAGCGGGCCAATGCATCCTCGGGCACGATGATCCGCGTGCGTTCGACGTCGCCGGCGATCGCGGCCACGAGCTCGTCGATCGACGCGTACCACTCCTCGTCGCGCAGGCGTTCCCAGAACTCGATCGCGAGGGATTCGCCTCGTATCTCATCGCCTTCGTAGTCGAGCAGGAACGCCTCGACGTGCAGCGGTTCCACGCCGAACGTGGGGTTGGTGCCGACGTCGATGGCCGCCCGGTACCGCCGGCCCTCGTGTTCGGCCACACCCGCGTAGATACCTTGACCCGGCAGCAGCAACCTTGGCCAGGTCCGCAGGTTCGCCGTCGGGAAGCCGAGGCCCGTGCCACGGCCGTGTCCCGGCACGACCTGCCCGTCGAGCACGAAGCGCCGGCCCAACCCTTCGGCAGGCCAGGTCAGATCGCCGTCAGCCAGCGCCTTCCTGATCGACGAAGACGACACCGTTTCCCCGTGCAGCTCGACCAGCGGCACACCCTCGGCGGTCATGTTGAACGGGGCGCCCATTGCAGGCAGGGACTCGACCGTGCCCATCGCCTTGAAGCCGTAGGTGAAGTTGGCGCCCATCACCGCGTGTTGGGCGTGCACGCCCTCGACGAGCACGTCGCGGACGAAGTCCTCGGCGGGCATACGGGAGAATTCGGACGTGAACTCGAGCACGACGAGCAGGTCGAGGCCGCTCGCTTCGATCAGGGTGGCCTTGCGTTCGACGGTGGTGAGCAGCCGGGGCTCGGTCCCGGGCGCCAACACCTCACGGGGGTGACGATCGAAGGTGATGCCGACCGACCGCATCGCTCGATCGCGCGCCCGGCCCACGGTGGTCTCCAAGACCGATCGGTGGCCGAGATGCACCCCGTCGAAAAAGCCGACCGTCACGACCGAGGGCTGCTCGGCCAGTGGAAGGGCGTCGATGCCGTGCATCATCTGCATCGCGCGAGCCTAACGGACGGTCTGCCGCGCACCGGAAACGCGCCCACCGCCCGGTTCACTGGGCTCGGGTCGCCCTGCTGGAGTACGGTTGGTGACATGGTGGTGGGGCCCGCAACGCGATCATCGAGACGGCCTTGCTGGCAGGGTGCGGAACGACCGCGCCGCAGGTCAGGTGATCGACGACCAAGCGATCACGATCGCGTCGTTCGACTTCGCCGAGAGTGCGAGCTCGAGTCCAGTGAGGACTCGAACTCCTTCCACACCTCGCTGTAGTCGGCCACCTTCGGGATCGCGAACACGAAGATGCCGACGACGATCGCGAGCGAGATCAGGCCCGAGACGATCCAGCGCGCAGGCGGATGCTTGGCGGCGCGCTGCATCACCCCTCGGCGCGCTGCAGCACGACGAGCGGCTTGGACTTCGGTCCGTCGTCCTCGTACACACCGATCAACTCCCCGCTCGGCCCGACGACCGCGTACGGACCGGACAGCGCCGTGGGCCCGAGCACCCGTCCGTGCCCTGCGGCCTGCGCCTCCTCTTCCTCGAGCGTTACCGTCGGAAGGTGCGTCACGGCGCGCGCGATCGAAAGGGGCAGGGCAGGAGCATCGGGTGGCGAGGCGTCGGAAACGTCGAACGAACCGATGTGCGTGCGGCGCAGCGCGGTGAGGTGGGCGCCGCAGCCGAGCGCCGTACCGACATCGGCGGCGAGCACTCGCACGTACGTGCCGCCCCCGCACGTCACCGTGAGGTCCACATCGTGATCGCGCCGCGCCACGACCTCGAACCGCTCGACCTGAACCGGGCGCGCCCCCGCTTGCAGCGTCTCGCCCTTGCGTGCAGCCTCGTAGAGCTTGCGGCCGCCGACCTTGACGGCGGAGTACGCCGGCGGGACCTGCAGCGACTCCCCTACGAGCGCGGCGACCGCGTTCGCAAGCTCTTCGTCGCTCACGTGCACATCGGCCGTGCGGGTGATCTCGCCGTCGGCGTCGAGGGTGGTCGTCTCCTCGCCGAGGCGCATCGTCGCCTCGTACGTCTTGGGGAGATCCCCCAGGAACCGTAGGAACCGGGTCGCCCGCCCAACTCCCATGACCAGCAGGCCGGTCGCCATCGGATCGAGGGTGCCGGCGTGACCTACCTTCTTCGTAGCGAGCGATCGCCGAACCATCGCGACAGCGTCATGCGATGTGATCCCTGTAGGCTTGTCGACCAGCACCAGACCCTCGGGCCCGCGCCCTAACGATCCGGCCGTGCTCACGAGGCGACGGGCTCTCCCTGCAGCGCCACGATCAGTCGATCGACCGTCTCGGCCGGTCCCTGCGCCGACGTGTAGCCCGCGGCGAGACGGTGTCCCCCGCCGCCGAACGCAGCCGCGACCCTCGCGAGGTCGTGACCACCACGGGAGCGCACGCTGACCTTGAAACGTCCGTCCTTCTGCTGCTTCACGATCGCCGCCACGTCGACGTCACGCGCGGTGCGGATCACGTCGATCAGGTCCTCGGTCTCACCCGCATGTACCCCCGCTTCCTGTAGGTCGGCCTGCGTGAGATAGGTCCACACGAGGTCAGCATCGGCGACGTGCTCGAGCCGCCCGAGGGCCACGCCGACCAGCCGCAGATAGGGCGCCGGATTGTCCTCGTACAGGGCCTGCACCAAGCGCGAGTGATCGAAGTCGTGCTCGCGCAGCCGGGCAGCGACGCGCAACGTCTCTGGGGTGGTGGCTTCGTACTGGAACTTGCCGGTGTCGGTTACGAGGCCGGCATAGAGGCATAGCGCGGTCGCATCCGGCATCTGACCACCCATCGTCTCGATCAGGCGGAACACCATCTCGCAGGTCGACGACGCATCTCCGTCGATCAGCGGGATCGTGCCGAGCCCGTCGTTCGAGCGGTGGTGGTCGATCCATATGAGCTCCCGGGCGCGGTTCGCCACGTGACCGAGCTGGGCGAGCCGGTCGAACGCAGCGCAGTCGCACGTCACCATGACGGCAGGCTCCTTGGGGAACTCCCTCGCCGGCACCAGATCTTCCGACCCAGGGAGCATCGATGCCCACCGCGGCGGATCGAGCGGATCGTTCGGGTAGGAGCACGTTGTCTTGACGCCCCGCGAGCGCAGGAACGCCGAAAGCCCGAGCATCGACCCGAGCGCGTCGGCGTCTGGGTTCACATGGCACGCGAGCGCGACGTCGGTCGCCTCGGTCAGCACCTCGGCCGCACGCGCGAAGTCGACGGTCATGTGCCCTCCTCGGGCGAACGCAGTCCCGCGATCAGGTCGTCGATGTGACGAGCCTGCTCGTACGTCGTGTCTTCCTCGAACTCGAGCTCGGGCAGATACTTCAAGCGCACCTGCCGCCCGATCACCGCGCGAAGGTGCGACTGAGCCGAGCGAAGCGCTGCTCTGGTGCCCGCCTTCGCCCTATCGTCCCCCAACGACGTGTAGGTCACCCACGCGTGGCGGAGATCGGCCGAGACCTTCACGCCGAGCACGGTGACGAAGCCCACCCGGGGGTCCTTCAACTTCGGGATCTCCTGGGCGAGGATCTCACGGAACTCCTCGCCCACCCGGGCGGTGCGTGCCCCCTGGCTCATGCCGATGAGCGTACCTCGGGCACTCAGCGTCGCAACGTCAATCTTCGGGGGAGTGCACGGTGACCTCGACCTCGAGCACCTCCACCGCTGGCCAGGTGTCGACGAAACTGCGGATCTCGCTGGCGACCTGACGCAGGTGGTGCTCCTGTCCGGCGACCGATGCCACCGCGATCGTCGCGCGCTGCCAAAGGTCTTGGTGATCGACCTCCGACACGCTCACGTTGAACCGCTGGCAGATCGCGGCGGTCAGCGACTTCACGACGTGACGCTTCTGCTTCAGGGAATGACTCACGCGGATGCGCAGGTCGAACCGTTGCAGCGCGACGAGCATCAGATCGAACGGGCTACCTCGCGCACCTCGAAGGCCTCGATCACGTCGCCCTCCTTGATGTCTTGATAGCCCTCGATGCCCATGCCGCACTCGTAACCGGCGGCGACATCGCGAACGTCGTCCTTGAAGCGGCGGAGGGACCCAAGCTTTCCTTGGTACACGATGATGCCGTCGCGGACGAGCCGCACTCGAGCATCGCGGGGGATCGTGCCCCTCGTGACGTAGCAACCCGCGATGACGCCGAGCTTCGGTACGCGGAACGTCTCGCGCACCTCTGCTTGCCCGAGCTCGTGCTCCTGCTTCTCGGGGGCGAGCATGCCCGACAATGCGGCCTTGATGTCATCGATGGCGTCGTAGATCACGCGGTACGTGCGGATGTCGACGCCTTCCTTCTCGGAGAGATCGACCGCCTGCTTATCGGGCCGCACGTTGAAGCCGATCACGATCGCCCCTGACGCCATGGCGAGCGAGACATCGTTCTCCGTGATGCCGCCGGCGGCGTTGCGCACGATGTTCACCCGAACCTCGTCCTGTGGCAGCTTCAGGAAGGCGTCGGTGAGCGCACCCAGCGAGCCCTGCACATCGGCTTTGACCACGAGGTTCAGCTCGGGGATCTCGGCGCGTGCGGCCTGGCGCATCAGGTCCGAGAGGGTCGGTGGCCGGCTGACCACGAGGTCTGCGGCCCGCGCCATGGCTTCTCGCTCGCTCGCGAGGTGGCGAGCTTCGCGCTCGTCGGCGACCTCGCGGAACTCGTCACCCGAAGCGGGCACTGCTTCCCAACCGAGCAGCCGCACCGGCTTCGAGGGGCCTGCGATCTCGACCTTGTTGCCGTTCTCGTCCTGCATCGCGCGGATCTTGCAGTAGGTCTTGCCCGACACGAGCGCGTCGCCGATGTCGAGCGTTCCCCGCTGCACGAGCACGGTGGCCACAGGCCCCCGGCCCTTGTCGAGGTGCGCCTCGATCACGGTGCCCCGGGCGCGCCCGGTCGGCACTCCCTTGAGGTCTTCGAGGTCGGCAACCAGCAGGATCGTTTCGAGCAGGGTGTCGAGATTCATCTTCGCCTTCGCCGAGACGTCGACGAACTCCGTGTCGCCGCCCCACTCCGAAGGCACGAGCCCGCGCTCGACCATCTGCTGTCGAACACGGGTGGGGTCGGCGGACTCCTTGTCGACCTTGTTCACGGCCACCACGATCGGCACCTGGGCGGCCTTCGCGTGGTCCAGGGCCTCGACGGTCTGCGGCATGACGCCGTCGTCGGCCGCGACCACGAGCACCGCGATGTCGGTCACCTGTGCGCCGCGGGCTCGCATCGCTGTGAACGCCTCGTGGCCAGGCGTGTCGATGAACGTGATGTCGCGCTCGCCCACGTGCGCCTGGTACGCGCCGATGTGCTGCGTGATACCGCCGAACTCGCCGGCCACGACGTCGGTTTCGCGGATCGAATCGAGCAGCTTGGTCTTGCCGTGGTCGACGTGACCCATGACCGTGACCACCGGGGGCCTCGGCACGAGCTGGGACTCGTCGACCTCGTCGTCGAAGTCGTCGTCGAGCAGCTCGTCCGCGAGCCCGACGACCTCGGCTTCCATGCCGAGGTCGGTGGCGACGAGCGTGATCGCCTCGTCGGACAGCGACGTCGTCGCCGTCGCCATCTCGCCTGCAAGGAAGAGGATCTTCACGATCTCCGCGGGCCCCCTTCCGACCTTCTCGGCGATCGCCTGGGGGGTCGCGCCGCGAACAACGCGGAGCGTCGGAACCTCCGGCTCGGCAGGGGTGCGCGCGACCCTGGGCGGCCGCCGAGCGCCTGCAACAGTGGCCGGCGCGGGCACGACGGCAGGGGCGGTCACCAGCGCCGCAGGCTCAGCGATCTGCAGTGGCGCAGCGGCCGGTTGAGAAGCGACGGCAGGAGCGGTCGGCGCAGGTTCCTCGGATGTCTCGGCTGGAACCGGGGTGGGCGTCGGGGCGACTGCTGCCGGCTTCTTGGGCTTCGGTTTCGGTTTGCGAGGGGTAGGAGCCGGCTCTAGCACCTCGCGGCGCTTCGGCGCCTCGGTGGCCTTGCCTCCGGAAGCGCGCAGACGGGGCACCAGGTCCTCTGGCACCCCCGACGAGGCGGATTTCCCCGCCACGCCCATGTGCTCGAGCGTGGCCAGCAACTCCTTGCTGGTGACACCGAGCTCTTTCGACAGTTCGTGGACCCTCACGCCGCTCCCATCCGCTCGACCTGGTTCATCAGCCTACCGACTTCCTCGCTGCTCACGCCCGTCCGAAGGGCGGCGGCCAGCGTTCCCGGCCGGCTCGCAGCCTGAGCGCACGCCGGTTCGGGGTGCACGTATGCCCCTCGCCCCGGCGCCGAGCCGGACCGATCGAGCATGACGCCCGCCACGCCCGAGACGACGCGGACCATCGACGACCGACCTGCTCGAGCACCGCAGCCCACACATGTGCGAACCGGCCCCGGCGCCACCGAGCTCACTCCCTTGCCGGCGCCTCCTCGACGACCTCGGCCTCCTGCTCAACCGGCGCTGTGAGCTCTTCGGGCTCCTCGGGCTCAGCCACGGCCTCGGGCTCATCGGGGGGGGCTGGGGCGGGCGTCGGGGCTGCGGCGGCGCGCGCCTCCTCGGCCACCTGCGCTTCCGACTTGATGTCGATGCGCCAGCCCGTGAGCCGCGCCGCGAGACGGGCGTTCTGCCCTTCCTTGCCGATCGCCAGCGAGAGCTGGTAGTCGGGCACGATCACCATGGCCGTGCCCGTCTCCTCGTTGATGCGCACCTCGCGAACCTTGGCGGGCTGCAGGGCGTTCGCGACGAACTCCGCGCTGTTCTCCGACCACGGCACCACGTCGATCTTCTCGCCACGAAGCTCGTTGACGACCATGCGCACACGCGAGCCCTTCGGCCCGACGCATGCGCCCACAGGGTCGACGCCGGGCTCCTTCGAGAGCACGCCGATCTTCGAGCGGTGCCCGGGCTCACGGGCGACCGCCCTGATCTCGACGATGCCTTCCTCGACCTCGGGAACCTCCATCGCGAACAGCGCGCGCAGAAGACCCGGGTGCGACCGGCTCACAACGATCTGCGGACCCTTCGTACCCTTGCGCACCTCGGTGATGTACGCCTTGAGCCGCTCGCCGTGGCGGTACGGCTCGGTCGGCACCTGCTCTGCCTGGGGCAGCAGCGCCTCGACCTTGCCGAGGTCAAGGAGCGTGTAGCGACGCTCCTGCTGCTGCACGATGCCGGTGACGACGTCGCCCTCGCGGCCGGCGAACTCCTCGTAGGTCATCTCTCGCTCAGCGTCACGCAGCTTCTGGAAGATGACCTGCTTCGCGGTCTGCGCGCCGATGCGCCCCTTGAAGTCGTCGGTGACCTCGACCTCTTCCTCACCGAGGACCTTCATCTCGAGGGTCGACTCGGCGCCTTCCTCGACGGCTGGCACCTCGATCTCCTCGAGGTCCTGCTTCCAGATGCGCAGGTCGCCGCTCTCAGGGTCGATCTCGGCACGGAAGCCGACGAAGTCGTCGTCAGCGTTGGGGTTCTCCTGCTTCCACCAGGTCTTGTAGGCGGAAGCCATCGCTTCACCGAGACCTTGCAAGATGGTCTCGAAGGCGACGCCCTTCTCTCGTTCCAATTCGCGTAGCGCGGCGATCATCTCGGCGTTCATGCGTTGCTCCCCTTCAGTTCGGCGCCCCAGTCGACGACCGTTCTCGCCGACGAGATGCCGGCGTACAGCACGCGCAGCCCGGCGCCGTCGTTGCCGAGGGTGCACCCCTCGTCGTCGGCAGCCAACAGCGTGCCCGTGTGGGTCCTCGACCCCTCGACCTGCGCCGTCGTCTTCACCTTCACTTGTTCGCCCACCGAGCGCCGGAAATGCTCGGGTCGCTTCAGCGGCCGCTCGAGCCCCGGCGATGAGACCCGAAGGTCGAACGTTCCCGTCTCGGACCCCTGTGCATCGAGGTGCTGCGAGATGCGCCTGGACAGATGCGCGAGCCCGTCGATCTCGACGCCCTCGGGGCCGTCGACCATGACCTGCAGGACCGTGCGGCCCCCTTCACGGCGCCGGCTCACGTCGTAGAGGTCGAAGCCTTCAGCCTCGATAGCGGGCCTGAGCAGCTCTTCCATCTCCACCGCTCGAACCCCTCCCTACGAACGAGAAGGTGGGCGCGAGCCCACCTTCGAACACACTCCGTCAGCTCCTGTACTGAACCGAGTATAGCCACGACCTGCGAGAACGGCCCGGACGGACCCCTCGACCCGGCTACGGGGCGGTCTCCAGCAGATCCACGACCGCTTGGGTAGCCGCGCCGATCTCGGCGTTGGACCGCTCGCCCGTGGCCCGCAGCTTGAGATCCACCGTGCCGTTCGCGAGCCCTCTCTTGCCGACCGTGACCTGCACGGGGTAGCCGATCAGATCGGCATCGGCGAACTTCACCCCGGCTCGCTCATCGCGATCGTCGAGCACGGCCTCGACACCGAATCCAGCCAGCTCGGTGTAGATGCGCTCGGCCTCGGTGCGAACGGGTTCATCGTCGGCGTTCGCCAGGACCACTGCCACCTGGAACGGCGCCATGTGCTTCGGCCACACGATGCCCTGCTCGTCATGATGTTGCTCTACCAGCGCCGCGAGGATACGGGTGATGCCGATGCCGTAGCAACCCATCATGTAGGGCTTCTGGGACCCGTCTTCGTCCTGGAACGTCGCCTCGAGCGGCAACGAGTAATTCGTCCTGAGCTGGTAGATATGACCTACCACTATCGAGCGCCCGACCTCGAGCTCACCACCATCGATCGGGCAGCGATCGCCGTCTTGGATCTCAACGAGGTCTTCCCACCGATCCACGCCGAAGTCGCGATCGAGGTTCGCCCCGCTCACGTGCGTGTCGGGCCGGTTCGCGCCGGTGATCCAGTTCGCGCCTGCCTTCACCGAATGGTCGGCGAAGACGACCACGTCATCGCCGAACCCATGAGGACCGACGAACCCCTTCGCATACCCCAGCCGCTCGAAGTCACTGTCGTCGAAAGGCCGGACCACTTTCGGGAAGTGCATCCGAGCCAGCTTCTTCTGGCTCACTTCGCGGTGACCGGGCACGAGCACCGCGACCGGGCGCCCGTCGATGTCGAACATGATGTTCTTCAGGGTGCGGCTCGCATCGACGCCGAGCTGCGATGCGACCAGCTCGATCGTGGCCGCGCCGGGCGTATCGACCTCGACCATGGGCTCGAGCGTCGCGCCCTCGAGCCGCTCGGGGGTCTGAGGAGTCGCCGCCTCGGTGTCGGCGAGGTAGTCGCCGTTCACGCATCGGACGAAGAGGTCCTCGCCCACGTCGGCTAGCGCCATGAACTCGTGGTTGATACCCCCGCCGATCGTGCCGGGGTCGGCCTCGACGATCACATGGTCGAGGCCGATGCGGTCGAACACCCGCTCGTAGGCCTCGTACATCACGCGGTAGCTCTCGACCATGCCCGCCTCGTCACGGTCGAACGAGTAGGCGTCCTTCATCAGGAACTCTCGACAGCGCAGCAGCCCGAACCGAGGCCGCTTCTCGTCGCGGTACTTCCATTCCACTTGGAAGAGATTGATCGGAAGATCGCGATAGCTCGGCAGGTCGCCGGCCACGAGTGGCGCGAAGACCTCCTCGTGGGTCGGACCGAGCATCATCTCCCGGCCGTGGCGATCCTCGAGCTTGAAGACCTCGTTGCCGTAGGCTTGCCAGCGCCCGGTAGCCTTCCATGGCTCCGCCGGAAGCACGATCGGTACCCGCACCTCGTTCGACCCCGCGGCTTCCATCTCTTCGCGAACGATGGCCTCGATCTTGCGCATGACGCGCAGCGCGAGCGGCAGCGACGAGTAGACGCCCGCGGTGAGACGGCGGACGAAGCCGGCTCGGAGCAGAAGTCGATGTGACGCGATCTCCGCATCAGCCGGGTCGTCGCGGAGGGTCGGCACGAAGAGCTTGGACAGCCGCATAGGGGGCACAGGATACCGGCACATGCCAGAGGCCCAGGTGGGATCGGCATGCCGCCGCGACCTTCTCGTTGACGGGCAGACGTACGGCAGTCACAATCGCGGGCATGTCGACGCGCGCCGCACGCTGGTTCTGGCGCTGGAGCTCTCACACCCCGGCGCTCGCGCACGTCTGACGACCGATCATCCGCTCCACCAGACACCGCGACCCCGGGAACTCCCCGGGGTCGTTCGTTTCCATGAGGAGGTGCACCTTGCAGCCCCAGATCCGTCCCGATCGTGCGACCTTCGATGCCCTCGCGGCGACATGGCCGCTCGTGCCGGTCTGGGCGGAGCTGCTGAGTGACGTCAGCACGCCCGTGGGCCTGTTCCCGGCGCTCGCCGGCGACGGTCCAGGGCTGGTATTGGAGTCGGTCGAACGATCGGAACGTTGGGGCCGCTACTCGTTCGTGGCGGGCGACCCCGCCGCCGTCGTCGTTGGCGATCGCGACGGGTTGCATGTCTCCGACACCGTTCGCGACCTGCCGATCGCACTGGGTGGCGGCACGTTGCGGCAGGCATTGATCCGCATCGCTCGGTCGCTCGCCGCGCCGCGCCTGCCCGACCTGCCCGCTCTGACCGGTGGCCTCATGGGCTACGTGGCCTACGAGGCAGCAGAGCTGCTCGACGGTCACCCGGTGCCCGACCCGCGATCGGCGCCGGTGCCCCCGATCGCCCTGCTCGTCGTCGACCGCGCGATCGTCTTCGACCACTGGAAGCAGCGCCTGCTGCTCGTCGCCCACGTCTCGGCGGGGGGGTATGACGACGGGGTCACGGCCGTGAACGAGCTCGCCGAGCGCGTGCAGCTCGCCACGCCGCCCGAGCTCGCCACGGCGCCATCGGGCGCCTCCGGCATCGACGGGGAGCCGAACATGACCGACGAGCGGTATCGCGAGATCGTGGGCTCGTTCAAAGAGCACATCTTGGCGGGCGATATCTTCCAGGGGGTGGCGTCGAGACGGGTCACGTTCCCGGCCCCCGACGGCGGTTACGCGATCTACCGTCGATTGCGAGTCGCGAACCCTGCCCCGTACATGTTCTTCCTACGCATGATGGGCATCGAGCTCGCGGGCTCTTCGCCGGAGCCCCTGGTGCGGGTCGAAGGCGGCAGGGTCTCCACGCGGCCGATCGCTGGAACGCGGCCGCGGGGCGAGACGGAGTTGCGCGACCGGCTGCTCGAAAAAGAGCTTCTCGCCGATCCGAAAGAGCAGGCGGAGCACGCGATGCTGGTCGACCTCGCACGCAACGATCTGGGGCGGGTCTGCATCGCGGGAAGCGTCGTTCCCACTCAGCTCATGGAGGTCGAGCGGTTCACGAAAGTGATGCACATCGTCTCGACGGTCGAAGGCGACCTGCTCGACGACATGCACCCGTTCGACGCGCTCGCGGTCACGTTCCCGGCTGGCACGTTGAGCGGGGCGCCCAAGCGCAGGGCGATGGAACTGATCGCCTCGCACGAACCCGACGCCCGCGGGCCGTACGGCGGCGCGGTCGGCTACTGCACGTTCCAGGGCGATCTCGATTTCTGCATCACGATCCGCACGGCCGTTGTGAAGGACGGCAACGCCCACGTGCAGTCGGGCGCCGGCGTCGTGGCCGACTCCGACCCTCAAACCGAGCTCGACGAAACGAAGGCGAAAGCGTCGGCGCTGCTCCCGGCAGTGGCCCCGGCGGACTCGGGTAGCCTCGACGCCAAGGAGGCATCCACATGATCCTGGTCGTCGATCACTACGACTCATTCACCTACAACCTGGTGCAGCTCATCGAAAGCCTCGGCCACGAGACTGAGGTCGTGAGGAGCGACGCGGAGCCCGCCGCCTTGGCCGCGCAGGCCCCGGACGCTGTGATCCTTTCCCCCGGTCCCGGACGGCCCGAGGCCGCCGGGTGCTTCACCCAGCTGCTCGAGGTGCTTCCCGCAGAGACGCCGGTGCTCGGCGTGTGCCTCGGACACCAAGCGATCGGTCTCGAGTACGGGGGCACCGTCGAGCGCACCGAGCCCGTGCACGGCAAGGCGTCGACCGTGTACCACGAGGGCGGCGGCATCTTCGAAGGGGTGCCCGACCCGTTCGAGGCCGGGCGCTACCACTCCCTCGTCGTCGAGCGCGAGGACCTTCCCGACGAGCTGGTCTTGACGGCGTGGACCGAAAACGGCCTCGTGATGGCGACACGCCACCGAGAGATGCCACGCTTCGGCGTGCAGTTCCACCCGGAGAGCATCCTGACGCCGCAGGGACCGACCATCGTCCGCAACTTCCTGGCGCTCACTCGCTAAGGGTCACGGCGCCCACGAACGCCGAGCCGGTGCTACCGTCGCCCGAGGCCGAAGGAGGGTCTATGCGCGACGTGGCCGACCGATACCTTGCAGCACTCAGTGAGCTCGACCGTCACATGCACGACATCCCGACCGATCAGTGGTCGAGCCCGACCCCTTGCACCGAGTGGGACGTACGTGCCCTCGTCGACCACCTGGTCTACGAGACGCTCTGGGTTCCCGATCTCGTTGCCGGCGCGACGCTGGCCGATGTCGGAAACCGCTACGAGGGCGACCGTCTCGGTAACGACCCGGTCGCCGCGTGGAGCTCGGCCATGGCGGCGGCGGCCGAAGGTGTGAAGGCGTCGGCGCTCGATGTGCCCGTGCACACCTCAGGCGGTCAGCTCACCGCCGACGAATACCTGACCCAGATGCTGTTCGACGGGGCGATCCACGGATGGGATCTCGCCACAAGCATCGGCGCCGTCCACACGATCCCCGACGATGTCGCCCGAGACCTCGAGGCTTGGTTCGCTCCGCAGGTCGAGCAGATGGTGGCCGCGCGTATCATCGCCGAGCCCGTGGCGGTCGGCGATGATTCCGACGCCGCGACCCGTCTGATCGCGCTATCAGGCCGAACCCCGTAGAGACTCAGTCACGCGCGGGGCGCGGGGCAATCCGAGCAGTACGCGAACTCAGCGCTGCCTCTCGAGACCCGGCACCCTCGGGCGTCGACGGCCACGAAAGCGCCGGCGGGCACCTGCTTCAACTGGTCAAGCAGGCCCTTGGTCCACCCGTCGTCGACCCTTCCTCGCAGGTCGTGCCCGGCACCGCCCCGGGTCGGAAGTTGGGGCCGCGGTTCCCAGTCTAGTCCAGCGTGGACTAGTCGTCTGCCTCGCCGGCTGCGACCTTCTCGGCGGCGACCGCTCGGGCTTGGGTCAGCAGGGCCTCGACGAGCTCGCTCTCGGGCACCTTCGCAACGACCTCGCCCTGGCGGATGATGAAGCCGAGCCCGTTGCCGCTCGCGATGCCAACATCAGCCTCCCGCGCTTCGCCTGGGCCGTTCACGACGCAACCCATCACCGCGACCCGCATCGGCACCGTGAACTTCTCGTTCTCGATCGCGGCATTCACCTTCTGCGTAAGCTCGAGCACGTTCACCTCGGCGCGGCCGCACGACGGACACGCGACGAGATCGAGGCCGCGCTTGCGCAGACCGAGCGACTGCAGGATCGACGTGGCGACCTTGACCTCCTCGACCGGGTCATCGGTGAGCGAGACACGGATCGTGTCACCGATGCCCTCTGCGAGCAGCGTGCCGATGCCGACCGCGCTCTTCACGCCGCCCATGGGCATCGGGCCGGCTTCGGTGACCCCCAGGTGCAGCGGGTAGTCGCACACCTCGGCAAGCTGACGGTAGCTCTCGATCATCACGAGCGGGTTCGAGTGCTTCACCGAGATCTTGATGTCGAAGAAGTCCTCGTCCTCGAGGATGCGCGCCTCGTTGAGCGCGCTCTCGACGAGCGCCTCGGGCGTCGGGTTGCCGTACTTCTCGAGCAGCGCCTTCTCGAGCGACCCGGCGTTCACGCCGATGCGGATCGGCACCCCTCGTGCCTTCGCCTCGCGCGCGATCAGGCGAACCTTGTCGTCGTACTTGATGTTGCCGGGGTTGATGCGCAACCCCTGGATGCCGGCTTCCAATGCGGCCATGGCGTACTTCCATTGGAAGTGGATGTCGGCCACGACCGGCACGGTCGACTTCGCGGCGATGGCGACGAGCGCTTCGGCGTCCTCCCAGTGCGGCACCGCCACGCGAACGATGTCAACGCCCGTCGCGACGAGCGAGGCGATCTGTTGCAGCGTCGCATCGATGTCGGCGGTCTTGGTCGTGGTCATCGACTGGATCGAGACTGGCGCATCACCGCCGATCGCGACGCCGCCGAGGTCGATCTGCCGGCTCTTCCTGCGCTCGATGACCACGGTCACCAGTCTCTCAGCTCGCTCGGCGTCGGTTTCACGCGCCGAAAACGTGAAAGGTGATCGAGCGGTCCTTGGGCTCGTCCATCTCGAAGAAGATCAGGCGCTGCCACATGCCGAAACCGGGTTCACCGGCGATCACGGGGATAGCGTGCGACGTCGCCGACAGCAGCATCGCCTTCACGTGCGCGTGTCCGTTCTCGCGCTCATCGGGGTGCATGTTCTGAGTGCGGATCTCGAAATCGTCGTGCTGGTAGTAGGCGCCCTCATGCGGCACCAGGTCGGTGAGATGCCTTCGGAAGTCGGCCATGGCGCCGTCTTCCCACTCGTTGATCAGCAGCACACATGTCGTGTGGGCGCAGAACACGATCGCGGCGCCGTCGACGACCCCCGAGTCCTTGATAGCGCGACGCAGATCGTCGGTGAGATCGAGGAAGGCGTACCGCTCGGGCGCGTTGACGGTGACGGTCGAAGTCGTGGAGATCACTGATCCCTCCTGGTCGTGGCCGCGGGCGCGACCGGCCGTGTCGCCGGCCCAGAAACCGGCCCAGAAACCGGCCGAGAAACCGGCCCGGAAACTGGCAGATCGAAGGTGAAGACGCTTCCGTGTCCGGGCTCGCTCTCGGCGCGGATGGAGCCGCCGTGCGCCTCGACGACAGAGCGCGCGATCGCGAGGCCGATGCCGGTACCGCCGTCTTCCCTGGCTCTGGCGGGATCTACCCGGTAGAAGCGCTCGAACAAGCGCGGCAACGCCTCTGCGGGGATGCCCACGCCGGTATCGGCCACGCTGACCTCGATCGAGCCGTTGTGGCGGTGGGCCTCGATGCGCACCTCGCCGCCCTCGGGCGTGAACCGCACCGCGTTGTCGACGAGGTTGAAGATGACCTGGTGCACGCGCTCGGAGTCGGCCTCGATCGTGGGCAGGTCGACGGGAAGATCGCTGCGCACCTCGACGTCACGATCGGTGCATGCCACCTCGATCTCGGACATGACCTGAGCGACGAGCGGCGCCAGCGAGACCGGTTCTCGGCGCAGCGGCACCTCACCCGACTCCAGCCTCGACAGATCGAGGAGCTGTTCGACCAGCCGGCCGAGCCGCTCGGACTGCGCGAGCATCACGTTCAAGATCTCGGGATCGGGCTGTTCCACCCCATCGAGCAGGTTCTCGAGGTGGGCACGGATCGCGGTGATCGGCGTCTTCAGCTCGTGCGAGACGTTGGCGACCAGATCGCGACGCGAGGCCTCGAGGTTCTCGAGCTCCCGGCTCATGCGGTTGAACGCGGTTCCGAGCTGTCCGACCTCGTCGCGCGTGGTCGTGTAGATGCGGGTCGAGTAGTCCCCGGTCTCCATGAGCCGCGCCGCCTCGGCCATGTCACGGAGGGGCTGCGTCATGCCCCGGGCGAGCCACCGCGCCATCACGAGGGCGATTACCGCCGCGATCGTGCCGGCGAGCAGGAACTGCCACCACACGCTCTGCAAGAAGCCCAGCGTCGCCGAGAGCCGGCCCAGAACCCCGCGAGTCGGCGACGGGTACAGCACGATCAGGCTTCCGCCTTCGTCGGTCGGGATCGAGGCCCACACGTTGTTGCCGATCACGCCCCAGCGCGGCACCCTTCCCGGCGTGTCGGGAGGCAGCACGCCGAGGTTGGGGCCCTCGACCGTGACCTCTCCGGTGACACTGCGCCGCACGACCATCGTGTCGGGCGGGGGCGCTGCGATCTCACCGCGAGCCATGCCCTGCGCAAGCTGCAGGGCGTCGATCGCCTCGGAGTCCTTGGGCGAATTCCTCAACGCGAAACCGATCAGCGCATAGGAGATGGCGATCGTGATGCCCACAGCAACGACGATCGTCGCCCCAAGCTTGCCCCTGATGGTAGGCAGGCGCTCGAGCGGCCGGGAGTTCACGACCGTTCCTGGAACGCGTACCCGACGCCGTGCACAGTACGGATGAACCTGGGCTCGTTGCCGTCCTCGCCGAGCTTGCGGCGGATGCGGGCGACGTGGGAGTCGACCACACGTCCGCCGGCGAAATCCCGATAGCCCCAGACCCGGTCCATGAGCTGGTCGCGGGAGAGCACCACTCCCGGATCACGCGCGAGCGACAGCAGGATCTCGAACTCGAGCGGGGTCAGGCCGACGTCGTCGCCGTCGACCGTCACGCGGCGGCGGTTGGGGTCCATCACGAGGCCGTTGTGCTCGATCGGCCCGGTGTCCTTCTGCTCGTTCATGCGCTCGATGCGACGCAAGATCGCCTTCACGCGAGCGGTCAGCTCTCGCAGGCTGAAGGGCTTCGTCAGGTAGTCGTCGGCGCCGACCGCGAAGCCGGCGACCTTGTCCGCTTCCTCGGTCTTGGCGGTGAGCATGAGCACGGGGGTCCAGCCGTCACGCTGGATCTGTTTGCACACCTCGAGGCCGTCCATGCCCGGAAGCATGAGGTCGAGCACCACGAGGTCGGGGTGCTCCTCGGCATGCTGTGCGATCGCTTCGGGCCCGTCGAGCGCCACGAGCACGCGGTAGCCCTCGGACTCGAGCCGCGCACGGACGGCCTCGGCGATGGCTTCCTCGTCGTCGACGACGAGCACGGTCTGCTGACTCACATCACAATCGTAGCCGTGAGGTGTGGCGGGCAGGTTCGCGGTGGTGTTGAGAAATCGTGGTGCCCGTTCGCGCGCAACGCATCCGCGAACACGCGGACCAGCTACGGAAGGACGATCGGTTTCGTCACGTCGAGCACGATCGTTGCGCCCACGAACAGCACGAAGAACGCCATGACGGCTGCCGAGATCGGGATCAGCGTGCGCATGTCGACCGCCTTGCCGCGCACCTTCTCGATCAGCAGGGTGGCCAGGTGCCCTCCGTCGAATGGGGGCAGCGGCAACAGGTTGATCAGCCCCACGAAAACGGTCACGAACCCGAATAGGAAGAGCAGGTTTGCGACCGCGCCCGACTCTCCGCTGATCACCCCGACCTGTTGACTGATGCCGACGATGCTGGCCGCGTCGTCGGGTCCGCGCTCTTCCTCGTTGAACAGCAAACCAAAGACCCGGCCGACGCCCTGGGGACCGAACACGCGCGCGACCTGGTGCCGCGTTTCCTCGACCGAGTACGCGACGTACCTGATGCCCCCGACCAAGGCCGACCCTACACCCAGAGGCTGAGGGTCGTACACCGGCGGGCCAACGATGACGCCCATACGCCCTCGGATCTCTCCATCGACATCCGCGAGCTCGGGCACGACCGACAGCGCAACCCGCTCACCGCCTCGATCCACGACGATCTCGAGCGGCTCGCCCGGACGGTCTTCGACCTGCGCAGTGACGATCTCGCTGAGCTGTTCAGACGTAGGTTCGTCGACCCCTCCGAGCCGCACGATGCGATCGCCCGCCAAGATGCCCGCAGCCACGGCGGGCGACTCGTCGCCGTTCATCGTGAGCTCGACGCCGTCGATCACGAGGGGCGTGAGCGGCGCGCTGCGCGGATCGCCGAAGACCGCCAGCCAGATCGCGAAGATCACCGCGGCGACCACGAAGTGGGTCGCGGGCCCGGCGAAGATGGTGATCGCGCGCTGCCAGATGGGCTTCGAGCCGTAGAGCCGCGGCGTGTCCTCGGGCGGGTTCTCCTCGAACGGGTTCATGCCGGCGATCTTCACGTATCCGCCGATGAAGATCGGTTTGACGCCGTACTCGAGCTCACCCTTGCGCCTGGACCAGATCTTCCTCGGGCCGAAGCCGACGAAGTACTCAGTGACCTTCATGCCGAACATCCGCGCGCAGATGAAGTGGCCCAGCTCGTGGATCGCGATGATCACTGTGAGGAAGGGCAGGAAGATGAGGGCGCCGATGAGCAGATCCATAGGGGGAAGAGCTACCGTTCCTCGATGATCTCGGCGGCGCGCTGGCGCGCCCATGTGTCTGCGCGTTCGATGCTGACGATCGAGACCACCGAGGCGGGCTCGTGCTCGTCGACCACGGTCTGTACCAGCTCGACGATGCGGGTGAGCGCGATCTTGCCCTCGAGGAAGGCCATGACCGCCACCTCGTTGGCCGCGTTCATCACCGCCGGGAAGGTCGAGCCCAAGCCGCCGACGCGGTACGCGAGGTCGACCGCGGGGAACGCCTCACGGTCGACCGGTTCGAAGTTGAGCGGACGCTCGGTGAGCGGCACGGGCTCGACGCCCGTCGGCAGACGCTCGGGCCAGGCGAGCGCGAGCTGGATCGGCAGACGCATGTCGGGAGTGGCCATCTCGGCCCGGATGCTTCCATCTCGGAACTCGGCCATGGCGTGCACGATGCCCTCGGGGTGTATCAGCACGTGGATCGAGGAGTACTCGAGGTCGAACAGATAGTGCGCCTCGATCACCTCGAGGCCCTTGTTCATGAGGGTCGCCGAGTCGATCGTGATCTTCGGCCCCATCGACCACACCGGGTGCTGCAGGGCTTCCTTCACGCTCGCCCGAGTGAGCTCGTTGCGGGTCCAGCCGCGGAACGGTCCACCCGAGCCGGTGAGCACTACGCGCTTGATGTCCTCACGCCGCTCCCCTCGCATCGCCATCGCAAGCGCGGCATGCTCGGAGTCGACGGGCAGCAATCGCTCGGGCTCACCCTTGATCAGGTCGGTCACGAGCTCGCCTCCGACCACGAGGCTCTCCTTGTTGGCCAGCGCGAGCGTCTTTCCCGATTGCAGCACCGCGAGCGTGGGAGCGAGCCCCGCGGAACCCACCAGGGCGTTCAGCACCATGTCGGCTTCGGTCTCATCCGCGAGCCGCTCGGCGGCGTCGGGCCCCTCGATGATCTCGACGCCTGGCACGGTGCCGATCTTCTGTTTCACGTCGCCCGCCGCGGTCTCGTCGGCGATCGCAACGACCGGAGGCAGGAACTCCCGGATCTGGCCCACCAGCAGCTCGAGGTTCGCACCCGCAGCCGACAGGCCGACCACCTTGAACCGATCGGGGTGATGGCGCACCACGTCGAGCGCCTGCGTGCCGACCGACCCCGTGGACCCGAGGATCGTCAACGATCTCATGGGTTCAAGCCTACCCCGAGCCCGGCGGAACGCTCGGAACGGGCGAAGGCGGAGTGCCGGCAGGCTCAGACGATGATGATGCGATACAGGAAGAACGCGGCAGGCGCCACGAACAACACCGAGTCGATGCGATCGAGCACCCCGCCGTGACCGGGCAAGATGCTTCCCATGTCCTTGATGCCCATATCGCGCTTCACCAGCGACTCGGCCAGGTCGCCGAAGGTCGCCGCGGCGGCGACCACCAGCCCGAGCAGCAACGCCTCGATCTGCTGAGCCTCGAACGGAGCGACGAACGAGGTCACGAGCGTGACCGCGACCACGACGGTGACGAGCGAACCGACGATGACGCCCTCGACTGACTTGTTCGGACTCACCGTCGGCGCAAGCGGCCGTTCGAAGAACTGCCCGCCCCACACCGACCCCGAGAGGAAAGCGGCCGTGTCGTAGACGAACGTCAGACCGATCACGCTCAACACGAGCGATACACCGCTCTCACCCTCGAGCAGCACCAGCAGGTAGCTGCCGAGCAGCGGTACCCAAGCCATGTTCACCACGGTGAGGCCGATGTTGGCGGTGACGTCCTTACGCCCGGTCGAAGGCCCGGACATGAACCACAGGAACGTGGCTGCCACGCCCAGGGCGAACATCGCGAGCACGGCGCTCTCACCCCGGAAGTACGCGGCGGCGAGCATCAGCGCCCCGGCGATAAGACCCACGGCGGTCGCGGGCTGTCGGTGATGCTTGACCATGACCCCGAACAGCTCTCCCTGGGCCAGCAGCACGATCGCGGCCGCGAGCAGCCCGAACAACCAGTCGCCGATCAGCAGAGCGGCGAGCGCTGCGATCGCGAGGATGCCGCCTGTCAGGAACGCCGCCGGTACGTCGCGCTCGTCGGGCGCCGGACCTCGGCGATCGACCTCGAGCGCTCCGGGTTCCTGCCAGCTCGGGCCTCCAAGCCCTTCGGCGCCGACCATGACCGTCTCGTGCTCGGGCTCCGGCTCGGCCAGGTCGGAGAGGATGTCGTGCTCCACCTCGTCGGGCCCGAGCTCACCGAGCATCGCACCGCCCGCCCCGGGCGCCACCGCCGATCCGTCGTCCCAGCCCACCGAGCCACCGACCTGCGCCTGCTCAGGTTCCTCGTCGGTTCCGGCCGTGTCCACCGAAGGCGAAAGGTAGCCCGAGGACCCGGTCTGATCATCGGGAGACTCGACGTCGCCCATCAGCTCGTCGATCGTCGCGATGGGGGCCGTCTCGGTGCCCAGATCGTCCTCACCTACCAGCGTCGCCTCCGCATACTCACCGTCGTCGTCGGCCACGATCTCCCACCCCGTCTCGCTCTCGGGCTCATCTACGTCATCGCCTCGCGCGAACAGACCGGCTTGTCCCGGGACCGGCTCGACGGACCCGGGGATCTGGTCCTCGTCGATGACGTCACCGACCTCGACGACATACTCCGACCCTTCTTCCTCGGACCCATTGTCGGCATCGAGCTCGTCGTCGACGTCGATGCCCTCGATCGTCTCGAGCACGGTCGTGTCGTACCAATCCTCATCGTCGATCTCTTCACCCTCGAGATCGCCTGCTTGGTCGCGTGCTTGGTCACCGTCACCGCCACCGGCCTCGGTCTGCGGGGGCTGGGTAACCGGCATGGACGCGGGATCGTTGGTCCTCACGGAGACGTGCTCCTCGCTGGGGGTCTCTCGAGAACCGGCCGAAGCGGGCTCGTCCCATTCCACGTCCTTGATGGGCGCGAAGAACTTGTCGAGATCCTCGAACAGGTCGTCGCCATCGCTCTTGTCGCCCGCCACTAGACCTCCATGAGCTCCTGCTCCTTGTGGCTCTGGATCTCATCGATCCCGGCCACGTGCCGATCGGTCAGCTTCTGGAGCTCCTTCTCGCCTCGCACCAAGTCATCTTGGGAGATGCCGCCCTCACGCTCAAGCTTCTCCATATCTTCCTTGGCGTGGCGCCGAACGTTACGAACGGCCACCCTGCCCTCCTCGGCGCGCGTATGCACCTGTTTCACGAGATCCCTGCGGCGCTCCTCGGTGAGCGACGGGAACGAGAGCCGGATCACCTGTCCGTCGTTCGACGGCGTGATGCCGAGGTCGCTGGACTGGATCGCCTTCTCGATCGCCCCGATCGCGCCCCTGTCGAACGGCTGCACGACGAGCAAGCGGGGTTCCGGCACGTTCACCGATGCGAGCTGGTTGAGCGGGACCGGAGTGCCGTAATACTCCACGGTCACCCGGTTCAGCACGGCCGGGGTCGCACGACCGGTCCGGACCGCGGAGAGCTCGTCCTTGAGATGCGTGACGGCTTGTTCCATCTTGTGCTCGGCGTCCTTCAGGCTGGAATCGATCGTCATCGGACTCCTTCAGTGCACGAGGGTGCCGATAGGCTCGCCGTTCACCACGCGCCTGATATTGCCCTCTTCGCGCAGGTTGAAGACGATGATCGGCAGCTTGTTCTCCATGCACAGTGAGATCGCGGTGGCGTCCATCACTTGGTAGCCCTCTTTGAGCACCTCGACGTATTCGATCTCATCGAAGCGCTCGGCCGAGGCGTCGAGCACCGGGTCGGCGGTGTAGACGCCATCGACCTTCGTGCCCTTGAGCAGCGCGTCGGCGCCGATCTCGAGCGCGCGTTGCGCGGCACAGGTGTCGGTCGAGAAGTACGGCACACCGAGGCCGGCCGCGAAGATCACCACACGGCCCTTCTCGAGGTGTCGACGAGCGCGCAGCGGGATGAACGGCTCCGCGAGTTGGGTCATCGAGATGGCTGTCTGCACCCTCGTCGTGACGTGGATCTTCTCGAGCGCGTCCTGCAAGGCCAGCGCGTTCATCACCGTGGCGAGCATGCCCATGTAGTCGGCGCGGTTGCGATCGATGCCCGGCGCCTGACGGCCACGCCAGATGTTGCCACCGCCCACCACCACGGCGGTCTGTACGCCGAGATCGACCACCTCGGCGAGCTGCCGGGCGACCAGCGCGGTCGCTTCGGTGTTGATGCCGGACTCGGCACCGGCGGGAGCGAAGGCCTCACCGGAGAGCTTCAACAGCACGCGCCCGTACTGGGCCCGCGGTGTGCCTCCGTCCTCCTCGGCCATACACCCTTCCTTCTCGCGGCCCTACCGCTTCGCTGCTTGAGGGCCTTCCTTCTCGCGGCCCTACCGCTTCGCTGCTTGAGGGCCTTCCTTCTCGCGGC
>JBBEAY010000034.1:64203-122266 GCA_040882605.1 Actinomycetota bacterium
CCTACCGCTTCGCTGCTTGAGGGCCTTCCTTCTTGCTCTGTCGTTGCGCTGCTGACCTTACGCCTCGTCGATGCCCGATGCTGCCTCCTCGGAGGCCTCACCGAGCTTGAACCGCGTGAAGCGCCGAACGGCGATGCGCTCGCCGACCTTCGCCGACGTCTCGTCGAGGAGCTGCTGCACGGTCTTCGAGTCGTCCTTCACGTAGGGCTGCTCGAGCAGCACGACGCCCTTCATGTACGCGTTGAGCTTGCCCTCGACGATCTTGTCGATGATGTTGTCGGGCTTGCCGGCTTCCTTGGCCTGCACCTCTGCGATGTGGCGCTCCTGGTCGAGCTCGGTCTGGGGCACCTCCTCACGGGCGAGGAACCTCGGCGCAGATGGGCTCGCGATGTGCAGCGCGACGTCCTTCACGAGCCGCTTGAAGTCGTCGGTCTTGGCCACGAAGTCGGTCTCACAGTTGACCTCTACGAGCACACCGACGGTGTTGTTGAAGTGGACGTAGGCGTCGACGAGCCCCTGATTGGCAGAGCGGCCCGCGCGCTTGGCGACCGATGCCAGGCCCTTCTCACGCAACAGTTCGACCGCCCGGTCGAATTCGCCGCCGGACTCGATCAGCGCCCTCTTGCAGTCCATCATGCCCGCGCCGGTCGCGTCGCGAAGCTGCTTAACCTCGGTAGCAGTCGGAGAAGCGCTCATGCCCCCTCCTCTACCTTCGCCCCAGCTCCAGCGACGGCCCCGACCGCATCGACGACGACCGGCTCATCTCCATCAGCCGCCCCCCCATCGCTCGCACCCTCGGTGGGTTCAGCCGCAGCAGGATCCTCGGCCGCAGCAGGATCCTCGGCCGCAGCAGGAGCCTCGGGGGCGTCGGGCTCGAAGACGGTGCTCTTCGCGATCGCGGCAGCGTCCTCGGGCGACGGGGTCTCTGACTCCTCGACCCGCGCGGGAGCGGCGGTCGACTTCGGACCGGCAGACGGACCCGGCCGGGCCGGCTGTGCGGCGGCCGCGGGCTCGTCCTTGGCCATGCCGTAGCCCTCCGCGAGAGCGTCGGCCACCACGCGAGCCACGAGGCTCACCGCGCGGATCGCGTCGTCGTTGCCCGGGATCGGAAAATCGACCTCGTCTGGATCACAGTTCGTGTCGACGATGGCGATCACCGGGATGCCCAGCTTCCTCGCCTCGTTGACCGCGATCTGCTCCTTCTTCGTGTCGATCACGAAGACCGCGTCGGGAAGCCGCTCGAGATCCTGGATGCCGCCCAGGTTGCGCGTGAGCTTGTCGCGCTCATGGCGCAGGCGGATCGCTTCCTTCTTGGGCAGGTAGTCGAGGGCGCCGGTGCGCTCCATCTCGTGCAGCTCTCGCAGGCGCAGCAGGCGTTTCGAGATCGTCGTGAAGTTGGTGAGCATGCCGCCGAGCCAACGGTTGTTCACGAACGGCATGCCGATGCGCGTCGCGTGCTCCTGCACGACTTCCTGGGCCTGCTTCTTGGTGCCGATGAACAGCACGATGCCGCGGCGACGGCCGAGGCCTTGCACGAACTCGTGGGTCTCCTCGAGCCCCGCGAGGGACTTCTCGAGGTCGATGATGTAGATGCCGGAACGCTCCCCGTACAGGAATCGCTGCATCTTCGGGTTCCACCGGCGAGTCTGGTGGCCGAAGTGCACGCCCGCCTCGAGGAGCTCCCGCCTGGTGACGACAGGCACGAAGCCCTCCTTCTCGGTTGTTGTCCTCCGCCCGGATCGTTCCGTCACCGGCCCGCCTTCGTGAGGCGCGGGACCCCGGCGATGCGGTCCCCGGGCGTGTGAGCTCGGCGCTCAGCGCCGGCCCGGGGAGTCTAGCAGCGCGGTCGAGGGCTCAGCGACGGCCGCGGGCGCGTGGAGCCGGCTGCCGCTTGGGCGCGCCCTCGGGCACATCATCGGCCACTGACAGGTACCGGAAGGCAACCGTCGCCTGCATCGCGAGATGCAACAGGTTCGTGACCAGGACGATCACCCATGCCGCGACGAGTGGATTGACTCCGAGCTCGGATCCCGGCTTTCCAGGGACCACCAGCACCGCGATCGAAGCCACGACGTAGATCGCCGCCAGCGTGAGGTTCCCCGAGCCGGCCATGCGAGCAGCCCGCACCGACCGGCCCAAGGAATCGGGGATACGCCGGCCCTCGTCGGCTGCGATCACCGGGGCGAAGCTCAGCAGGTAGACGCCGCCGACGAGGGCTCCCATCTGGATCAGGAGTGCGAACGCAGGACCGAGCAGCGGTCCGAGCAGGCTCGCGAGCGTGAGCAGGCCGACCCCCGCCAGGCTGATCGCAAGGGTGACGGGAAGTGTGCGCAACGTTCGGACCATGGTCCACCGGCCCGGCGGTGACGAGCGGAGCACCTCGACGATCGAGGCGACCAGCAGGGCCTGCACCACGGCGCGCAACGCCACGAATCCGAGGATCGCGAAGAACCCACCCCGCAGGCCGAACAGGGCGGTGGACAGCGTCGCGTCGAAGCTCGTTCCCACCGGAGGCAGGGCCAGGGCGGTGACGAACAGGGTGAAAGGGCCTTCAAAGCCGAGGGCCAGCGCCCCCAGCCACTCGATCGCCACGATCGCGATGGCCGACACCGTGAGTATCGGCGTTGAGGCGACGGTCACCGCCCCTCGAGCGAGCGACGTGCGGATGCGAGGCATCGATGTCGCGCCCGCCACGCGCGGCGCGAAGATCGAGTCGAGCAACCCTCGCCTTCTCGGGGCCTGGGACGCGGGGGCGGAACGCGATGCGGACCGGCCCTCGACGCGGTTCTCGGAGCGCGATCGCTTGTTCTTGTTCTTGTTGGTCACGGCGCCGGGTCCTCGTCTTCCCAGGGATCGCGGATCTGCTCAACGTCGGGGCCGCCGGTCTCGGCAGCCGGATCATCGGGGAACGCCGGGCCGAAGCGCGGCGCCAAGGTGCGGCCTAACAGGAACATCACGCCGAGCACCGCCGCGACGGCCAACGCCATCGCTCCCAGCATCGATCCGAGCGCGAGCGTTGTGGGCGACATCTCTCGTACCAGCTCGGCGGCGGGGTCGTGGTCGTAGGCTTCGAAACCGCTCAAGGCTTCCCCCCGGATGGCGACGAGCCTCTCGCCTGCCGGCGCCAGCGCGCGGATCGACGAGCCGTCGGGGGGACGGCGCCACACGAGCTCGCCGCTCTCGATGTCGATCGCCCCGAGCTCACCCTCGAGGGTCGGCACGAGCAGGTGAGACCCCACGACGGCAGGCACGCTCCGGAACACCGTCGCGTTCATGGCGAAATCCCAGAGCCCTTCGCCGGTGCGGGCATCGAGCGCCCGAGTGTGACCGATCAGGTCGGTCACGAAGACCTTGCTCGATGAGACGAGTGGGGGCGCCACCAAGTCGAACGCCGCGTTCAGCCGCTGGCTCCAGCGTAGCGAGCCGTCGGCCAGGTTGATGGCGACGACCGACGTCTCGGACAAGCCCGTGAAGATCGCGAAGACGCAGGAGCCGTCGGTCGAGACCGCGGAGACGATGGCCGACGCGGCGAGCGGCTCGTGGCGCCAGCGTTCCTCGCCAGATGCAGCGTCGAGCGACACGATCACCGGCTGCGTGTCTCCATCGCCCTGCAGGCTCACCAACACCTGCCCATCGGCGGCTGCGAGCGACGTCACCAGAGGCGCGTCGAGCTCCTGGGTCCAGGCGACGCTGCCCTCGACGAGGTCCACGGCCGTGACCGTGCCGCCGTTGCCTCCGACGAACGCCATGTCGCCGTCGATCGTGACTCCGGTACGGCTCACGGCACCGAGTTGCACGGGCGGCCACACCGGTTCTTGGGTGCCGAGGTCGAAGGCGGCCAGGTGAGAGTCGACAGGTGGTTCGGGGTCGCCTGTGGGGCTGGCGTCGGTGGTGGGAGTGGCGTCTGTGGTGGGAGTGGCCGTGGGGGGTCCGTCACCCCACCCTTGCGTGTACACGATCAGGGTGCCCGCGTTCGTGCTCGCGACGGCTGGGGCGACCGGGGGTCCGAGATCGCGATCGACCGAAAAGGCCTGCTCTCCCGAGGCGATGTCGATGCCAACGACCTGCTCCGCACCGACGGCGACCGCAACATCGCCGGCGATAACTGGCGCCGAGAGCCCATAGCGTTCCCCGGGGCCACCGGGCGCGATAGGGGTTCGCCACGCCTGGCGGTACCCGGGCTGGGGGCCGTCAGGCACGGCGCCGATCCTTGCCGGACCACCCTGGAACTCCGTCCACTCCGCGTCGACCTGGGCTGCGGCAACACCGGCACCGAGCAGGGCGGGCAACGTGACGGCTATCGCCGCTGCCCGTAGCGCACGGCGTCGACTGCCAGGCGTGATGGGGTGGGCCATCATGAAACCGGGCTCCAAGGGTTGGGATCGCGAAGGGAGGTCAGCAAGGCCGCGACATCCTAATGGCCGAGCGCGGCTTCACCCTGGCCGGAGCTCGGTGACGTCGTTTCAGGCCGCGAGAGGGGCGAGCCTGATGAGCGCGCTGAGGTCGATCGGTCCGAGGTAGTCGAGCGGGTCGACGTAGGCGTCGTCAAGCTTCACACCGAAGTGCAGGTTCGGCACAAGGTCGCCCGTATGCCCGCCGCCCGTGCGCGCCACCGGCTGCCCCTGCACGACGACGACGCCCCGGCGTACCTGAAGGGCCGACACCCACGAGAACGTCGACTCGAGCCCGCCTCCGTGGTCGATCGTGAGGAAGAGCCGGCCGCCCACCGGTCCGGCGAACGAGACACGACCGTCGGCCGGGGCGACCGCCACGCTTCCTGCCGCAGCGGCGATATCGATGCCCCGATGCCCCGAGCCGTACGGGGAAGCCGGCGGATCGAACCCGCGGATCACCGGACCGGTGACCGGCCATGTCCACGTGCCGGCGGCGAAGACCGGCGTCGCAACTGCACCGACGAGCGCCGGCGCCACGAGCGAGAGAACGACGAGCCCGCGAGCGAAGGTTGAGCGAGCGAAGAGCGAGCGAAGAACGGATGCGCGACGAGAAGAGTTCATGACGCCGACGTTACGGGGCACCAGCCACGCACACCGTGACGCCCGTCACCGGCGAAGGAGGTTCCGCCGCTTCGCTCGGGCTACTCGACCTCGGTGAGCTGGCCGCGGAGCCCTCCGACAGCCTTGGTGTGGATCTGACACACCCGCGATTCGGTGACTCCCAAGATCTCGCCGATCTCGGCGAGGGTGAGGCCTTCGAAGTAGTAGAGCGTGACAACGATCTTCTCCCGCTCGGAGAGCTCGTTGATCGCGGCGGCGAGCAGGCTCCTGGTCTCCTGCGACTCCACACCCTGCGTGGGGTCGAGGCCCCGGTCGGCGAGGGTGTCGATCAGCGAGACCTGCTCCCCGCGGTCGGCGCCCACCGAGACCAGCTCGTCGAGCGCGAGCACCGACACGAACGAGATCTGCGAGACCACGTCGTGCAGCTCACGGCGGGTGATGCCCAATCGCTCGGCCATCTCCTGCTCGCTGGGCTGACGTTTCAACATCGACTCGAGATCGGTGTGAGCTTTCTCGATCTCGCGGGCCTTGAACCGGATCGAGCGCGGCACCCAGTCCATAGCACGCAGCTCGTCGATGATCGCCCCCTTGATGCGAGGGATCGCGTACGTCTCGAACTTGTTGCCTCGCCCCGGTTCGAACTTCGTCAGGGCGTCGATCAGGCCGAACATGCCGTAGCTCACGAGGTCGGCCTGCTCCACGCTTGCCGGGAGGCCGGTCGCCACGCGGCTCGCCACGTACTTCACGAGCGGCGCGTAATGCAAGATGAGCTTCTCACGCGACTCGGTCTCGCCCGTGCTCTTGAACCCGTGCCAATGGCGCCCGAGCTCGTCGTCGACGTGGGGCGGGATCGTGATCGTCGGATCGAACGGCTGCGCCGCCTTCGCTCCGGCCTTCGACCGGGTCTTCACGGCGGTCTTGGCGCCAGATTGCGCGACCGGCTTCGCGGGCGCCCTAGTGGCTGTCTTCTTCACTGGGGTCACGATTCATGCCCTCGGGTGACTCTGCTCATAGGCCTCGAACAACCGAGCCCGTGACACGTGTGTGTAGCGCTGCGTGGTCGCAACGCTTGCGTGTCCCAACAGTTCCTGCACGGCTCGGATGTCGGCTCCCCCTTCCAACAGGTGCGTGGCGAACGAGTGCCGCAGGGTGTGCGGGGTGACCCGCCGGCCCGGCAGCACTTTACCGCCATATCGTTCCACCATCGTACGGATGTCCCTCGAGCTGAAGGGTTTCTTGCGTCGGTTGTGGAAGAGATCCCTCGTGCCTTCGGGGGCGAGCACCGCGCGCCCGTCACGTAGGAAGTTGCGCAGGGCATCGACCGCGTAGTCGGACATGGGCACCTCGCGCTCCTTGGCCCCCTTGCCCATGACCATGACGCGACCCCGACCGAGATCGATGCGGTCGATCGTGAGGCCGGCGACCTCGCCGACGCGCAGGCCCGAGCCGTACATCAGCTCGAGCGCGGCCACGTCGCGCAGGGCCACCGCCCGATCGACCGGGGTGCGTTGCACGTCGTCGGCGGGCTCGGTCATGATCGTGGGCGCCTCGGCGAGCGCGGCCGCCTCCTTCTGGCGCAGCACCGTCGGCAGGCGGTTCACGACTTTCGGGCGACCGAGCAGCAGCGACGGGTCCTCGACCACACGGCCGTCGGCCACCGCCCACCGGTAGAACGTGTGGATCGAACCCACCTTGCGGGCGACCGACGCCCGCGCATACCCGAGGGTGTGCTGCTGGGCCAGGAACCGCCGGAGCAGCGGGTACGTGGCCTCGGCGAGCGACGTGCCACCACGGTGCAGGAACGTGGCGAGCTGGGTGAGGTCGCGACGGTACGCGCTCACGGTGTGATGGGACAGATGACGCTCGAGGGCGAGGTGCGACGCGAACGCGTCGAGCAGCTCAGCGTCGGGTGGGGATAGCTCGTCCTCGGAAAGCACGCTGCAAGCTTGCCATGCCAGCGCGGCGATGGGACTCAGCGCCCGGAAGGCTCACCAGCGCCGGCGGCGGCGCCCTCGACGCCGGGGGCAGTGGCGAGGGGAGCCACGCGCCGCTCGTAGCGGCCACCCGAGCTGCGCACGAGCCCCTTCAGCTCGAGCGAGAGCAGGATCGTGGTGACCGCCGGCAGCGACAGTGCCGTCGCGGCCGAGATCGCGTCGGGAAGCCCCGATGCGCCCAGTGCTTCGAACACCCGTCGTTCGTCGCTCTGCAGGTTGGGCGGTGGCTCGAGCAGCAGCCTCGCCGAATAGCCCAGGTCGTCGAGCAGGTCCTCGGCGCCGCGGATCATGGTGGCCCCATCACGGATCAACGACAGGGGGATCTCGGCGAGCGGGCTCGTGACCGGCCCGGGCACGGCGTACACGTCGCGTCCGAGATCGAGCGCGTGGTCGACCGATATCATCGACCCGCTGCCGTGGGCGCCTTCGACCACGACGAGGGCGCTCCCGAGGGCCGCCACAAGCCTGTTCCGGGCCGGGAACCGGAACGGCTCGGCCACCACGCCGGGCGCGTACTCGCTCACCACCGCACCCGACGCCGCGATGCGCTGGACCAGCTCGGAGCTTCCCTTCGGGTACGGCAGGTCGTGGCCAGACCCGAGCACCGCGATGCTGGTGCCGCCGGAGTTGAGCGCGCCTCGGTGCGAGGCGGCGTCGATGCCCCTGGCTGCCCCGCTCACGACGCACACACCGGCACCGCCGAGCCCTGCGCCGATGCTCATGGCGACCTCGTTGCCCGTCGGTGAGCAGTTGCGCGCGCCCACGACGGCCACGCGTTCGGGGAGCTCGGTGAGCGAGCTTCCGGACACGAACAGCGCGACCGGCGGGTCGTGCAGGAGCTCCAGGAACACGGGCAGGTACTCATCGTCGACCGGCGTGACGAACCGGGCCCCAAGCTCCTCGGCGTCACGTTCGACCGTGGACGGGTCGAGCGCCCGGGCCCACTCCTGGTCGGCTCGGCTGCCCGCCGCGCCGCCGCGGATCGCGGCGAGGCTCGCCTCCGCCGTTGCTTGGCTCCAGGCGAGCTCGTGGAGCTGGTACGGCTTGATGCCTCGCAGCGCCGAGAGCACCAACAACGCATCGCGAGACCGCTCGCCGCTTGCGTATCCGTCGGGGAAGCCCGCAGGCACGTCGAGCGCGCGCCTGGGCACGTCGGACCGGCGCATCGCGTCGGAACGGCGCATCGCGTCGGAGCGGCGCGTCGAGCGCGTCTCATCCGGCAAGGGTGACCCCTTCGAGCACGACACCGTCGCGATAGGACAGCGCCTCGGACACGTGGTCGACCTCGACGATGTCGGCGCCGTCGAGGTCGGCGACCGTTCGGGCGACCTTGATCGCCCGGTCGAACCCACGCCCGGTGAGCCCGAGCTGGTCGACGGCGCCACCCAACAGGCCCTCCGCCGCCGAAGTCAGCCGGACAAGGCGCCGAGCGATAGGTCCGGGGATGTGCGCGTTGCACGCCACACTTAAGTCGGCCCAGCGCGCGCGCTGTCGGTCGCGCGCCCGCTGCACCCGGGCGCGGATCACGATCGAGGACTCGCCTTGGTCGCTGCCCATGAGCTCCTGCTTCGTGAGCCGGGGCACCCGAAGCCGCAGGTCGATGCGATCGAGCAGGGGTCCCGAGAGCTTCTGTCGGTATTGGGCGACCCGATCAGACCGGCACCGACAGTGCCGGCGTGGGTCGCCCTCGAACCCGCACGGGCACGGGTTCGCGGCGGCGACCAGGGTGAACCGTGCCGGGAACTCGACCGAACCGACGGCTCGGGTCACCACCACTCCTCCGTCTTCGAGCGGCTGGCGGAGCCCTTCGATCGCATCGCGCCTGAACTCCGTGAGCTCGTCGAGGAACAGCACCCCGTGGTGGGCCAGCGACACCTCGCCGGGCCTCAGGTACCCGGTGCCGCCCCCGAGCAGCCCGGTGATCGAGATGGAATGGTGCGGCGCCCGGAACGGCCGTGCCCGCAGCACGCCGCGCCCGGCGAGCAGACCGGCGACGGAATGCAGCTGCGTCGTCTCGAGCGCCTCGTCGCGCGCAAGGCTCGGCAGGATCGTCGTCATGCGCCGCGCCAGCATCGTCTTGCCGGCGCCGGGCGAGCCGATCATGAGCACGTTGTGTCCGCCCGCAGCGGCCACCTCGAGGGCGCGGCGAGCCTGCGTCTGCCCGCGCACGTCGCTGAAGTCGACATCGCTCGGCGTGTCGACGTCGAGCGATGTCTCGTCGATCGCCGGGGGCTGCCACGTTCCCTTGAGGAAGCCGACCACCTCGGTGAGCGTCGAAGCAGCCACGACCCGCAACCGGTCGACCTGCGCCGCTTCGAGGGCGTTCACCGCCGGCACGATCACCCCGTCGAGGCCCGCGCGCGCCGCCGCGATCGCCACCGAGAGCACGCCTGGCGTCGGCATCAGCTCACCCTTGAGCGACAGCTCGCCCGCGAGCGCGAACCGGCCGAGCAATGTGGCGGGGATCTGTGAGGTCGCCGCCAGCACACCTGCCGCGACCGGAAGGTCGAGGCCCGGACCTTCCTTGCGGAGATTGCCGGGCGCGAGGTTCACGACGACCCGGCGAAGGGGCCACTCGAGCTTCTGGCTCTCGACCGCCGGGCGGATGCGCTCGCACGCATCGCGCACTGCCGCGCCCGGAAGCCCGGTGAGCGTGAGCGAGGGCAGCCCTCGGCCCACATGCGCCTCTACGATCACGAGGTGGCCCCCCACCCCGAGCACCGAGACGCCGAGCACCCGTCCGTACATACGGGCGACGCTACGGCGCGGGGAGCGCTAGTTCCGTGACGCACGTCACGGCGCCATGCATGTCGTGGAACCCACCTGTCGAGCGGCACCCCTGTTAGCCTCGCCGCCGTGTCCGATCGCTTCGCCTGGAGCCCTGAGCCCGAGCTGATCGATGTGCGCGACGAGGCGCGAAGCCGTCCAGCGCTCGAGGCCCTCGGCGAACAGACCTGGCGCGAGGCCCTCGACTGGCTCTACGGCGAGGCGATGCGCCGCCCGATCCACGTTCGCACCTACCCCGACGCGCGCACGGCGTTCTTCGGGCCTACGAACCGTCCGGCCCCCGCACCGGCCTCACCCCGTCCGTGGAGCGAGGTGCTGACCGAGTTCCGCGAGCGCATCGCGCCTGCCACCTACAACGCCCAGCACCCCGGCTCGTTCAGCTACTTCACTCCCCCGCCGCTGCCGAGCTCGATCGCCGGCGACGTGCTCGCACAGTGGCTCCACCAGGGTGTCGATGTCTGGCACGCCGGTCCGATCGGCACTTTCGTCGAGGAAGAGGTGACCGCCTGGCTCCGCGATCTGGTCGGCTTCGGTCCCGAAGGCTGGGGGGTGCTCACGAGCGGCGGCGTCATGGCGAACCTCATGGCGATGACGGTGGCCCGCGACGTCCGGCTCGCGAAGCTCCTCGGGGTGGCCGACCCGCCTCGCGGCGCCGACCTCGACGGCGTGCGGGTCTACGCGAGCGACCAGACCCACTTCTCGATCGCCCGCGCGCTCGGCGTGCTCGGCTTCCCCAGGGACACGCTGGTGGTGATCGAGAGCGACGAGCGGTTCCGGTTGCAGGCCTCGCCGGTGGCCGAGGCGATCGAGCGCGACCGCGCCGCCGGGCTCACGCCCCTCGCGATCGCGGCGGTCGCAGGCTCGACGAACACCGGGTCGGTGGACGACACGTTCGGACTCGCCGATGTTGCCGAGCGCGAGGGCTTGTGGCTGCACGTCGACGCGGCCTACGGCGGGGCTGCGAGGCTCTCGACGCGTGATGCGCACAGGGTGCCGGGCCTCGAGCGCGCAGACAGCGTCACGGTCGATCCGCACAAGTGGTTCTTCCAGGCCTACGACATCGGCGCACTCATGGTGCGCCGGCGTGAGGAACTGCTGAGCACGTTCCACGAGGCGCCCGAGTACTACGCGTCGAGTCACCCGGAGGACGAGCCGCTCAACTGGTACCAGTACTCGATCGAAGGCACGCGACGCTTCCGCGCGCTGAAGCTCTGGATGAGCTGGAAGCAGGTCGGCACCGAAGGACTCGGCAGATTGATCGAGCAGAACGACGACCTAGCCACCTACCTCGCAGGCCGGTGCGCTGCCGAGCTCGACTTCGAGGCCGTGCCCGCGGAGCCCGAGCTGAGCGTCGTCTGCTTCCGGCACCTGCCGTCGGGCTACGAGCAGTGGCCGCTCGAGGTGCTCGACGACTACCAGGCCCGTCTGCAACGCGCCCTCGAGATCAGCGGGGAAGCCTGGGTGAGCGTGACCACGCTGCGGGGCCGCACGTTCCTGCGGGCCGGTGTCGTGAACTACCTGTCGACCGAAGCCGACGTGGACCGCATGATCGATGCGCTCAGGCGGCTGTCAGCCGACGTGGTCCGCGAGCTCGACCTCGGCTGATCGCGACGGGCTCGGGCTCTCGCTCAGCGGGAACGACGGCGACGACGCCGGGACCGCTCGGGCTCGCGCGCGACGACAGTGGACTGCAGCGCCAAGACGTCGACACCTTCGATGTCCCTGCCCTCCACCCGCTGCCGAAGCCCGGAGTTGTCCCACGGCCGCTCCACGGCTCGGGGCTCCTCGGGTTCGGGTCGTCGGTGGGTCCTCATGGTCTACGGATGGTAAGACGCGTCGGGCGCCGCGCGCCACGGCCCGAAGGGCACGACCCATAGGCCGATGGACCTGCAACCTCGGACCGTTCGACCTACCCCCGGGCCACGGCCCCGTTCGTGTCAGAAGGCGTCTTCGAACAGCTCGACCTGGGTCGCGCCACCGGGCGCCGACCCCGCGCGCAGCGCCACGCTCGCAACGTCGAAGCGCACCGACAGCGCCCCGATGCCATGGGTCAGCAGGAAGACCTCGGCCAGCGCGCGGAGCTTCCGACGCTTGCGCGCATCGACCGCCTCGAAGCCCACCCCGCGCGCGGAACCTCGCCGCGTCTTGACCTCGCAGAACACGAGCACGTCGCGACGGCGGAGCACCAGGTCGATCTCGCCGAGGCTGCACCGCCAGTTGCTCGCAACGAGCGTGAACCCGCGGCGCAGGTAAAGGTCGAGCGCGGCCCGCTCACCACGAGCACCGAGGTCGGAACGAACGTCGGGCACACGGCGAACGCTACGCCGACCGTGTGACATCGGCCGCAGGGCGTGGCGACGCGAGCTCCGGCCGCGCGAGCTCCGGCCCTTTACTGAGTTGAGGGCGTGTCAGGGATCGTGGTGGGCTCGTCGCGCTTGGCGAGCTCCTCGACGTTCACGTCACGACGGGTCATGACCCGCACGCTCGACACGAACCTGGCCGGGCGGAACATGTCCCACACCCATGCGTCGGTGAGGTCGACCTGCACCCATCCCTCTGCGATGGGAGTGAGCTGCACCTGATTCGCGAGGTAGAACCGGCGTTCGGTCTCGATGACATAGGTGAACATGGGGAGCACGTCGCGATACTCCCGGTAGAGCTCGAGCTCACGTTCCTCTTCGAACCGCTCGATGTCGTCGTCGCTCATCATGGAACCCAGCTTCTCACGCAGGCGCGCGAACCTCATCCGGTGGACCTGCCGCGAGCAGCCCGGCGCCGAACAGAGAAGGCTGCGCGCAAGGAGCGAATGACATGCGGTGCAACGTCGTGGGGCCGTGACGGTCCAAGGCCTCGAGATGGTCCGGCGTGCCGTAACCCTTGTTATGGTCCCAGCCGAACTCGGGATGACGCTTGTGCAACCGGCGCATGATGCGATCCCTCGTGACCTTGGCCACGATGGAAGCCGCCGCGACGCTCGCGCTCACGGTGTCGCCCTTCTTCACCCCGATCGACGGGCACGGGATACGCGGCACCGGGAACCCGTCGGTCAGCACATAGTCGGGCTCGAGCGCCTTCGCCGCGCGGCGGAGCAACGCGATGTTGGAGCGGTGCAACCCGCGCGCGTCGATCGCCGCCGGCTCGGCCTTGCACGCCACCCAGGCCGTCGCGGCCACGATCCGGGCGTAGGCAACTTCGCGTTGCGGCTCGGTGAGCAGCTTCGAGTCGTTGATGCCCTCGATATCGAACCCGTCGGGAAGGATCACCGCGGCGGCCACGAGCGGCCCGGCGAGCGCGCCGCGGCCGGCCTCGTCGGCGCCGGCCACGCGCGTGAATCCCTGAGCAGCCAGCAGTCGCTCGTACCGATCCATCGCCTGGCTCAAGGCGCTCCCCCATCCGCGTGCGTCAACGCACGACTCCGATCCTGCTCACGGGCCACATGCGAAGGAACGTCACGCCGATCAGCTTGTCGATCGGCACGAGCCCGGTGCAGTCGGGAGGGTCGCACCGGGAGTCGCCCGAGTCCCCTCTGTTGTCGCCCAACACGAACAGCATGCCATCGGGCACCGTCGTTTTCGGGAACAGGCTCTGAGGCACCGGCTGGTTCAGATAAGGCTCCTCGACCGTTTCGCCGTTAACAAAGAGCATGCCCGTACGGTCGATCTCGAGGACGTCGCCCGGCAACCCGGCGACGCGCTTGACGAAGTCGTCGTGGGGAGGAGTCGCAACGCCGAGGGTCTCGCCAAACCAGTGCAGCGCGCCAACGACGACGCCGCGGTCGGGCGTCGAGCCGTCGGGGCCTTCGAAGACGACCACGTCGCCTCGATCGACATCGTCGAACCGCAAACAGATACGGCAAACGAGGATTCGATCGCCCTTGACGAGCGTCGGCACCATCGACGCCGAGGGGATCGAGAACGCCTGCACCAGGAAGAGCTTGATGACGACCGCGATCAGCAGGGCGATGCCGATGAGCACCGGGAACTCACGCCAGCGACTCCGTGCAGGCGGTTCAGGTATCGGATCGGTGGGCTCGGCGACGCCGGAAGGCCCATCGGCCACGGATCAGGCCTCGGCCTTCTCCTCGTCGGCGGCCTCGATGACCTCCGGCTCATCAGCCTCGGGCGCCTCTTCGGCCCCGTCCACAGCCTCAACTACTTCGTCCGATGCCTCGGGCGACTCGTCGACGGCCTCAGGCGCGCCGGCGGCATCTTCGGAGGATCCTTCCTCGGCTGCCTCGCTTGCTTCGGCCTCTGCCTCGGCAGCAGCCTGTGCGGCGGATTCTTCCATGGCGGCGAGCTTCGTCTCGTCGATGCGACGTTCCTTGATGCGGGCCTTCTTGCCGCGGAGCTCACGCAGGTAGTAGAGCTTGGCGCGACGCACCTGGCCGCGGCTCACGATCTCGAGCTTCGCGATCGAGGGCGAATGCACCGGGAAGGTGCGCTCGACGCCGACCCCGAACGAGATCTTGCGGACGGTGAACGTCTCGCGCAGACCGCCGTTCTGGCGCCCGATCACGACGCCCTGGAACACCTGAACGCGCTCGCGACTTCCCTCGACCACCCGTACGTGCACCTTGACCGTGTCACCAGGGCGGAAGCTCGGGATGTCGCTGCGCAGATAGGACTTCTCGACGAGATCGGTCTTGTTCATGGCAACGGCCGCGGATTGTACCAGCGGCCCTCGTTCGCCTAGATCGAGCGCCGGCCGTTCGTCGACTACCTCGAGGCCGGCCCCTCGTCAGCCGAGATCCGGGCGGTTGTGGCGGGTCTTGCGTTCGGCGGCCTCGATCCGCCACCGCTCGATCTCGGCGTGGTTGCCACCGAGCAACACCTCGGGCACGGTCATGCCCCGGAACTCACGCGGGCGCGTGTACTGCGGGTGATCGAGCAGGCCCGGCTCACTGAACGAGTCTCGCTCGTGTGATTCCTCGCGCCCGATCACGCCGGGCACGAGGCGCGTGACGGCTTCGATCAGCACCAGCGCGGGCAGCTCCCCGCCCGACAGCACGTAGTCGCCGATCGAGACTTCCTCGGCGGGAAGACCGTCGGACACACGCTCGTCGACTCCTTCGTAGCGACCGCAGAGGAGCGTGAGGTGCGGTTCGGCGGCCAGCTCACGCACGAGCGACTGGTCGAGCCGGCGCCCGGCGGGCGAGAGCAGCAAGGCGCGACCTCGATCGGGGTCGAGCGACTCAACAGCGCGGAACCACACGTCGGCCCTCATCACCATGCCGGGCCCGCCGCCGAACGGCGCGTCGTCGACCGAGCGGTGCGGGTCGTCGGTGAAGTCCCGAAGGTCGTGCACCCGCATGTCGATCACGCCTGCCTCGATCGCCTTGCCCAGCAGGCTCTGGCCGAGCGGCCCCGAGACCAGGTCGGGGAAGATCGTGAGGACGTCGATGCGCACGTCGCGGAGGCTACCGCGCGTGCGCCGCTTCAGGGCGTCAGTCGGGCGCGGTGAGACCTGGCACGTCGCGCACCAGGACCCGCCTGGCCTCGATGTCGACCTCGACGATCACGTCGCGGATCGCCGGCACGAGGGTCTCGGCGCCCTCGTGGTCGACGGCCACCCATAGGTCGTTCGCAGGGTTCGCGATCACCTCGGACAGAACGCCGAGCGAGCGGCCGGACTCGGTGAGAACCTCACACCCTTCGAGCTGGAACGGCCAGTACTCGCCGTCGGGAAGCTCGGGCAGCCACGATTCCGGCACGACCAGCACCTGGCCGCGAAGCGCCTCGGCGCCGGGGCGATCCTCGACGCCCGAGAACTTCACGAGCATGCGAGCGCCGTGGGGGTGGGACCGTTCGATCTCGAGCGAGCGGCCGCTCTCGGTGAACACGGTCGCGCCCTCGGCGAAGCGGCCGGGTTCGTCTGATCGCACCTCGACCGCGACCTCGCCCTTGATGCCGTGGGCCTTGGTGACGTGTCCGACAGCGATGGTCGGCTCGGCCACCTCAGTCGGCGATGTCGACGTACGCGCTGGTGCCTTGGCGCGTGGCTGCGGCGCGCACGACCGCACGGATCGCCTTGGCGGTGCGTCCGCCCTTACCGATCACCTTGCCCATATCGTCGGGCGCGACGCGCACCGTGTAGCGCATGCCGCGATCGTCCTCGGACTCGGTGACCTCGACGGAATCGGGCTCGTCGACGAGCTCTCTCACGAGGAAGTCGACAAGATCCAGCACGAAACCTACTCCTTGGCCGGCTCGGCCTCGGGCTCGGGCGCAGCCTCCGGCTCCGGCTCTGGCTCTGGCGTAGCTTCGGGCTCGGGCTGAGCCTCAACCGATGCTTCCGGCTCTGCGGAGGCTTCCGGCTCTGCTGGAGCCTCGGGCTCGGCGGGCGCTTCCGGCTCTGGAGGGGTGGCGGCTTCCTCGGCTGCAGCTGCCGCCTTGGCGGCGGCCTTCTTCGAGAGCTTGGGCTTGTCGAGCTCGGCGTCGCGCACACGCACCTGGCCGTCGGCACCCGGCCGCTCGGCGACGAATGAATCCCAGATGCCGATCTTCACCATGAGGTTGCGGACCTGGTCGCTCGGCTGCGCGCCGACCCGCAGCCAGTGCAGGGCGCGCTCCTCGTCGATCTCGATCAGGCTGGGATCTTCGAGCGGGTGGTACTTGCCGATGTTCTCGATGAAGCGGCCGTCGCGCGGTGAGCGCTGGTCGGCGACCACGACACGGTAGAACGGCCGCTTCTTCGCGCCCAAGCGTCGCAGTCGTATGCGTGTCGACATGTCGTTTCCGTCCTCGTTCTTGGTCTATCGCTTCGGCAGCTTCGCCGAAGGCACTCGTACGGTTCCCAGCACCGCGGGTCTCGCCCCCGGCATGCTTTTGCCGCTCATCATCGTGCGCATCATCTTCCTCGCGCCGTCGAAATCCTTGAGCAGCGAGTTGACGTCGGCAGTCGTGACCCCGGATCCGTTCGCGATCCGCAGGCGGCGCGACCCGCTGATGATACCGGGTTCGCGGCGCTCGGCCGGGGTCATGGCCAGGATCATCGCCTCGGCCCGCTTCAGCTCGCCATCGTCGATCGCTTCGGCCATCTGCTTCATGGCATTCTTGCCACCCGGCATGCCGGGCAGCATCTTCAGCAGGTCGCCCATGGAGCCGAGCTTCTGCACCTGGCGGAGCTGATCGAGGAAGTCCTCGAACGTGAACCGGCCCGCCATCAGGTTCTCGGCGCTCTTCTGAGCCTGCTCGATATCGAGCTTGTCCTGGGCCTTGTCGATCAGGGTGAGCACATCGCCCATGCCGAGGATGCGCCCGGCCATGCGGTCGGGGTAGAACGGCTCGAGGTCCTCGGGCTTCTCCCCCGTGCCGATGAAGTAGACGGGGCGGCCCGTGACGGCGGTGATCGAGAGGGCGGCGCCGCCGCGCGCGTCGCCGTCGAGCTTGGCGAGCACGAACCCGGTCGTGTCGACCTCGCGCATGAACTCCCGCGCCTGCACCACCGCGTCCTGGCCGGTCATCGCGTCGGCCACCATCAACACGTGGTGGGGCTTGGTGACTTCCTTGATCTTGCGGGCCTGCCTCATCATCTCGGCGTCGACGTGCAACCGGCCGGCGGTGTCGATGATGATGACGTCGGCGTTCTGGCGGTCGGCTTCCTTGACGCCCTGCTTGGCGACCTTCACGGGGTCCCTGCCCTCAGACCACACGGGAACGCCGATCTCACGGCCCAGCGTTCGGAGCTGCTCGATCGCAGCGGGCCGCTCGAGGTCGGCTGCGATCAGCAGTGGGCGCTTGCCCTTTGCCTTGAGATGCGCGGCGAGCTTGGCGCAGGCGGTCGTCTTTCCCGAGCCCTGCACGCCGGCCACCATGATGACCGCCGGCCTCGCACCACCGAGCTCGAACGCACGGTGCTCGCCTCCGAGCGTTACCGCGAGCTCCTCGTTGACGACCTTCACGACCTGCTGGCCGGGCGTGAGACTCTTCATCACCTCCTCGGAGAGCGCTCGCTCGCGAACCCTCGAGAGGAAGTCGTCGGCCACCTCGACCGCGACGTCTGCCTCGAGCAAGGCAGTTCGCATATCGCTCAAGGCGTTGTCGATCTGTTTGGGATGGAGCTTTCCACGGGAACGAAGCTTCTTGAAGGTGCCGTCGAGCCGGTCGGTGAGGGTGTCGAACATGAGACCTCGTCGTCGTGGGTTACGTGGCGAACCGTAGGGTGTCGGGCAGCCGCAACTGCCTACCGGGGGGTCTGCGACTAGGATTCTACCGGGGGTGAGCATGGTGAAGTCAGATGTCCGCGAGATGAGCTTGGTTGCGGTAACGAACCACGAGATGCGAACGCCGCTGGCCGCGATCCGAGGCTTTGTGGACATGCTGCAGCGAAGGCGCGCCGAGCTGAGCGATGCTGAGATCGACGAGTTCTTGAACGTCATCTCGATCCAGACCGACCGGCTCATAAGACTCGCCGACGATCTGGTCACTTTGGACAGCCTGGACGACCCGTCGCTCACGATCGAACACGAGTCGATCATGCTGGTCCCCGCTCTGCAACAGCTCGTGGGTGAGCTGCCCGGCGGTGACCGTCTCGAGCTCCGGGTCTCCGCGAGCGCACCGCCGACGATCGAGTCCGACGCGCTCCGCCTCGGTCAGGTGTTGACGAACCTGCTCACGAACGCCCTGAAGTACTCGGGCGAAGACACCGTCATCACCGTCGAGGTAACGGCCGAAGGCGAACACGATCTCGGCATCTCGGTGATCGATCACGGCATCGGCATCGAGGCCGACGAGCGCGATCGCGTGTTCGAGCCCTTCTACCGAACGGCGGAAGGCGCGCGGTCGGCCGAAGGCTCAGGCCTCGGCCTCGCCATCTCCCGCCGGCTGGTGGCTGCACTCGGGGGTGCCATCACGGCCGAGCCCACGCCTGGTGGCGGCACGACGTTCCGCGTCATGCTTCCGGTGCACGCGCCGGCGCGTTGAGCACCTGCTCGACCGTCCGCAACAGCGTGATCGGGCTGAAGGGCTTCGTGAAGTACTCGTCGGCGCCCCGGGACATCGCACGTTTTCTGCCTTCTTCCCCGTCGGCGGTCACGATGATCACCCTGATACCAGCGATGGCGGGGTCGGCGCGAACCTCGGCCAACACCTCGGCGCCGCTCGACCCGGGCATGTTCATGTCGAGGAAGACGAGGTCGGGGGGCTCGGCGCGCATCATCTCCAGCGCTCGTTGACCATCTGGGGCTTCGTCGATCACGAATCCTTCACCCTCGAGCACCAGACGCATCGCCCCACGCATCGTGGGGTGGTCCTCCACGATGAGGATCCTGGCGTTCGGCACCTTGACCCCTTCCGCCCTCGTCATGGAGCTACCCCGACAGCAGGCGATCTGCGAACGATGCGGCCTCGAAGGGCCGTAGATCGTCAGCGCCCTCGCCGACGCCCACGAACCTTACGGGCACACCCAGCTCCTCGCGTACCGCCAGCACGATGCCCCCTTTGGCCGATCCGTCGGTCTTCGTGAGCACCACGCCGGTCACCCCCACCGCTTCGGTGAAAGCCCTCGCCTGCGCGATGCCATTCTGCCCCGTCTGCGCGTCGAGCACGAGCAGCGTCTCGTCGACCTCGGCGCCCGCCTTCTCGATGACGCGCTTGACCTTGCCGAGCTCATCCATGAGCGGCGTCTTCGTGTGCAGGCGCCCGGCGGTGTCGACGATCACGACATCGGCGCCTCGAGCGGTCGCGGACTTGACGGCATCGAAGGCCACCGCCCCGGGGTCGGCGCCCCGGTCCTGGCTCACGAGGTGCGCGCCGGCTCGGGTGGCCCAGACCTCGAGCTGTTCGCTGGCGGCCGCCCTGAAGGTGTCGGCGGCTGCGAGGCTCACCTGCTTACCTTCGCCGGTCAGGCGCTTCGCGAGCTTGCCGATCGTGGTGGTCTTGCCGGAGCCGTTCACGCCGACCACCATCACCACGCCCGGTCGATGGGTCGGCAGGTGCAACAGCTCGTCGGGTCCGAGGATCGACACGATCTCCTCGCGGAGCGATGCGACGGGGTCGGCGCCCGCCGTGAAGCCCGCTCTGACCCGCGCGACGAGATCGGCTGCGCCCTTGGGTCCGACATCGGCCTTGATCAGCAGGTCTTCGAGCTGGGTCCAAGTCTCTTCGCCGGCGCCGCCTTTGAACAGCGCCTTGACCTTCGCGCCCAGGCCATCCTTGTGGAAGACGCCTCCCGAAGCCCCGGGTTCAGGGCGGGTGGGTTCGGGCCGCTGCTTCGCCGGGCGCAACTTCGCCGGGGGCCGAACCCGCGTCCCGCCCGAGCGGGTTTCGCGATCGAGATCGCGCGGCCGGCCGCGTCTTCCGGCGACGAGCACCACGAACGCGATGACGACGACGATCGCCAACAGGGCGAAGATGACGATGCCGGGCTCCACGAACGCGAGGCTAGCCGACCCGTTCGCTCTCTGGCACTTCCTCTGGCTGGCCCTCTGGCCCTGTCACTGGGGGCAACTCGACCACCGGCTCGCCGCCCTCGAGCCTCGCATCGGAGTCGAGCGACGTGGGGTGGTCGAGCTGCTGCGCGACGACCTTGGTGGTGCCGTCCTTGTTGAGTGAGATCCCGTACATCATCGCGGCGATCTCCATGGTGCGCTTCTGGTGGGTCACAACCAGCACCTGCGCTTCGCGCGAGAAGCCCTCGGTGAGTCGCAGGAATCGGTGCAGGTTCACGTCGTCGAGCGCCGGCTCGACCTCGTCCATTAGGTAGAAGGGCGAAGGACGCGCCGTGAAGATCGCGAACAGGAAGGCGAGAGCGGTGAGCGAGCGCTCTCCACCCGAGAGCAGCGAGATGCGCCTCACACGCTTGCGACCGGGGCTCGCCTCGATCTCGATGCCGCTCGTGAGCGGCTGGGCGGGGTCGGTGAGCACCAGGCGCCCGTCGCCACCGGGGAATAGCTCCTTGATGAGACGCTCGAACTGCACGGCGACGTCGTGATAGGCGGTGGTGAACGTCCCGGTGATCTCACGGTCGACCTGGGCGATGACCTCGAGCAGGTCTCGGCGAGCCTTCTTCACGTCGTCGAGCTCGCGGGTCATGAAGTCGTGACGCTCCTGCAACGCCTCGAACTCTCCCGTGGCGAGCAGATTCACGCGTCCGAGCAACCCGAGACGCCGCTGCACCAGGTCTGAGCGCTTCTGCAGGGTCTCGACGGAATCGTCGTCGCTCAGCTCTGCGACGAGCGCCACCGGGTCCGCCTGATGTCCCTCACGGATCAGTCGCTCGGCCTCGCGGATCCGCCGCTCGATGTCGCCTCGGGTGCGATCGTCCTGTTCGTAGGCGTCGCGCAGACGTTCCAGCTCGGTCGATGCTTCGCGCCAAGCCCGGTTGACCTCGGCCTCACGCTCGGCGACCTCGCGCTCGGCGGAGGCCGCCGCGTCACGCGCCGCCGCAGCCTCGCCCGCAGCCTTCTCGGCGCGTGAGACCTCGGCCGCCGCGGCCGCACGGGCGACCTGTGCCGCCTCGCGCGCCGCCCGCATGGCGATCGGATCGTGGGTCGCCAGCTCGCCCCGTTCGCGGCGCAGCTCGAGGAGCCGGGCGTCGTGCGAAGACCGGTCGCGACGCAGGGTCTCGACGGCCACTCTGGCCGACACGGGCTGCTGGGGCATCGCCGGCAGGTCGGGAACAGCCTCGACGACCGCCGGGCCGAGATCGACCAAGCGTTCGCGCGCCACGCCGACCGACTCATCGAGCGCCGTCAGCCGTTGCGCGAGCAGCTCCTCTTCCTTGTGCATGGCAGAGAGGTCGCGCTCGAGCCCGCCGAGCCGCTCGGCGACGGCGGTGATCTCGGCGTCGGCTGCTTCGATCTGCTCGCCCAAGAAGTCGACCTCGCCGCCGATCTCGTCGAGGCGCTCGCGCTTGGGGCGCAGGGCGTTGAGGGTAGCCGCGAGATCGTGGGCGACGACCTGCAGCTCGGCGCGGATCTCCCTCGACCGAGCATCGGCCTGCGCGGCGGTGTGGATCACGGCCGGACCGACGAGCACTCCTTCCGGGGTGACGAACGACGACGACGGGTGCTGGCGCTGCTTCTCCGCCGCCTCGGCGACCGTCTCGGCCAGGTACACATGCCGCAGCACCGTGCTCGCGATGCCACGCGCGGCGGGCTGGGCGTTCACCGCGGCGAGCAACTTGCGCTCACCGGACAATCCCAGCGGCACCGGCCCGCCCGAGGAGATCGCGAGGATCGCGCCGTCGCCCTCGGGCGCGTCGGTCAGCGCACGCTCAGGGTCGTCGTAGACGACGGCATCTGCGAGCGGGCCGATCGCCGCGACGAGGGCGCGTTCGAGTCCGGGTTCCACGTCGAGGAGGTTCTTCAACAGTCCCACGGCGCGACCCTTGTGCCCCTCGAGGAAGCGCGACCCGGCCGTCTCCTCGATGTCCTGGCGGCGAGCCTCCAGAAGGTCGCGACGTGACTCGTGGCGGCGGCGCACGTCGTCGAGCTCCTCGAGCTTGTCGGCCGATGCCCGTCGTTCGAGCTCGAGGGCGGAGCGCTTCTCGTTCATCGGGGCGGACTGATCGTCGAACGTCTCGATCTCGGCCTCGAGACCGGCGCGCTCGGCATCGGTCTCGGCGATGCGCTCCCGCACGGTGGCGAGCGTGCCCGCGAGACGCTCTCGCTCTCGTTCGCTCGTCGCGAGCGACCGCTCGAGGGCTTCGATCTCCGCGCGACGTCCAGCCGCATCCTCGCCGGCGCGCCGGCGCAGCTCTTCGACCCTATGACGTTCCTGCTCGGCGTCGCGGAACGCCCGCTCGGCTTCTTCGAGCTCGCGCTCGCTCGCCTCGAGCTCGCCCGCGACCCGTGCGAGATCGCCCTCGATGCGCGCGATCTCGTCGTCGACCGCATCGATGCGCGCGGTCCGCGAGGCTTGCGAGGCAAGCTGCTCACGCGCGGCGCCCTCGTGCTCCACGGCTTCGCGGAACGCCAGGTCGGCCCTGCGCAGGTCCTCGGCCGTTCGGCGGAAGGAGAGCTCGGCGTCGGCCAGCGCCGTCGATGCGCTCGCTCGGGCGTCGGCTGCGGCAAGCACGTTGCCGTCGAGCGCATCGAGCCGCTCGCGGGCGTTCGTGCGCTCGTCGAGGCCCCGTTGCCAACCCTCGCCACGGCGGTCCTTCTCGCGCATCAGCGCGCGCAGGCGCGCTGCCGCGAGTCTGCGCGAGAGCGTCTCGGCTTCTGCCGTCAACGACTCGTGCTTGCTCGCCATCTCGGCCTGCTGCTGCAGCGGCTTCAACTGCCGGCGCAGCTCCGAGACGACGTCGCCCAAGCGCAGCAAGTCGTGATCGAGGTTCGCGAGCTTTCGCTCGGCGCGTTCCTTACGGCGACGATGCTTCGCGATGCCCGCGGCTTCCTCGATGTACCTGCGACGGTCCTCCGGCTTGGCGTTGAGCACCTCTTCGAGCTGGCCCTGGCCGACCACAGTGTGCAGGGCGCGGCCGATGCCGGTCTCAGAAAGCAGCTCCTGCACGTCGAGCAGCCGCACGACCTGGCCGTTGATGCGATATTCGGACTCCCCCGAACGGAAGATCGTGCGCGCGACCTCGATCTCGCTCATGGGCACCGGGATCCGCCCCGCCGAGTTGTCGATCACGAGCTTCACCTCGGCCATGCCGAGGGCTGGCCGCGACGGCGTGCCGGCGAAGATCACGTCGGCCATGTGGCCGCCCCGCAGCGACCGGGCACCCTGCTCGCCGAGCACCCAGCTGATGGCGTCGACGAGGTTGGACTTGCCTGAACCGTTGGGGCCCACGATGACCGAGACGCCCGGCATGAACTCGAGCACCGTCTTGTCCGCGAACGACTTGAACCCGCGGATCGTGATCGATCTCAGGAACATGTGGCCGGATGCTAACAGGGATGTGATTCTCATCTTGGAGCGCTATCGCCTTCGGCTACTTGAGCGCGCGACCTGTCATCGGGTGACGCGGAATCCCTGCTCGCCGGTGGGTGAGACTTCCTTGACGTCGACGTGTTCGACGACCGCGAACGCGGGGCCTTCGGAGCACCATTCGAGGATCGTCGCCACGGCTTGGGGGTCGCCTTCGAACTCGGCTTCGACGTGGCCATCGAGGGTGTTGCGAACCCAGCCGGCGACCCCCAGCGAACGCGCACGCTCCACGCACGACGCCCGGAAGAAAACGCCCTGAACCCTGCCCCGCATCTCGACATGCACCCGGCGCACGCCTCCATCGTGTCACCTCGCTTCGGTACCCTGTGCGGCGATGGTCACCTACGACGCGCGGACCGCCCTGATCGTGGTCGATGTGCAGAACGACTTCGCCGATCGGTCGGGCAGCCTCTACGTCGAGGGCGGGGAACACATCGTGCCGACCGTGAACGCCGAGGTCGAGGAGGCTCGCGGGCAGGGCGCGCTCGTCATCTACACGCAGGACTGGCATCCCGAGCACACGCCGCACTTCCAACGCGACGGCGGCATCTGGCCCGTGCACTGCGTGCAAGACACTCCGGGCGCTGCCTTCCACCCCGGCTTGCTGGTCGACGACCACGAAGTGGTCCGCAAAGGGCATGACGGGCGCGACGGCTACTCAGGGTTCAGCGTTCGAGACCCGATCTCGGGGGAGCGAGGCGACACGGTGCTGCACGAGACGCTCACCACCAGCGGCATCGAGCGGCTCGTGGTGTGCGGACTCGCGACCGACTACTGCGTGGTCGAGACCGTGCTCGACGCGCGCATGCTGGGCTACCCGGTCGAGGTGTTGAGCGACGCGGTGCGTGCGGTCGACCTGCAGCCGGGCGACGGCGCCGCAGCGTTCTACCGCATGCGCGACGCGGGCGCCGAGGTCGTCTGAACCTGCCAGCGTTCGGTCAACTCTGGCACTGCGGGCAGAAGAACGAGTTGCGCTGAGAGATCTTCACGCTCTCGATCGGTGTGCGGCACCGCCGGCACGCCAACCCGGCCCGCCCGTAGACCTTGAGCTCAGCGCCGTAGGTCCCAGGGACGCCGAACAGGTCGACGTATGCCTCGTCGTCAAGCGTGGTGCCGCGGAGCTTGATCGCTTCCTGCAATACCTCTTGCATCGCGCGATACAGCCGCCTCACTTCCTGTGACGACAAGGCGTCGCTCATACGGTCGAACCGGATGCCCGCGTGGAACAGCACCTCGTCGGAGTAGATGTTGCCGAGCCCGGCGATGAACTTCTGGTCCATCAGGAGCTGCTTCATCTTCGAGGCGCGGTCGGCCAGCAGGAACTGGAAGGTCGGCCACGTGAACACCTGGTCGAGGGGATCGATCGCCAGGTGCTGCAGCTCCTTGAGCTTTCCGAGGTCGTCGGCGGCGGCGACGAACAGCTCCCCGAAGGTACGCGGGTCGACGTAGCGCAGATCGCCCCGCCGCTGGAACGTCAGCACAACGTGGGTGTGCGGCGGAAGTGCCACGCGACCGGTGCCACGGTGGAACTGCCCGCTCATACCGAAGTGCGTCACCAGCACATCGCCGGAGTCGAGGGTCATGAGCACGTACTTGCCCCTTCGCTCGACCTTGGTGATCTTGTGTCCCACGAGACGCGACGTGAAATCTTTGCGGGTCTTGTGGCGACGGATCACGCGCATCGCGTTCTTGGAGCTCTTGACCTCCGCGCCCTTGATGCGCAGGCCGACGACATCCTTCTCGAGATCTCGTCGCATCACTTCGACTTCAGGCAGCTCCACGCTGTCTCCCCCTCACGAGACCCTACGGATCCGATGCGAGACGCTCGGAGATGCGCGCGAACGCCTCCTGCGCGGCCCGCTGTTCGGCCTCCTTCTTGGACCGGCCGATGCCGGTTCCCATCGACTCACCGCCCAGGTGCACGGTGGCCGTGAACTCCTTCTCGTGATCCGGCCCTCGTTCCTCGAGGCGGTACTCGGGCATCGAGCGCAGCGCCTGCGACGCGAGCTCTTGCAGGATCGTCTTGTAGTCACGGTCGCCCTCACCCCGCACGTAGGCCTGCATGCGCGGGCGGAAGAGCCGCTCGATCAGCTCCGTCGCGACATCGAGACCCCGGTCGAGGTACACCGCGCCGAACACCGCCTCGAGCGCATCGGCGAGGATCGAGGACTTGTCGCGGCCCCCGCTCTGCTCCTCGCCCTTGCCGAGCAGCACCAGGTCACCGAGCCGCAGCGAGCGTGCGACCTCGGCGAGGGCAGACATGTTGACGATGGCCGCCCGGAGCTTCGCCAGCGCGCCCTCGGGCATGCCGGGGTGCTCGACGTACGCCATGTCGGTGACCACGAGGCCGAGCACCGAGTCCCCCAGGAACTCGAGGCGCTCGTTCGTCACGATCAAGCCCTGCTCGAACGCGAAGGAGCGATGGGTGAGCGCGGCTTCACGCATCGAAGGGTCGCTGAACGCCACGCCGAGCGTGTCGTCGAGCGTGTCGAGTGGCGCGATCGCTCCGGCGGATGCGGTCGTGTCCGGCTCGGCGGTCGTCTCAGCCTGCGCGTCGGTCACGACGGGCTACTCGACCTCGACCGCTTGCCGGCCCGCGTAGTATCCGCAGGTGCCGCATACCCGATGCGAAAGCTTGGGTTGCTTGCACTGTGGGCATGCGGCGTAGGCGGGCGCCGTCGCCTTCCAGTTCGCGGCTCGCTTGTCGCCGCGGGACTTGCTCTGCTTCTTCTTGGGAACCGCCATCGTGTTCGCTCCTTCGGTCGTTCGGATCGTGACGTGAGTTAGTTCTGATCCAGCATGGGGGCGAGCTGCTGCAGCGCCTCCCACCGCGGGTCGACTTCGACGTGGCCCGGACATTCTGCGAGGTTGCGATCGCCGCCGCACACAGGGCACAGCCCCAGGCAGTCTGCGCGGCAGAGAGGCGAGAAGGGCAGCTCGACTCCGATCGCGTCACGGATCATCTGATCGGGGGCGATCTCGCCGTCGGGGTCGAGGGGGTAGTCGTCGGTGTCGTCCTCGGGTTGGGGCACGAACATCTCGTGCACCTCGACCGCGAGTGGCTGCTCGAACTCGATGATGCACCGCGCGCACCGCAGCGACAGCGTTCCTCGCAGCGTGCCTGAGACCAAGAGACCTTCGACCAGAGCCTCGAGCAGCAGCTCACCCTCGACCGGAACGTCGTCGCGTACCCGGGCGAGCTCGGTGCCGAGCTCCTCAACGCGTGACTCGAAACGGTAGGGCTTCGAGGCCCCCGGGCGTCCGAGCAGGTCGCGTACGTCGATGGGTTCGATCATCGCTGCTCCTCGTCGTAAAGCGGGGTCTCGCCGCGCGATCCGAGAAGGTCGCGCTCGTTGGACTCGTGTTCCCCGAACTCTTGCGCCGCGGCCGTGCCGGGGGTGCGCAGCTTCTCGCGACCGACCTCAACCTGATCGAGCGTCTTGGCGAGCGCACGAACCGACGCCTGGGAATCCTCGAGGATGCGGCGCAGGGCGATCTCGAACTGCGCGAGCTTGCCGTCGACGTACTCCTCAGCCTCGCGTCTCATCGAGCGAGCCTGCTCCTCGGACTCGCCGACCATGCGCTCGGCTTCCTCGCCGGCACGGGTCGCGATGTTTTCCTGACGAGCCATCTTGAGCTGCTCGGCGCGCGCCTGCTCCACGATGGCCTCCGCGTCAGCCCGAGCCTTCGCAAGCAGGTCCTCGCGATCCTTCACGATCCATCGAGCCTGCTTGATCTCGTCTGGCAGCGCTTCCTGCATCTCGGCGATGAGATCGAGCACCTCGTCGCGGTTCACGAGCACCGACGACGAAAGCGGCATGGCCTTGGCCTCACGGACCATCTCGTCGAGGTGGGTCAGGCGAGTGGTGATGTCCATCAGCGGCCCCCCGGCTTCGCGACACGCTCGAGCAACTGGGCGCGCACCTCGGCGGGCACGAGGCCTTCCACGTCGCCGCCGAACCGAGCGACTTCCTTCACGAGCGAGCTCGACAGGAAGGACCACGAGGGGTTCGTGGGCATGAACAGCGTCTCGACATCGCCCAGCCGATGGTTCATCTGGGCCATCTGGATCTCGAACTCGTAGTCGGAAACTGCCCGAAGGCCCTTCACGATCACGGCGTCGCCGCGATCGCGAGCGAAATCGACGAGCAGGCCCCGGAACGCGGCCACCTCGACGCCCTGCATGCTCGCGCACGCCTTCTCGAGCATGGCGACGCGCTCGTCGATGGTGAACACCGGTTGCTTGGCTGGGTTCTCGAGCACCGCCACCACCACGGTCTCGAACGTCTGGCTCGCACGCTCGATGATGTCGAGGTGACCGTTGGTGACGGGGTCGAACGTACCCGGACACAGGGCGGTCAGGCCCATGGAACCTCCATGCTTCGAGGCCGGCTACTCGGCCGGAACAAGATCACGAGGCTATCGCCGTAGCGGAGTCGCCTCGCGACGGCCCAGTGTAGCGGAATGACAAACGTGGAACTCTTGTGACCCCTGGTCAGCGCTACCGTCCAGGTGTCGTCGCGGAGCCATCGGTCGGCCAATGCCTCGAGGATCTCATCGAGATCGGGAGGCCCGAGATCGTACGGCGGGTCGCAGATCACCAGGTCGTACGGGGCCCCAGGCCTGTCATCGCGGGACACGAACCTCGCGACCGCGCAAGGATGGACCTCCCCGCGAGCGTGGAGCTTCGTGGCGGCGAGGTTCCGCTTGATCGCGTTGATCGACGTCGGCGCCCGGTCGACGAACGCGGCGGTCGCAGCGCCGCGCGAGAGTGCCTCGATACCCGCCGCGCCCGTGCCGGCGAACAGGTCGAGCACGTTCGCGTCCTCGAGGGCGCCGGGCCCAAGGCTCGAGAAGAGCCCCTCTCGAGCTCGATCTGAGATCGGGCGAACGGCCGGAGGCACTGGCCCCAGACGGACCCCTTTGGCGGACCCGGCGACGATGCGCATCAGGACAGCGTAGCCAGCGCTCAAGCAGCCGAAGGCGGTAGCGCTCTGGTCAGGACCGGAACAGCCAGTCGATCGAGCGCTCGAAGCGATGGCGAAGCTCGTCGAGCATCTCGGGATGACGCTCGAGGGCAGGGTCGTCGGCGATCAAGGCGAACGCGCGGGCGCGGGCGCGGGCGACCAGTGGCATGTCGTCGGCCAGACGCGCAAGCCTGAGATCGGGCATGCCCGACTGCTTGGTGTCGAACAGCGTTCCCTCGCCTCGTAGCCGCAGGTCCTCGTCGGCGAGCTCGAACCCGTCGGTCGTTCGAACCATGGCGTCGATGCGCGCTCGGGCCTCCAGGCTCTCCTCATCGGACTCGTCGAACAGCACGCATGTGCTCGGGTGCTTTCCTCGTCCGATGCGTCCGCGAAGTTGGTGCAGCTGCGCCAGGCCGAACCGCTCGGCGTTCTCGACCAGCATCACGGTGGCGTTCGGCACATCGACGCCGACCTCGATGACCGTTGTCGAGATCAACAGGTCGGCCTCGCCCGCGCGGAACCGTTGCATGATCGCTTCCTTGTCCTTGGGGCGCATGCGGCCGTGCAAGAGCTCGAGACGCAGCTCCGGGAAGACCTCGGTGGCGAGCCGCTCGGCCTCGGTCTCCGCGGCCTTCGACTGCGTGCGGTTGCCCTCGTCGATGGCTGCGCAGACGACGAACGCCTGTCGGCCGGCGGCGACCTCGTCGCGCACGAGCTCGTACGCCTCGTCGCGCTGCCCCGCAGCGCGCACGGGCAACGTGGCGATCGGTTGTCTTCCCTTCGGAAGCTCGTCGAGCACCACCACGTCGAGGTCCCCGTAGTACGTGAGCGCGAGTGTCCGCGGGATCGGGGTCGCAGTCATGATCAACACGTCGGCCTCGCCTCCCTTGCGTTTCAGGGCGGTGCGTTGGTGCAGGCCGAACCGGTGCTGCTCGTCGACGACTGCGAGGCTCAGGTCCGCGAACGTCACGGCGTCCTGCACCAGAGCGTGGGTGCCGATCACGAGGTCCACGCTGCCGTCGGCAACCGCGTCGATGACGCGCTGACGGTCCTTGCCCGTGACCGCGCCGGTGAGCAGGGCGTAGGTCACCGTTGGTTCGTCGACCGCTGTGGGAGCGCCTTCGTCGAGCTGGTCGAGCAGGGACGCCTGAGCTTCGCCGCCCGCCGCTAGGTGAGCAGCGGCGAGCTCGAGGTAGGGCACGCCGCCCACTCCGTCGAGCAGCGCCTGCACCGAGCGGAAATGCTGGCCGGCCAGCACCTCGGTAGGCGCCATGATCGCCGCCTGATGACCAGAATCGATCGCGATCAGTGCCGCATGCAGCGCGACGAGCGTCTTGCCGGAGCCCACGTCACCCTGCAACAGCACGTTCATCGGGCGCGACCGGGCCATCGCGGTGGCGACCTCGACCATCGCGCGCTGCTGAGCGCCCGTGGGCTCGAACGGGATCGTCGCGAGCAATCGGTCCGTGAGCGGTCCCGGGGAGTCGTGGGCGACCCCGGCGCTCTCGGCTTCCACGCGATGCTTTCGGAATGCCACCCCCAGCTCGAGCGTGAACAGCTCATCGAACTTCAGACGTTCGCGTGCTCGCGCGAGTGCCGCCCCGTCGACAGGGAAGTGGATGTCTCGCAACGCTCGGTCGTAGGAACCGAGCTCCTCGGTGGCGACTATCTCCGCCGGCATCGGATCGGCGATGGGGCCGAGCCGCTCGAACGCCCTGTGCAAGAGCTCACGGATCGTGCGGGTCGTGATGCCCTCGGTGGCCGGGTGCACCGGCGTGATGCGCCCGGTATGCACGAGGTCGGTCTCGTCTCCCCGCAGCAACTCGACCTCCTGCTTCGCGAGCTGCAGCTTTCCTCGGTACAGGGTCGCCACACCCGAGACCGCGAGCTCGGCGCCTTCCTTGTAGATGGTCGCGGTCCATGGCTGGTTGAAGAACATGAGATCGAGGAAGCCCGTGCCGTCGCCGATGGTCACCTTCACGATGGTCTGGCGCCGGTTGCGGGTGTAGCGCTTGTCGACCGAACGGACCCGCGCGATCACCGTGACGTAGGCCCCGACCTTCAGACCCCGGATCGTCTCGACACGCGAGCGGTCGATGTACCGGCGCGGGTAGTGGTGCACCAGGTCGCCGACAGTGCGGATCTCGAACGAGCTCTCGGCGAGCACCTCGTACGCCGGGCCACCCTTGGTGCGGGAACCCGAGCGGCGCCACGCGAGCTTGGCCCCGATGTCGAGGACCGGCGAGTCCAGCGTGAGTCCTCGAGCGGCCTCCTCGCTCACGCCGTACCGCCTTCGGCCGCTTGAGCGCTCTCGCTCATGCGCTACCGCCTTCGGCCGCTTGAGCGCTCTCGCTCATGCGCTACCGCCTTCGGCTGCTTGAGCGCTCACTCCCCGGTTGTACCACGCTGCTGCGACCGGGCTCAGGCGGGGATCGCCGCCTACGATGGATACGTGATCCGCAGGATGATTGCCCTCGTGTCGATGCTCGCCGCGGGGATCGTCGCGTTCGCGCTCATCCAGCCGGGCGACAACGGCGCTCCCACGACCAGCGTGTCGCCCTCACCTGCGCTCGTGGTCGCCGACGGCGTCCCCGGCCTGCCCGAGACGGTGGCCGAGCTGCCCGATGCCGATGCCCAGGCCTTCCGCTCGCTCATGGGCGAGCTTCGAGGCACGCCCGTAGTCGTGAACCTCTGGGCCTCGTGGTGCGAACCGTGCAAAGCGGAGATGCCCAGGTTGGCCGAGGCCGCGGTCACGCACCCCGACGTGCAGTTCCTGGGTGTGGACACGCTCGATTCGCGTGAAGGCGCTGAGTCGTTCATCACCGAGTTCTCCGTGCCCTTCCCGTCCTTGTTCGACCCCGATGGAGCGATCCGCACGGAACTCGAGGGCTTCGGCCTGCCGGTGACCGTGTTCTTCGACGCAGACGGGGAGCAGATCGCGAAGGTCGAAGGCGAGCTTTCTCAGAGCGTGCTCGACGAGCACCTCGCCGCGATCGACGCTTGAAGCTGTTTTGGTAGCCTCGTCGGTCTATGGCAGCCGTCTGCGACATCTGTGGCAAGAAGCCCTTCTTCGGCAAGGCTGTGACCTTCTCGCACAAGCGGAACAACCGTCGTTGGGACCCGAACGTGCAGCGGGTGCGGGCGCTGGTCGACGGCACACCGCGACGCGTGTACGCGTGTACGTCGTGCATCAAAGGCGGCAAGATCACCCGCATCCCCCGTTCTAGCTGACCCCAGCCGATCTGACGGTTCCCTGAACGGCGTTCGGTAGACTTCCCGCCTGCGCAAGCACGTCGAAGCTCGACGCCTGCGCATCAACTGATTCTCGCGAGGAGGCCCACCGTGGCAGAGGTTCTGGTCGATCCGACCCCTGAGGAAATCAGGAAGTTCACCGAGGAGATGCCTGAGACACGCGTCTCCGAGTACGGCAACACGAACACCCAGACGAAGGTGCTCTCTCGCAGCGCCGCCAGCACGTATGTCGTCGACCGCGAATCGAGCGGAAAGACGATGTCGCGAGAGGACTACGACGCGGTCGCGGCGATGCAGGACGGCTATATCGCCGAACACGACATGATCCAGATCGACGGATACATCGGCAACGATCCCGAGCTGCGAACGGCGGCCCGCCTGCTCATGGAGAAGCGCTACGCCAACATCGCCGGCATGCAGCAGAAGCTCTACTTCGAGCGCGACGACGTCGCCGGGGCTGGCGGGGAACCACAGGTGCAGGTCATCTACACGCCCGGCCTCGAGGCGCCCGGTTACCCAGACGACCGTGTGATCGCGGTCGACCTCGACAACTACGTGACGCGCGTCCTGAACTCGGACTACTTCGGTGAGTCCAAGAAGGGCGGCCTGCGCATGTGGAACGACATCGTCTACAACAAGGGTGGCCTCGCGCTGCATGCCGGGCTGAAGGTCATCCCGACCGCCGACGGCGACAAGGTCTTCATGATCATCGGCCTGTCGGGCACCGGCAAGACGACGACGACGTTCACGACGCAGAACGGCTCGTTGCCGATCCAGGACGACTTCGTCGGGCTCATGCCGGGCGGTCGCGCCTACGGCACCGAGAACGGCTGCTTCGCGAAGACATTCGCCCTCGACCCAGACTTCGAGCCCTCGATCCACGGCGCGGTGGTCAAGCCCACGACGTACATGGAGAACGTCTTCCAGGGCGATGAGGGCGCCGTCGACTTCAACAACGAGCACTACACGAAGAACGGCCGCGCGGTGTTCTCGATGGACGACCTGCTCGCACACGGCGACGCGCGCGACGTCGGACCGGTCGATTACCTGCTGATCCTGAACCGCAACGAGAACATCATCCCGGCGGTGTCGAGGCTCGACCAAGAGCAGGCCGCGGCCTTCTTCATGCTCGGCGAGACCACCGGCACGGCGGCCGGCGGCGCGTCGGAAGAGGGCAAGTTCCTGCGCGTGCCGGGCACGAACCCGTTCTTCCCGCTCCCCCACGGGCTGCAAGGCAACCGCCTGCTCGAGCTGCTCGCCACGCACCCGATCGAGACCTATCTGCTGAACACCGGACGGGTCGGCGGCAAGGACCTTGACGAGCGTTCGAAGAAGCTGCGCATCCCAGACACGTCGGCGTGCGTGAAGGGCATCGCCGAGCAGACGATCGCCTTCGAGACCGACCGCGACTTCGGGTACCAGGTCGCGACGTCGGTCCCCGACCTCGACGACGACGAGAAGCTTCAGCCGAGGAAGCTCTACGAGCGGCAGGGGCGCGCCGACGACTACACGCGGATCGTCGAGCGCTTGAAGAACGACCGTGTCGAGCATTTGCAGCAGTTCACGCAGCTGACCGAGGAGATCATCAAGGCGGTCGGCTGACCCGGCTTGTCATCGGTCTTTCGACGCGGCGCCCATCGCCGCCCGGACTTCGTCGTCGGTCGTCTGGTCGAACCGCACGTACCACTGCCCCACCGACCGGAGGTTCCCGGGCGTCAACGTGATCACGCACCGATCGCATTCGGCCTGCAAGCGCCGCTCGATGCCCGCGGGACCGACGGGCGCCGCCAGGATCACGCTCGAGGCGCCTTGCGCCCTGGCCCACCGCAGGGCTGCGACCGCGGTGACCCCGGTCGCGATCCCGTCGTCGACCACGACCGCCGTCGCTCCCCGCAGGTCCACGGGGGGCGCCCCCGCCCGGTAAGCCACGGTGCGACGCTCGATCTCGGCCTCCTGCCGGCGGGCTTCTGCCTCGACGTAGGACTCGTCGACGCCGAGGGTCCGCATGATGGCGTGGTCGAGGACCCGAACGCCGGGCGCTACCGCGCCGATGCCGAGCTCTGGGTTGCCGGGTGCTCCCAGCTTCCTCGGGATCACGACATCTAGCGGCGCGCCGAGGGTTCGGGCCACCTCGGCCGCGACGATCATTCCCCCGCGCGCGACGCCGAGCACGACGATCGGAGCCTCGACCGCGTCGGCCAGCTCGCGCCCGAGCCGTCGCCCGGCGTCGACGCGATCCTCGAACCGGTCTGCCCTGGACGCACTTGGCCTTGACACACAGGGGAGCATGCGCGTTGCGCCGAGCGCCCGTCCACCGCTAGCATCAGCGTCTCAACGAGCTCGGAGGAGGCACCAGTGGTTCACGCGTACATCCTGATCCAGACCGAGGTGGGCAAGGCTGCGTCGGTGGCCGATGCGGTGGGGGCGATCGACGGCGTGGCCGAAGCGGAGGACGTCACCGGCCCCTACGACGTGATCGTGCGCGCCGAGGCGAAGACGGTCGACGAGCTGGGCAAGCTGGTCGTGGCCCGCATCCAGGCGGTCGAGGGCATCACGCGCACGCTCACCTGCCCGGTCGTACATCTGTAGCCTTGCTCCGCTCAGCGCCGTGGCGTTCGATCGCTAGGTCGATCAGCCGCTCGATCAGGTCGCCGAATGCGACCCCGCTCGCTTCCCAGAGCTTGGGGTACATGCTGATCGAGGTGAACCCCGGGATCGTGTTGATCTCGTTGACGAACAGCTCGTCGCCGCGCAGGAAGAAGTCGACGCGTGCCATGCCCCAGCATTCGATCGCCCGGAACGCAGCCACCGCCATGCGTTGCAGACGCGCCTGCATCTCGGCATCGATCGCTGCGGGGATCTCCAGACGCGCACCGTGCTCGTCGAGGTACTTCGACTCATAGTCGTAGAACTCGTGGCCGGTCGGCACGACCTCGCCGCAGATCGACGCCACGGGGTCGTCGTTGCCGAGCACCGCGCACTCGATCTCCCGCACTCCCTCGAAGCCGTGTTCGATCACAACCTTGCGGGCGAACCGCAGCGCCTCGGCCACGGAAGCATCGAGCTCCCCAGCGTCATGCGCCTTGGTGATGCCGATCGACGAGCCAAGGGTCGCCGGCTTCACGAAGACCGGGTACCCGAGTGCGGCGACGCGCGCCGCGACACCCTCAGGGTCCTCGAGCCAGTCGGGCTCTCGCACGGCTTCCCAGGGGCCGACGGGCAGGCCCTCAGCGGCGAACAACACCTTCTGGATCGCCTTGTCCATGCCGATCGCCGAGCCGAGCACGCCTGCGCCGACGTAGGGCACGTCGGCGAGCTCGAACATGCCCTGCACGGCGCCGTCCTCGCCCATCGGCCCGTGCAGCACGGGCAGCACGACATCGATCGGAGCGCGGTGACCGTCGGGCGCCACGAGCGTGTGCGAGGCGCCGCCTTCGAGCGAGACGCTCGAGCCGCCGCCTGCGTCGGGTGTGACCTCAGGCATGCGTCCGGTCTCCGACCGCAGTGCTGGTGGCCCGGGCATCATGTGCCATTCGCCGCCCCTCGTGATGCCGACGGGCACGACCTCGAACCGATCGGGGTCCAGCGCGTCCATCACCGATCGGGCCGAGATGCAGCTGATCTCGTGTTCGGCTGACCGGCCCCCGAACACCACAGCCACCCTACGACGACCGCTCACCGGGGTTCGCTCACACCTTCTCCAGGGCACGCTCGACATCGTCGACGATGTCCTCGATGTCCTCGATGCCGAGGCTGACGCGCACCAGTCCGTCGGCGATACCGACGGCCCTGCGCGCCGCCGGATCCATCTGACGGTGCGTCGTGGACGCGGGGTGGCCAACGAGCGTGTGCGTGCCGCCGAGGCTTGTCGCGATCCACACGAGCTCGAGCGCATCGCAGAACCGCCGCGCCCCCTCGACTCCGCCGGCGACCTCGATCGCCATCATGCCCCCGTACCCTCGGGCGAGCAGTCGCGCCGCCACCTCGTGCTGGGGATGCGAGGCCAGCCCCGGGTAGCGCACGCGCTCGACCTTGTGGTGACCCTCGAGGGCCGAGGCGAGCGCCATGGCGTTCGCGCAGTGGCGGTCCATGCGAAGCGCCAGCGTCATCAGTCCGCGCAGGCAGAGCCAGGCCTCGAACGGGGCCATCGTGCCGCCGGTCTCGATCGCAACGTCGCGAAGTCGCGCCCGGCCCTCGTCGCTCGTGCACACCACGCCGGCGATGAGGTCGTGATGACCACCGATGTACTTCGTGGCCGAGTGGCACACGTACTCGAACCCGTAGGCGGCGGGGCGGCACAGGTACGGCGAGGCGAACGTGTTGTCGACCGCGGCGGGCACACCAGCGTCTCGGCAAGCGGCGCCGAGCGCCACCAGGTCCGCGACGGTCACGTTCGGGTTCGCGATCGTCTCCACGTAGAAGAGCACCGCGCCCGGCAACGCCACCCTCACCGCGTCGAGGTCGTGCGGGTCGACGAGCGTGACCTCGACGCCGCTGCGAGGAAGTGTCTTGGTCGCGAGCCCGTAGGTGCCTCCGTACAGCTCGGCGCTCATCACGACGCGATCGCCCGCTCGCGCGTTTGCGGCGAGCACGGCGTGGATCGCTGCCATGCCTGAGGAGAAGCCGAACGCTGCCTCGGTGCCCTCGAGCGAGGCCATCTGCTGCTCGAACGCGGCGACGGTCGGGTTCCCGTAGCCGCGGGTGTAGGTGTAGCCCGCCGACCGGAACGAGATCGTGTCGGCATAGGTCTCTGAATCGGGGAAGCGGAACGTCGAGGTCTGGTAGAGCGGCACGCTCGGGGTCTCTTGGTCAACCGGTGGGGTCGCGCCGTGCACCGCCCGCGTGGAGAACCCGCGCTCCTCGGTCATGGGTTGGAGCCTACCCGTCGTCGGACCAGCGCCTCGGGTACCCGGCGCGGAGTCGTTCGATCATCGAGGTGAGCACCGCCATCAGGTCGGCCGCCATGGCCCGCAGGGCCTCGACGTCCCCGGCCTCATCACCCCGAGGCGACAGGTCGATAGCCGGTCCGGCGAGCAGCCACACCGGGCGGCCGAGCTTCAGGCTTCCCTTGCCCGACTTCTGCCACACCGTCTGCGACCCCCAGCTCACGAGCGGCGTGATCGGCACGCCGGTGGCGAGCGAGAGCCGGATCACACCAGTCTTGCCCCGCATGGGCAGGTGATCGGGGCGGGTGGTCACGGTGCCCTCGGGGTAGATCACCACGACCTCGCCCTCGGCGATCGAGCGCTCGGCGGCCTGCAGGGCCGCGGTCGCATCGCCCGAACCCCGCACCACCGGGATCTGCTTCGCGCCCTTGAAGGCCATGCGGACCACCGGGATGTGGAAGAGCTCGTCCTTCGCGAGGAAGCGGGGCCGGCGGCCAGCCTTCATGACCGCCGAGGCGTTGGTGAGCGGGTCGAGGTAGGAGATGTGGTTACAGGCGACGATCGCAGGACCGGCGCCAGGGATGTGCTCGAGGCCCTCGTAGCGGAGCCGGAACCACGCCCGCACGGGCGGGATCGAGACTGCCGTCGCGACGTGATACCAGGGTTCGGCCAGGGTTCAGTCCTCTACGCCGGGCCGCAGACGCCGCAGCGCCGACCAGGCGACCGGCAATAGCCCCGCCGCCGCGAGCAGCTTCAGCGTGTCGCCGATCACGAACGGATACAGGCCGAGCTCCAGTCCCTGCTGCAGTGGCACGTCGACCGCGGCCATCAGCCACGGCACACCGGCGGCGTAGATCAGGATCGATCCCAGCAACATCGCCGAGATCGACGATCGCAGCGAACGATCCCACCCGCGCGATGCGAGCCAGCCCGTGAGCGCCCCGGCGGCAACGAACCCCCAGAGGTACCCCCCGGTCGCAGACGCCAGTTGCAGCACCTCATATCCACTGCGGTGGGAACCGTCGGGCTCCGGCGCGAGCACGGGGAGCCCGACGACGGCCCACGCGAGGTAGAGGCCGAGAGTGGCGGCGCCGAGGCCGGGGCCGTACGCGGCGCCGACGAGCAGCACACCGAGCGTCTGCCCGGTGATCGGCACCGGTGTGAACGGCAGGGTGAATGAGATCTGCGCGAGCCCTGCGACGAGCAGGCTGCCGGCGACGGCACAGGCCACCGAGAACGTCGTGCGGGCAACGGCTGTTGAACGCGCAGGCGCGAGCCGCATGGCGATGGTCGACACGTGTATGGATCCCCCCAGTCGTGGACAAGCCCGGCGACGCTGCTCAGCTTCGAAAGCGGCGCCGGGTTCGAGCAGGCGAGAGCCTATCGCGATGAGCCGGCCGAGCCCGGAACGCCCACCGGCGACCGCGGCGCCGCGTTAGGCTTCCCGGCCGTGCGTGTGATCGCCCTTCCCGTGAAGTCGCTGGCCGAGGCAAAGGGGCGCCTCGACCCGGTGCTGTCGACGCTGGAGCGCGGCGCCCTCACGCTTGCGATGCTCGAGGACGTGCTCGATGTGACACTCGCCGTCAGTGGCTGGGAGACCTGGGTGGTCTCACCCGACGAGGCCGTGCTCGAGATCGCGATGTCGCGCGGCGCCCATGCCATCGAGGAGGAACGCCCCCCGCTCGCCAACGCGATCCGTCAGGTCGAAGCCGAAGCCGAGGGGCGCCTCGTCGACACCCTGGCCGTGCTGCTCCCCGACACGCCGCTCGTCACCCACCAAGCCCTGACCCGCGCCCTGAGAACGCTCGGGGCGGTCGTGGTCGCGCCCTCGGTCGACGAGGGTGGCACGAACCTGCTGGTGCGCAGGCCCCCCGCTTGTATCGGCGCCCGGTTCGGCCACGATTCCTACCGCAAGCACCTGCAGGCGGCAACCGAGGCCGGCGCACCGGCCGCGGTGGTCGAGGCCACGGAGCTCGCGTTCGACCTCGACCTCCCGAGCGATATCCTCACCGTGTTGGAGTCGCGGCGCGAGGGGCGAACGCTGCAGGTCTGCCGCGAGTTGCACCTCGGGGCGCGGCTCGCGACCCGGACCTAGACGACGACCCGGACCTTGAACAAAGACTTAGAGGAGCCGAACGAGCGATGACGCAAGGCACGATCAAGGACTTCGATCTGGCGGCCGTGACCGGCTCGCTGCTGATGGACGACCACACGGAGGTGGCGATCGACGCCACCTCGCTCGAGCTCTCGGGCATCCTCACGCTGCGGCTGGGTCAGCGTGTGATCTTCGAGCTCGGCGATGAAGACGGTACGCCGGTCGCGCGGAGGCTGCGCCTCGTGACGTTCGAGTAGGAACCCGCGCGCTCCGCGACCGCGGCGCGGCTCGATGCAGCTAGTCGCCTGACGTCGTCACTACCTTCACGCGGAACTCCTTGCCGGGTGTGAACGCCGGCAGGTCGCGGGCAGGCACCACGATCGGGGTCCGGGGTCTGCGCGGGTTCCGCGCGATGCGCTGGTTGCGATGCTTGCGCTCGAAGGTTCCGAAGTCGGCGAGGGTCACTCGCTCGCCTCGCACGACCGAGTCGCGGATCGAATCGATGGCCGCGTCGATCGCCCTGCCGGCATCGGCCTTCGACAGGCCGGTGCGCCTGGAAACCTCCGCGACCAAGCCCCCCTTGTTCATGGCTGCTCCCCTCCGGTCGACTTGGGCCGAGCACGGTTGACGAACACTCACCGTATCCCCCGGCCGCCGTCGGGTCAAACGCCGGCGTGATGGACTCGGGTTGCGGCGCAAACCGCGTCGAGGTGGCACGGGGTGGCGCCGCCGATGCGTCCGGCGGCGCGTCCTGGCCGCACGGGGTCACCGTTGTTAGCATGCCGTGGCTACGTTGGGGCGTGGTGTAACGGCAGCACGACAGGTTCTGGCCCTGTTAGTCGAGGTTCGAATCCTTGCGCCCCAGCTCCCGGTCGAGCCGTTTCGCCCGATCGAGCCTTTTCGCCCGCTCAGCCGATGCCAGGATAGGGGTCGAGCACCAGCGTCGGCAGCGGCTCCTGCGAGAAGTCGAAGCTCCGCGCCAGATCGCCGAGCGCTTGCACCTCTTCGCGCACGGTCGGACGCGCGTCGGGCCAGCCGTCGGTGCGTGGGTCGAGGCGCTGCCCACCCAGGAAGCGATCCTCGATCAGCTTCAGGAACGCGTCGTAGCTGAGGGTCTGCGAGTCGATGTACCCCGGACGCGCCCACGGGCTGATCACGAACGACGGCACCCGAAGACCCCATCCGTTCTCGTCGACGACGGGCGGCTCGACGTGGTCGTAGAAGCCACCCCAGTCGTCCCAGGTCACGAAGATCGCGGTGCGGCGCCACTGTTCCTCGGGCCCCTGCATCACGGCGTTCACGATCTCGGTCACCCACGCCTGGCCATCGGCGATCGAGTCGGGCGGATGCTCGGCGCGCCCCTCGGTCGGCATCACCCAGGAGACGCCCGGAAGCGTGCCCTCACGCGCGGCCTCGAGGAAGTCCGTGTTCGGCAACACGTTGTCGAGTTGCCCGGTCACGTCGATCGTGCGGAAGCCGGGCAGCGGATTCTGCACCGCGCGCGTCTCGGTGGCCTCGAAGTCTTGGCACGGCGCCACGACGCAGCTTCCCGGACCGACGAAGTAGCCCCACGACACGCCGGCCTTGTAGAGCAGCCAGGTGATGTCGGCCCAGACGTATGGAAGCGGCTCGCCCGCGTCGGGCGTCCAGTTCTTGGTGGCGAGCCCGGGCCGCTTGCCAGGGTTCCTCTGATCCGAGACGCACGCCATGGGGTCGTCGGGCGCCGGGCAGCGCGCCGACCAACCCGACACCAGGAACAGGTGGGCCGGAAGCGTCCACGAGTCGGTGGGCGCGAACATGCGATCGTGCAGCGTGTACGTCTCGGCGTAGGCCCAGTAGTTCGGGATCTCGCGGGCCGTGTGGTAGCCCATGAGATCGGGCGTTCTAGCGCCGTCGGGCCCCGAGGTCGTCCGCGGACACGGCGGGGCCGTCGGATCCTTCTCGCATCCGTTGCCCTTGATGCGGAACGCCCGCACGAAGCCATTCATGCGTCCTGAAGCGATCGAGATCCCCGCTGCGAGCTCCCCATGCGGCCCGCCGGCATCGAACAGGTTTCGATCGTGGAAGGGGCGGTGACACACGTCGGGTCTCGCCGGGTCGGGCAAGCACGCTCGAGGGGCGCCGCTCTCGTCGATCGCGATGCCGTCGGCGCCTGGGAAGGTGCCGAAGTAGTGATCGAACGACCGATTCTCCTGCACCACGAAGACCAGATGATCGAGGTTCATGATGCCCGCTGCCGGATCGAATCGTCGGAACGGGTCGGCCACGGGTTGGAGCGGCGGAGGGTCTCGCAGCGGGCGAGCGTCGACGCCGATCGGGGCTCGGTCGGGCGCCACGGGGAACCGGTCCGGCACCAGGAACGGCAAGGGGATCTCGCCCGCGGGCTCGCGGGCACGGCCAGGGTCCAACTCAGACGCCAACGGAGCGGTCGGTCCGGTGGTCGGGTCCGCGGACGACCCGACGCACGCCGCTGCCACGAGCGCGGCCACGATGAGAGGCGAGGCGAGGCGCGCACGGGCCACGATGGTTCCGGTCATCGGGCGATCGTAGCCCGGGCTCGGTCGCTCGCCGGTCAGCCGGAGCCGATCCGTTTTCCCTTCGTTACGGGTCCGCCGGTCGGTCAAGAACCGGATCGCTTCGCCTGCGCCTGCCTGCCAGGACCAGGACCAGGAGCCAGCCCGCGCAGGCCGTCACGAGCACGATCGAGGCCGAACCGGCACGGTCGAACGCCACCCCGAGCCTGTCGGCCATGGTGGCGATCAGCGTGAGGATCGCGGCGCCGAGCGCCGGCGCCACGCCCAGTCGGGCGAGCCAGGTCGCGGGCACGAGCGCCCACGACCATCCGGCGCCCGCCACGAGGGCGAGCCCGAGCCCCGCCACGGCGATCCACGTCAACGACCAGGGAGTCACGTCGGGGATCGCTTCGGGAGCGGCCAGGGGAATGGCCGGGCCGGCGATGGCGCCGTCGGGCACACCTGCTATGGCGGGCGTAATAGCCACCCTTACCCCGGGAGCCACCTCGAGCGCGCCGGACGGCGCTTCGAGGCGAGGATTGAACACGTCGAGGTACACGATCACGGGGTCGAGGTCGGTGACCCCGAGTGCCCCCCGAAGCGTGCTCCGAGACGAACCCTCGAGTGCGGGCGCGATCGTGGTGGGCCGGCCCACCTGTAGATCCTCGAGCGTTCCCACGAAGACCCTGGTGCGCGTGATGAGCCGCGGGGGCACGCCCGCATACACCTGCCGGAGCGTGGGTATCAGCTGGGGCGTCGAGACGAGGAAAACGACAGGCCGATCGGTGCCCGAAGCGTCGAGGTACGCCGACGCGTTGCGCATGGCGAGCACCTTCTCCTCGGTCATGAGCGGCGCCTCTTCGTCCCACAGCGAGCCCGCAGATATCGCGGTCCAGCCGAGCGCTCCCACGATCGCGATCGCCCCGAGGGCAGCTCCGAACCCCCCGAGGCGACGCCGGAGGAACCGGGCCACGCCAACCACGAGCGCCATGGCGAGCATCGGGATGCCGAGCGCGTACGCGGCCACGCGATAGATCGGCGCCGGTAGATCCAGCCAGTGATAGGCCACGGCCGCAACCAGCACCGACGCCGCCCACAGGACCATCGTGACCACCGCCCATCTCCTCAGCGACGACCTCGGCCACCACGCGGTGATGACACCGGCAAGCGCCGCCGCCGCGGTGACGGGCAACCGCAGGGGGGTGAGCCTGCTCGAGGACTTCGCCGCCAGCTTGCCTGGGTCGATCCGGATGCTCGCATCGAGTCCTCGAAGCGGGGACTCCGGCGCCAACAACATCGACGCGGCGCCTGCGGCCACGCCGCCGGCGACCACGAGCCCCACCCGCGCCGACGGCGTGCTCGACAAGGATGCGCCTGCCTTCCAGCGGCGAAGGGAGCCGGGGAGCAGCACGAGCGAGAGGGCGAGGAACACCGGCATGAACAGCACGGCGAACCGCCAGTGCGCGAGCACGGCAGCCGCGAACAGCACGATCGAGCCCGCGATCGCAGGGCGACCGGCCGCCGACAGCAGTGCCGTCAGGGCGAACGCCACCAACATGCTCATCACGAAGGCGTTGTCGTGACTGCCCACCGCGATGCGCGCCATGTGCGTCGAAGCGCCGACCCCGATCGCGTACACGGCGAAGGACCACGGGGGCTCTTCGAGAGCGCCGACAGCGAACCCGCCCGCCGCCAGCGCCACGAGCACCGAGGCGACGGCCGGCAGGGAGAACATCAGCGTGTACGAGTCGATGCCGAATAGCCCGTCGAGCAGCGAGGCGAACACGAGCACGCCCGTGCGGTCGCCGTGCACCAGGAGGTCGGGCGGCGCCCAGCCCGCCAGCGAGCCGAGGCCCGACTCTGCGACCAGCTTCGCTCGCCAGATCACCTGGGGGGTGTCGAATCCGATCGGCGTATGGAACCGCCCGGTTGCATACGCCCACAGGTAGACAGCCCCGACCACCACGACAGCTCCGACGACGCCCGCGACCGCGACGGCCGAGCTGCGGGCCAAAGCGCCTCGCGCGGCCGGCGCCCCCCCGAACCGGGCGAGCGCGCCGTTCAGTCGCGGAAGGGCCACGGATCGAGCACCAGGGGCGGCAGCGGTTCCTGGGTGAAGTCGAAGTCGCGGGCGAGATCGCCGAGCAGCTCGACCGACTCGCGCACCGTGGGCCTCGAGTCGGGCCAGCCGTCGGTCGCAGGGTCGAGGCGTTCTCCGCCGAGGAAGCGATCCTCGATCAGCTTCAGGAACGCGTCGTAGCTGAGCGTCTGATGGTCGATGAACCCGGGCTTGGCCCACGGGCTGATCACCATCGATGGCACCCGCAGACCCCAGCCGTTCTCGTCGACCACCGGCGGCTCGACGTGGTCGTAGAAGCCTCCCCAGTCGTCCCACGTGAGGAAGATGGCCGTGCGCAGCCACTGTTCCTCGGGACCCTGCATGACTGCGTTGATCGCCTCCGCGACGTAGGCCTGGCCGGCCTCGATCGAGTCGGGCGGGTGCTCCCCCTTGTCCCGCTCGGGCATCACCCACGACACGCTCGGCAGGTCGCCCGCCAGGGCGTCGCGCGCGAACTCGGTGGTCGGCCGGATGTTGTCGAGCTGCCCGGTGGCGACGGTCGCGGTGAAACCCGGCAAGGGATTCTGCACGGGCGCGGTGTCGATGCCCTCCAGGTGCTCGCAGGGCGGCGCGACGCAGGTTCCCTCACCGACGTAGTAGCCCCAGCTCACGCCCGCCTGGTACAGCAGCCACGTGATCGGCGCCCAGACGTAGGGCCGAGGCTCGCCCATCTTGGGAGCCCAGATCTTCGACGGTGCGTCGGCATAGACGCCCCCTGGAAACCTCTGGTCCGACGAGCACGACATGGGGTCGTCGAGGTCCGCACACGTCGCCGACCAGGCCGAGACCATGAACAGGTGCGCCGGCAACGTCCAGGAGTCGGTGGGCGCGAACATGCGATCGTGCAGCGTGAACGTCTTCGCGTACTTCCAGTAGGTCGGGATCTCCGCCGCCGTGTGGTAACCCATGACGTCGGGCTGGCCCTGGGGTCCGTCGACCGCCTGGGGGCACGGCTTCTCGTCGGGGCGCTTCACGCACCCGTTGCCGATCACCCGCAGCGCGTTCACGAAGCCGTCCATCTGGCCGCCGTCGATCGAGATCTGGCTGCCGAGCTCCCCGTGGGGTCCGCCCTGATCGATGAAGTTCGTGTCGTGGTAGGGACGGTGGCAGGTGCCGGGCGCGTCAGGGTCGGCCAGGCAGTCCTTCGGCCGCCCGTTCGCGCTCATCGGGATGCCGTCGGCGCCGGGGAACGTGCCGAAGTAGTGATCGAACGACCGGTTCTCGAGCACGATGAACACCAAGTGGTCCAGGTTCATGATGCCGGCGGCAGGGTCGAACGGTCGAGACCGGTCGGCCGCCGGCTGCAGACCGGGAGGCGAGCGCAGAGGTTGTTTGTCGACCCCCCGCGGCGCCGCGTCGGGGTTCGGTTCGCTCACCATCCCCGGCGCCCCCATCACATCGATCGGTTCGATCCAACCTGAGTCGGCCGGCTCGGGCGCGCCCGAAGCACTCGCGGGTGCCGACGAGGTGCTCGGCGGAACCGACTGCGCCGGATCGCCAACCGACGTACACGCCACGGCGACGAGTCCGGCGAGCGCGAACACGGCGGAGGCAGCGGCGACATTGCGAGAGCGCATACGGCGGCCCATGCTACCGGGCGACACCGCCGGCCGAGCCCGGTGTCACCCCCGGCTACCATGACGTCGACCCCGCGAACAGCCGAGGAGGCCCGCGTGAGCACCGAGACACCCACCCAACCCACCCGCTTCCCGGTGACGTTGATCCCCGGCGACGGCATCGGTCCCGAGGTCGTCGCGTCCGCCCGCGCGGTCGTCGAGGCGACCGGTGCGCCGATCGACTGGCACGAAGCCGAAGCCGGCGCCGAAGTCTTCCGCAAGGGCGTCGCCTCGGGGGTGCCGCAAGAGACGATGGATTCGATCGCGAGCACCCGCGTGGCGCTCAAGGGACCGCTCGAGACGCCGGTCGGCTTCGGTGAGAAGAGCGCGAACGTCACGCTCCGAAAGCTCTACGAGACCTACGCCAACGTGCGTCCGGTGCGCGAGATGCCTGGTGTGGTCACCCCGTACTCGGGGCGCGGCATCGACATGGTCATGGTTCGCGAGAACGTCGAAGACCTCTACGCCGGCATCGAGTACATGCAGACGCCAGGCGTCGCCCAGGCGCTGAAGCTGATCAGCGTGAAGGGCTCGGAGAAGATCGCGCGCTTCGCGTTCGAGTACGCCCGCAGCGAGAGCCGCACGAGCGTGGCGTGCGCGACCAAAGCCAACATCTTGAAGTTCACCGAAGGCACGCTGAAGCGCGTGTTCGAGTCGGTGGCCCCCGACTATCCCGAGATCGAGTCGTGGCACGTGATCGTCGACAACGCCGCGCACCAGCTCGTGAAGCGCCCCGAGCAGTACGACGTGATCGTCACGACGAACATGAACGGCGACATCTTGAGCGATCTGTCGAGCGCGCTGATCGGCGGGCTCGGGTTCGCTCCGAGCGCGAACATCGGCAACGAGGTCGCGATCTTCGAGGCGGTGCACGGCTCTGCGCCGAAGTACGCGGGCAAGGACGTGATCAACCCGACCGCACTGATCCTGTCCTCGGTGCTGATGCTGCGCTACCTCGGTCTGTTCGAGGAGGCTTCCGCCATCGAGCACGCCGTGTTCGTGACCCTGGAGGCGGGCACGCTCACCGGCGACGTGGTCGGCTACGACCGCGGCACCCCGACCAGTGCCTACACCGAGGCGATCATCGCTAACCTCGGCAAGAAGACCGAGACCTGGACCATCCGCGAGGTGAAGCCGCTGCAGCTTCCCGTTCTGCGCTCGGACCCCGACTACGTGAAGCCCACCGACCGCAACGTGGTCGGGCTCGACGTCTTCGTGGAATCACCGCTCACCGCCGAGGAGCTCGGGACATCGCTCACCGAGCTCGCCCACGGCACGCGTCTCGAGCTGAAGATGATCTCGAGTCGCGGCACCAAGGTGTATCCGCCCACGGGGGCGATCACCGACACGCTCGATCATTGGCGTTGCCGGTTCATCATCTTGGAGAAGCCGGGTGACCTCTGGGACGAGGACGTGCACCAGCTGCTTGCGCGGATCTCCCGTCGCCACAGCTGGATGCACATCGAGAAGCTGCTCGAGTTCGATGGCGAGCTCGGCTTCACGAGGGACCAAGGCGAGAACTGACTTCCGGCCGAGGGCTGCTCGAGCTGCTCGGCTGAGCGTCGGGCACTCGGCGGAGCGCGCCCACGTAGACGCCGGCGATCACGAGAGGCAGCCCGAGCAGCAGACCGCCGGTGACCGACTCCCCCGCAACCAAGGCTCCGAGCACGATCGTGACCGGAGGGAAGAGCACGAACTGATACGAGGCCGCCGACGCCGTCCAACGGTTCAGCACGAACACGTAGAGGATGAACAGCAAGGGTGAGCCGACGAACGCGAGGAACGTCACCGCCACCCAGACCGATGGGCTCGAAGGTACGGCGTGGACCTCTCCGGCTCCGAACGACAGCGCGAGCAGGAGCACGGCGCCGACAGCCATGGCGACCCCGTTCGTCGTGATGACATCGGAGCTGGGCGTGCGCTTCACCACGATGCCGGCCTGCGACGCGCACGTCGCGGCGGCGGCGATCAGCAGCACCGATGCGATCGGGGCGGCGCCCGCCGGCGAGCCAGACAGGATCACGCCGATGCCGGCGACCGCGAGGAGCGAGCCCGCGAGCCCGCGCCAGGAGAACCGTTCGAGCCGCTGAACCGTGGCGAGCAGCAAGGTGAGCAGCGGCACGAGGGCCATGATCACTCCGGCGGTGCCCGCCGACACGCGCACGGCGCCGACGTAGAAGAAGGCATACGCCCCCGTGAACGCCAACAGTCCGAACGACACGGCACCCCGCAGTGACCGTCCGCGAGGGAACGACCTTCGCGCCATGAGCCCGATCGTGCAGAGCACCGACGCCGCGATCGAGAACCGCACTCCGGCGCCCCACAACGGCTCGAGCTCTCGGTTGCTGAACCTCACGGCAACGATGTTGGCGCTGCCCAACAGCACGGCGCCAGCGAACGCCCCCATGGTGCGGATGTCGGGTCGGCGCGTCACGGTCCGCGCATGGTACGTGCCGGAGGGGCCGGACCGAGCCGGCCCCTCTGTGTTCTCGACGCCGCTCAGGCGTATCCTCCGAACGCACCCTGAAGCGGTGCCCGGATCTCGACAGCCGGGTGGCCCCCCTCGCGCGGAAGGATCGAACATGTCTCTTCGTCGACCCACCTGCCTGGTCGTGACGCTCGTCGTGGTATCGACGATGCTCGGCGGTGCAGCGAACGCCGCCACGCCCTCGGAATCACCGGACGACACATCGATGGCCGACGGCGCGGTCCGCGCGATGGTCGTCGCCCGCGGTCACGTATGGATCGGTGGAAACTTCTCGAACGTGCTGGGTGCGAATGGCTCCAACGCCACGCCCGCCGGCAACATCGCCGCGCTCAGTCTCTCGACGGGCCAGCTCTCGACGACCGCCGACCCCCCTGCGCTCATCGGAGGCGCAGGCGCACAGGTCCGCGACATGTCGCTCGGGCCCGACGGCGTCCTCTACGTCACGGGGCGGTTCCTCTACCGGTTCGCAGGCATCGATCGCCAGCACACGGTCGGGCTCGACCCCGCGACCGGGCGCATAGTGCGAGGATTCACGACGCTCGTCGGGCGAACCGTGTTGGCCGGGCCCGATCGCATCTACGTGGGCGGGTCGCGGCTGCGCGCGTACTTCGCGACCGGTGGGCGAGACCCGGCGTTCGCCGACGTCGTACCGGCGCTCGACGATGGCATCCGGCCCGCTACAGAGACGCCGCAGATGCTCGACCTCGACCTCATGCCCGATGGCGACCTCGTCGCGGCCGGCCACTTCGACTTCATCAACGGCGACCCACAGAAGGTCGTCGTGAAGGTGAGCGCCCGGACCGGCGCGGTGCGATCGTGGTCGGTCGCCGGCGTCGCCTCGACCAGCAAGGCATACGGCATGTCGACCGAGATCACGGGTGGGCAGCTGCTGGTGGGGGCGGGCGGCTCCGACTTCGCGGCGCTCTACGAGCCCCCCGCTCCGGGCGCCGACCCGACCGTCTGGGCGCAGGTATGGAAGACCGACACCTCGGGCTCTGCGCAAGCGGTCGCGGCCTACGACGCCCAGACCGTGCTCGTCGGCGGTCACTTCAAAACCATCGCGCACGGTCCCCGTGAGCAGTGCGGTTCGAACCAGGTGCCGGTCGGGAACTGTCTCGCGATCCCTCGGCTCGCCGCGCTCGACCTCGCGACCGGGCTCACCGACCCGGCGTGGCGCCCGAACCCTTGCTGCAACTACCTCGGAGTCTGGGCGCTCGCAGTGCGAGCGGGCCGGGTGCACGTGGGCGGGCAGTTCACTCAGGTGGCAGGCGTGCTGCAATCGAACTACGCCCGGCTGTCGGCCTGATCGGAACAATCGAAGTGGTCACGCACGTTGGAGGCCCATCACCGCGTTGGATAAGCTAGGCGGCGGAAAGCGGTCCCATCGTCTAGAGGCCTAGGACATCACCCTCTCAAGGTGGAGACACGGGTTCAAATCCCGTTGGGACTACCGTCATGGGCCCGGGTCAGGGTTCCAGCTTCGTGATCCTCGTCGACCAGTTCGTGAAGAGGGTCCGTTCGTCTCCGCAGTTGGGATCCACTAGCCAGGCGGCGAAACCGCACCTCGCGTCGATGTACTCGACCCCGAACCACAGATCGTCGCCGTTGCCGGGCACCATGTACCCGTAGTCCTGCCAACGCGGACGGAACCCGCCGAACAACGTTCCCGTGAACCCGTCGGAGGGCGCTCGGCCTCGAGCCGCGACGTGCACGACGTCGGGCGAGTCGCCGAGCGCGATCGGGATGTACGCAGCGCTCGGGAAGTGGGAGGGCCCCACGAGCGACACGCCCATGTACCCCTCGTTCTGCTCGTTCACAGCGAGGGACGGGAACGTGACGTTCCCGCCGCCGACCGCGACGTACCCCTCCTGCAGCAGCCGGGCCTTCAGCGTGCCGCCGTCCCACCACGGACGGAAGGCGAAATACGCCACCCCGGCTCGTTGCCCGATAGGACGGAACGACCCGTCGCTCGAGTCGTAGTCGGCCCCGCCGGGCCCCTTGAGCGCGGTCGTAAGCGAAGTCCACACCACACCGTCGGCCAGGAACGAGCTCGTGACCCGAGTGTCGCCCGAGTCCAACGGATAGGGGCCGTTCTGTCGGCCGAAGTCCTCCCCGAAGATGCAGTCGACTCCCAGGTTCAAGCAGCGCAGGAAGGGGGTCGGACCTTCCTTCTGCAGCGACAGCGGCGGGAGCTGGTACTCGATCGTGGGCTTGACGACCTGATGGAGTTCCAGGTCGGGCGTCGAGGTGGCAAGCGAGCCGGTGTTCGTCAGCGCCCACACCACCATGTCGTCGGACTCGCCGGTCATGTTTCCGGTTTCGGACCCGTCACCCGCCGTCGAGCTCACGAGATACTCCGTGCCGCCTCGGCCCCGTTCCCACGAGGCAGGGCGCGACCAGGCCGGACGCACGGTGAAACCGCGCTGGCCCAGCGAGGGAACGCGCAGATCCTCGAACAGCACCGCCTCGGTCGCGTCGCCGGCAGCGAGGCTGGCCTTGGGCAGCGCGTAAAGCTGAGCACCCGTGTAGCCGTCGCCGAAGAAGGCGTACTCGTTCGTAGTGATGTAGAAGCCGTGCTTGTCGGCCCCGATGTGAGGGTAGTCCCCGATGCACGGGCCGGCGTCGCACCCGTGGTCGGGTGAGCCGTCGGTGCCGTCGTTCTGCGCGGGCAGGCGGTAGATGTCCCAACGTCCCAGCGGGTCCGCCGTGCGGCTCACCGCCAGGTCGATGCTGTTCCGACCGGTGAACTCCCCTGAGACCGACTTCTGCTCGATCGTGAGCACCACGTGGAACCAGCGTCGGAGCTGCCGGTCGTAGTAACAGCTCGGATCGGTCGTGAACGGTCCGAACCGTTCCGTTACGCGGTCGATCGCCGGCGGAAATCCGAACCATTCGTTGTGCGAGACACCGACCGGCTCAGTGCCGGGGATGCCGGAGTTCCCCGGCAACAGCGGGCGTCCGGCGGGTGTGTAAACCTGCACGACGCTGTTCACGGTTTCGAGCACGTGGTCGGGACCCACGCACAGTCCCTGGTCGGGCGGCTCGAGGAAGAAAGCGTTGCCCCCGTTCGACCACCCTTGATCGAACGAGTCGAGTCCTTCCCAGGAACGTGCCAGCTCCGGCGTGCGGCTTGAGATGGCGGCGTTGTCACCGGCCGCGGGAGGGTCGGACACCGGCGGCTCCACGATCAGTACCTGCCCGTGTGCGCCGATGCGCGGGCGCAGTCGCTCACGGGCAGCCGCTGGTGACTCCCCCCCGATCCCTCGGGGAACTCTGGCGCCGGAGAGCGATGAGAGCGGCGGCGTCGTCCCCAGGTGCCGCACGGGCACCGTTGCGACGCTTTCGTACGGCGCGTTGCCCCCCGTTCGGGGCGAAGCCGCTCCGCCGGTGGCGGCGACGATGCCCGGCGCCACCAACATAACGGTGAGCAGCGCGATCCCGATCCGCTTCCGCATGACCTACCCCCCGTTGCGTAAGAGACTGGGGTGAAGCTACGCCAGTGTTGTTCTTCCGGTCAAGGCACTCGTCAGACGACTTCCCAGCCGGCGACTACCGCGTGATCGGTGGCGGCTGGGCCGACCTGCGCAGCGCCTCCCGGTGAGCCGAGCCCGGTCACGGCGTCTGAGAACCACTCGGCGTTCACCGCGGTGAACTGCTTCCACTCGCCGGGAAGGTCGTCCTCGGCGAAGATCGCCGTGACGGGGCAGACCGGCACGCAGGCGTCACAGTCCACGCACTCGTCGGGCTGGATGTACAGCATGCGCGGCCCCTCGTAGATGCAGTCGACCGGACACTCGTCGACGCATGCTCGGTCCTTGACGTCGATGCATGGTTCAGCGATCACGTAGGCCATGGCTCCTCCGTTTCCCTAGGGTGCTCGCGGTAAACCCGGGCGGCCCCGTGATCGGTCCGCCACCGCCAAGAGAGTAGACGTCCTCGCCGTCGACGGCTCGGTTTCAGAGATCGCCCGCGCGTTGTGTCGGCTCGGAGTCGGGCAGTCGGGTGACGTCGGGGGGCTTCGGCGTCAGCTCGGGCACCCGGACGACCCCCATCGGCTCGTTCGCAGTCGCGGTCTCCCGGCGCTGGTCGAGCGAGCGAGAGGCGACCAGCCCGGCCACGCCTGCGAGCGCAGTTCCTGCACCGCCGACCAGCAGCGCCACGCGACCCCCGAGGCCGGCGACCAGGGCGCCCGCGGCCGCCGTCGCCCCGATCTGCATGCCATTCACGAGCGCGCCGTACGAGGCGAAAGCGCGTCCCCGGAAACGGTCGGCCACGCGGTGCACGATCAGGCTGCGCATCGCGACGGTCTCCACCCCGTTCGCCACGCCTCCCACAACGAACAGCGCCACCGCCAGTGGGAAGGACCCGACCGCTGCCGCTGCGAACACCGCCGCGCCGTTCACGACGGCCGCCAAGGCCATTGAGCGGAAGAGCCGGTCGTCGGCGAGGCGCCGGGCGATCAACGTCGCGCCGCCAACCATGCCCACGAGCCAGGCCGAGGCGAGCAGGCCGTAACCCCACGCGCCGGCGCGGAGCGTGTCGCGGGCGAAGAACACCTCGGCAACGTTGTCCATGGCAGCGAACAGGATCACCGCGCCGATCACCGCGAACGCCGCGACGAGCACCTGGTCGCTCCTGATCAGCCGGAAGCCTTCACGCGCGGGGCTCTCCGACGCGGTGCTGCTCGGCTCGACGATCTGCCGCCGCACCCGCAGCAGCAGCGCCGCGACGGCGATCACGACGAATGTGCCGGCGTCGACGAGCAGTGCCACACGGGTGCCGGGCCCCGCGGCGAGCGTGCCGGCCAACACCGGACCGGCGATCATGCCCGTGTACCTCGCGCCTTCAAGGTACGCGTTGGCTTCTGTCGCATGCTCGTCTCCTACGACGCGCGGCACGAGCGTGTAGATCGAGGGCGTCTCGACCGCCGACGCCGTGCCCAACAGGAACGAGAGCATCAGGATCATCGGCAGCTCGCCTGCGAACGCCAGCCCGACCGCGAGGCAAGCTTGGATCGCCGTGGCGATCGCGAGCGAGCGCCTGGTCTCGAAGTTATCGACGATGACGCCGGCCGACGGCGCGAAGATCACGAGCGGCAACAGACCGCAGAGCAGCAGGGCGGCCACCGCCCAGCCGGAGCCCGTGAGCTCCGCGACCTTGATCGTGAGGGCGATCAGCGCCAGCTCGTCACCGAGCGACGACAGGCCGGTCGACAGCGACAAGAGCCGGAAATCGCGCCCCCTCAGCGGACCGTTCACGGAGCGGCACTCTATGCGGTCGCGAGCGGGGTCGCATCGGCCGTCCGGCCCGGGTCGCGGTCCTGGACGGGCTAGCGCATCCGGTCGTTGCCCAGAGCGACTAGTCTAGCACAGACTAGTTCAACGCGGCCCGGCGCAGGCGCTCGAGGGTGCGAGCCTTGCCGAGCAGCTCGAGCGACTCAGGAAGTGGCGGGGAGACGTTCGAGCCCGTGACGACCGCGCGCACGGGCTGGAACGCTTTCGTGCGGCTCACCTCCTCGCGCCCGGCGAGCGCGTCGAGAGCTGCCGTGATGGCGACGACGGTCCACGACTGGACCGCCTCGAGCTCGAGGGCCACACGTACGAGATAACCCTCGGGCGCCTTGGCGATCAGCGCCGCGGCCTTCTCGTTCGGCTCGATGTCGTCGGTGAACAGGAACCGCAGCAAGGCTGGCGCCTCGGTCAGGGTTTTCATGCGTTCCTTCACGATCGGCATCGCCGCGTGCAGGGCGGAAGGGTCGGGCATCAGGCCTTCCTCGGTGAGGAAGTGCAGAGACCGCGCCGCGAGATCGTCGTCCTCGAGCGACTGGATGTAACGGTTGTTGAGCCAGGTGAGCTTCTCGGTGTCGAACGCCGCGGGGTTCGACGAGACGCGCTCGAGGTCGAAGGCCTCGATCAGCTGCTCGCGCGAGAGCACCTCGCGGTCATCGCCGGGCGACCATCCGAGCAGCGCGAGGTAGTTCATCATCGCCTCGGGCAGGAACCCCTGCTCGCGGAACGACTCGACGCTCGTCGATCCGTGCCGCTTCGACAGCGGCTGCCGGTCGGGCCCGAGCACCTGGGGAACGTGGGCATAGCGGGGCGGCGTGCCTTTGAGCGCCTCGATCACTGCCGAGTTGCGCGGAGCGCTCGCGAGCAGGTCATCGCCGCGCACGACGTGCGTGATGCCCATCAGCATGTCGTCGACCGCCACCGCCAACAGGAACAGCGCCGAACCGTCGGAGCGCACGAGCACGAAGTCGCGGAGCTGCCCGGCATCGAAGCGGACCTCGCCCTTCACGATGTCCTCGATCACCCACTCGCGGTCGGGCATGCGGAAGCGCACGACCGACTCCCGGCCCTGCGCTTCGTAAGCCTCGACCTGCTCCGGCGTGAGCACGCGGCAATGGCCGTCGTAGCCGGGCGCCTCGTGGGCGGCCGCTGCTGCCTTCCTGCGTTCATCGAGCTCCTCGGACGTGCAGTAGCAGCGGTACGCGTCGCCCTGGGACAGCAGTTGGTCGGCGTAGGTTCGATACACGTCGAGACGTTGGGACTGGCGGTACGGCGCGTGGGGTCCGCCGATGTCGGGGCCCTCGTCGTGGTCGATGCCGAGCCAGCGCAGATCCTCGAGCACGCCAGCGACGGCTTCCTCGGTGACGCGGCTCGCGTCGGTGTCTTCGAACCGCAGGACGAACTCGCCGTCGTGATGGCGGGCGTAGAGCCACGAGAAGAGCGCGCTCCGCACGTTGCCGACGTGCAGGGACCCGCTCGGCGCGGGGGCGAAGCGGCAGCGGATCCGCGCCTCGGTCATCGCACCGTGTTGGCGAGCACGCCCGCGCCCTCGACCTCAACCTCGACCACGTCGCCGGCGGCGAGCGGGCCAACACCCTCGGGCGTGCCGGTGAGGAGCACGTCGCCCGGCAGCAGCGTCATGAACGCGGTGATGTACTCGATCAGGGTGGCGACGCCGTACACCATGTCGGTCGTGCGGCCCTGCTGGCGCACCTCGCCGTTCAGGCGCGTCTCGACGACCGCGTCGTTGGGGTCGACGTCGGTCTCGATCCACGGGCCGAGGGGCGCCGAACCGTCGAAGCCCTTGGCGCGCGCCCACTGATCGTCGGTCTTCTGCAGGTCGCGCAGGGTCACGTCGTTGGCGCAGGTGTAGCCGAGGATCACGCGGTAGGCGTCCTCGGCGCGGATGTCCTTCGCGAGCCGCCCGATCACGACGGCAAGCTCGCCTTCGTAGTCGACTCGCGTGCTCACCGGCAACAATGTGATGGGGTCGTTCGGCCCGATCACGGCGGTCGAAGGCTTGAGGAACAGCAGCGGCTCGTCGGGCACCGTCATCCCGAACTCCGCTGCGTGCGCCGCGTAGTTCTTGCCGACGCAGACGAGCTTCGAGGGAAGCACCGGCGCTAGCAGGTGCAGCTCGTCGAGCGCAAGCTCCTCCCCCGTCGGCAGCGGGTCCTCGAAGAACGTGCCGCCGAGCACGCGCACGGTGTCGTCGCCGGTGTCGGCCACACCGGTTGCGATGCGATCGCCGTGCCGGAAGCGCATCAGTCGCATGGCCGAGAGGCTACCGCGAGCGGCTTGCCATCGAGGCCGATCAGCGCCGGGTTCGGCGCGGCGTCACCGAGTTGTGGAGGGCTCACAAGGACGTGCCACCGACGAACGTGGCGCCGACCTGACGCCAGTAGCCCGCGATCGTCTCGACGGGCTCGAGCTTCGCGAGCTCCTCGGCGGGCGCGTCGAACAAGGTCACCGTGGCCTCGCCCGTGTAGACCCGACCGAGGTCGACATCGCGCGAATGCATGGTGACCAGCTCGTCGAGGGAGGCGGGCAGCGCCGGGTCGATGTTCGGCATGAATCGCGAGTGCAGCATCGGCAGGGCGTTCACGAAGCCGCCGGTCTCGCTCTCGCCCGTGAGCGTGAGGGTCACGTCGGCGAGGCGCCGGTCGTTCGCGGCGAGCGTGGCGCCGAACCGCCCGCCCGGCTCGAGCCTCGGTCCGGCTCTGCCGACGGACACCGCTCGAGTCATCCAGATCTGCCCGAGCTTCTTCGGATAGCCCTGGTACCAGCCGCGCGCGAGCGCGAAGTCCTTGTCGACCCAGATGTAGACGCATCGCGAGTACGTCTCCCCCGCGTGCGTGCACCGCACGACGACGAAGGCTTCCTTGTATTGGGAACGCACCGGGTCGAGCAGCTCCTCGCTCGAGTCCGAGCACGATTGCCAGTCGGCCCAGATGATGGCGACGGCGCCAGGGTCCTCGTCGGCGAGCGCGACGCCTTCCGGCAACAACGCTTCGACGTTCGCGGGATCGGTCCGGTACTCGATCGTGAGCACGTCGCCGGAGTAGTGCCAGGGTGGGCTCGGCACGATCGACGCGCGGCCTTCCGGCGATCGCGGCAACATGAATCCCCGCAGCTCCGACACGGCGCTATCGTACGCTTCGTCGCGATGGAGACGAGGCGCATCCTGCTCGATGGAATGCCGACCACTGTCACGCGCGAGGGCGACGAGCTCGTGGCGCCCGACGGCAGGGTCATGCCGCTCGACGACCCGATCCACCTGCCGCCCGTCGAGCCGACCAAGGTGGTCTGCGTGCACCTGAACTACGAGAGCCGCCGGGCGGAGTTCCAGGCGAAGCTCGGACCTGCACCGACGTACTTCCACAAGCCGATCTCGGCGTTGAACGCGCACGGGGGTGAGATCGTGCGTCCGCCGCGGTGCAAGTACCTGAACTTCGAGGGCGAGATCGGCATCGTGATCGGCGAGCGCTGTCGTCATGTCGCGCCCGACGAAGCCGGCGACTACATCGCTGGATACACGATCGGCAACGACTACGGGCTACACGATTTCCGCGACACCGACGCCGGATCCATGCTGCGCGTCAAAGGGTCCGACACGCTGTGCCCACTCGGGCCGGGTCTCGTGACCGATTGGGACTTCCACGGCAAGCACATCGAGACGCGCGTGAACGACGCCCTCGCGCAGAGCGGGAACACCGACGAGATGATCTGGGACATGCACTATTTGGTCGCCGACATCGCGCGCACGATCACGCTCGAACCGGGCGACGTGATCCTGTCGGGCACGCCGGCGAGCTCGCGACCGGTGCAGCCGGGCGACGTCGTCGAGGTGGAAGTAGAAGGCCTCGGGCTATTGCGGAACACCGTGGTCGAGGGGTCGGTGCCCGTTCGGGAGGACGTCGGCGCGCAGCCGAGCGAGAGCGAAGAAGTGCTCTCGACCGCGATGGGCGGCGACTGGGAGCTACGCGGCGTGCGAGCTCCGCGGAAGAGCTGAGGTTCGCGATGGCGACCATGCGATACCTGGGTCTCCGACGTGGGCGCGGCGGTTCTACGCGGCCATGATCTTCGAACCCGGTTCCCGAGCTCAGGGTGACTCTCGATCGGTCCGCGTGGGTGTTCGAAGCGTGGCAGGCGTTGTCGATCGCATGCCTGCGCCCCGGCGACGACGGATCGCTCGTCGTTCGCGAACGACCCAGCCACCGCAAGCTCGCGCCGGTCTGGCCCGTGAGCCAGGTGCTCGCCGCGGCCGCGGATGTCGCCGAGCTCACCGGTGACTACGACGTGGTCGAGCGGCTCGTGATCGGGTTGAAGCCGTACGCCGCCGGCGACGGGTACCTGCCCACACCCGGTGACCGCCGCCGCTACTTCGACGACAACGCGTGGATCGGACTCTGCTTCGAGCAGCTGCACCTACAGACCGGCGAGGCCCGCTGGTTACGCAAGGCGCGGAAGGCCTTCGGGTTCGTGCGTGAGGGTCAGGACCCCGACGGCGGCATGCGATGGGTCGAAGGGCGCCGAGCGCGTCACACGTGCTCGGCGGCGCCCGCGGCGCAGCTCGCCCTGCGCCTGCACCTGGCCGGCGGCGGCGGCGGCGGGGTCGCGCTCGGATTCGCGCGACGAACGCTCACGTGGCTCGACCGCACCCTGCGCGTGCGCGGCGGGCTCTACGCGGACCATGTCGACGCCCGCGGGCATGTCGACCCAACCTTGTGGACCTACAACCAGGGCTCGCCGGTCGGCGCTCACCTGCTGCTGCACCTGGAGACCGGCGACATGGCCACCCTCGAGCAGGCCCTCGCGATCTCGGCGGCGTCGCTGCGACGGTTCGGCGCCGACCGCACCTGGAAGCACCCACCCGTGTTCAACGCCGTGTGGTTCCGCAACCTGCTCGCGCTCGACGCACTGGAGCCGGTCGAGGGACTGGGGCAGGCGCTCGATGATTACCTGGAGCGCGCCTGGCGCCAAGGCCGCGATGACGACGGACTCTTCACCGCCGGGGGCATCGGCAGCTACGACGGCACGCCGGCGATCGACGCGGGCGGGTTGGTGCAGCTGTTCGCGCTGCGAGCCTGGCCTCGCGAGCGGCTGTCGCTCATCTGCTAGTGTTCTGAGTTGTAAGTTCGCTGGCATGATGCTTTCGTTCGTGTTCTCATC
>JBBEAY010000035.1:0-64612 GCA_040882605.1 Actinomycetota bacterium
AGTCGAAGATGTAGAACTCCGCCTCGGGCCCCCAGTACGAGCGGTCGGCGATGCCTGTCTGCTTCAGGTACAGCTCAGCCTTCTTCGCGATGTTGCGAGGGTCGCGCGAGTAGTCCTCACCGGTCACCGGGTCCTTCACGAAGCACGTGATGTTCAGCGTGGCGTGCTTCGTGAACGGGTCCATGTACGCCGAATCGGGGTCGGGCATCAGCAGCATGTCCGACTCCTGGATCTCCTGGAACCCGCGCACGCTGGAGCCGTCGAAGGGCTGCCCCTCGGTGAGCTTCTCTTCGGTCAGCTCGTGCACCGGAACCGACAGGTGCTGCACCTGACCCGGCAGATCCGTGAACCGGAAGTCCACGATCTGGGCTCCCTGCTCCTTGGCCATCGCGATGACGTCTTTCGGCGTAGCCACGCGCTTCCCCCTTCGCTCGTTCGTCTCCCCGAGCCTAGATGTGCTCGGCGCTCGCGCCTCGACCCGGGCGTTAACTCTGCGTTACGAGCCCCCCCGGGGTGGACCCGCTCGGGTTCCTGGGTCTACGGTGGTGGTGCCCGCATCTGGAGGACGGGGGCTCGTCTCCGTCAGTGGCTCGTGCCCGCAGGGGCAGAGGGGGTGGTTGTCCGTGGGGATGGTTGCGAAGAAGAGTCTCGACAAGCCCGATGAGACCAGGGAGTTCTCGAACGGCATCTCCGAGATGGTTACGATCGGGGAGACCATGATCGGCAGGGCGCGGTTCGAGCCCTGGTGGCGTTGGTCCAACGATGTGAAGCCGATCGCTCAGACCGACCGCTGCATGATCCTGCACAAGGGCTACTGCGTCGCCGGCTCGATGACGGTCCAGGCCGATGATGGCACCGAGGTCTCGATCAACCCGGGCGACGGCTACGTGATCGAACCTGGGCATGACGCGTGGGTGATCGGTGGCGAGCCGTGCACGCTCGTGGACTTCTCCGAGCAGATGATGGAGTACGCCAAGCCCCAATAGGCATCGACCCGAACGCACGAAGGCCCCGTCCGCGAGGGGGGAAGCGGACGGGGCCTCGGTGGAACGTCGGCTCGCGTCGGCGCGGGCGCCCGAAGGCTGCCGCGGCGGTCGCCGGCGCGAGCCTGGAACGGCGGTCGGCGCCGCGTGACCGAGGGGAGTTCGTCCGAGGGGACGAGTGGCGCGGCCCCGATGTCGCCGTTCACCCAGGTCATCGGCGCTACAGCATCGGGCGGCGCAGAGCCCGGTCGAGTCATTTCGTGTGGCGACGATGTGCTAGGTCGACGGACCTGAGCCTTCTGGACCCGCGGGACTCACCCGACCCGCCAGGCCCCCTGCGCCAAGCTCAGCCTTGCGTTGCCGCCGACCGGTAGCCGACGCCGCGGACCGTCTCGATCAGGTGCTCGTGCTCGGGACCGAGCTTGGCGCGCAGGCGTCGCACATGCACGTCGACGGTGCGAGTGCCGCCGTAGAAGTCGTAGCCCCAGACCTCGCGCAGCAGGGCCGGGCGCGTGTAGACCCGCCCGGGGCTCGACGCGAGGAACCGCAGTAGCTCGAACTCCTTGAAGGTCAGGTCGAGCGGGCGGCCGCTCACGGTGGAGCGATAGCTGTGGGTGTCGAGCGCGAGCGGTCCGAGCCGCGTGACGGCGCCGTCGCCGCTTCCTGCTCGGCGCCGCAACATGGCGAGGCGCACGCGAAGCTCCGGCGCGGGCGCGCCCGGGAACACGAGCTCGTCGACGACCTCGTGCCATGGGTATCGCTCGATCGCATCGCGCTCCACGACGAGCATGACGGGTACGCGCGCGTCGCGCGAACGAAGGGCCTGCAGCACGATCCAGGCCTGTGCCGCATGCTCGGCCGCGTCGACCAACACAGCCTCAGGTTCGAGGCTCAACACGTGCTCGATCGACGTGATCGACAAGGGTTCGAGCTTGACGTCGGCGCCGAGCTCGCCGAGCGCCGGTAGCACCACATCGGGAGCGCGGTCGGAGAGCAGGGTGAGCAGGGCCATGGGCGACCCCACGATATCGGGTCGGCTCGGCGGCCGGTACCCTTGACCTGCGATGACGGGCTCGAGCGACCGAGGCACGACGCAGCCATGACCGCGCTCCAGGGCATCACCTCGCACCAATGGCGTGTGCCGGCCGAGGCGTTCCAATTAACAACCGACGACGGGGTGCGCATCAGCGGGTCGCGCCTGGGCGACGCCGACCCGTCGCGGCCCGCGATGATGCTCGCCCACGGCATGATCGGGTGGCATCGCAAGCCGAAGTTCGCGGTCTTCGCCGAGCAGCTCACTCCTTGGTTCACCGTGTTCGCCATGGACATGCGCGGTCACGGCGAGAGCGAAGGCGTCTGCGATTTCGGAGGCGACGAGATCTGGGACATCGAGGCCGTGCACCGCCACGCGCGCGACCGGGGCCACACCAAGGCGATCTCGTGCGGCACGTCGATGGGCGGCATCGCCTCGATCCGCCACGGCGGGCTGATCGGCGGCACCGACGCGGTCGTCGCCATCTCTTCGCTCGCGTACTGGGATTGGCACGACGACGCCCATCCGCGCGCCAGGCGCAACATGCACGCCCGCATCGGCACCCCTGCCGGGCGCGCCGCGCTGCGCGCGTTCGGTGTGCGCATGCCCGACCACTGGGATCCTCCCGAGTCGCCCGAGGACGTGATCGGCAAGGTCGCACCCACGCCCGTGCTGATCGTGCACGGCGCCGACGACAACCTCTTCCCTCCGTCGCATGCGCGCAAGCTCTACGAGGCGGCGGGCGAGCCCAAGCGCCTGCTCATCGGCGAGGGGTTCGGACACGCCGAGGACGGCCTCACGCCCGCGTTCGCACACAAGCTGGTCGACGTGTTGCGGGAGATGACCGACCTGTGAGGGTGCGGCTGTTCGCGGCGCTGCGCGAGATCGCTGGCGATCCGTTCGTCGAGGCGAACGGGCGTACGGTCGGCGAGGTCGTCGAGGATCTGTCTGCCCGCTACGGCGAGCGTTTCGCCCAGATCGCCGAGGTCGGCTCGTTCGTGGTCAACGGCGAGCGGGCCGCGCGTGAGGCCCCGATCGCCGAGGGCGACGAGGTGGCTTTGCTCCCGCCTGTCAGCGGCGGCTGAGGCTCGGTCCGTGGGCCGGAAGGTCCGAACGGCCGAGGGCGCCCGGCCGACGCGCGAAGTGTCGCATGCCTGCGATACTGGCCGCCGATGCGATTCCAACGAGTGCTGTTGATCGTCAACCCTGTGGCCCGCACGGTCTCCAAGCCGACGCTCGCTGTGATCGAGAAGGCGATGTCGGCCGACTTCCGTCTCGAAGTCATCGAGACCAAGGAACGCGGACACGCGAACGAGATCGCGACCCAGGCGGTGCACGAGGGCGTCGATCTCGTCGTGGTGTTCTCGGGCGATGGCACGATCAACGAGGTCGTGAACTCGCTCGCGGGCACCCAGACCGCACTCGGGGTGTTGCCGGGTGGGGCCACGAACATCCTCGTGCGCGCGCTGGGCTTGCCGACCGAGCCCGTCGATGCGACCGGGGTGCTGATCGGCAAGGCGCTCGACGACGAGGCGTTCAAGCTGCACCTCGGCAGGGCCGACGGTCGCTACTTCGCTGTCAACTGCGGCGCCGGCGTCGATGCCGCAGCCATGGCTCGCATGGACGCGAAGTATCCGAAGACCAAAGCGAAGTTCGACCGCGTGGCGTTCCGGAGCGTCGCGTGGGAGTTGCTCGTGAGCTACGCGGGCAAACACCCCGACCTGGAAGTCACGATCGACGGCGGCAAGGCCGAGCCGTCGCTCTCGGTCATGGTGGGGCGAACCGACCCGTACACGTACTACAAGGATCGGGGTCTGCGCATGACCCCCCAGGCATCGCTCGATGCCGGGCTCGACGTGTTGAGCATGCGCAAGCTCGCACGCCGCAACGTGCCTCGTGTCGCGGCGCAGGTGTTCGGATCGGCGCGCCACGTACAGAGCCGCGATATCGACTATCGACACGACGCCTCTCGCGTGTTGGTGACCTCGGAAAGACCGTTCCCCGTGCAGGTCGACGGCGACTCGCTGGGCAACCACGAGCGGCTCGAGATCGAGCTGGCTCGGGAAGCGCTGTGGGTCGTGGCCTGATCCGCCCGGTTCGGGCGGCCGTCGGAGCGTTAGCCGTCGCGATCATCGCGTTCGTGTGGCCGATCATCGCAGCGCCCAGCGCGGCGGCGGCGGCACGGGGGCTCCCCGACGTGGTGCTCGTGATCACCGACGACCAACGGGCGGGAACCCTGCAGCACATGCCGCATCTCCAACGCCTGTTGATCCGCCGGGGGGTGCGCCTGCGGTCGGCGTTCGTGCCGAACCCCTCGTGTTGTCCGAGCCGGGCGAGCTTCTACACCGGCGACTACTCACACACCAACGGCGTCTGGAAGAACCGGGGGCCCTTCGGGGGCGTGCAGGCGTTCGACGATTCCTCGACGCTCGCGACCTGGCTGCACGACGCCGGCTACCGCACGGGCCTGTTCGGTAAGTACATGAACGGGTACACGGATCCGTCGATGGTGCCGCCGGGGTGGAGCGAATGGTTCGCATTCCTCGCCGGCGACGGGCGGAGCTACTACGGCTTCAACGCCAGCCGCGACGGCACCCTTGCGAGCTTCCCCGACGACGTGTACTCGACCACTGAGACCTACCAAGAGGTGTCGGCCTTCATCAGCTCGACACCCCCGCAACAACCGCTGTTCGCGGTGTGGACGCCCCTCGCGCCCCACCGGCCCTTCATCGCCGAGGATCGTCACGCCGACGCCGCGATCGACCTTCCCCCTTGGCGTCCACCCAACTACAACGAGCGCGACGTCTCGGACAAGCCCCGATGGGTCCGCGGGATCGATCGCCTCGACGTCGGAGCGCGCGATGCGATCGACGGCGACCGACTCGGGCAGTACCGCACGCTGCTCTCGGTCGACGATGGCATCGCCCAGATCGTGCGAGCTCTGCGCCGGACAGGCCGGCTCTCGAACACGCTCCTCGTCTTCACCTCGGACAACGGGCTCATGTGGGGCGAACATCGGCTCACTCGCAAGGCGGTTCCATACGACGGCGCGTCGCACGTGCCGCTGGTCGTGCGGTATGACCCCTTGACCCGGGACCGCCGGGGCGCGTCGGCCGCATCGCTCGTCGCCAACATCGACATCGCTCCCACGATCATGGATCTCGCGGGGCTCACGCCTGTGTCTCCCGTTGACGGCGTGAGCCTCGCGGGGGTGCTCGACGGTTCGGATGCGGTGGTCCGATCGAGGCTCGTGATCGAGCATGCGCAAGGCAGCGACGCGCCCGCCTACTGCGGGGTCAGGACCAAGCGAGAGCTCTTCGTTCGCTACACCACCGGCGAGGAGGAGTACTACCGGCTCGACGAGGATCCGTGGAGCCTCGAGAACTTGGCTGAGCGCCGCGACGTTCGCGGTGAGGTGCGGGATCTGCGGAACTTCGCGAAGAGGGAGTGCCGGCCACTGCCGCCGGGGTTCTCGTGGTGAGAGCGGTGAGAGTGGTGAGAGCCCAGGACCTCGTGCGATCGTCGAGGTTCAGCGATCGTCGAGCGTGACGGGGTCGGGGACGGTCACCGAGGCTTGGTCCTCGTGGATGCCGCATTCCCACTTCGACAATCCGGCCCACCGCCCGGCGCGCTCGGGCTCACCGGCGAACCGCAAACGCGTGCAGGGGGCGCACCCGATCGACGCGTACCCCAGGTCGTAGAGCGGGTTGTGAGGAAGGCCGTGTTCGGCCAGGTAGGCCCAGGTATCGCGGCGCGTCCAGGCCGCGACCGGATTCACCTTGACCATCATGTGACCTGGTTCGAGCTCGTACTGCTCCACGAACGGCGCGTTGGCTCTCGTCGGTGAGGAATCGCGCCGGAACGCCGTGATCCAACCGTCGAGCCCGCGCAACGCCTCGAACATGGGCCGGACCTTGTTCAACTCGCAGCAGAGCTCGGGGTTGCGCTCGTAGAGGCGCTCGCCGTGCTGCTCAGCCTGCTGGGCCACCGTGAGGTCTCCGTAAAGGTCGACGACGTTCAGCCCCAACCGCTCGGTGAGCTGCTGCTTGAACGCCAGGGTCTCCGCGAACTGGAACCCGGTCTCGAGGAAAAGCACCGGAACGTCGGCGCGGATCGTCGAGGCCATGTGCATGATCGCCGTTCCCTCGGCCTGGAACGCCGAGGCGACCGCGATCCTGCGAAGCCCTGAGGTCTCAAGAGCCCACGTGAGGATCTCTCGCGGGTGCGCTCGCTCGAAGGTGGTGTTCAGGGCAACGAGCTCATCGTCGCGAAGCAGGGTTTCCATGACAGGAGGCCCACTCTCAGGTTCGCGGAGCCGGGTCCGCGGAGCATACATCGTATGCTGTGCCCGCCATGCGCCCGCTCATCGGGCTGATGGCGCCGATCCGAGCGCAACGCTCTCGATCCACGTCGACCGACACTGTCAGGAGCCAGCACACATGTCAGACACGTACCCCATCGCGCCGCACGGCGGCACCCTCGTCGATCTGCTCGTCACCGGCGACGCCGCCACCGCCCTCGCGACCGAGGCCGCCAACCTTCCCAAGCTCGTCCCGAACGAGCGTGAGCTGAGCGACCTCGAGATGCTCGCCGTGGGCGCGCTGAGCCCGCTGACCGGCTTCCAGGACGAGGCCGACTACCACTCGGTGCTCGACTCGATGCACCTCGCCAACGGACCGGCGTGGGCGATCCCGGTCGTGCTCGGGGTGAGTGAGGAGCAGGCCCACACGTTCGGAAGTGGCGGCGCCGTGGCGCTCTCGCCCGCCGAGGGCGCAGGCCCGATCGCCGTGCTCCGCGTCAGCGGCTCGTTCAAGCGCGACAAGCAGAAGGAAGCCGTGAGCGTCTACCGCACCGACGAGCCAGAGCATCCAGGCGTGAAGGCCGTGTACGACTCGGGCGACTACTGCCTCGCCGGCGACCTCGAGGTGCTGTCGCTGCCGGCGCACGACGACTTCCAGCCATACCGGCTCACCCCGGCCCAAACGCGTGCGGAGTTCGATAAGCGCGGCTGGAAGACGGTGGTGGGGTTCCAGACCCGCAACCCGATCCATCGGGCGCACGAGTACATCCAGAAGTGCGCGCTCGAGATCGTCGACGGGCTGATGGTGCACCCGCTGATGGGCGCCACCAAGGCCGACGACGTGCCGCCCGACGTGCGCATGCAGTGCTACGAGGCCTTGTTCAGGGGGTACTACCCGAAGGACCGCGCGATGGTCTCCATCTTCCCGGCGGCGATGCGCTACGCGGGCCCGCGCGAGGCGATCTGGCACGCGATCTGTCGCAAGAACTACGGCTGCACCCACTTCATCGTCGGTCGCGACCACGCGGGCGTCGGCACCTACTACGGTACCTACGATGCGCAGCAGATCTTCAAAGAGTTCGAGCCAGGTGAGCTGGGCATCACGACGCTCAACTTCGAGCACTCGTTCTGGTGCGAGTCGTGCGAGGGCATGGCGTCACCGAAGACCTGTCCCCACGGCGAGGAAACGCGCATCTCGCTGAGTGGCACGAAGGTTCGCGAGATGCTGCGCAACGGCGAGCGTCCGCCGCAGGAATTCTCCAGGCCCGAAGTCGCCGACATCCTTATCGCGGCGATGCAAGGCCAGGACGCCTGATACAGATACGTATCGCAAGTGATACGTATCTGCTATCATCGCGAGCGTGGACGCCGCGACGATGCTCAACATGGCCCGCCGGCGGGCCCAGCTCTCTCAACGTGAGCTGGGTCGCCGGGCGGGCGTTCCTCAGGCCACGATCTCGCGTATCGAGAACAGAGTTGTCTCGCCCACGCTCGACACGCTCGATCCACTGATCCGCGCCTGCGGCATGCAGCTTCGCGCCGAGGAACCGCGTGGCGCCGGCGTCGACCGTTCCCAGATCAGGGAACGCCTCCTCATGACCCCTGCCGAGCGGTTCCGCCTCGCTGTCGACGCCGCCAACGGCCTGAATGAGTTCCGCAGGGCCTTCGGTGTTAGGGAGCCGGCGTGAGCCTGCTGTTCGATCCGCTCGGCATCCTGAGGACATTGGCCGACCGCGGCGTGCGCTTCGTGTTGATCGGAGGGTTCGCCGCCAACCTCCGCGGCACGGCCGACGTGACCCAAGACCTCGACGTGTGCTACGCGAGGGATGCCGAGAACCTCGAGGCGATGGCCTCGGCGTTGCGTGAGCTCGAGGCGCGGTTGCGGGTCGCTCGCGAGCCCGATGCAGATCTGCCGTTCCAACTCGATGCCATCGCCCTGCGCAACGGCGACTCCTTCACGTTCGTCACATCGAAGGGCGACTTCGACATCCTCGGCACCCCGTCTGGCACGGCGGGCTACGACGACCTCGAAGGCGGCGCCGAGACGTTCGTGGCGGCCGACGGTCTCTCGATACGGGTCGCGTCGATCGACGATCTGATCCGCATGAAGCACGCGAGCGCCCGGACCAAAGACCTGCTGCATCTCGAGCACCTCGAGGCTCTGCGCCAGGAGATCGAGCAGGCCCGTGCAGTGGGCATCGACCCCCACCAGGGCGAATCCCGCCCCTGAGCTGCGGTTGAGCCGCTAGGGGTCGCTGGTAGCCTCGTTCGAACGTCCTCCGTTCTCGGCCGTTCATGAAGGAGTCGACGATCCGCTCCCGAGCATCCCTCAGCTTGATCCTCGCGTGCGCCCTTGCCGGCGCTTCCGTGGCGATGCCGGCGAGCGCCGACACCGAGGCGGAGCTCGATGCTGCCGAACAGCAGCTCGACGGCGCTCGCGATGACCTCGACCGGGTGAATCAGCTCTGGCAGGAAGCCGAAGCCGAGCTCGCCCGTTCCCAGGACGCCGCCCGCACGGCCCAGTCACGCATCGAGATCCTGCAGGCCGACCTCGCCACGATCCAGCGCGAGCTCGATCGCCGGGCGGCGGCGATGTTCATCGCCGGCGGAAGCCCGCAGGCTCTGGCGGTTCTCACGTCGGAGTCGGTCACCGACGCCGTCGATCGATTGGAGTTCGCCTCGGCGGTGGCCGAGGGCGACAGCGACCTTGCGACCAGGGTGAGCGTCGAATCGCAGGAGCTGTCATGGCAGCGTGAGCAGCTCGCTGTGGCCATCGACGCGCAGGCTAGGGCGAGCGACAACCTCGAGGCCCAGCAGCGTGCCGTTCAAGCCGAGCTCGAAGGCATCGCGGCGAGGGTGGACGAGCTGGAGGTTAAGCTCGCTGCCGAGCAGTCCCCCTCACCGCCCCCCGGGCCGGGGGGGGACCCCGGGCCGGGCGACCCCGGGCCGGGTGATCCGATACCGCCGATCGGCACCGGCTGGCTTCAGACGTGCCCCGTCAACGGTCCGAGCTCGTTCGTCGACTCGTTCGGCGACCCACGTCCCGGTGGACGCACGCACCAGGGCATCGACATGATCGCCGCGCGAGGCACACCGGTCGTGGCTGTGCACGGCGGCACCGTGCATCGCACCGGCAGCTCGATCGGGGGCTACGGCATCGTGTTGTTCCACGAGGGCAGCTCCGACTGGACCTTCTACACGCACTTCGATTCGTACGGATCCTACGGAGAGGGTGCTTACGCCCCCGCGGGCAGCACTATCGGCTACGTAGGGAACACCGGCACCACCGTCTACCACTTGCATTTCGAGTACCACCCTGGCGGTGGAGCCGCGATCGATCCGTACACCGCATTGCTCGGTGTCTGCTGACGGCGCTGCGGGCGTCGCTTCCCGGCCGTAGGATGTGCCGCGTGAGTGACGAGCTGATCCACCCCGCGAACCGCCGCATCGACCGCATCCGCGACGCCGGGTTCATCGAAGGACTCGCCGAGCTGAACCTCGACGATCTTCGCGTCCGTCGCGACGAGTGCCTCGCCGAACGGGAGTACCTCTCGCTGCTGCGCAGGCTGGTGCAGGGTCGAGCGGAGATCCTGGCGGCCGAGCTCGAGACGCGAGGGGGGCACAGCGATCGGGCCTCGTTGATCGACCGGCTCTCCACGATCCTCGCCGGCGAGGAGGCGCACGATGCACCGCGGGGGGAAGCCGTGCGCATCGGGGTACCCGAGGACGAGCTGCTGCTCGCCCGTCGGCGTATCGAGAGTCTCGTTGCCGACGCGGGCATCTCCGACCCGACCACGCTCGACGACGAGCGTCTCACCGCAGCCGTGGAGCTGCTGACCGTCGAGGAGCGCGAGGTGTCTGCCGCCCGCCTCGACGTGATCGGAGTGCTCGACACCGTGCAGGACGAGCTCAAGCGCAGGTACAAGCAGGACCCGTCGCTCGTGCTGCACTAGCGCTGACCGCGGCGCTGCTGTCCCCCGGGTGGGGGAGCCCGCTCGCTCCGACACCACGCCGACGGACCGATACCCGCCTCGGCCGCCTGCGCGGACAGAATCCCGCGGACGTCCGATAGCGCCGAGCTCGCCGCCCCGCCAAAGTGTGCTTCGACCACAACCGGCGGGGGGCCACGAAGATGTCAGTCATGCAGATCACCGAACGCATCCGCACCCGGGAGCTCGAAGAAGCTCACGACGGTCTGCGGGAGATGTACGTCGCGACCATGACGTCGCTCGCCCAGGTCGTTGAAGCGAAGGACTCCAGCACTCGAGGTCACCTCGACCGAACGCATCGGTACGGCCTCGCCCTCGCCGAGCGGATCGACCCGGAGCTCGCCGCCCGCCCCGAGGTCGGCTACGGGTTCTTCCTGCACGACATCGGAAAGGTCGGCGTGCCCGAGGCCGTGCTGTGCAAGCCCGGTCCACTCGACGACGACGAGTGGGCGGTGATGCGCGAGCACCCTGCGATCGGCGCGCAGATCCTCTCGCCGATGCGGTTCTTGGCCGGGGCCGTCGAGATCGTGCGCACCCATCACGAGCGGTGGGACGGGGGTGGCTACCCGCTCGGGCTGCGAGGCGAGGATATCCAGCTCGCATCACGCATCTTCGCGGTCGTCGACGCGTTCGATGCTATGACGAGCGATCGTCCGTACCGAGCCGCCATGCCCCTCGACCGGGCACTCGGCGAGATCCGCGACGGGGCGGGCACGCAGTTCGACCCCGGCGTAGCCGGCGCCTTCCTCGAGCTCGTCGACGAAGGTGGCCTCGAGCTCATCGGGGCCGATCCACCCGTGGTCACGGGCCGGGCAGTGGCGAACGCCGTCTGAGGGACTTCCTCCCTCGCATCGCGGCTCGGTAGGCTGCCTTCATGGTTGCCGCTGTGCCGATCGCTCGTGTGGTGCGCTCTGGGCTCGAGGAATCGGTGCACATGGGGCATGTCGCCGTCTGCGACGTCGATGGACGACTCGTCGCTCGCGCGGGCGACGCCGATCGAGACGTGTTCATCCGCTCCTGCGCGAAGCCGTTGCAGGCGGCGGTTTCCCTCACCGCGATCGGCGACGAGGCCCTGCCCGACCGTGAGATCGCGGTGATGTGTGCGTCCCACAACGGCGAGCCCGTGCACCTCGGCGCCGTGAGAGCGTTGCTCGAGCGCGCGGGGCTCGGGCCCAAGGCACTGCTGACCCCTCCGTCATACCCGATCGACGACGACGAGATGGCTCGATCTCAACACCGCCACCCGCTGTTCAGCGACTGTTCGGGCAAGCACGCCGGCATGTTGCTGGCGTGCGTTCGCGCGGGGTGGGACACCTCGACGTATCCGCGCCGATCCCACCCACTGCAGCGGCGGGTGGCGCGAGCCGTCGAGCGCGCTACCGGCGTCGACGACCTCCGCGTCGGGGTCGACGGGTGCGGCGTGCCCGTGCACGGTGTGCCTCTTCGCGCGATCGCGACCCTCTATGCACGGCTCGGTGTTCCCGAACGGCTCGGAGAGATCGAAGCCGGATCGTCTCGCGCGGTCGAGGCCATGCTCGCCGAGCCTTACCTCGTTGGCGGCAGGAACAGGTTCGACACGACGCTCATGCAAACCGTGCCCGGCCTGGTGGCCAAGGAAGGCGCAGAGGCCCTGGTGTGCGTCTCGTTGCCCGAGCGGGGGATCGGCGTCGCGCTCAAGGTGGCCGACGCCGGTTTCCGGGCCGCAGGGCCGGCGATGGTTGAGGTGTTGACCCAGCTCGATGCGCTCGACGCCGAACAGAGGAAGGCTCTGGCAGGGCTCGCGAGGCCTGCCGTGCTCGGTGGCGGCGAGCCTGTTGGCGCGATCGAGCCCGTCGTGATGCTCCGTCGCCGCTGACCTACCATCAACGAGATGAACGACGATGCCCGCGTCGCGGTCCTCAGCGTGCACACCTCGCCCATGGACCAGCCGGGGGTGGGCGATTCAGGAGGCATGAACGTGTACGTGCGGGCCGTGGCGGAACGTCTCGCGAGTCGGGGGGTGTCAGTCGACCTGTTCACGCGATGTCGCGGTGGCGACGACCACGAGGTGAAGACGATCGCGCCCGGCATCCGAGTGGTAAGCGTGAAGGCTGGACCGTGCGCCGTGGTTCCCAAGGCGGAGCTGCCACGCTTTTTGCCGGAGTTCCTGGGCGGGGTGCTGCGCGTGGCTCACGAGGACGGCGGGGGATACGACATCGTGCACAGCCACTACTGGCTCTCCGGGTGGGTCGGACGGGCCATGAAGACCTCTCTCGGGGCACCGCTCGTGGCGTCGTTCCATACGTTGGGAAAGGTCAAGAACTATTCGTTGGCGCGCGGCGAGGCGCCCGAGCCCGACCTGCGACTCGCCGCCGAGCTGGCCGTGATCGCCGATGCGGATCGTGTCCTCGCGCCGACCCCGACCGAGGCGGCGCAGCTCGTCGGGCTGTATGGGGCCGATCCGAGCTGTGTGCGGCTCGTGCCTCCCGGGGTCGACCACCTGTTGTTCGTGCCGGGTGATCGCTCGTCGGCGCGCGAGCGCCTGCACCTGTCGGGGCTTCGCCTCGCGTTGTACGTGGGGAGACTGCAACCACACAAGGGTCCCGACATCGCCGTGAGGACGCTGGCTGAGGCGGTCGCTCGCGATCGCGAGGTCGCCGAGGACCTGGTGCTCGCCATCGTTGGAGGTCCGAGCGGACCGGATAAGGGCGCCGAGGTCGCGCGCCTGCTCGAGCTCGCGTCTGCCCTGGGCGTCAGTGACCGCGTGATGCTCTTCCCTCCCCAGCCCCAGTCCAAGCTCGTCGATTTCTACACCGCGGCCGACGTGGTGTTGGTGCCGTCGCGATCGGAATCGTTCGGCCTCGTCGCCCTCGAGGCGCAGGCGTGCGGCACCCCGGTGGTTGCGGCCGATGTCGGTGGCCTGCCGTATGTCGTCCGAGATGGCCGAAGCGGATTCCTGGTCGACGGTCACGACCCTGGCGACCACGCTGAGCGGTTGCTGCAGATCCTGCGCGACCCCGGGCTGGCGTCGTCGTTCGGCGACGAGGCGGCGCGCCATGCCCTGCGCTTCACGTGGGACGCCACCACCGACCAGGTGGTCGCCGTCTACGACGAGGTCCTGACCCGCGTCGGCCCACGATCCGCACCGTAGGTAGCCGGTGCATACTCGCTGACCTGCGCGTTCACCTCCCGCAGTGATGTTCGTCACCGTCCGTTACGAATTGTCACTCTTCTTCGCAGGCCCATGACCTGCGCGTTCATACTCTGACCTGCAGAAACGTTGGGTTGACCACGCGCTTGCCTGCCCGTATCGTTCGCCTCGCTCCAAGCAGTCGAAGCATCGACGCGAGGAGATCGGACGAGGTTCCGGAGCAGCCGCAAGGAGGCACCGGAGCCGGGAGAACCGACGAAGGCCGCAAGGCCAGACGCGGAACTCCGAGGTGTCGACGAAGGCCGCAAGGCCGGAAGCGGTGCCTCCCGAGCCTGGCAGACGCCGCAAGGTTGAAGCCGGTTCGGCCCTCGGCGCAACGTCTTCGGACGGGTCGCTGGGGAGCCCCGCCGCCGCGGAGCGCTGCAAGGCGAGCCGGCGGGCGGCAGGCGATCGGAGCGCCTTCGGGCGAGCCGAACCCGCCGGGCACGCTCTGGTCACCTCCGCGACGAGCGCCGAGGTTGCTTGGAGCACCTGAGCCCGAGAGGCTGAGGGTGGCTGGGGGCTTCGGCTCTCGGCGAGCCCGGAGGTCTCTCGGGCTCTTTCTTTCCGGTTTTTCTGGCTTTTCGGTCCTTCTTGCCGGTCCTTCGGGCCGTTACGGTTCGAGCCATGAGCTCGACCAAGGATCCGGAAGGCGGCGAGGGCAGGGGCAAGCGGGGCGACGCAGCCGAGCGTCGCGACCGCATCATCGACGCTGCCATGCGTCATTTCGCCGAGCACGGCTACCGAGGCGGCAAGGTCGAGGACATCGCCGTCGACGTCGGCGTCGCCAAGGGCACGGTGTTCTTGGACTTCGGGTCGAAGGACGGCCTCTTCCTCGCCGCGTACGAACGCGCCGTGTCGATGTTGCCGGCATGGCTCGACGCGCCCGAGGAGATCACGGCGGAGGGGTTCTGGGCGACCCTCGACTGGTGGCTCGAGCACACCGAGGACTTCGTGGAACGCGACCCGGTGCCCAACCGCGTCGCGGTGATCGGCCGCTACGACGCCGGTATGGGTGTGCGACTTCCGATCGATCGGTTCATGCGGAGCGAGGATCCCTACGGCACACTCGAGTTCGTCGAGTTCGGGGTGGCAAGCGGCGAGGTGCGCGAGGACGTCGATCCGGAGATGCTCGCCTCGATGCTCGACTGGGTCGCCGAGCGCTTCCAGGAGGCGCTGGTCTCAGCCGACCTCGACCCCGGCCTGATCCACCGCCGGCCCGAGCGCCGCGAGATGCGCATCAAGGAATTCGTCGAGATCCTGCGCCACGGCATCGAGTCGGGCGCCGACGAGGCCTGAAGCGCGTGCGATAGGTTGTGCCACATGAGCAGCGATGATGCGCGCAGGGTCGCCTTCCTCGGCGGCGGCAAGATGGCCGAGGCTCTCATCTCGGGCCTGATCCGCTCGGGCGGGCGAACCGCCGACGAGATCATGGTCACGAACCGTCGGGAGGAACGCGCACAGGAGCTCGCCGGCAAGTACGGCGTCACGGCGACCCTCGACAACGTCGAGGCGGTCCGGTGGGCCGACGTGCTCGTGCTGATGACGAAGCCACAGGACATCGAGGCGCTGCTGCACCAGATCCGCGAGCATGTGCAGCCGCGCGACAGGGTGATCAGCTTCGCTGCCGGCGTGCGCACGTCGTTCGTCGAGAAGCAGCTTCCCGACGATGTGCCGGTCGTGCGCGTCATGTCGAACGTGCCGGTCATGGTCGACGAGGCGATGTCGGTGATCTCGGCCGGGCGGTCGGCGGGTGAGGAGCACCTCGCGATCGCCGAGGAGCTGCTCGGCACGGTCGGCAAGGTGCTGCGTCTGCCCGAACAGCAGCTCGACGCCGTGACCGCGACGTCGGGAAGTGGGCCGGCGTACTTCTTCCTGCTGGCCGAGGCGATGATCGAGGCCTGTATCCTGCTCGGGTTGTCGCGCGACGTCGCGACCGAGCTGATCATCCAGACGATGCTGGGCTCGGCCAAGATGCTGCGAGACACCGGCAAGCATCCGGTCGAGCTCCGCGAGATGGTGACCTCGCCCGGGGGCACCACGATCGCCGCGATCCGTCATCTCGAGGAAGCCGGTGTGCGCGCCGCCTTCTTGAACGCGATCGAGGCCGCGCGCAACCGCTCACTCGAGCTGGCGCAGGGCGGCGACGACGACGAATGAGGAGCTGAGACATGGGTAGGGGAGACCTCGCGAAGGTGCGGTCGGCGAAGGACCGCCAACGAGAGAAGAAGGCTCGCGACGCGCGCAAGGCCGCCGAGGCGGGAAAGGCACGCAAGGCCGCGAAGAAGAAGTAACCGTGGCGATGTGGTCGGCGCCCGTGTGGTCGCGACGTAGCGAGCGGGCTCGCACCTGACACCGCTATCGGTGTCAGATCGCCTCCCTGAGCATGCGCGAGCCGATCGACACCACTATCGGTGTCAGCGGAGCGATCGAGCTAGACAGGCCTCAGCGCAACGCGAGGCGGTTGCGCAGCGTGCCGATGCCTTCGGCGGCGAGCTCCACCAGAGCTCCGGGCCACAAACGCCTCGACGGGTCTGCGTCGTCGTCGATGGCGGGGAATGGCCCGAGCGCGAACGCATCGCCGCGTTCGAGCACCGCGTGCTGTGACACCGACGCGATCAGCTCGAACAGCGAGGTCGCCGTGCCATTCAGGTTTCCCTTCAACACGTCGCGGTCGTCGACCTTCACCTGTACGAACGTCGAATGGGGGTCGAGATCGTCGGCGGTGACGACGCAGGGTCCTACCGAGATCGGCACGCCGTCGGCCGAGGCCACCGGCGAGCCGTCGGCCGATCTTGCCCGCCAGTCGTTCACGAGCGTGTAGCCGAACACGTCGTCGCGCACCTCGTCGGCGCTCACCTTCGACGCCTCGTTCCCGATGACCGCGGCCACCAGCGGCTCGTAGTCGAGCCAGGCGGCGCCATCGGGCCACGGCACCGCCTGCTCGGGCCCCACGATGCGCCTCTCGACTTCCATCGCGCGTGGCGAGAGCAGGGAATGCGGGAACAACGGGGTCAGGATGCGCGGCTTCGGCACGCGCCAGTTCCACGCGTCGTCGCGCTGCAGGGCGGCACGGGCGGCATCCAAGATGCTGCCTCGGCTGCTCGAGACCAGATCCTCGAGTGTGGCGGGGAAGGCCGGATGCCCGACGGCGTCGGGAAGATCGACCACCTCGCCCTCGAGGATCGCTCCCAGTCGCCGGTGCCCCCCCCGGTCGTAGGTCACGAGCCTCATCAGGGAGCCGAAGCATACGCCGGTCGAGTCGCGATTTCCGGGTTTCGGTCGACTTACCGCTCAACCGCGAACAGGACCCAAGCGCCGGGCACGCCCTTGAGGGTGTGCTCGCCCCTCGGCTCGAAGACCCACGGATGGGCGGGGTTCGGGGCGCTCGGCTAGCATGGCGGCCTGCGCCGATGGGCCGGTTCCCCGTCGTGCCATGCCGAGGAGTGGGGGGTTCTGCGATGACTGAGAAGTTCCGCATCACCTACGCGACCATGTCGGCCGACAACGAGGAGCTGCAGGCTGCCTACGATGCTGCCGCCGAGCGCGCCCGCGCCGAGCTCGGCAAGGACTACCCCGTCGTCGTCAACGGTGAGGAGCGCTGGCGCGACGAGAAGTACGAGGAACCCTCGCCGATCGACTCCGACATCATCATCGGCCGGTTCTCCCAGGCCACGACCCAGGACGTCGACGACGCCGTGTCGGCCGCGAAGGGCTTCCAGCTCGAATGGGATCGCATGGGCTGGCAGGAGCGTGTGCGCATCCTGCGCAACGTCGCCGACATCATGGAGGACCGGGTCTTCGATCTCGCCGCGCTCATGGCCTACGAGGTGGGCAAGAGCCGCCTCGAGGCGCTCGGTGACGTGCAGGAGACCGCGGAGCTGATCCGTTGGAACTGCGACGAGATGGATCGCCACGACGGCTTCCGGGTGCCGATGAGCGGCCTCGGCGCGGCCGGCGACTACTACGACGTGCTGCGTCCGCATGGCGTGTGGGCCGTGATCAGCCCGTTCAACTTCCCCATGGCGCTGTCGGGCGGCCCGTCCTCCGGCGCGCTCGTCGCAGGCAACGCGGTGGTGCTGAAGCCCTCGAACCAGGGCGCGTTGCTCGGCTACAAGCTCTACGAGTGCTACCGCGACGGCGGGGTGCCGCCCGGAGCGTTCCACCTCGTGACCGGACGCGGCGTCGTCGCCGGCGACCACCTGTGGCATCACCCCGACGTGAACGGCATCACGTTCACCGGTTCGTACCCGGTGGGCATGGACATCTACAAACACTTCTCCACCGACGTACCCAAGCCCGTGATCTGCGAGATGGGCGGCAAGAACCCGACGATCGTCACCAAGAACGCCGACATCGACAAGGCGACCGACGGCGTGATGCGTAGCGCCTTCGGCTTCGGCGGGCAGAAGTGTTCCGCGTGCAGCCGGGTCTACATCGAGCGTGAGGTCTACGACGACTTCGTGGCCCAGCTCAAGACCAAGGCCGAGTCGATCAAGGTCGGCAACCCGATCGAGCGCGACGTCTATATGGGCCCGATCATCAACGAGCCCGCCATGGAGACGTTCGAAGAAGCCTCCGAGGAAGCCCGCAAGAACGGCACGATCGTCACCGGCGGCCAGCGCATCACAGAGGGTGATTCCGGCCGCGGCCTTTTCGTGGAGCCCACCGTCGTCGAGGTCCCCGAAGACAGCTGGATCTGGCGCAAGGAGCTGTTCGTGCCGTTCGTGGCCGTCGCTCCCTACGACGAGCTCGACGACGCGATCAACAGGGCCAACGACACCGAGTACGGCTTGACTGCGGGCCTGTTCAGCGAGGATCGCGCCGAGATCGATGAGTGGCTCGACCGTATCCAAGCCGGCGTCGTCTACGTGAACCGGCGCGCCGGATCGACCACGGGCGCGTGGCCCGGCGTGCAGCCCTTCGGCGGCTGGAAGGGCTCCGGCACGACCGGCAAGGCCGGCGGCGGCCCGTACTACGTGCTCCAGTACCTGCGCGAGCAGTCGCGGACGGTGATCGAGGAGTGAGTCTCGAAGACATGGAGTTCGAGGGTCTGGCGGCCCACACGCGGCCGAAGCTCATCACCGAGGTCCCTGGTCCTGAGGCGATGGCGCGCATCGAGCGCGACCGACGGGTCACGTCGCCCTCGCTTCCTCGCGCCTATCCGTTCGTGCCTCGCCGTGGCGCGGGCTCGATCGTCGAGGACGTCGACGGCAACATCTTCCTCGACATCAACGCGGGCATCGCCGTCACCAGCACGGGCCATTGCCACCCGCGGGTGGTGGAAGCCGTGCAGCGCCAGGCGACCCAACTGCTCCACTACTCTGCGTCGGACTTCTTCCTTCCGATCTACTCCGACGTGTGCGAGCGGCTCGACGCGATGGCCCCCTTCGGCGGCGCGCGGGCGCGGAGCTTCCTGACGAACTCGGGCACCGAGGCGGTCGAGGCTGCGATCAAGCTCGCCCGGTTCGCGACGGGCCGCCAGTACCTGATCGGCTTCTACCAGTCGTTCCACGGCCGCTCGATGGGGTCGGTCACGCTCACCGCGTCGAAGGCGCGATACCGCACGAACTTCGGCCCGTTGATGCCGAGCGTCTATCACTCGTTCTACGGCGACTTCGACTACATCGAGCAGGTGCTGTTCAAGCGCATCGTGTCGGCGACCGAGGTGGCCGCGATCGTCGTGGAGTCGTGGCTCGGCGAGGGCGGTTACGTGCTGCCGCCCGCGGGGTGGTTCACGTACCTGCGCGAGCTGTGTGACCGCCACGGCATACTGCTCGTCTGCGACGAGGTGCAGTCGGGCATGGGTCGTAGCGGCACGATGTGGGCGATAGAGCAGGAAGGCATCTCGCCCGACATCATCACGGCGGGCAAGGGCATCGCGAGCGGGCTGCCGCTCGGCGCGATGATCGCGCGCGACGACCTGATGACGTGGAAGCTCGGTGCGCACGGTTCGACCTACGGCGGTTCGCCGGTCTCCTGCGCCGCGGCCCTCGCGACGTTCGACGTCATCGACGACGAGGGCCTGATGTCGAACGCGTCGGAGGTGGGCGAAGTCTTGCTTGCGGGGTTGCGCGAGATCGCAGCGCGCCATCCGCTCATCACCGACGTGCGCGGTCGCGCTCTGTGGATCGGCCTCTCGTTCGCCGATCACGACCAGGCCGCGGCGGTCGAGCAGGCGTCGTTCCGTCGCGGGCTGCTTGCGCTCGGGTGTGGCGACGACGCGATCCGGATCTCGCCGCCGCTGGTGTTCCGCAAGGACCAGGCGCGCGCCGCTCTCGAGATCTTCGAGGAAGCCGTGGCCGAGGTCGAAACGGCCGGATCCTAGGCCGGCGTGGCCTGGTCGTGAGTGCATCGAAGGTCGCCACGATGCGGGACGCCGTGCACGAGCTCGTGCGCGACGGCGACACGGTGGCGATCGAGGGCTTCACCCACCTGATCTGCTTCGCGGCGGGTCACGAGATCATCCGTCAGCGCCGGCGCGACCTCACGCTCGCCCGCATGACTCCCGACGTGGTCTACGACCAGATGATCGGGGCCGGTGTCGCAAGCAAGCTCATCTTCAGCTGGATGGGCAACCCGGGCGTCGGCAATCTGCACGCCGTGCGCCGGCGCATCGAGAAGTCAGATCCCGAGCCGCTCGAGATCGAGGAGTACTCCCACTTCGGCATGGTGTGCCGCTACATGGCGGGCGCCGCGAACCTGCCGTTCTTCCCTATCCGGAGCTACTACGAATCCGACATCCCGAAGGTCAACCCGAAGATCGTGCCCATGGCCTCGCCCTACGACGAGACCGACGAGGTCTACGTCGTGCCACCGCTGCGGCCCGACGTCGCGGTCGTGCACGCGCAGCGCGCCGATTCCGCTGGCGACACTCAGATCTGGGGCCTCATGGGCTGCCAGAAGGAAGTCGCGTTCGCCGCCCACAAGGTGATCGTCGTGGTCGAGGAGATCGTCGACGAGTCGGTGATCCGCCGCGATCCCAACCGCACGGTGATCCCGGGGGCCGTCGTCGACGCCGTCGTCGAGGAACCGTTCGCCTGCCACCCCTCGTTCGCACAGGGCTATTACGACCGCGACAACCGCTTCTACCTCGAATGGGACCACATCGCGAAGGAGCAGGAGACACTCGACGCCTGGCTCGACGAGTGGGTATACGGGCTCGCGAACCATCGGGAGTACGTCGAGAAGTTCGGCGACGCCCACTGGGACAGGCTGCGGCCCGAGCCGGCGCCTTCGGGCGAGGTCGACTACGGGAGATACCGATGAGCGAGACGGCCGCTGACCTCGGCTACTCCAAGTCCGAGATCATGATCGCGGCGAGCGCGCGCCAGCTCGGCGGCGTGTCGAACTGCTTCGTCGGTGTGGGCCTGCCGAACATCGTGTGCAACCTCGCGCAGCGGACGGTGGCGCCGCGCCTACAGCTCGTCTACGAGTCAGGGGTCTTCGGGGCGCGGCCCGAGCGGCTTCCTCTGTCGATCGGCGATCCGACGCTCGCCACCGGCTCGACCGCCGTGACGAGCATGTTCGAGCTGTTCGCGTTCTACCTGCAGGCCGGCTTGATCGACGTGGCGTTCCTCGGCGGCGCGCAGATCGACCGATACGGAAATCTCAACACGACGGTGATCGGCGACTACGAGCATCCGAAGGTGCGGCTGCCGGGGTCGGGTGGGGCGTGCGAGATCGCGATCCACGCCCGTCAGATCCTGGTGATCATGCGCCAGGCGCAGCGATCGTTCGTCGATCGTCTCGACTTCCGCACGAGCCCTGGCCACAGCGGCGACCCGGCGCATGATGCCGCCCGAGGCTGGCACGGCAGCGGACCGACGAGCGTGGTCACGGATCTCGCGACCTACACGTTCGAGCACGCCACGGGCGAGATGATGTTGCAGACGACACACCCTGGAGTCACGGTCGACGACGTGCGCGCCAACATGGGCTGGGCGCCGAGGATCGCCGAGGATCTCGGCGAGACAACGGCCCCGAGCGACGAGGAGCTGCGGTTGGTTCGCGAGGAGCTCGACCCGGGCGGTGTCTACACGAGATGACGACCGACCCCGATCCCGACCCCGTCCCCGCCTCCGCCTCCGGATCCGATCTCGACGGAGCCGAACCCCTCGAGTCACCGATCTGGTACGGACCTCTGCGCGAACCGTCGTGGCTCGTGCCTCGCGTGCGCGACGATGCCCCACGTGTGATGTTCTGCGCGGAACCGTGGGACGAGTCGGCGGTGGATGCCCCCGGGCGCGACCTGCGCCTCGGCGTGCCGATGTATCTCGCGGAGTCGATACGTTTCGGCACCAACGGGCGCCCGGTCGTGATGCGCGGACCCGCCGGCGAGGCCGACGCGTTCGCCGACGCAGACATGGTCGTTCGAAGCGCGGTGCTACCCGGTGGCGACCCGTTGCTCCGGCTGAGCATCGTCGACCCGCGCGGCGCCGTGCTGGGCGAGGTCCTCCGTGAGGCGCATGACGGAACGACGCTCGGCGCCGCGCTCGAGGGGCTTCCTCATGCATGCGCCGACGCGCTCGGCGGCGGGGGCGTCCGGCCCATCTGGAACTCCCTCTACTCCTTGCCCTCGGGCGGCGCGCTCGTGGCGTACGTGCGCGGGCAGCGCGCGTGCCTTCGTGTGAGCGAAGAGGCCTTGGCGCGAACGGCAGACGCTGCTTCGGTGGCGGACCGCAGAGACGACGTGCGAGCGATCCTCAAGAGTCTCGGCTCGCTCGCGACCAGCACCACAGAGCCGTTCCCCGCGCTGCTGTTCTTCGGAGCGTTGCTCGCGGCCTACGACGTCGCTTCGCCGGTGGTCGGTGAGTTCCGGTTGCCGGCGAACGCCCGCTGCACGATCGCGACCGACCCGCTCGACCCGGTGTACGCGATCAGCGCCCTGGTGTTGCGCATCTTCGGCGACCGCGCGACCAGTGAGCGACGCCTGGACAAGCTGCGGCTGACCGAGGACCCAGCCGTGCATCGGTGGATCGACGACGTGCGGGCGCTCGCGTGAGTCACATCTTTCCGAGGGTGCTCGACCGCGAGCTCCCCGTCGCCGTCGCAGCCGAAGGCGCCTGGATCACGGCGGCCGACGGAACGCGGTACCTCGACGCCGCGGGGGGCGCGATCGTGGTGAACGTGGGTCACGGGGAGCGCCGCGTGATCGCGGCCATCGAGGCGCAGCTCGCCCGCACCCAGTACGTGCACGCCACCATGTTCACTACCGGCGTGCTCGAGGCCTATGCCGACGAGCTGGCGCCCTTGCTGCCGATCGACGAGGCGCGCCTGTACCCCGTATCGGGCGGAAGCGAGGCTGTCGAGACGGCGTTGAAGCTCGCGCGCGCCTACCACCTGGCTCGCGGCGAACCATCGCGCTTCATCGTGATCGGGCGTCGTAGCTCGTATCACGGCAACACGCTCGCAGCGCTCGACGCGAGCGGCAAGGAGCCGCTGCGCAAGCCCTACACGCCCTGGCTCGGCCGGTTCCTGCACGCTCCCGCGGCCTACGAATACCGCTGTGAGAACCCGCATCACCCAAAGGCATGTGGCCGATGGCACGCCACCGAGCTCGAGCGCATGATCTCGCAGGCGCCGCCGAGCTCGGTGGCCGCCTTCATCGCGGAACCGGTGGCCGGCGCCACGCTCGCCGCCGCTGTTCCATGCGATGACTACTGGCCCGCGATCGTTGAGGTCTGCCGTCGCCACGGTGTGCTGGTGATCGCCGACGAGGTCATGACCGGAATGGGTCGCACCGGCCGCTTGTTCGGGGTGGAGCACTGGGGGGTACGACCCGACATCATGACCGCGGGAAAGGGCACCACGAGCGGGTACGTGCCGTTCGGGTTCGCGGCCGCGAGCGGTGAGGTGTTCGACGCCGTGTCGACCACCGGGTTCGTGCACGGCTTCACCTGGTCGCACAACGGGCTCGGCGCTGCCGCGGCGGGCGCGGTGCTTGACGTGCTACGAGACGGCGACCTGGTGGCGCGCGCGACTTCGATGGGCGCACGGCTGCGGGCCGACCTTGCTGATGCGCTCGCTGATGTGCCGGCTGTGGGCGACGTACGCGGCCTCGGCATGATGATCGGCATCGAGCTGGTGCGAGACCCAGAGACCAAGGAACCCTTCGCGCGAAGCGACCGGGTCACGGAGAGAGTGGTGCAAGCGGCGCGTGAGTCCGGTCTGTTGCTGTACTCCTCGACGGCGCACGTCGACGGGCGCGACGGCGATCTGCTCGTGCTGGGTCCACCGTTCGTCATCACCGACGACGACGCCGAGTCCATCGTGGCACGCACCGTGGCCGCCGTGCGCTCGGTGCTCCCATGAGCGGATCCGCCGGCCTCGTGGTGGCACCCGAGGCGAGGATCTACGACCACGGCCCCGGGCATCCGCTGCGACCGGCGCGCGTACTGCTCACCTGGGCTCTCATCGAGGCGTACGGCATGTACGACCAGCCCACCGTGACCCGGCTCGACGCTGACCCTGCCGACGACGAGACGTTGATGCTCGTGCACACACCGGAGTTCATCGACGCGACCCGGCAGGCGGGTCATGGCGTCGACCGGACATGGGCCCGATTCGGGTACGGGCCGGGCGACAATCCGATCTTCGACCGCATGCACGAGGCCGGCGCGATAGTGGCGGGTGCTTCGGTCGAGGCCGCCCGGGCCGTGCTCGCCGGCGAGGTCGCGCACTCGTTCAACGCTCCGGGCGGCTTGCACCACGCCATGCCCGGCCGCGCCTCAGGGTTCTGCGTCTACGACGATCCGGCGATCGCGATCGCATGGCTGTTGAGCCACGGCGCCGAGCGCATCGCCTACGTCGATGTCGACGTGCATCATGGTGACGGCCCGCAGGCGATCTTCTGGGACGACCCGCGGGTGCTCACGGTCTCGATCCACGAGCATGCTCCCGAGCTCGGGTTCTTCCCTGGAACGGGAAGCCTCTCCGAACGCGGAGGCCCGAATGCTCCCGACTCGGCGGTCAACGTCCCTCTTGCCCCGGGAACCGACGACGACGGGTGGCTCGAGGCGTTCCTCACGGTCGTGCCGTCTGCCGTGCGGTCGTTCGGTCCCGACGTGTTGGTCACCCAGCTCGGTTGCGACACTCACATCAGCGATCCACTCGCGCATCTGGGCCTCACCACCGATACCTACCGAACGACCGCCGCGATGCTGCACGAGCTCGCGCACGAGGCTGCCGGGGGCCGTTGGGTCGCGACCGGCGGAGGCGGCTATCAGTGGGCGCGCGTGGTGCCCAGGGCGTGGACCCTGTACTTCGCGGAGATGGCCGAGGTCGTCGTTCCCGACGAGCTGCCGCAGGCGTGGATCGAGCGTGCCGAGCTCGAGCTCGGTGACGACATGCCGGCCACCCTCTCCGAGCAGGGGGACTCACGCTCGTGAGCGCTCTCGGTGCGGCGCCCGCCACGAGCACCAAGCTCGTCTGCACGCTCGGACCGGCTACGAACTCGCCCGCGTTCGTGCGTGGACTGGTCGCCGCGGGGGCATCGATCTTCCGCGTGAACTTCTCTCACGGCTCGCCCCAGGAACACGAGCGCGCGGTCGGGCTCGTCCGCGACGCCGAGGCCGAGGGGGACCGCGCCCTCGCGGTGCTCGCCGACCTGCCGGGTCCGAAGGTGCGGCTCGCCACTATGGACCCCGATCCGTTCCGGTTCTCGCCCGGACAGCCGTTCGAGCTGCGCGCGAGTGGCCACGGCGACGAGCACGGCACAGGCACGACCTACCCGGACCTCGCTGACGATCTGCACGAGGGTGACCGGGTGCTGCTCGCCGACGGGGCGGTCGAGCTGGTGGTGAAGGCGACCGACGGCCGGACGGTGCGGACCGAGTGCGTGCGGGGTGGCATCGTGCGCAGCGGCCAAGGCGTCAACGTGCCTGCCGAGCGGCTGAGCCTGCCCGCTGTCACCGACCGAGACCGCGAATGCCTGGCCCGAGCACTCGAGCTCGAGGTCGACATGATCGCGCAGTCGTTCGTACGCGCGCCCGGCGATCTGCTCGAGCTGCGTGCGCTCATGGGCGAAAGGGCCCTGCCGATCGTTGCCAAGATCGAGACCAAGCCGGCGATCGAGAACGTGGAAGCGATCCTCGAGGTGACCGACGCGCTCATGGTGGCCCGTGGCGACCTCGGGGTCGAGCTTCCGATGGAAGAGATCCCGCTGCTCCAGAAGGATCTGCTCCGGCGCTCCCGCAACGCCGGCCGGCCGGTCGTGGTCGCCACGCAGATGCTGGAATCGATGACCCGCGCGCCCCGACCGACCAGGGCAGAAGCCACCGATGTGGCCAATGCGGTGCTCGACGGGGCGGACGCGATCATGCTTTCAGGAGAGACCGCCATCGGGGAGTATCCCTTCGAGGCAGCTGCCGCCGCCACGAAGATCGCCGCCGCCGTCGAGGCGCGCGCCGCCGACTACCGGGCCGCGCAGCCGGACTGCCGTCACAGCGGCGAGGCCGCAGCGGTCGCTCACGCCGTGGCCGCTGTCGCGACGTCGGAGGTCGATGTCGTCGCGATCACCTGCTACACAGAGACCGGCCGCACGGCGCGGTTGCTCTCGGCCGAGCGCCCTTCGAGCCCGATCTACGCATTCATGCCCGACCAACAGGTGCGGCGGGCCACCACGTTGAACTGGGGTGTGGTGCCGCTCGCCGCCGAGCGTCCCGACGACACCGACGCGATGATCGCGCTGATGGACATCGGTGTGAGCGAACGCGGGCTCGTCGCGCCCGGGGACCTCGTGGTGATGGCGGCCTCGACGCCGGTAGGGCGCACGAAGACCAACATGCTGAAGCTGCACAAGGTGGGCTCACCCGTCCGCTGAGTGCTCCTCGTCGAGCGCTTCGATCACCCAACCCTCGAGCCAGGTCAGGTAGCCATAGAGCGCGAACATCTCCGATGTTTGCTCGTCGCCGGTGAAGTCGGCCGCGGTGGACTCCTCGGTGACACTGAGCCGGGTACCGACCACGAGCCGGATCGAGTTCAACGAGCCGAGCCACGCGAGCAGCTCGTCTTCGCTGAGCTCGTCGCTGTCGAGCGTGCGCTCCACGGTGTCGAGAGCTTCGAGCTTTCCGAGCAGCAGCTCGTTGCCGTGATGCTGCTCGTACTCGAGATTGCCCAGCACGTCGTCGGGTAACGCCGGCGGGAACAACCGCGCCACCGCGCCGTCGCTCGAAGGGTTCTCCGAGGTCAGCAATGTCCGAAGCTGATCGGTGAACGTGCGCACGGCGTCTCGTTCCTGTGCAGAGAGGCGCACGGCGAACCGGTCGGGTCCGACGCGACGCACCGGACCTCTGCGCAGCCGCATCAGCGATCCTTCTGCATCGTGGCCCACAGGCCGTAGGCGTGCAGGCGGGCCACGTCGCGCTCGGCCTCATCCTTCGAACCGTTCGACACCACGGCCTTGCCCTTGGAGTGCACGTCCCACATCAGCTTCTCGGCCTTGGCTCGGGGGTAGCCGAACAGCTTCTGGAGGACCCACGTCACGTAGCTCATCAGATTGATGGGGTCGTTCCAGACGATCACGATCCAGGGCACGTCGGGCACGATGTGCTCGGCGGTCTCCGGCCGGCCGATCTCGACGGGCGCCGTGCTCGCGGTCGTGCGGGTCGACGGTTCACCTCTGCGATGCTGCACCCATGGACGTTATCGAACGCCACGTGCAGCGGCTTCCGCGACTCGACGACCGATGGGTGCCCCGAGGGCACGCGCGCGAAGCGCTCTTCGATGCGTTGATCGACGGTGCGGTCGCCGGCACCGCGACCCATCCGCTCGACAACGTGCGGGCCAACGCGCTGATGCTGATCGACGGCGACCCTGACAAGCTGTTCGGCCTGTCGGGGCTTCCTGGCTCGTTCGATCTCGAGGGCATCCTCGACCTGGTGGCCGAAGGAGCCGGGGTTCCGATCGATCGTGAGGCTCGGTACGGACCGGTCGAGATCGCTCCGGCGCCCATCGTCGAGGCGTGCGAGGCCATGGGCGATCGTCTCGCACGGGCCGCGGCCGACGGGGAGCGCGTCGTGCTCGCGACCGGACACCCCGTGGGGCTGGCGTTGCTGTATCACGCGCTCGACCGGCTGCTCGTGGAACGCGGCGCCGAGGTGTTGAGGCTCGCCAACGCCGAGCGCTGGCGCGAGCCGCACCTCGAGCACGACTGGTTCGTCGATCACTGGGGCAACGTCGGCATGCTCACCGACGGCAGGGAACCGCGCCACACGCACCGGCCTGACGCCATGCATCGCATGCTCGATGCAGGCCGGTTCGACCTGGTCGTGGCCGACCACGGGTTCGCGGGCGCTGCGATCGAGGCAGGAGTCGAGACCCTGTCGATCGCCGATGTGAACGACCCGGCGCTGATCGTGGCCAAGGCGCAGGGCCGCACCGATGTCGTCGTGGTGATGGACGACCATGTGGAACCCGACGCGTACTGGCCCTGCTTCCAGGCGATCGCCTCCAGGTTCTGAGGGCTATCCAGGGAGTCGTCTCACCGGCTACCATTCGGCCATCGTGAAGCGAGAACCCTTCACCGAGGCTCGGCTGAAGACCGTCAACGAGGTCGCAGACCTGTTGCGTGTATCCAGGATGACCGTCTACCGAATGATCAAGACAGGAGAGATGCCCGCCATCAGGGTGGGCCGGAGCTACCGGCTCCGATCCGAGGACGTCGACACTTACCTGATGGAGCGGTACACCGAAGCCGGCTGAGACCGGCGCCGCCGCTCCAGCGCGACCCGCGCTCAGCCGACCTCCGTGAAGCACGGAGGGGCGCATGAACGAGCACGAACGGCTCGTCGATCGAGCCGCCCGCGAGGCACGCACCGTGTTGTTCGTGGGTGGCTTGGACGCCGGGAAGAGCACGCTGGCGCGAGCGACGGCGGCGTTCGCGTTGCGGCGCGGACGCACGGTCGCCTACCTCGACGCCGACGTTGCCCAGAAGACCGTCGGCCCACCGGCCACCGTGGGGCTTAAGCACGTACGTGAGCCCGACGACCTCACGCTCGAACGTCTGTCGCACGCCGACGCTCTCGGCTTCGTCGGTTCAACCAGCCCCCAGGGCCACGTGCTGCCGCTCGTGGGCGCTCTCGCCCGTCTGCGCGACATGGGACGGAACGAAGGTGCCGACCTGATCGTGGTCGACACCAGCGCTATGGTGAGCGGCATCTGGGGCCAGCTCGTCAAGTACTACAAGGTCGATGCTCTCGAGCCGGATCTCGTCGTCGGCCTGCAGCGCGGCGGGGAGCTAGAACCGGTGCTCGGCGTGATCCAGCGCTTCTTCGGCGTCGAGCTCGTGACCTTGCCCGTGCACTCCAGCGTCGTCTCGACGAGCGTCGAGGAACGCTCGCAGCAACGAGAACGCTCGATGGCCGCGTACTTCCATGGCGAGCTGCAACGGTTCCGGGTCAAGCCCACCGTGTTCATGCCATCGCTGCCGCCGCTGTTCGACCTGCGTGAGCTCGACCGGCTATTGGTCGGCCTCTCCGACGGCGCCGGCGGGTTCACGGGGCTGGGGTACCTCGAGTACGTGCCCGAGGACCAGGGCCTCAGGTTGATCTCACCCGTGGCAGAGCCGCCCAAAGCGCTTAGACTGGGCTCTGTTCGTCTGGAGGACAGCTTTCGGGTGAAGCGCGTCGACCTCCGGAATCTCTTTGGAACCGAGTGAAAGGGCTACCGCTTGGGGTCGCTGATCAAGAAGCGCCGCAAGAAGATGCGCAAGAAGAAGCACAAGAAGCTTCTGAAACGCACGCGGCACCAGCGCATGAAGCTGGGCAAGTAAGCCCGGCCACGCTCGTGCGTGCGCCTCGGTTCCGGCTCGTCCGGTTCGCGGCCGCGGTGGCGGCCTCGGGTCTCGCCCTCGCCGCGTGCGGTCCGTCGTCGCCTCCTCCATCGCCTGGGTCACGCGCGGTGAGCTTCACGGCGACCGGAGGCGTCGAGTTGGCGGGCCGTTTGTTCGAGGCCGATGGCGCGACGGCCGGTGTCGTGCTCGCGCACATGCAACCGGCCGATCAGACGGCGTGGTTCGACTACGCCGAGACCCTCGCCGACGACGGGTACCAGACGCTGACGTTCAACTTCCGCGGGTACTGCCCCGGCGGCGACGCCGGCTGCTCGAGCGGGCAGACCGACCTCTCGATGCTCTGGCGCGACGTGCAGGCGGCCGTGCGGTTCCTGCGATCGACTGGTGTCGCTCGGGTGGGTGTGATCGGCGCCAGCATGGGAGGCACCGCCGCCCTGGTCGCAGCGGCGCAGCCCTCGGCGCGCATCGGGGCCGTTGCCGTTCTGTCAGCGCCGATCTCGATCGCAGGGCTCGCCGCATCGCCCGAGACCCTCGTCGCGGTGGCTTCGGCCAAGCTCTTCGTGGCGGGCAACGGCGACGCCACGGCCGCGGCCGACGCTCAGTCGCTGTACGACCTCAGCGTGCCGCCCAAACGGGTCGAGATCGTGCCTTCCGAGGACCATGGCACCGATCTGCTCGAGGGCAACCAAGGGCCGAATGTGCGCCAGCTGCTGCAGACTTGGCTCGCGCAGTTCCTGCCGGTGGAGATGCCGGCGCGAGAGGAGCCGTAAGGGGCGCCGACGAAGTCGACTCGCCTGAGTCCCGCCCGGCCCGCCCGGCCCGCCCGGCCCGTAGCTACGTCGCGCTCGGCGTTGGGGTCGTGCTAGGGAGCTGACCGGGGCTGGAGGGGCCGGGGAGCGGATCGCTCCCGCCGCCCGCGATCACGAACTGTGCCACGGCGGCCGCGCCGATGAGCGCGAAGAGCACGATGATCATGATCAGGGTGGGACGTCGCATGTCGAGGGCGCAGGCTAGCAGGCCGCGTCGTCGCGACGAGCTGCGCCGGGGCCGCCATGAGCCGCGCCGTCGTTCCGACTGGCGGCCTCTTCGGGCGCGCCCATGCCGAGCGCTCGCTCGCTCCAGCGGCGCATCTGCACCATGACCTCTCGCAGACGCACCGGGTCGGTGAGGTAGGTGCGTAGGTCGACCTCGAGTGAGACCGTGCCCCCGTAGCTCGCGGCAACGAGGTCGTCGCAGAAGGCGTCGAGGTCGAGCACGCCCTCGCCCGGAGGAAGGTGGGAGTCCCAGCCCTTGCCGGCGTTGTCGGACAGATGCACGTGGCGCAGCCGGTCGCCGAAGCGCCGCCTCAGCTCGACCGGGTCGTGTTCGGCGACGGCTGCGTGACTCGTATCGAGCACCAGGTGCGGCAAGCCCTCGAGCTCGTCGAGGTCCTGGTTCGCGTGGAACGTGACACCGTGGCGACCCATGCGCACCGGGAACATGTTCTCGATCGCGACGGTCACCCCGGTCCCCTCCTCGAGCATCGGCAGCTTCTCGTCGAGCCAGCGCCGGTAGTTCCGCTGCCATCGGTACGGGGGGTGCATGACGACTACGGGCACCTTCGCCTGCTCCGCGACCTGTATCGCCTGGTCGATCTTGCCGATCGGGTCGGTTCCCCAGACCTTCCTCGTCATGAGCAGCGACGGAGCATGGATCGCGCCGATCGCCAGGCCGTGCTCGTCGGCGAGCGCGCGCATGCGATCGGGGTCCTGGCTCGCGGCATCCTTGGTCACCATGACCTCGACGCCGGTGTAGCCGGTCTCGGCGACGATGCGGAAGGTGTCCTCGAGCGGTCGCGCGAAGAAGGCGGCGGAGGAGAAGAGCAGTCGGGGTGTGCCCACGTCTCTATCGTAGGCAGCTCGAGCCTATGCTGAACGCCATGTGGGTGTTCCCCTTGGTCGCGGCCGCCGTCGCCGCCGCGTTCTCGGGCCTGGTTGCGAAGCGATACCTCGCCCGACGTCGCCCCTACCAACTCGCCTGGGTGCTCGCGCTCGCGATGTACGCGGCCGCGTCGCTCGCGGTCGTGTTCGGCATGACCGGCGGATGGACCCCTCGCGAGTTCCAGCTCTACTGGGCGCTCGGAGCGGTGCTCAACGTTCCGTTCCTCGCGGGGGGCGAGCTGATGCTGCTGGTGCGCAGCCCGCGCGTGCAGGCGGCGTGCTGGATCGTGTTGGTCTTCCTGGCCGCCTACACGGTCTCGGTGCTGCGCGCGGCGTCGTTCGATGCCGCCAACCTCGCCGAGGACCTTCCCTCGGGAAGAGGTGTGTTCGGTGAGGGCTCGGCCGCGCAGCGACTGCCGCAGCTGATATCGACGCCTTCCTACCTTGTGCTGGTGGCGGGCGTGCTCTGGTCCGCATGGAGGCTGCGAGGACGTCCGGAGCTGCGGGACCGGTTCATGGGCACGATGCTGATCGCGCTCGGCGCGACCGTGATCGCGGGGTTCGGGTCGTACTTCGCGTACAACGGCCGGGCCGCGGCGTTCTCGGCGGCGCTTGCCACCGGCATCGCGGTGATGTTCGTGGGATTCCTGCGGGCGGGCCGCCAACCGCCTGTACCGGCCCCGGCGGCCGCGAGTGAGTCTGTCGGTTGAGCCTTACCGCTCAAGTGGCCGAAGGCGGTAGCGGCGGGAGGAAGCGTTTCAGGCTGCTGCGGGGCTCGAGCTCGCCGACCACCACTCCGCGCTCGAGGGCTCACCGGTGGGGGCGTCGCTAGGTTCGATCGAGATCCACAGGTCGTCGTATCGGCTCGGATCGAACGGGATCGACAGGAACACATCGCCGGCCTCGGGCAAAAAGTCGCCCACGAACGTCGGCGCGTCGCCGGAGACGAGCCACACTCGGTAGACGGCGCCCGCCGGCGGCGAAGGCACGTTCTCACCCATCACGTAGAAATGGTTCTCGCCCGGCGCCGAGATCCCCTGCACGGGTCCGACCTCGACCATGCGGGCGTCGTCGCGGGTCGCGAACCCCACGGCGTTCGCGAGATCGTCGGCTCGCACGTCGGCGTTGGTCGCCCTGATGCTCTGGCTCACCGTGAGCCCCGCCAGCCCGACCACGGCGACCACTCCCGCGGCCACCGCGAACATCTGCATCGGGCGGCGACGGGGCGCCTGGGGCTCGAGCTCGCGGTGCAACCGGGGGAGCAGCGTCTCTGGCGGCGCCATCGGCTCGACCACGAACGCGAGGTCGGCTGAGAGTCGCTGGAAGTCGTCGAGGGAATCCCGGCACCGCCGGCAGCCGGGCACGTGATCGGAGAGCAGCAGGTCGGCCTCGGCGGCGTCGGCGCCGGAGAGGCTGCGCAGCACGTAGCCGGCCAACAGCTCCTCGATGCGTTCGTGGTTGTCGATCATGAGGTCGCTCGGTCTCCTGGCTGATCGTCTGGCTCGGTCTGCATCGGGTCGAGCACCGTGCGCAGCTTGCGCATCGCCGCGAACGTCCTGGTCTTCACGGTGCCGAGCGGGATGTCGATCTCCTCGGCGATCTGTACCTGTGTCTTGCCACCGAAGTACGCCATCTCGAGCACCTGTCGTTGATCGGGGGAGAGTGTCTCGAGCGCCGCACGGACCTCGACGCGACGACCGGCCACGTCGGCCGCGTCGATCACGCTCTCCGCTGGGTCTTCGACGGCCACCGGCTCGAGGTTCGCCGCACGTTCCTGCCTGGCCCTGATGCGTTCCTCGCGGCGGACCGTGTCGACCGCCCGATGGTGCACCAACGAGAGGAAGAACGTGCGGAATGCCCCCCGGGCCGGATCGAAGGCCTCGGGCGCGCGCCACAGGGCCATGAACGCGTCGTGCACGACGTCTTGGGCAAGGACCTGCTGGCCCGTGATGCGGTAGGCGAGTCCGTAGGCCGACCCCGAATAGCGCCGGTACAACGCGTCGAACGCCCCACGATCGCCCGAGGCCAGGCTGCGATGCAGCTCCAGGTCGTCGCGGTCTCCCTCGCGCATGCGGCGTATCCTCCCAGACGCCCATGAGGCGCCGGGCCGCCGGGTAGTGTCGCCTCCGATGAAGGTCCTCTTCTACACCCGCCCGGGCTGTCACCTCTGCGACGATGCTCGCGCGGTGCTCGTCGCCGAGCGAGCGAGCACACCGTTCGAGTTCGAGGAGGTCGACATCGAGACTGACGATGCGCTCGTGCGCGAGTACGGCCTTCGCATCCCCGTGGTCGTCGTCGACGGCGAGGAAGCCTTCGAGTACACGGTCGACGCCGAGGAGCTCGCCGGGCGTCTGCGCGCATGAGGCGACCACGAGACGAGATCCCGCGGGGCTCTGCGAGCTTGTGAGCTTGTGAACGCCCGGAGTCTCCGGCTACCCTGACACCATGCAGCGGAGCACGTTCGAGTGGTGAGGGAACGGTCGATCCCCGAGGCTACGGTCGGAAGGCTGCCGGTCTACCTTCGCGCCCTGGTCGACCTGGCCGAGGCGGGCGCGGGCACCGTTTCGAGCAACGAGCTCGCCGAGGGGGCCGGCGTGAACTCGGCCAAGGTCCGCAAGGATCTTTCGCATCTCGGCACATACGGCACCCGGGGGGTCGGCTACGACGTCGCCTACCTGATCCACCAGATCCGACGCGAGCTGGGGCTCACCCAGGACTGGCCGATCGTGATCGTGGGCATCGGCAACCTCGGCCAAGCCCTGGCGAACTACGCTGGGTTCGCCGAGCGAGGGTTCCGGGTCGGGGCTCTCGTCGACTCGGATCCGGCGCGCGTGGGGCAGACGATCGGGGGCCTCGAGATCCGCCATGACGACGACCTTCCCGAGCTGGTGGCCGAGCTCGACATCGCGATCGGCGTGATCGCCACGCCCGCGTCCGCCGCGCAGGAGGTCGCCGACCGCCTCGTCGATGCTGGCGTGCGATCGGTGCTGAACTTCGCCTCGGCAGTGATCACGGTGCCGCCCGGCGTGTCGGTGCGTAAGGTCGACCTGGCGGTCGAGCTGCAGATCCTGGCCTTCTATGAACAGCGCAAGGCCACGCTCGCGGAAGTGAAGCGGCGAGGCCGCTCGGTCGCAGACCTTGACGGTGCCCGTTAGTCGCTGGGCTACTTCGAGATGGTGACCCAGAGGGCGGCGAGGACCGCGAGGATCATGATGCCCATCAGGATGAACTGCACGCTTCCCTGCTCGAGGAGGGGAAGCTCCAGGTTCGCGATCATCATCGTCCTCTTCTCTTGAGCTACTAGGCGGGGCCGTACCAGGCGGGCACGGCGCCGCCGGTAAGGAACTCCTTGCGCTTCTTCTCGGCGCGGTCGAGCAAGGGCAGGAGCAGGCCGAAAGCGACGATCGATCCGCCCAAGAACATGTAGGAGTAGCGCGGCACGCTTCCTGTGTCGTAGTAGAGCGAGACCGTCCAGAGCGGACCGCCGCCGGTGAAATGCGACTGCACGACCGCGAGCTTGGCGTTCCCGTCGCGGGCGAACCGGATCGAGTCGATGGCGAACTGGCTGCCCTGGATCGCCGTGGGGGCGGTCTCCTCGAGCCCGAGCTCCTCGTTGGTCTTCTCGGCCAGGAAAGACGTCACGGCGCCGCTCGCGCTCTGCACGTCGCTCGACTGTTCCGTGTCGCTCTCATCGGGCGCGGCCCAAGGGTCACCCGGCCACGACGCATAGGTCTCGTACCGGTCGGAGGTCTCATCGACCGCAGCCTCGAGCGCGATCCATGCGGGCTCCGCGCCACGCGGACCGAGGTTCGTCGGCGTCTCGATCCCCTGCGACCAGAAGCCGAAGAGCCACAGCGCGGACTGCAGGACCATCCAGCCGGACAGAGACACCATGAGCACCAGGAATCCGAGCCACCTTCCGAAGATGGCCGACAGCATCAGGAAGGTGCTGAAGATGAACAGGGTGAAGCCCACGATCGTGACGCCGGCCCCCTTCCAGAGGGTGCCGCACTCGATCGTGAACCCCAGGCAGCTGTTCTCCATCTACGGATCCCTCGGGTTCACGGTGGCCTCGTCGAGCGCTCGCGTCGACGCCTCTTCGTTCAGGCAGACGTTGTCCTCGAACGGCACGTTCTCGGAGCTCATCTGCACCAGGTACACCACCAGGTCGTTGACCTGCTGATCGTTCAGCGCGCCCTGATACCTGATGCTCCACGAGGGCATCGCGCCGCGACCTTCCTCGATCACTTGGTAGATGTCGTCCTGCGACAAGATCGCCGGATGTGGCGGGGTGCCGAACGGACCCGCGCAGATGTTAGTGAGGTTGGCCGACTGCACGACGATCTTGCCGGCCTGGATCGCCTGACCCCGTAGCTCGGGACCGTGGCAGCGCATGCACCCGACGCCGAGCTGATTCTCCTCGGTGAAGGCCTGTACGGCGAGCTCGCCGCGATCGAAGCCGATGGCGAGCAGCTCGTCCTCCTGGCGCTGGTTCTCCGAGGGCTCGCGCAGCCAGTTGAAGGGGATGAAGATCGCGAAGAAGACCACGAGCACGACGCCCCAGCCCTGCAACTTGTGCAGCAGCGGCGTCTCGAGGGCGGCGTCGGCGGGACCGGGCCGCATGCCGCTCGGGATGTCGAGCTTCTGCTCGGTCTGCCGGCTGCGGAAGAACAGCGCCGCGCCGGCCGCGGTCACGAAGATCAGCCCGAGCACGAGCAGGATCACACCCGCAAGGTTCGTGGCGGCCAGCATCTCCAGCGCGATCATCGTCGGCAGCTCTCCCCTTCAGCTATCCGGTCGCGACGCAGAACGGGCCCTGCGGAGGTTGGGAGACGGTGTCGGTGCCGCGGGGCGGGCCCAAGACCACCTCGGACGTGTCGACCACCACGACGCCGTCGACGATCTCGAGCTTGAACCGGTCCATGCCTCGGGGCGCCGGGCCGAGCTGGTACTCGCCGGCGCCGTTGTACTTCGAGCCGTGGCACGGGCATTCGAACCACTTCGACGATGAGCAGTACGGCACGCGGCAACCCAAGTGCACGCATCGCTGGTAGAGCGGCATGATGCCCTCGGCGGAGACGCCGTCGGTCACGTAGTCGACGTCGCCGCTCACACCCCCGTTGTAGCCCACGACGTAGAACCGCCCGGTTCCGTTGTACGCGACGCCAGCCTCAGTGTTGATCTCGGCCTTGAGGTCGTCGACGCTTCCGGCGTCGACGAGCGAGCCGAACCCGCCCTTCAGGTTCGGCCAGAGGAACGTGATCGAGGCGCCTCCGAACACGGCGCCGAAGAGCATGAGAGAGTTCAACAACGAGCGACGGAAGAAGTCGCGACGAGAGACCGACGCCACGGGCTTGCTCGTGACCTCGATCTGGCCGCCGGGCGACTCGCGCGCAGCACGATTCGCCCGTACGAACGACAGGCCGAAACCGATCGCGAAGATGTCGAGCACGACGAACGCGAGGATCGCGGCGACGAGCGGCATCGAGATGCCCACCAGATTGCTCATAGCTCGAAGAACACCCCCTGTGCCCACGGCCAGACCCAGTTGTATCCGGGGCCGCGGAAGAACGAGCCGATGATCGTGAGGATCCCGCCGAACATGAACAGGATCGTGAACATCGTGATCGCGATCTTGCGGTCGCCCGGCTTGTTGCTCGGGTTGCGGTCGACGTAGGGGACCGCCGCGAGCCCCACGAGGATGAACGTCGGGATCGTGATGCCCGCGACCATCGGGTGGAAGTAGCGCAGCAGCTCCTGTAGCCCCAGGAAGTACCAGGGCGCCTTCGATGGGTTCGGCGTGAGGTTCGGGTTCGCCAGCTCGCGCAGCGGCGCGTTGATGAAGGTCGAGAACAGCGTCAGCGCGGCCATCAAGATGAACATGGCCACGAACTCCTCGATCAGCAGATGCGGCCACACGTTGACGCGGTCGCCCTGCTCGCGTTCCACCCGCTGGATGCCCTCGGGGGGTACGAGCGCAAGCAGCCGGTGCTTGTCGTCGGCGCCCTTCTTCGGCGTCGGCAGGTTCCCCGTAGGCAGCGGGGCTTCGCGCACCGGCGTGGTCACCGAAGCCGCGACGGCCACGGGCGCCCCGCCGGTCGCAGCAGCGGTGGCAGGGGCCCCGGCGGCAACCGGCGCAGCAGCGGCGCCACCGTTTCCGCCCGCGGCGGCGCCCGCAGCAGGTGCGGCCCCGGCCCCGGCGGCGGCGTGCTTGGCGGCTTCCTCTGGGTTCGCCGCACGGAAGGCGCGCACGGCGGCTGATCGCGCGCGCCCCTCGGCGATCCGACGGTCGGCGCCTTTAGCGAGCTCGGCCTCGAGCGTGGAGTCGAAGACTCCTTGATCGAGCGGGGTGTCTTCCTTGGCCATGTCTTCCCCTGGATGCCTCTAGAGCGGTCCTGAGATGCCGCCGTCCTTGCGGATGCGCCAGAAGTGCACCGCGAGGAAGATCACTAACACGAACGGCAGCGCGATCACGTGCAACGTGTACCAGCGGAGCAGCGTTTCCGGGCCGACCACAACGCCGCCCAGCAGCAGGAAGTTCGCCTGCTTCGCGATGAGCGGGGAGTAGCCGGCGAGCGACGTGCCGACCGTGACCGCCCAGATCGCGAGCTGGTCCCACGGCAGCAGGTAGCCCGTGAACGACAGTCCGAGCGTGAGGAAGAGCAGGAGCACGCCAACCACCCAGTTGAACTCGCGCGGCGGCTTGTACGCGCCGGTGTAGAAGACGCGCGCCATGTGCAGCGTCACGCTGAACACCATGAGGTGGGCGCCCCACCGATGCAGGTTGCGCACCAGGTCGCCGAAGAACACCGACGTCCGGATGAGCTGCATGTCCTGGAACGCCTGCGAGCCGCCGATGTCGGCCGTCGGCCGGTAGAAGAACATCAGGAAGATGCCGGTGATCGTGAGCAGCACGAACAGGAAGAACGAGAGCCCGCCCAGGCAGAACGTGTAGGTCAGCTTCAGCCCGTGGCGCTTCACCTTGACCGGGTGCAGGTGGTACAGCACGTTGTTCATCGTCGCCAAGGCACGGTCACGCGACGTGTCCTTGTAGCCCTTACGGAAGATCGAGCCCGGCCGGAAGATCGACTTCCAGACCTCGGTCTCTCTCAGCCGCTCACCCAGGTCGCCGGGCGACGGAGGCTTCAGCTTCAATTCATCCCTCCCCTAGGCGCGGTCATTCGGGTTCAGCCTGTGATGTGGGGACCTCGGCCATCGTTCGCGATCCGCCCTTGGAACCCTCGGGCAGTCGCGCATAGTACAGCGTGTCGGTCGGGCACCGGTCGACGCAGACCGAGCAGCGGGTGCACGCGATGTCGTCGACGACGAAGATCGCGTTCGAGACGCCAACCTCGTCGCCCACCACGTCTTGCTGCGCGCCCTCGACGATGTCGGGCGACAACATGTAGATGCAGTTCCAGGGGCAGACGTCTTCGCACGCGCGGCAAAGGATGCAGTTGTCGGGGTCGAGCATCAGATGCTTCGGCGACTTAACCCCTTGCGCGAGCCATGCGGGGTCGACGGATTCCACGATGTAGTCCTCGTGGATGTCGACCTCGGTCTTGGTATACGCCATCGCCGCTCGCTACCTGTACCCGCCGGTCGGGCGGTTGTCGGACTGTCCACGCAGCTTGCGGCGCCAGTTCTGCATGATCGCCGCCGCCACGAGCAGGGTGATGATCGGGCCGGTCGAAAGGCCCATCGCGATCGAGTCGCGCACCTGCAGGAGCAGCTCGTCGTAGACGGCGGGCTCACCGCCGGGGAGCAACGTCTTGACCTCGAGCAGCGCCGCCTCGATGTCGGTCGGGCCCTGCCACCCGAACTTCTGCTCGGCCACGTAGAGGAAGAACGACGGCAGCACCGCCGCCGAGATCAACAGGAAGAAGACGAGCCCCAGTGAGAAGACGACGGCCGTGGTCCACGTCCACTCGAACTCCTTCAGGAACGTCTCGACGCGCTCCCTACGGTTCGGCGTGGAGTTGGCTGGCGTCGTCTCGACCTGGCTCATGGCTCCTTGCGGTTCGTCGGCCGTGTTCCTGCTGCTTCCATCGGGGCGGCTCTGCTGAGGCGGGGCGATTATAGACACGTGTCACGCGCACCCGACCCTCGCGCTCGGTTCTCCGATCGATCGGCCGATCGACTCGTGAATCATTTCACAAGCTCCTCGTTACTATCTCAGCAGGTCCACGTTCCGTGTAAGACGACCGGACGGAGTCGCCCTGATCGCCCTGATCGCCGACATCGTGCAGAGCGGTATCGCCTCGTGGTGGGCGCCCGCCCTGGCGTTCGCCGCGGGGCTCGTGTCATGTCTCAGTCCGTGCGTGTGGCCGCTGCTGCCCGGCTACCTCTCGTTCGTGGCCGGCGATCGCATCACCGACGACGGTCGGCGCCCGCTCTCACCCATGCTCCTATTCATCGCCGGGTTCACGATCGTGTTCGTGCTGCTCGGGGCGTTCGCCTCCACGTTCGTGCAGGTCTTCAAAGGAACGGCCGGTCAGCGCATCGGCGGCGCGATCGTGATCGCGTTCGGCGTGCTGATGATCGGCTACGCGCTGCGGCGCGGGTCGCTCGCGCTCTACGCCGAGCGCAGGCCCTTCCTCGCTCGCCTGCGCCCGGGGAGCGTGGGCGCGGTTCCTCTCGGCATGGCGTTCGCCGCCGGCTGGACCCCGTGCATCGGCCCCGTGCTGGGCGCGATCCTCGCGATCGCGGCGGCCGGCAGCACGCCCCGCGCGATGTTGTTGCTGCTCTGCTACTCGGCGGGCCTCGGCGTGCCGTTCCTGCTCGTGGGTCTCGGCGTGACGAGGTTCATGGGCGCTTTCGGCTGGGTGGAGCGCCGGTACACCGCGATCGCGATCGTGTCAGGCGCGTTGATGGTGGTGATGGGCGTGCTGGTGTTCACGGGCGAGTTCACCCGCCGGGTCGCCCCACTCGCGCAGCGTTTCACGCTGGGTATCTAGGATGGGTCTCTAGGATGGGCGGCGCCCCCATGTCATCTCCTCAGCGGCCAGCTCTTCAGCGTGCTCAGCGTCTCTCGCTCGACCAGTCGGTCGCACTCGTGTGGCGAACGCTGCGTTCGATGCGCACCGCGCTGATCCTGCTGCTGCTGATCGCGCTCGCCTCGGTCGCCGGGTCCCTGCTTCCTCAACGGCCGAACAGCCCCGAGCGCGTGCTCGAGTACCGAGCAGCTCACCGCTTCTGGGGAACCTTCTTCGACCGAGCGGGCCTATTCGACGTCTTCGGGTCCTGGTGGTTCGTGCTCATCACGACCCTGCTGTTCGTGTCGCTCATCGCGTGCCTCGTGCCTCGCACACGCGCGTTGTGGCGCGCGTTGCGCACCCCGCCGATGCAGGCTCGCGAGATCGACGCGTTGCCGCGATACGCCGAGGTGCGGGTGGCGGCGGCGCCCGACCTGACGATCGACGTGGCACGGCGCACGCTGCGGCGGCGCCGCTTCCGCGTGGCGCGCGACCCTGCACGAGCCGCCCTCGCTGCCGAGAAGGGCGTGGCACGAGAGGTGGGGAGCCTGGCGTTCCACTGGGCGTTCATCCTGCTGCTCGCCGGCGTGATCTACGGCAAGGGCACCGGATTCAGCGGGCTTATCGCGGTCGTCGAGGGCCAGACCTGGGTCGATGCCGAGGCGAACTACGACGGCACGATTCAGGCGGGCCGGTTCTTCGATGGGTTCACCGGGGTCGGTCTGCGCTTGCGTGATTTCCGTAGCGATTTCCTGCGAACGGGTCAGCCGATGGACTTCGTCTCGAGCGTGGACCTGCAGAACCCCGACGGATCGATGCTGCGGCAACAGGAGATCAGGGTGAACGAGCCGGCCAAGGTCGAAGGGCTGTGGATCTACCAGTCGGGCTTCGGCTGGGCGCCGATGATCGAGGTCACCGATGGCGGCGAGGTGGTGTCGTCGGGGCCAGTGGTGATGGACCGCGACCCCGCGCCTGAGGGCATCGTGGCGTTCGCGATGCCCTGGCGTGGCGTGGTGAAGCTTCCGGGCGCCGGGGCGGGCGCCGGTGGCATGGACCGGGCGATCGAGCTCGAGCTCTGGCCCGACAGCCGTGCGTTCGCGGCGCTGCTCGACCCCGGCGCCGAACCACAGGCCATGCTCGTCGCCTTCGATCCGATCATCAGGTTCACCGTCTGGGAAGGCTCGCTCGCCGACCTGGCCACGAACCGGCTCGACACGACCGGCATGCGACAAGTGTCGTCGGGCATCGTCGGGGCCGAGCGGACCGCCGACCTGGAGAACGGCGATACGCTCGCCGGCGCCAGCGGCGAGCCGGGTTCGGGCGCCACGATCTCGTTCCTGGAGCTGCGTGAGTACTCCGTGTTCCAGGTAGCTCGCGACGCCGGGCTTCCGCTGGTGCTTGCCGCGGCTATCCTCATACTCGTGGGACTGTTGCCGGCCCTCTACAGCTCGCGGCGCAAGGTATGGGTCCGCGCTGACCCCGACGGTGACGGCGCCGTGTTGCGGGTGGGCGGTCTCGCGATGCAGCGTAAGCCGCAGTTCGAAGAGGAGTTCGCCTGGCTCGTCGACGCCATCGCGTCGGCGGCGGGCGGACCCTCGGCGTCTCGGCACGAGCCGGGCAAGGGATCCGATCGCCGGTCCGACGATCGCGAGCCTCGAGAACCAGAAAGGGTGCAGACGTCGTGACCGACTTGCAGTGGGCCCGCGTCTCCAACGGCGCGTTCAACGTGGCGCTGTTCGCCTACATCGCCGCGATGGTCGGCTACTTCGTGCACCTGTCGTTCAGCCTGGCGTTCAGGCGTGACGCGATCTGGCAGGTCTCGCGGGCGGTGGCGGTCGTCGGCGTGGCGGCCAACCTCGTGTCGGTCGCGGCCCGTGGGCTCGCCGCCGACCGGGTGCCGTGGGGCAACATGTACGAGTACTCCTCGCTGCTCGCTCTGCTCGTCGTCGTCGGCGCGCTCGTCGTGGTCGAGGGCGTCTACAAGGTGCGCTCGCTCACCGGGTTCGCCCTGATGTTCAGCGTGCTGACCATGGCGGTCGCGGTGTCGTTCCTCTACGTCGGCCCGGGGCCGCTAGTGCCCGCGCTCAACTCGTACTGGATCAAGATCCACGTGCAGGCAGCGATCTGGGGGTCGTCGTTGTTCGCGCTCGGCGGCATCGCGACGATCGCCTACCTCGTGGTCGATCGCGCCGAGCGGAAGAAGCTCGACGCGCTCGCCTCGCAGAACCCCCCGCCGATCATGGGCGGCTCGATCGACCTCGATGCCACCGACGGCCGCGCCGCCGCCGCACCGAGCGACCTCGTACCCGACTCGGCCGAGGACGTGCAGGCCGTTTCTGCTCGGCGCCGGCTCGTGCCTTCCGCCGCCGGGCTCGACCGGCTCGCCTATCGCCTCATCGCGCTCGCTTTCCCGATCTGGACGTTCGCGGTCATCGCCGGCGCGATCTGGGCCCAGGAAGCCTGGGGCCGCTACTGGGGCTGGGACCCGAAGGAGACCTGGTCGTTCATCACGTGGGTGGTTTTCGCGGGCTACCTGCACGCGCGCGCGACGAGCGGATGGAAGGGTCGCCGCGCGGCCGTCATCGCCCTCGTCGGGTTCGCCTCACTGTTGGTCACGTACTACGCCGTGAACCTCTTCATCGTGGGTCTGCACAGCTATGCCAAATGAACCTTGGGCGGCAACTGGCCGCGAGCAGACCGGTGATACAGTGCGCGCGTTCCGGCACGTGAACGGGCCGAGTCGGCGGGTAGGGAGCGAAGCGATCGTGCGGAAGAAGGCGCTGTGGACCCTCGGCCTGGTCGCCGTGGGACTGCTGCTCGCGGCGTGCGCTCCGAACGCCGGCCAGGACACGTTGAAGCCTGTCGGCGAGGTCGCGAAGCAGCAGAAGGCGCTGTTCGTACCGGTGTTCTGGGTGGCAGTTGCCGTCTTCGTGATCGTGCAGGGCGGCATCTTGTTCATCGCGTTGCGCTACCGCCACCGCAAGGGCCGCGACCGCATGCCGAAGCAGACCCACGGCAACACGCGCCTCGAGATCGGGTGGACGATCGCCCCTGCCGTCGTGCTCGCGGTCGTCACGGTGCCCACGATCTCGCTGCTCTGGGATCTCGCCCGCCCGCCGGCCGACGACGCGCTCAACATCACCGTCGAGGGGTACCAGTGGTGGTGGGGTTTCGTGTACCCCGACGACGACATGGTGACCGATTGGGACGCCCCGATCACGATCGCCGACACGCTGGTCGTGCCGACGGGGCGCGAGATCTACCTCTCGCTCGAGTCCAAGGGGGGCGCCGCGAGGGACGCGAACGGCGACCCCGACTTCCAGGTGATCCACTCGTTCTGGGTGCCCGAGCTCTTCGGTAAGCAGGACGTGATGCCGGGCCAGACGAACCACATCGTGTTCAGCATCGATACCCCCGGCACGTACACGGGCCAATGCGCGGAGTTCTGTGGCCTGCAGCACGCGCTCATGAAGCTCGAGGTCGTGGCGCTCGATCCCGACGACTGGGAAGCCTGGGTCGCGAACCAGAAGGTCGAGCCCCCGAGCCCCACCGACCCGCTCGCCCAGCAGGGCGAGGAGCTGTTCATGAACCCGCTGGCCAACGGCCGCGGAAGCTGCACGGCGTGCCACTCCGTGGGTGCAGCGCCAGGGGCAGCCGCCGCGCCCAACCTGACGCATTTCGCCGACCCCAACCACACGTGCTTCGCGGGCTGCAACTGGCCGACCACCGACCGCGAGGCGCTCGCGGCGTGGCTCGCGAACCCCGACGCGACGAAGCTGGGCGCGAAGATGCCCGACTACGGCCTCGAACCCGACGAGATCGAGGCCATCGTCGCCTATCTCTACTCTCTGACGTGATGGAGGCGATCACCCAACGATGGCGAGCGTGAGCGTTCCCGCGGGCGGCCGGGGCTCGCTTCGGCGACCCACGGAGCTCACCGGCTTCTGGAGCTGGTTCACCACGGTGGACCACAAGAAGATCGGCATCATGTACGGGGTCGCGGCCTTCGTATTCTTCATCATCGGCGGCCTCGAGGCACTGCTGATCAGGGCGCAGCTGGCGCAGCCCGACGGCACCCTGCTCAACGCCGACCAGTACAACCAGATCTTCACGATGCACGGCATCACGATGATCTTCCTGTTCGTCATGCCGATGTCGGCGGCCTTCTTCAACTACATGATCCCGCTGATGATCGGGGCGCGCGACGTCGCGTTCCCGCGCCTGAACGCCTACAGCTTCTGGGTGTTCCTGCTCGGCGGGCTCTTCCTGTACTCGAGCCCGTTCCTCGGCGGCGCGCCCAACGGCGGATGGTTCGGGTATGCCCCGAACTCCACCACCGACCCATCGATCGGCATGACGTTCTACGCGCTCGGTCTGCTGATCACCGGCATCGCGTCGACCGCCGGCGCGGTGAACCTGGCGGTGACGGTGGTGAACATGCGCGCCCCCGGCATGACGTTGTTCCGCATGCCGCCTTTCGTGTGGATGGGGCTCGTGGTGCAGTTCCTGCTCGTCTTCGCACTGCCGATCATCACGGTTGCCCTGTTCCAGCTGCTGTTCGACCGGCGCTGGGACACCGCGTTCTTCGACCCGACACGCGGCGGTCAGCCGATCCTGTGGCAGCACCTGTTCTGGCTCTTCGGCCACCCCGAGGTCTACATCCTTATCCTGCCGGCGTTCGGCATCATCAGCGAGATCCTGCCGGTCTTCAGCCGCAAGCCCTTGTTCGGCTACCAGTTCGTCGTGTTCTCCGGCATCGCGATCGGCTTCATCGGGTTCGGCGTGTGGGCCCACCACATGTTCGCGGCCGGTCTCGGGCCGGTGGCCAACACCGCCTTCGGCATCTCGACGGCGATCATCGCGATCCCCACGGGCGTGAAGATCTTCAACTGGATGGCCACGATGTACGGCGGCGACATCAAGTTCGCGACGCCCATGCTGTATGCGGTCGGCGCCGTCATGATGTTCGTGATCGGCGGTCTCTCAGGCGTCACGCACGCGATCGTGCCGAGCGACTACCAGCAGACCGATACGTATTACATCGTCGCGCACCTCCACTACGTGATCTTCGGCGGCGCCGTCTTCGGCATCTTCGCGGGCTTGTACTACTGGTGGCCCAAGGTGTTCGCCCGCAAGCTCAATGAGGCTGTCGGCAAGGTGCAGTTCTGGCTCTTGATCATCGGGTTCAACCTGGCGTTCGGACCGATGCACATCCTCGGGCTGCAGGGCATGATCCGTCGCGAGTACACCTACCCCGAGTCGCTCGGCCTCACCTTCTGGAACCAGATGTCGACCATCGGCGCGTTCCTGATCGCGGTCTCGGTGGCGATCTTCATCGCCAACATCGTGCGCACGCACATGAAGCCTCGTGGCGAGGTCATCGAAGATCCGTGGGATGCCCGCACCCTCGAGTGGATGATCTCGAGCCCGCCCCCGGTGCACAACTTCGATGAGATCCCGACGGTGCATTCGCTCGACGAGTTCTGGCACCGCAAGTACGTGGAAGACGAACGCTCCGGCAAGCTCGTGCCGGCTCAGGCCGGGGGGGCTCCAGACGACCCCGACGCAACCGATGCAGCCGGTCATGGCGGGGGTCACGGTTCGATCCATCTGCCGAGCCCGTCGTACTGGCCGCTGGTGTCGGGGCTCGGGCTGCCGATCATGGCCTACGGCGTGCTGTATTCCTGGTGGCTGATCGGGGCGGGCGCGCTCGTCGCGCTGATCGGGTTCTACGGATGGGCCCTCGAGCCGTCGGTGGCGGAGGAGTAGGCGACCATGAGCGACCTCACGATCACCCCCGGGCACGGCGCCGCTGACGCGCCGCACGACGAGCACGCGACGACCACAGGGCTGCCGAACACGAAGCTCGCCATGTGGTTGTTCCTGTCGTCGGAATGCATGTTGTTCGGCGCGCTGATCAGCACCTACGTGCTGTATCGGGGCTCGAGCACGACGGGGCCCTACCCGGCCGACGTCTTCGACATCCCGTACACGTCGGTCTCGTCGTTCGTGTTGCTTGCGTCGTCACTCACGATGGTGCTGGCGCTCGCATCGGCGCAGAAGCGCGACATCGTCCGCATGCGACTGTGGCTGCTTGCCACCGCCATGCTCGGCCTCACGTTCGTGGGCGGTCAGGTCTACGAGTTCACGAGCTTCTACGACGAGGGCTTGAAGATCACGACGAACCTGTTCGGCACGACGTTCTACGTGCTGACCGGGTTCCACGGGGTACACGTGACGGTCGGCATCCTCATGCTGCTCTCGCTGGTGGGCATGTCGACCGCCGATCGCCTGCCCGACGACGCGGCGTTCCCGGTCGAGATGGTGGGTCTGTACTGGCACTTCGTCGACATCGTGTGGATCATCATCTTCACGGTCGTGTACCTGATCCCGACCCCCGCCGGGCCGGCGTAGGAGGCGATGCGGGTGTCAGACATCGAGACCGGCGCGCACGAGTCCCACCACGCGCCTGCGCCGCACGTCGAGCACCCAAGCCCCAAGGAGTACGTGCGGATAGGCATGATCCTGGGGGTGCTAACGGCGCTCGAGGTCGCCACCTACTACGTCGACGTCGGCGCGCTGCTCGTGCCCACGCTGTTCGGGCTCGCGATCGTGAAGTTCGCGATCGTCGTCATGTGGTTCATGCACCTCAAGTTCGACAGCCCGACCTACGCGCGGTTCTTCCTCATGGGACTCGCGGGCGCGGCGACCCTGTACCTGATCGTGCTCATCTCGTTCCGCGTGTTCACGGTGGAGTGAGGCGATCGTGCGACTGCCCACCTGGCATCTGCACCCCGACGTCTGGCTGCTGTTCGGGTCGATCGTCGCTGCGTACCTGATCACCGCACGCAGGCACTTGGCTGCCACGGGCGAGGAGACCCCTCGGCGCAAGAAGGCGCTGTTCCTCGGCGGCATGGGTGTGCTGTGGATCGGCGCCGACTGGCCCGTGCACGACCTGGCCGAGAACTACCTGTACCTCATGCACATGACCCAGCACCTGTTGTTCACGCTGATCGCGGCGCCGTTGCTGATCGCGGGCATGCCGGCGTTCATGCTTCGCTCGCTGCTCGCGCCGCGGCCGGTCCGCCGCGTCTTCCGGTTCTTCACGCGCCCGCTCGTGGCGCTCGTGTTCTTCAACGGCGTGCTGCTGTTCACGCACTGGCCGGCGGTCGTCGAGGCGTCGGTCGGATCCGAGCCGACGCACCTGGCGTTGCACGTGCTGATCGTGACCTCGGCGCTCGTGATGTGGTGGCCGGTGATGTCGCCGCTCCCAGAGATGCCGTCGCTCGCCGCGCCGGGTCAGATGATCTACCTGTTCCTGCAGTCGCTCGCGCCGACGATCCCGGCGTCATTCCTCACGTTCGGGCACACGCCGCTGTATCCGGTGTACGCCGGCTTCCCGCGCATCTGGGGCGTGCCGGTGCTCGAGGACCAGCTCATCGCGGGGCTGATCATGAAGCTGGGTGGCGGACTGCTGCTCTGGAGCGTGATCGCGGTGATCTTCTTCCGGTGGTTCGAGCGGGAGCAGCGAGACGGGCTCGACACGTCGGCCTATCAGAATGTGCAACGAGAGATCGGCGCGGAGATGGGCCGATGAGCCCTTGTTCGAAGTCGCGCCCCGGCGCCACGACGACCCACGAGGAGCGACATCTCGATGAGTGACGGCAAGAACCGGCAGAGCCTACTGCTGCCGATCCTGATCCCGACCGGTGCGTTGGCGGTGATCGTGCTGGTCCTCGCCGGGTTCTCGCGCGTGCTGCTCGCGGTATCGCACAGCGCCGCCACCGTCGTGGCGCTGGTCGCGGCCGCCGGCATCGTCGGGGTCGCCGCCTGGGTCGCCTCGAGGAAGCGCGTCACCGGCGCCACGCTCTTCTCGATGGTCGCGGCGATGACGGGCATCGCGATGGTCGCGGGAGGGCTCGCGGTGGTCGCCGCGCCCCTGCAAGCCGAGGAAGAGGAGGTCATCGTCGCCTTGAGCGCACCCGAGGGCGCCGCCGCTTCGGGTTTCGCGTCCGATGCGCTCTCGGTGCCGAGCGACGAGGCGTTCACGATCGCCTTCGACAACGCCGATCCTGCCGTTGTGCACAACGTCGTGATCTTCGACGGTCCCGACGCCGAGTCGCCCTCCCTGTTCAGGGGGGCGCCGCTCACCGGGCCGGATGAGGCGCCGTACCCGGTCGAGCCACTGGTCGAGGGCGAGTATTTCTTCAACTGCGAGTTCCACGAGGCCACCATGACAGGCACCATGACCGCCGCTCCGGGCGGTGGTGAGGGCGGCGAAGGCGTCACGGTCGCGGCCGCGGCGCTGGAGTTCGACACCGACACGATCGAGCTCCCGGCCGAAACCCCAACCACGATCACGTTCGACAATCAGGAGGCCGGCACCCAGCACAACATCGCTATCTACGGCGACGACTCGCTCGCGGAGGAACTCTTCAAGGGAGACCTCGTTACCGGGCCCGCCTCCGTTCCCTACGAGGTGCCCGCGCTGGCTGAGGGCGAGTACTTCTTCCAGTGCGACGTGCACCCGACCATGACCGGCATCGTCGTGGTTGCAGGCGGCGGGGGTGGAGGCGGGGGTTCCGGTGGCTCGGGCGGATCGGGTGAGGAAGAACTACCGCCTGATGAAGGCGGAGGTGGCGCAACGGCGACGGCCTCTGTGGCTGCCGAGAACACGGCGTTCATCCCGACCACGCTCACCTGGCCGGGCGACACCCAAGTCGCCTTGACCTTCGACAATCGTGACCCGGCCGATGTCATCGGGCAGCACAACGTGTCGATCTACGACGGCGAGACAGCGCTCTTCACGGGCGAGCTGATCTCGGGCCCGACCACGTTCGAGTACCCGATCCCGCCCATGGTGGCCGGCATTTTCGAGTTCCGATGCGACGTGCACCCCGAGATGATCGGCACGGTCGAGGTCACGTGAGCACGTCGGTCGGCGCGCCGTCGACCGGCCCTGAGCTTGAGGCACCCGAGGAGCTGCCAGCGCGTCGGCGTCTCGGTCGCACCGCGCTGGTCGTCGCGGCGATCGTGGCCGCGGTCGGCATCGCCGCGTACGCAACGCGCCCCACGACCGATCCCCGCGAGGAAGGCGGTGTCGCGGTGATCGATGAGGCCTTCCCTGGGCTACGGGGCGAAGCCGTCGTCGGCCCGCCCGTCGACACCGCCGCGATGGCTTGGTCGGTGTTGGTCGTCAACGTCTGGGCGAGCTGGTGCCTGGCGTGCCGGCGCGAGCAGCCCGCCCTGCAGCAGGTGCAAGCTGCGTATGTCGACCGGGGAGTGGAGCTGGTGGGCGTCAACTACCGCGACCAACGCGCAGCGGCCGAGCGGTGGATCGAGGAGTTCGACGTGACCTACCCGAGCATGTACGACCCTGAAGGTCGCACGGCCGCGTCGCTGGGATTCCCGTTCGTGCCCGACACCTACCTCATCGACGCCTCGGGCGCGACGCGGTATGCGATCTACGGCGAGACGAGCGTTCAGGAGCTATCAGGGCTGATCGACGAGCTGCTGAGCGATCCCGCGAACGCTGTCGACGCTCAGGGCGCTTAGGCGACCGCGTCGAGAGCGACGGCGCCGAACAATGCCGCCAAGTACACGATCGAGTAGGTGAAGAGCCGCCAGGAACGGTCCGAGGCGGAGTCGTTCGAACGGGAGTCGACGTCCGCCGGGTCGTCGGTGTCGACGTCGGTAGAGTCGTCGGTGTCGGCGAGCCGCCACAACACCAGCGCCCTGTACACGAACACGCCGCCGAGCACGACGGCCGTGCCCGTGTAGATCGGCCCCATGCCTGCAACCGGCGAGAGCAGCAGCGTCGTTCCGAACAACACGAGCGAGTACAAGAAGATCTGTCGCCTCGTCTCGTCGTCGCCCTTGACGACCGGAAGCATCGGCACGCCCGCCGCCGCGTAGTCCCCGCTGAATCGGAGCGAGAGCGCCCAGAAATGCGGCGGGGTCCACACGAACACGATCGCGAACAGGATCCACGCAGGAAGTGCCAGCGAGCCCGTCACCGCCGCCCAGCCGATGAGCGCGGGCGCGGCGCCGGCGGCGCCGCCGATCACGATGTTCTGCGTGGTCGATCGCTTCAGCCACATCGTGTAGACCACGACGTAGAAGGCGATCGCGGCGAGCGAGAGCGTCGCGGCGAGCATGTTGACCGTCATCGTCAGGAACAAGAACGAGAACGCTCCCAGCCAGAAACCGAACGCGAGCGCTCGCTCGGGTGAGACCTGGTGCGCCGGCAGCGGGCGCCCGCGGGTCCGCCGCATCACCTCGTCGATGTCGCGATCGAGGTACATGTTGATCGCGTTGGCCGCGCCGGCTGCGAGGGTTCCACCGACCAGGGTGGCGAGCATGAGCCAGAGCGATGGCACCCCGCGCTGGGCGAGCATCATCGCGGGCACGGTCGTGATCAACAGCAGCACGATGATGCGAGGCTTCGTGAGTCGGTAGTACGCCGTGATCGTGTCGCGGACCGACACCGGCTGATGATCGGTCGCGACGGCATCGGTCTCGGCGCTCGAGGCGGGCGCCCGCTCGCCCGGGAAGCGCTCGTCTGAAGCCGGCTCACGGCGGGCGACGACCGCGAGGGCCACCATCGTCGCCCAGATCGCTGCCGACATCGCGACGTGCAGGGCGCGCGGCCACGTGGAGAGGTCGGTGATGACGTTGACGCCCCCGACCGCGATCTGCCCGAGGAACAGGGCGCCGGCCGCCGTCGAGAGGCGGACCAACATTGCGGAGCGCTGCGTCATCGTGCGAGCCCGGACCACCAGCCATAGCACGAGCGCCGCCGCGCCGATCGCGAGCACGCGGTGCGCGAACATCTCCGCCGCGCCCGGCGGGCCGAGCGACGGCACGAGGCGTCCCCCCATGAGCGGCCAGTCGCGGAACGCGAGGCCGGCGCCCTCGGCTCTCACGTAGGTGCCCACGAGCAGCAACGCGAACGTCGCGAGAGCTGCGATCAGCGTGAGTCGAGCGTAGCCTCGATCGCCCCCACGCCGCGCAGGTTGGAAGCTCAGGGTCGTGGCGGCGATGACCACGCCGAGCACGATCATCGCGAGGCCGAAGTGCAGCGTGACCACCGCCGGATCGAGCGCGCTGTTCACGACCGCTCCGCCGAGGGCGCCCTGCACACCGAACAGCGGCACGAGCATGACGGCCAACACCACCGCTGGGCGCGGCGTCGCATTCGGCTGGCCCCGGCGAGCCCGCACCAGCTCGACGACGCCGGCCACCGCCAGCGCGACCGCCATCAGTCCCGACACCACGCCGAGGGCACGGTGCATGTACTCGATCAGGGTGTGGTATTCCCAGCGGGGCACCCAGCTTCCGAAGCACGTGGGCCAGTCGGGACACCCGTCGCCCGACCCGGTCGCACGGACCACCCCGCCCCACGCGATCAACGCGAGCGTCGAGACCGTCGTGGAAACCGCGAGCTTCTGGAACCGGGTCATCGAGTCCTCGTGAGCGTAAGCCGCCGATCGCGATGCGATCGTCCTCAGCCAGCACATGATAGTCGTGGCTGTCGTGGCGAGCCCCGGCTCGAGGTTCTGCGGGCCGCCCAGCCTGGCTGCGAGATACTCCCGGATATGGCCTTGGAACCCGCCCTCGCCGGCGACGCGCTCGAGTCAGTTCGAGACGATGTCGACGGGGTGCTCGTCGAGTACCTAGAGACGTGTTCGGGCGAGCTGGGCCGCATCGACGAGCACGCGCCGATGCTGGTCCACGAGATCAACCGGCTCGTGTTCGCCGGCGGAAAGCGTCTGAGGCCGGCGTTGTGCGTGTGGGCTTTCCGCGCCGCTGCCGGCCGGGCCGCGTCTGCGTCACCAGGTGGTCCGCAGCCGGGCGCGCCCATCGTCCGCGCGGCGGCTGCCCTCGAGCTACTGCACACGATGGCCCTGATCCACGACGATCTCATGGACGCCGCCACCCAGCGCCGCGGCGTTGCGACGGCCGCGCCTCACCTTGCAGACGAGGCGGTCGAGCGCGGTTTCCCGGTCGATCCAGATCGGTTCGGCGGCTCGGCTGCGATGCTCGCCGGCGACCTCGCGGCCGTGCTCGCCGACCGTCTGTTCCTAACGAGCGGATTCGATGCTCAGTCGATAGTGCGGGCCCTCGTGCCCTACCACGAGATGCGGATCGACATGGCGGCCGGTCAACTCCTCGATGTGGCCGGCCTCGCGTCGGACCCCGGCACGGCCCTGCACGCCGCTCGCCTGAAGGGGGGCAGCTACACCGTCGAGGGCCCGCTGATGGTGGGCGCGGCGCTCGCGGGCGACCGTGCCGACCTGCGCGAGGCCCTGCGGGTGTTCGGCGCGCCGCTCGGGGAGGCCTTCCAGCTCCGCGACGACGTGCTCGACGGTGAAGGCGCGCACGGCGCGACGTCGGAGACGGTGAACGGGCTGGTCGCGCGCGCGCGTGTGACGCTTCGCGAGGCGGTGCGCGAGACCCCGATCGACCCCGAAGCTGTCTCGGCGCTCGACGAGCTAGCGGCGACGGTGACGATGCCGTGATCGCGGCGGTGGAGGCGATGGCGTGAGCGACGACCTTGAAGGCCTGCGGCGAGCGTTCGCCGACGTGCTCACGTGCCGCGTGGCGACCGTGCGCCCCGACGGAGGTCCGCACGTCGCAGCACGGTGGTTCGTGTGGCGCGACGACGGGGTGTGGGTTTCGACCAAGGTCGGAGACACCACGTGGACGTACGCGCTGCGCGACCCGCGCATCTCGGTGCTGGTCGATCTCGGTCGCGATTGGACCGACCTGGCGGGGGTGCGGATCGAAGGGGTCGCCGAATCGTTCCCGGCCGAGCACCCCGACCTGCGAGCGCCCATGTCGAGCTGGCACGAGAAATACCGGCAGATGTTCGCGCGCGACGGTTTCGAGCGGTTCACGCGCGACGTGCCGGCGCTCGGGTTCCTGCGCGTCGTGCCCTCACGCGTCGACGCGTGGGACCACCGCTGAGCGTCGCCGCGTGGGATCCAGAGCTCAGTCGTCGGTGAGTCCGCCGGGGTAGCGTGAGGTCGAGCGACCCAGCGCGACTCGGCGCGCTGCGGTAGCCTGAGGTTTGTGAAAGTTTTCACAAGCTGTTCCCCGAGAACGCCGCGAGAACTGTGGCGAGGAGCCAAGCCCGTCACGCGAGGGGATCCGACGTGAACGCACAGACGGTCGAGACCGATGTGCTCGTCGTGGGTGGCGGCCCCGGCGGCGCGGCCGCGGCCTATTACCTGGCTCGACAGGGCCTCGACGTCACCGTGATCGACAAGTCGTCGTTCCCGAGGGAGAAGGTTTGCGGCGACGGCTTGACGCCCCGGAGCGTGGCCGCCCTGCTGCGCATGGGCATCGACACCGACGACCCCGGGTTCGAGCGGGTCGAGGGTCTCCGCGTCTACTCCCGCGGCGCGACGATCGAGCTTCCCTGGCCCGAGCTCTCGAGCTGGCCCGGCTACGGTCTCGTGATGCCGCGCGCCGGGTTCGACCACCTTCTGATCCAGCGTGCACAGAAGGCTGGGGCCCGTCTGCATGAACGCACCGAGGCCACCGAGCCGATCCTCGATGGCGGCTGGGTGACCGGCGCCCGCGTGCGACCCGCCGACGATAAGAGCGCCGAGCCCACCGAGATCCGCGCCCGCTTCACCATCGCCGCCGACGGCGCCGCGAGCCGGTTCGCGAAGCCCGCGGGTGTGCGGCGCGATGACTCCCGTCCGCTGGGAATCGCGGCGCGCCGCTACTACCGAACCTCATATCATCCGGGCCCGTGGTTCGAGTCCTGGCTCGACCTCTGGGAAGGCGACCTGCTCCTGCCGGGCTACGGGTGGCTGTTCCCGGTCGCGGGGGGCCAGATCAACCTCGGCGCCGGCCTGCTCAACACCTTCAAGGACTTCAAGAAGATCTCCGCGCAGCGGCTGTTCACCGCGTTCTCGACGATGCTGCCCTCGGAGTGGGATATCTCCGAGGACTCGGCCGAGGGGCGGGTGCTGTCGGGGCCGCTTCCGATGAGCTTGAACCGGGTGCCGCAGGTCGTGCCGGGCATGCTGCTGATCGGCGACGCGGCCGGCGCCGTCAACCCCTTCAACGGCGAGGGCATCGCCTACGCCATGGAGACCGCCGAGGTCGCCGCCGACCTCGTGCACGAGGCGCTCGTGAAGGACCGGCCCGCGATCGCGATGATGTATCCGACCGTGTTGCGTGAGCGCTACGGCGACTACTTCACGATCGGACGCGGGTTCGCGAAGATCATCGGGCACCCCGCGATCATGAGCCGCGCGACACGCTACCTGCTGCCGAACCGACGCGTGATGGGCTTCGCGATGCGCCTGATGGCCAACCTCACCGATGGTCCCGACGGCGACCGCCAGGACCGCCTGTTCCATCTGCTGCAGCGGATCGCGAGAGCGTCGTGACCGATAGGATTCGCCCGTGCTGAACGAGTACCTGCCGATCGTGGCCATGGCCGTGCTGGCGGTCGTGTTCGGGGTCGCCTCGCTGGTCGTGTCGCGAGCGTTCCGCCCGCACAAGCCGAACCCGGTGAAGCTGTCGGCGTACGAGTGCGGCAACGACCCGGTGCGGCTTCCGCGGGGTGAGCGATTCAGCGTGAAGTTCTACGTCGTCGCGATGCTGTTCATCATCTTCGACATCGAGATCATCTTCTTGTTCCCGTGGGCGGTGCATTTCCGTGAGCTCGGCCTTTTCGGTCTCGCGGAGATGGCGTTGTTCATCGCGCTGGTGTTCGTGGCCTACGCCTACGTCTGGCGCGCGGGCGGGCTCGACTGGGCCGAGACGGTCGTAACACCGCTCGAGGCCGAAGCGCCCGCAGACCTCATGGCCGAGGCTGACGCCGATCTCGCCGCGGCGATGCGTGACCCGGAGGCCGCCGGTGCCCGTTGAGCGGCTCGAGGGCGTGCGCCTGGGCAAGACCCCCGAAGAGATCGAGGAAGAGGTCCGTCGAGGTGTGCTGCTGACCTCGCTCGACCGCGCGGTCGGGTGGGCGAGGAAGCAGTCGATGTGGCCGGCCACGTTCGGTCTCGCGTGCTGCGCGATCGAGATGATGTCGACCGGCGCGGGCAAGTACGACCTCTCGCGTTGGGGCATGGAGCTGTTCCGCGCCTCGCCTCGCCAGGCCGACCTGATGATCGTGGCCGGGAGGGTGTCGCAGAAGATGGCGCCGGTGCTGCGGCGCATCTACGACCAGATGCCCGAGCCGCGATGGGTGATCTCGATGGGTGTGTGCGCGAGCGCCGGCGGCATGTTCACGAACTACGCCATCGTGCAGGGCGTCGACACCATCGTGCCGGTCGACGTGTACGTGCCGGGGTGTCCACCCAAGCCCGAGATGCTGATGCACGGCATCTTGAAGCTGCACGAGAAGGTGCGAACTACGGAGCCGTTCAAGTGAGCTCCCATGCAGCCACTCCGTTGAGCCCGTCGGTGCTAGCTGAGCGGGTGCGCACACGGTGTCCCGACACGATCGTCTCGCGCGACGAGGCCACCTCGATCGTCGACCGCGACGAGCTTCTCGAGACGCTCGAGTGGCTCCGCGACGACGACGATCTCTCGCTCGCTTTCTGTTCGAGCATCACAGCGACCGACTGGCCCGGGTCCGACCCGAGGCTCTGGGTCGTCTACGAGCTCCGTTCGATGGAGCACCACCATCGGCTCCGCGTCAAGGTCGGTCTTTCCGAGGGGGACGCCCACCTGCCCAGCGTGACGCCGCTGTTCCCGACCGCGGATTGGCATGAGCGCGAGACGCATGACTTCTACGGCATCGTCTTCGACGGGCACCCCGACCCTCGTCCCTTGCTCATGCCCGACGGGTGGGAAGGCTTCCCCTTGCTGAAGACCGAGGAGCTCGGCGGCGTGAACACCCGCTTCCACGGGGCGTTCATCCCGCCGGTCGACACCCGCACCGCAACCTGAGGCATCGCGATGGCCGACGCTCCCACCACACCGATCACGCAGCACGATCCGATGCAGGCCGCCCATGCGATCGACGAGAGCACGGGTGAGATCCGGCAGGAAACGATGATCATCAACATGGGGCCGCAGCACCCCTCGACCCACGGGGTGCTGCGATTGCTCTTGGAGCTCGACGGCGAGACGGTCATCAAGTGCACGCCGATCATCGGCTACCTGCATACGGGCATCGAGAAGAACACCGAGTACCGCACGTGGATGCAGGGCATCACCTTCGTGACGCGCGCCGACTACCTCTCGCCGTTCTTCAACGAGCTGGGCTACTGCCTGGCGGTCGAGCGCTTGCTGGGCGTCGAGGCGCCGCCGCGTGCCCAGGTGATCCGCGTGATGATGTGCGAGCTCAACCGCATCTCGTCGCATCTCGTGTGGCTCGCGACCGGCGCCCTCGAGCTCGGCGCCGTGAGTGTGATGCTCTACGGCTTCCGGGAGCGCGAGGTGCTGATGGACATCTTCGAGGAGGTCACCGGGCTGCGCATGAACCACGCCTACATCCGTATCGGCGGCGTGATCATGGATCTGCCCGATGAGGGCATCGCAAAGATCGAGCGGTTCCTGACGGACATGCCCGCGCGCATCGACGACTACGAGCGGCTGCTCGATGCCAATCCGATCTGGCTCGAACGAAACGTCGGCGTCGGCGTGCTCTCCGCCGCCGACGCGCTCGCCCTCGGGGTGACCGGGCCGGTGCTGCGCGCGGCCGGCGTCGCGGCCGACGTGCGCAAGGACGCTCCGTACTGCGGCTATGAGACCTACGACTTCGACGTACCCCTGCGCACCCAGGCCGATTCGTACGCTCGCTACCGGCTGCGCCTCGAAGAGATGCGCGAGTCGATGAAGATCGTCGCGCAATGCCTCGAGCGACTCGAGGAGCCCGGGCCCGTGATGATCGAGGACCCCAAGGTCGCCTGGCCGGCGAAGCTCAGCGTGGGCCCCGATGGCATCGGCAACGATCCCGCTTACATCACCCACATCATGGAAGAGTCGATGGAGGCCCTGATCCACCACTTCAAGATGGTGACGCAGGGCATCGAGGTGCCGGCGGGCGAGGTGTATCAGACCGTCGAATCGCCCCGCGGCGAGCTTGGCTTCTACGTGGTCTCAACGGGGGAGCATCGCCCCTATCGCGTGAAGATCCGCGATCCCTCGTTCGTGAACCTGCAGGCGATCCCGAAGATGGTCGAGGGGTTCCTGATCGCCGATGCGATCGCCGCGATCGCGTCGCTCGACCCTGTGATGGGCGGGGTGGATCGCTGATGGCGATCTTCGAGGGCACGCGACTCGGTGAGGCGCAGGCGATCATGGCTCGCTACCCCGAGGGGCGACAGCGGTCGGCGGTGATGCCGCTGCTCTATCTCGCGCAGTCGGTCGAGGGGCACGTGACCCGTGAAGCGTTGCAGGAAGTCGCCGTGCTGATCGGTGTGCGCACCGCCGAGGTCGAGGCCGTCGCGAGCTTCTACACGATGTTGCGCCTGCGTCCGACCGGCACCCATCTGATCGCGGTCTGCACCAACCTGTCGTGCTCGCTTCGCGGTGCGAGGGCCGTGTACGACGCCGCGCACGAGGCGACCGGCATCGCCCCCGGCGCCGAGACCTCCGACGACGGCGAGTTCACCGTGCACGAGGAAGAGTGCCTCGGCGTGTGCGAGCTCGCACCCGTAGTGCAGGTGAACGTCGCGAACCACGACGTGGTCACCCCCGAGCGCGTGCACGAGATCGTCGAGAGGCTGCGCGCGGGCGAGGTGCCCGAGCCCGCCCGAGGTCCGGCGGTAGAGAGCTTCAAGGCCGCCTCGCGCATGCTGGCCGGGTTCGAGGAAGCCGGGTCGCCCGCCGTAACGCAGGCCGGGTCACAGGCCGGGTCGCAGGCCGAGGGAGCGAACGCGTGAGCGAAACGCGAAGGGTGCTCACGGCTCACTGGGACGACCCTGGTGTGATCGCGCTCGCCGGGTACGAGGATGCCGGCGGTTACCGGGCGCTGCGCGCCGCGCTCGGCAAGACCGCTGACGAGCTGATCCAGCTCGTGAAGGATTCCGGCCTGCGCGGTCGTGGCGGGGCAGGGTTCCCGACGGGCATGAAGTGGTCGTTCGTGCCGCGCGACACCGGCAAGCCCACCTACGTCGCCGTGAACTTCGACGAGTCCGAGCCCGGCACGTGCAACAACCGCGAGCTCGTGGAGCGCGAGCCGCATGCCCTGCTCGAGGGCACCGCGATCGCGGCCAAGGCCATCGATTGTCACCTCGCCTACATCTACGTCCGTGGCGAGTACCTGTGGCAGGCGCGAGTGCTGCAGCGCGCGATCGCTGAGGCTTACGCAGCAGGGTATCTCGGCAGTAACATCATGGGCGGTGACTACGATCTCGACATCGTGTTGCACCGCGGCGCGGGGGCCTACATCTGTGGTGAGGAGACTGCGCTGCTCTCGAGCCTCGAGGGGTTCAGGGGCCAGCCGCGTCTGCGGCCGCCCTTCCCGGCGGTCGAGGGCTTGTACGAGTCGCCGACCGTGATCAACAACGTCGAGACGCTGATGAACGTGCCGCACATCGTCAATAACGGACCGGATTGGTTCAAAGAGGTCGGAACCGAGAAGGCGCCTGGCACCAAGATGTTCACGATCAGCGGCAAGGTCGAGCGCCCTGGGAACTACGAGCTTGCGATGGGCACTCCGCTGCGGGTGCTGCTGGAGGAGCACGCGGGTGGGGTGCTCGACGGCAAGGCGATCAAGGCCTGGACGCCGGGAGGATCGTCGACGCCGTTCCTGACCGCCGACCACCTCGACGTCGGCCTCGACTTCGAGTCGGTCATGGAAGCCGGCTCGCTGCTGGGCACCGGCGCGATCATGGTGCTCGACGAGACCGATTGCATGGTGGAAGCCGCCCGCCGCCTTGTCGAGTTCTATGCGCACGAGTCGTGCGGCAAGTGCACGCCGTGTCGCGAGGGAACGTGGTGGGCCACTCGCGTGCTCGGCCGTATCGAGGCCGGGTATGGGCGTGACGAGGATCTGCCGGTCATGGCCGAGATGGGCGAGAATATCCTGTTCCGCGCGTTCTGCGCGCTCGCCGACGGCGCCGTCTCGCCGATCCAGTCGACGCTGAAGCACTTCATGGGCGAGTACGAGGCGCACATCCGCGAAGGCCGCTGTCCGGTTACAGGTCGGGGTCCCGGCCTTGACGCCGAGCCCGTACAGGAAGCCGTCACGTTCACCCCCACCGGTCCCTTCCAGATCCAAGGCGCCACTCCGTGAGCCCCCCGCAGCGGGGGGTCCGGGGGGCTCAAGAGCGAGCTATGTGTCGTGATGAGGGGGAGCGAGTTGGCGAGCGTTAGCCCCCCGCAGCAAGTCGTGACTCTCACCGTCGACGGCAAGGAGATCACCGTGCCGGCGGGCACGCTGATCATCAGGGCGGCCGAGCAGGTGGGCGTCGAGATCCCGCGGTTCTGCGATCACCCGTTGCTCGAGCCCGTGGGTGCCTGCCGTCAGTGCTACGTCGAGGTCGAGGGACAGCGCAAGCTCCTGACGTCGTGCACGACGACGGCGACCGAAGGCATGATCGTCAGGACGCAGAACACCAGTGACGCAGTGCATGCCGCGCAGGTGGCCAACCTCGAGTTCCTGCTGCTGAACCATCCGCTCGATTGCCCGATCTGCGATCGCGGCGGCGAATGCCCGCTGCAGGATCAGGCGCTCGCGTTCGGCCCCGGGGAGAGCCGCTACCGCGAGGCCAAGCGCGTATTCCCGAAGCCGCTGCCGCTCTCGCCGTTGGTGAACCTCGACCGCGAGCGCTGCGTGCTCTGCGCGCGATGCACGCGCTTCTGCGACCAGATCTCGGGCGACCGGTTCATCGAGCTGTTCGCTCGAGGGGCGGCCGAGCAGGTGTCGATCGCACCGGGGGAGGACTTCCGCTCGCCGTTCAGCGGCAACACGGTGCAGATCTGTCCGGTCGGGGCGCTGACCTCGACGCCGTACCGGTTCGTCGCTCGCCCGTTCGACCTCACCACGGTCGACACGGTGTGTCCGCATTGCAGTGCCGGCTGCAACATCAAGCTGGACATGCGCCGAGGCGAGGTCGTTCGCCAGCTCGCGCGCGACAACTACGACGTGAACGACGCGTGGCTCTGCGACAAGGGGCGCTACGCGTTCCGGTTCCCCGACGCAGCCGAGCGCATCGCGACCCCGTTGATCCGCGATCACGGCCTCGAGCCGGCGTCGTTCGGCGAGGTGCTTACACGCGTGGCCGAGTGGACCGACGGCAAGCGCGTCGCGATCCTCACCGGCGGCCGCCTGATGGACGAGGATCTGTTCGCGCTCTCCAAGCTCGCCCGAACCGTGTTCCGCACCAACGACCTCGACCACCGGCGTGGCGGCGACACCGGCTCGACGGCTGCCGAACACCACGCGGCCGCGAACCCGATGGCGGTCACCTACAAGGACGTTGAGCGAGCCGATGCGATCCTGGTGGTGGGTCTCGACGCCGAACAGGAAGTACCGATCTTGCACCTGCGGCTGCGCAAGGCGGCTCGCCGTGGGGCGCGCATCTGGGTGCTGCACCCGAGGCGCACGCGCCTGCACGACGTGGCGACCCACGTGCTGTGTGCACCAGGCGGCGAGGGGCGCCTGCTCGCCGGCGGTGCGGGCGGTGCCGACGCAACGCTCGACGAGGCGCTCGCCGCGCTTCGTGAGGCTGGCCAGAACGCCGTCGTGCTGGCGGGGGAGCGGCCGGGCGCCGCCGACGCTGCGCTCGCCACCGCTCAGGCCGTCGGCGCCAGGTTCCAATACGTGACACGTCGCGCGAACGACCGTGGGGCGTTGATCGCCGGAGTGCATCCGTCGCTGTTACCGGGCGGTCGCTCGATGCACGAGGCCGATGAGGTCGAGCATGTGTGGGGCCCGCTGATGAACCGGGAGCCCGGTCGCGACGCGATGGGCATCTTGCAGGCGTGTGCCGACCGTGAGATCGACGTGCTGCTCCTGATCGGCGTCGACCCGCTGCGCGACATGCCCGACGCCGGGCTCGTCGGGCGCGCGCTCGACAACGTGGCGGTGAAGGTCGTGCAATCCCTCGAGCTCGGCTCGCTCGAACGCTATGCCGACGCGTTCCTGCCGGCGACCGCCTTCCTCGAGAAGGACGGGCATGTCTCGACGTGGGAAGGCCGCGGCCAGCGGCTGCGCGCGATCCGCGGGCGCGACGGCATCAGCCTCGCCGACTGGGAGATCTTCGCGAGCATGGCGCTCGCGTGCGGCGGTGACCTCGGGTTCGAGACGCTGGAGGAGCTGCACGAGGAGATGGGACGTCTCGTGGGGCCGCGCGAGGAGAGCCTGACGACCGCAGGGGTAGGCGCACCCTCGCCGTCGGCTGAGGCCGCTGAGTCCGAGCCACAGAGCCCAGGCGCGCCGGACGGCGAGGGGCTCGTGCTCTTCACCTACCCGCTGCTCGTCGACGAGGGGCGCTTGTCCGAAGGGGCGAGCGAGCTGAAGGCCGCGCTCGCGGACGAGGCGTTCGTCGAGGTGCACCCCGCCGACGCCGAGCGGCTCGGTCTCACCGATGGTGGCCGAGCCGTGGTGCGCACCGACGCAGGTGAGGCAGAGCTCCCGGTTCGGGTGACCGAGCACGTTGCGGCCGGCGCCGTGTTCGTGCCGTTCAACCAATCCGGGCTCGCCGCGAACACCCTGCTGTCGGGAGAGATGCTCGCCCGCGCGAGCCTCTCCGCGGCCGGCGACCCTGCGACCGGTGACCTTGAGCCCGACCGCAAGCCCGCGACCGTGGCCGCGGGGGGTGGCGCCTGATGGACTGGGTCGACTGGGCGATCCTCGTCGTGCGGGTCGTGGTGGTCTTCTTCGCGCTCCTCATCGCGGTGATGCTCTACATCTGGATGGAGCGCAAGGTGATCGCCGACATGCAGACGCGCATCGGCCCCGTGCGCGCCGGCCCCCGCGGCATGCTCATCACGCTCGCCGACGGCATCAAGCTCTTCTTCAAAGAGGGCATCACGCCCACCGCCGCCGACCGCCCGGTGTACGCGATCGCTCCGATCCTCGCGATGTTCCCGGGCTTCCTCGCGTTCTCGGTGATCCCGTTCGGCACCCAGGTGACGCTGTTCGGGCGTGTGATCCCGTTCCAGCTCGCCGACCTGAACATCGGCATCCTGTGGATCCTCGCGATGACGTCGCTCTCGGTCTACGGCGTGGTGCTCGCCGGCTGGTCGAGCGGCTCGAACTACCCGTTGCTCGGCGCCGTGCGATCGAGCGCCCAGATGATCTCCTACGAGGTAGGCATGGGCCTCGCCCTGGTCGCGGTCCTCATGTACAGCGGCACGTTGCAGATGAGCGAGCTCGTGGCAGCCCAGGACACGGTCTGGAACGTGGTGCCGCAGTTCCCTGCGTTCATGGTCTTCCTGATCTGTGCGATCGCCGAGACGAACCGGCCGCCGTTCGATCTCGCCGAGGCGGAGTCCGAGCTCGTCGCGGGATTCCATACGGAGTACTCGGGCATCAAGTTCGCGATGTTCTACCTCGGCGAGTACGTGAGCACGGTGACCGTCGCTGCGGTAGCCGTGACGCTTTTCCTGGGCGGGTGGCGCGGCTACTGGCCGTTCGAGGGTGCGGTGGCCTGGATCGGCCCGCTGCTCTGGTTCATCGTCAAGGTGACCGCGATCATCTACATCTTGATCCTGGTGCGGGCCACGCTTCCGCGCATGCGCTACGACCGGCTCATGAGCTTCGGATGGAAGGTGCTGATCCCGTTCGGGCTCATCTGGGTGATGATCACCGGCTTCGTCGTGGTGCTGCCGCAGGAGTACGGAAACCGCGGACGATACCTGGCCGCTGCGGTGATCGTCGGCGCCGCGGCCCTCGCGACGCTCATCGCCCCGCTGTTCTCGAACAGGCCTTCATCCGAGCAGGAGGAGGTGCACGCGTGAGCGACGAAGATGCACCGATGACCGACGAGCGTGACGACGGCCAGCCGCATGCCGAGCTGCCACCGGGTCCACCCGTCGATCAGGGCGCATGGGAAGCCGCCCTCGCGATCGGCAAGGGCATGGCGACAGTGTTCAAACAGACGTTCCGCCCCGACAACACCGAGCAGTATCCGAAGGAGATCGCGCCGATCCCCGAGCGTTCGCACATAGGGCGGCACCTGCTCAACAAGCACGATGACGGGCTCGAGAAGTGCATCGGATGCGAGCTCTGTGCGTTCGCCTGCCCCGCCGACGCGATCTGGGTCGAGGGCGCCGACAACGACCCTGAGGCGCCGGTGAGCCCGGGCGAGCGATACGCGAAGGACTACCAGATCAACTACTTGCGCTGCATCATGTGCGGCCTCTGCGTCGAAGCCTGCCCGACCAGAGCCCTGACGCTCACGAGCCACTACGAGATGGCGTTCACGAGCCGCGAAGAGGCGATCTGGACCAAGGAGCAGCTGCTCGAACCGCCGCTACCGCTCGGCGCCGATCCGGTGGACCGGGAAGGTTAGGCCGCCGTGCCCCTCGACAACGTCGTCTTCTGGGTCTTCGCGCCCCTGTCGGTCGCGACCGGCCTCTGCATGATCATGGTGCGAAGCGCGGTGCACGCGGCGCTCTTCCTCGTCGTGAACTTCTTCACTATCGCGGTGATGTACCTGCTGCTCGACGCGCCGTTCCTATTCGCGGTGCAGATCATCGTGTACGCGGGCGCGATCATGGTCCTGTTCCTGTTCGTGATCATGCTGCTCGGCGTCGACCAGGCAAGCGCGCCGGGCGATCGATTGGTTGGACAACGCATGACGGCCGTGATCCTCGGTGTCGCGATCGTGGCCGAGCTCGCCACGGCGATCCGCGCCGGCGTCGGGTTCGCGACCCGCGCGCCCGAGGGCTTCGACGCAGTGAATCCGGGCGGGAACCCCTCTGCACTCGCCGAGGTGCTGTTCCGCGACTACTTCTTCCCGTTCGAGGTCACCTCGATCTTGTTGATCGTGGCTGCGGTCGCCGCGATGGTGCTTGCGCTGCGCCGTTCGAAGGCCCTCACCCAACGCGAGATCGAGGCGGCGCGGTGAGGACACCCATCGCCTACTTCCTGCTGCTCTCCGCGATCCTGTTCGCGATCGGCTCGGCGGGGGTGCTCGTGCGCCCTAACGCCCTGCGCATCTTCATGGGGGTCGAGCTGCAGCTGAACGCCGTGAACCTCACGCTCGTCGCGTTCTCGCGCATGCATCTCGAGCTCGACGGACAGATCCTGGCCTTCTTCTCCATGGTGGTGGCCGCAGCCGAGGTGGTCGTCGGGCTCGCGATCATCGTGGCGGTCTTCCGACGCACGTCGAGCACCGACGTCGACCGAGCGAGCGTGCTGCGCGGATGATCGACCTGATCGGGTTGGCGATCGTGTTCCCACTCGCGGCGGCGGGCGTGAACATGCTCGCGGGCGGGCGCTTCGGCCGCCGCGCTGGCCAAGGAGCTGGCCAAGGAGCTGGCCAAGGAGCTGGCCAAGGAGCTGGCCAAGGAGCTGGCC
>JBBEAY010000035.1:64712-73667 GCA_040882605.1 Actinomycetota bacterium
AAGGAGCTGGTTGGCTCGCCACCGCCGCCATGGCCGCGTCGTTCGTCGTGGCGCTCGGCGCCCTGCTGCAGCTGCTCTCCCTCCCTGCCGAGGAGCGCACCCAGATCGTCGCCGTGGCCGAGTGGATCCGGGCGGGCGCGGCCAGCGTCTCACTCGACCTGCGTGTCGACCCGCTCTCGATCACGATGACGATGGTGGTCACGGGCGTCGGCTCGCTCATCCACCTGTACGCGATCGGCTACATGGACCACGACCCGCGGCCCTCGCGCTTCTTCGGCTACATGAACCTGTTCTGCGCGTTCATGCTCGCGCTCGTCCTTGCCAACGACTTCCTGCTGCTCTACCTCGGGTGGGAAGGCGTCGGGCTCTGCTCGTACCTACTGATCGGGTTCTGGTCGGACCGACCCGAGGCCGCCCGCGCCGCGAAGAAGGCGTTCATCACGACCCGCATCGGTGACGTGGGGCTGATGCTCGGACTGTTCGTGATGTTCATGCACTTCGGTTCGTTCGACTTCGACACCGTGCTCGGCCGCGAGGGCTCGCTGCCCGAGATCGCCACCGGCACCGCGACCGCGATCTCGCTGCTGCTGCTCGGCGGCGCCGTCGGGAAGTCCGCGCAGCTGCCTCTGCACGTGTGGTTGCCCGATGCGATGGCCGGCCCGACCCCGGTGTCGGCCTTGATCCACGCGGCGACGATGGTCACGGCGGGCGTGTACCTCGTGGTGCGGGCGCACGTGCTGTTCGAGATCTCCGAGGTCGCGCTCAGCGCGGTGGCGGTCGTCGGTCTCGCGGGTGCCCTCTACGGCGGCTTGGCGTCGATCGGGCAATACGACATGAAGCGGGCGCTTGCGTACTCGACGATGTCGCAGCTCGGCTTCATGTTCCTGGCGGCCGGGCTCGGCTTCTACCCGCTCGCCATCTCGTTGCTCGTCGCTCACGCCTTCTACAAGGCGCTGCTGTTCCTGACATCGGGCAACGTGATGCACGGACTACATGACGAGATCGACGTGCGTCACCTCGGCGGGCTGCGTCGCGACATGCCGTGGACCGCTGCGCTCTTCGCTGCCGGTGCCCTCTCGCTCTCGGGCCTGCCACCGTTCAGCGGCTTCTTCACGAAGGACGCGATCCTCGAGCTCGCGAGCCACGACGGCGTCGTCTGGGCCTACGTGCTCGGATCGCTCGGCGCGTTGATCTCGGCCTGGTACATCGCCCGGCTGTTCTTCCAGGCGTTCATGGGCGAGCGGCGGTACGAGGGCCATGCCCACGAGGCCTCGTCGTTGATGCGGGCGCCGCTCGTCGTGCTTGCCGTAGGCGGGCTGCTCGCCGGCATCGTGCTGGCTTTCACTCCCGAGGGCCGCCTGGCCACCTTCCTCGAGCCGACGCTCGGCCACATCGAGGAAGGCAACGCAGGACCTTCGACCGCCACCCTGATCGCCATCTCCGTAGTCGTGACGCTGGCGGGCGTCGGCATCGCGTGGCGTCTCTACCGCCCGGCCAACGAAGAACGCTGGGTCTCGTTCCCGGAACGGGAACCCGGCATGTCAGCGGCGCTGGGCAATGCGTTCTACATCGACGCCCTCTACGGCTGGATCGTCGGCGCCGTCGGGTTGCGCGGTGCGGCTGGGCTCGCGCGATTCGATCGCACGGTGGTCGACGGCGCGGTCAACGGGGTGGGACGGCTCGCGACCTGGACCGCAGGTCTCGCGCCCGTGTGGCAGTCGGGCAAGGTCCGACGATACGCGCTCTCGTTCCTGGCCGGAGGCGCGGCACTGCTGCTGTACGCGGCGGTGAGGATCTAGCCGTGGGAGACATGCCCTGGCTGACCCTGGTGATCGTGGCCCCGCTCGTGGGGCTGCCCGTGCTTGCCTCTCGGCGCTCGATCTCCGATGAGGCCGCCCGCTGGGTCGGGCTCGCGGCAACGCTCGTGGCCTTCGTCGTCTCGCTCGGCATGCTGGGGAGCTTCGAGACGGGGGAAGCGGGCCTGCAGATGGTCTCGAAGCACCCGTGGGTCGAGTCGGTAGGCCTCTCGTGGTTCGTGGGGGTCGACGGTTTCTCGATATGGCTCGTCATGGTCACGACGTTCATGTTCCCCATCGCGATCGCCGCGTCGTGGAAGGTCGAGCACCAGGTTCGCCGCTTCATGGCGATCTCGCTGTTCCTCGAGACGGTCATCATCGGGGCGTTCCTGGCGCTCGACCTGCTGCTGTTCTTCCTGTTCTTCGAGGCCCTGCTCTTCCCGATGTACTACATCATCGGCGTGTGGGGCTCGAAGCGGCGTGTCTACGCCGCCACCAAGTTCCTGCTGTATACGATGTTCGGCTCGGCGTTCCTGCTCGTGGGCATCCTCTACCTCTACGTCCAAGCCGGGGACCAGCTCGGCCGATCTACGTTCGACCTCACCGCGCTCAGGCAGCTGCAGCTCTCGACGGGCGAGGGCCGGTGGCTCTTCCTCGCCTTCTTCATCGGGTTCGCGGTGAAGGTGCCGGTCTGGCCCCTGCACACGTGGCTGCCCGACGCCCACACGGAAGCGCCGACCAAGGGGTCGGTCGTGCTCGCGGCGATCTTGCTGAAGACGGGGCCTTACGGCATGCTCCGGTTCAACCTCGACCTGTTCCCCGATGCGTCGCGTTACTTCGCAGACGCGATCATGGTGCTCGCGGTGATCGGCATCATCTACGGCGCGATCGTCGCGATGATGCAGACCGACATCAAACGGCTGATCGCGTACTCGTCGGTGAGCCACATGGGGCTGATCGTGCTCGGTATCTTCGCGTTCTCGGCCGAATCGATGGACGGCGCCGTGCTCCAGATGGTGAACCACGGCCTCTCGACGGGCATGTTGTTCCTGGTCTTCGGCATGCTGTACGAACGCACGCACACGCGCGAGATCGCCGACCTCGGCGGCATCGTGCAGGTCACGCCGTGGCTCGCCGGTGCATACGTGGTCGCGATGCTCTCGTCGATCGGCCTGCCCGGACTCAACAACTTCGTCGGTGAGTTCCTCGTGCTGCTCGGCACGTTCTCGGTCGACCGGGTGCTGGCCTCGATCGCGATCGTCGGCGTGATCTTGAGCGCGATCTACATGCTCTGGTCGTATCAGCGGGCGTTCCAGGGCCCCCTGAAGGAACGGTGGAGCTCGCTGCCGGACCTCACTTGGCGCGAGGGCGCGATCGTCGCGCCGATCGTGGTGGCGATGCTCTGGATCGGCCTGCACCCCGCGCCGGTGCTCGAGCGCCTGCGCCCGACCTCGGAGCAGGTGTCGCAGCGGCTCATGGACGACACCCCGACGCCGGATATCGAAGCCATCGGCGCTGGCGCAGGGGGGGCGCCGTGATCGACCCGCCCCGCGTTGAGCTGTGGGCGATCCTGCCCGTGCTCATCCTGTTCGCAGGGGCGCTCGCCTCGCTGCTCGGTGCGGCGTTCTCTCGCCGGGCCGAGCAGGCGCCCTTCGTGCTGTTCACGCTGGCCGTCATCACAGCGGCCGCCGCGTCTGCGCTGTGGCTGTGGGACCGTGAGCCCGCGACCGTGCTCGGGGGCATGGCCAGCGTCGACCGTCTTGCCGTGATCGGCACGCTCGTGCTCTGTGGCATCGGCGCGTACGGCGCCTACCTCGGGTTCCACTATTTCGAGCATGACGAGCACCGTCGAAACGAGTTCTACGCCTTGTTGCTTTTCGCGCTCGGGGGCATGGCGTTGCTGGTCGCCGCCGCCGACCTGATCGTCGTGTTCCTCGCGGTCGAGGTGCTCTCGCTCTCGCTCTACGTGCTCACGGCGCTCACGTTCCGCCGAGGTCCCACCGAGGCCGCGATGAAGTACTTCCTGCTGGGCGCGTTCGCGTCGGCGTTCCTGCTCTACGGGGTCGCCATGAGTTACGGCGCCGCCGCGACCACCAGCATCCAAGGACTGGCGCGTGCGCTGGCGGGCACCACGGGAAGCCAGGGTCTCGCCCTGGTGGGGGCTCTGCTGCTCGTGGTCGGCCTGGGGTTCAAGGTCAGCCTGGTGCCCTTTCACATGTGGACGCCCGACGTGTACCAGGGCGCCCCCAGCCCGGTGACCGCGTTCATGTCGGCGGCGACGAAGGTCGCGGTATTCGTCGCGATGATGCGCGTGCTCTTCGTCGCCTTCGGCGCGTTGCAGTGGGACCTCGCGCCTGCGATCGCTGCTCTTGCGGCCGTCTCGATGGTCGTCGGAAGCGTGCTCGCGATCGCGCAACGCGACGTGAAGCGGATGCTTGCGTACTCGAGTGTGTCGCAGGCCGGGTTCATCCTGACGGCGTTCGTCTCGCCCGACCGAGCCGGCATCGCTGCATCGCTGTTCTACCTGATCTCCTACAGCGTCGCCGTGGTCGGCGCCTTCGGGGTCGTGATGCTGATATCCGGAGGCATCCGCGAGCAGACTGGATCCGACCGCTTCCGTGGCCTCGCGCGCCGCCGCCCGGTCCTCGCGGCGCTGCTCACCCTGTTCCTGCTGTCGCTCGCGGGCATCCCCCCGACCGCCGGATTCGCCGCGAAGGTGCTGGTTTTCGGCGCCGCCACCAACGCCGGGTACTGGCCGCTGGTGTTGATCGGCGCTCTCGCGACCGTCGTCGGCGCCTTCTTCTACCTTCGCGTCGTCGCGTTGATGGCGATGCAGGAACCCGAGGGCGACGACGTCACCGATGCCTCGCCGCTTCCCCAGCTCGTGCTCGCCGTGCCTGCCCTGTCGGTCATCGTGCTGGGTATCGTGCCTGGTGTGATCGTGCCCCTGCTCGAGGAAGCCGGAGTCCTCACATGGTGACCGGGCGCCGGGCCTCAAGGAGCGAGGCGGAGCCGAGCGTCATGCCCCCGGCGGGAGGGGGCCTGAGATGAGCCGCCGCGTGATCCCGGGGCTGGATCCGCCCGACGCCGTGCTCGAATCCGAGGTGCGAACGCGCCTGGATCAGGTCGAGGACGCGCTCGAGAAGTCCGTGAAGGCCGAGGCTTCGGGCATGCTGACCGAGACGTCGTCATACCTGATCGCAGCCGGCGGCAAGCGGTTCCGCGCGATGCTCGTGCTGCTCGCCGGCTACTTCGGCGATCCAGCCGACCCGCGGCTCGTGCCCGGCTCGGTCTCGATCGAGCTGGTGCACCTCGCGACCCTCTACCACGACGACGTGATCGACGAAGCCGAAGCGCGTCGCGGCGCGCCGAGCGCGAACATGCGATGGAACAACACGGTCGCGATCCTCACCGGCGACTATCTGTTCGCCCGCGCCTCGGAGATCTCCACCGACCTCGGCACCGAGGTGTGCCGTCTGCTCGCGCGCACGATCGCGGTGCTCTGCGACGGCCAGATCCGCGAGGTCTCGAGCTCGGCCAAGGTCGAGCAGGAGATCGCCAATTACCTCGAGATCATCAGGCGCAAGACCGCCTCGCTGATCGCGACGTCGTGTCGGCTCGGAGGCATGCTCTCCGACGCCGACGTCGAGCACGTCGATGTGCTGGAAGAGTTCGGCGACGCGCTCGGTATGGCCTACCAGCTCTCCGACGACATCATGGACATCACGTCGTCGCAGATGGAGCTCGGCAAGGAACCGGGCCAGGACCTGCGTGAAGGCGTGTACACGCTTCCGGTGCTGCATGCGCTTGCCCACGATGAGCATCGCGAAGAGCTCGCTCGCACCCTGTCGCACGGCTCGCCTAACGGCGAGATGCTCGATCGGGCGCTCGAGATCGTGCGGTCGGGAGGCTCCGTCGACGCGGCGCGCGCGGCGGTGACCGACGAGGTGCGCCGGGCCACCGAGCTGGCCGAGCGCCTGCCCGGGGGACCCTCGAGCCACGCCCTCACGCAGCTCGCGAAGTTCCTGGCTGTGCGCTGCGGCGCCGAGGCCTCATGAGCCAAGAGCTCATGAGGCTTGCGCGCGTTCGGACCTCGCCGAACGCGCTGCTACGATACGGGCGCTCGGGAGGCCTTTCACTGTCATGAGCGATTACTACGCGTCCTACGGGGTGGTGCTGGCGGTCTTGGCCGCGGGTGCGTTGCTGGTTGCTGTTGCGTTCACCACCGCCCACCTCGTCGCGCCCAGCAGGCCCAACCGCGAGAAGCTCACCACCTACGAGTGCGGCATCGACCCCGTGGGAGACGGGTGGTCGCAGAGCCACGTTCGCTACTACGTCTACGGGTTCCTGTTCGTGATCTTCGACGTGGAAAGCGTGTTCCTGTTCCCGTGGGCCCGCGTGTTCGAGAGCCTCGGGTATGCGGCGGTCGTGGAGATGACCATCTTCATCTCGATCTTGGCCGTCGGGCTTCTCTACGCCTGGCGCAAGGGGGTCCTGCGGTGGGCCTGATCACCGAGAAGACCCCACTGCCGAAGCTCCAGCCCGTGAAGTTCATCCTCAACTGGGGGCGTCGTTATTCCTTGTGGGTCATGAACTTCGGTCTGGCCTGCTGCGCGATCGAGTTCATCGCCGCCTCGACCGCCAAGAACGATTTCATCCGTCTCGGTGTGATCCCCACCGCGCACGGGCCCCGCCAAGCCGACCTGCTCGTGGTGGCCGGCACCCTCACCGACAAGATGGCCCCGGCGCTCAAGCGTGTCTATGAGCAGATGCCCGACCCGAAGTACGTGATCTCGTTCGGTTCTTGCTCCAATTGCGGAGGCCCGTACTGGGACAGCTACTCGGTCACCAAGGGCGTCGACCAGATCGTGCCGATCGACGTGTACGTGCCCGGGTGCCCGCCCCGCCCCGAAGCATTGCTGCACGGCATCATCGAGCTGCAGAACAAGATCAAGAACGAGGACATCCAGGAGAAGTTCGGTGCAAAGGTGCAGCCCGCTGTCTCCTGACGAAGCCGGTTCCCGGCTGCGGGCGCGGTTCGGTGACAGCGTGGTCGATGTCACGCAGCAGCACGGTCACACGGTCGCCTCGGTCACCCGCGAGCGCTATCACGACATCTGCCGGTTCTTCCGGGACGAGCCGGAGTTCGCGTGCGACTACGCTGACTTCACCTCTGCGGTCGACTGGGGTGAGGAGCGAGGGTTCGAGCTACTCACTCATCTGTTCTCCACGGCGCACCATCACAACGTTCGAGTGAAGGTCGCCCTTCCCTACGACGATCCGGTCGTGCCGACGGTGAGCGACCTATGGCCCACGTGCGACTGGCATGAGCGCGAGACTGCCGAGATGTTCGGCATCCGATTCCAGGGCCACCCGATGCCGGTGAAGCTGCTTCTCTCAGAGCCGTTCGAAGGCCACCCGCTGCGCAAGGCCTTCCCGCTGATGACCCGTGAGGCCAAGCCGTGGCCTGGCGCGGTCGAGGGCGAGGAGGTCGAGGAGGAATGATCGACGTCCTCGCGCAGTCCGGCGTCTCGTTCGTCGATCAGCTCACCACGAACTTCTGGCTCTCGCTGTTAGTGAAGACGGTGCTCGTGCTTGGGTTCTTCCTCGTCGTGCCGCTCGGCGTGGGCTACATGGAGCACAAGGTGCTCGCGCACATGCAATCGAGGCTCGGACCCATGGAAGCCGGCGCCTTCCACGGGTGGGCGCAGCTCATCGCCGACGGTGTGAAGTTCATCCAGAAGGAGAACGTGGTGCCGGCCGCGGCCGATCGCCTCGTCTTCACGCTGGCGCCGGGCGTTGCCATGGTTCCCTACATCGCGATCTTGGTGGTGCTGCCGTTCAGCGACACGTTGTTCGCCTTGAACCTCGACATCGGCATCTTCTTCGTCATGGCCATGTCGAGCGTCTCGGTGATCGGTGTGCTCATGGCCGGGTGGTCGAGCGCGAACAAGTTCTCGTTGATCGGCGCGCTGCGTGCAGCCGCCCAGCTGATCGCCTACGAGCTTCCGCTCGTGTTGTCTGCCGCTGGCGTCGTGATGCTGGCCGGAGCCACCTCGATGGTCGGCATCGTCGAGGCGCAGGAGTCCTTGTGGTACGCCGTGCCGCTGTTCCCGTTGTTCCTGATCTTCATGATCTCCTCGCTCGCCGAGCTCAGCCGCACGCCGTTCGACATGCCGGTTGCGGACTCCGAGATCATCTTCGGCGCCTACACCGAGTACGGCGGTCTGAAATTCGCGTTCTTCCTGCTCGCGGAGTACGGGGGCATCGTTGCACTCTCAGGTGTGGCGGCCGTGCTGTTCCTCGGTGGCTATCAGGGGCTGCCCGGCATCCCGCTTCCTGACCCGATCTGGATGGCGGGCAAGATCGGCATCCTGTCGTTCCTGACGATCTGGTTGCGGGCGACGTTCCCGCGCCTGCGTGAGGATCAGCTGCAGCGCTTCGCATGGCTCACGCTCATCCCGATCTCACTCGCGTGGATCCTGGGCGCCGCATTCTTCAAGGTCGCGTTCTAAAGCGAAGGGAAAAACGAACCAAGTGGCCATCGATACGACCGAGCACAAGGACCAGCCGGAATCCGGCGTGGGCCTGGGTCTGCTCAAGGGGCTCACCGTCACGATGAAGACGATGCTGCGCCCGGCGATAACGGTGCAGTACCCGCACGTGAAGCCCGATCTTCCGGCCCGCACACGTGGTGTGATCGCCCTCAAGGAGGGCAACTGCACCGTCTGCTACAAGTGCTCGCGCGAGTGCCCCGACTGGTGCATCTACATCGACGCCCACAAGGAAACGCACGACCCGGCGGGCGGAGGCCGCGCCCGCTCGATGAAGGTGCTCGACCGTTTCGCGATCGACTACGCCCTCTGCATGTACTGCGGGATCTGTGTCGAGGTCTGCCCCTTCGACGCGTTGTTCTGGAGCCCCGAGTTCGAGTACGCCGAGTACGAGATGGATCTGCTCATCCACGAGAAGGAACGCCTCGAAGAATGGACCTACACCGTGCTCCCGCCGCCCGCCCTCGAGGCCGGTGCCGTGCCGACCCCGGGCGAAGGCGATAGCGCATCTGGGAGCGCTCAAGTAGCCGAAGGCGATAGCGCATCTGGTAGCGCTCAAGTAGCCGAAGGCGATAGCGCATCTGGTAGCGCTCAAGTAGCCGAAG
>JBBEAY010000035.1:73767-82192 GCA_040882605.1 Actinomycetota bacterium
GCGATAGCGCAGCTGGAGAACAGTCTTGAGCGCACAGGAATACGCGTTCGGCGTGCTCGCGGTGATCGGTGGCCTGTCGGCGGTCGCGGTGGTGACCGCCCGCAACGTCGTGCACGCTGCGCTCTATCTGGTGGTCTCGCTGCTGTCGGTCGCCGGTGTCTACGTGTTGCTCGGCGCCGAGTTCGTCGCGTGGGTGCAGATCTTGATCTACGTGGGAGCCATCGTGATCTTGTTCCTGTTCGGGCTCATGCTCACGAAGGCGCCGATCGGGCGTGACACGCTCGACAACCAGCAGCGCTGGCTCGGCGCCCTGGTGGCGGTGGGGGTCTTCGCCGGCCTCGTCTTCCTGATCCAGGAAGCGTTCCCCGTGCAGGACGCCCAGGCGTTCGAGCCCTTCCACGGCACGACCGAACTGGTGGGTGAGTCGATCTTCCGCACGTACGTATTGCCGTTCGAGGCGGTCTCGTTCCTGCTCTTGGCTGCGCTGATCGGCGCGATCGTGCTGGCGCGCAAGGACGACACGACGTGATCCGGCTGCCGTTGGTGCTGATGTTCTCCTCGCTGCTGTTCTCGGCGGGCGTGTATGGAGTGCTCGCGCGCCGCAATGCGGTCATGGTGCTCATGGCGATCGAGCTCATGCTGAACGCGGTCAACGTGAACCTGGTCGCGTTCGCCTCGTCGTTGCATCAGATGACGGGTCAGGTGTTCGCGCTCTTCGTGATCGCGGTGGCCGCCGCCGAGGTCGGCATCGGGCTCGCGATCGTGATCCTGCTGTTCCGCACGCGCGAGTCGATCAACGTGGACGAGGTGAACCTGCTCAAGTGGTGAACCTGCTTGCGTCGGAGGGTGAGGTGGTCTACGAGACCGCCACGAACGGGCTCTGGCTCGTCGAGCACGCGTGGATCGTGCTGCTGCTGCCGCTGCTCTCCGCAGCGTTCATCCTGTTCTTCGGCTCACGCACGCCGGGCAAGGGCGCGGTCTACGGCATCGGAGCGGTCGGCGCGTCGTTCGTGATCTCGCTCGGCGTGCTGCTGCACTTCGTGCAAGGCGGTGGACCGTTCGAGGGGCAGATCGATTGGTTCACGATCGGGCCGCTGCACCTCGAGCTCGGCATCCTCATCGACGGACTCACCGGCGTCATGCTCGTTGTCGTCACGGCGGTCTCGCTCTGCGTGCACATCTACTCGCTCGGCTACATGCACGGCGACGAGCGATTCACCTGGTTCTACGTGGTGCTGTCGCTCTTTACGGCCGCGATGCTCACCGTGGTCGTGGCGAACAACCTGATCCAGCTGCTCGTCGGGTGGGAGGTCATGGGCGTCTGCTCCTACCTGTTGATCGGCCACTGGTGGGAGGTCAAGGAGAACTCCAACGCCGCCATCAAGGCGTTCATCACCACGCGCATCGGCGACATCCCGTTCACGTTCGGCATCATCGCCTTGATCGCCGCCACAGGGTTCACGACGACCAACATCGGCGAGGTCGCGCACGAGATCGGCCTCGGAGGGGTCTCGCCGCTGTTCATCTCCATGGCCGCCCTGCTGTTGTTCGGCGGCACGGTCGGCAAGTCGGCCCAGTTCCCGCTGCACGTGTGGCTGCCCGATGCGATGGCGGGCCCGACCCCGGTATCGGCGCTGATCCACGCGGCCACGATGGTCGCCGCAGGCGTCTACCTGATCGCGCGGCTCTTCGAGGTATTCCTCGCCGCCGACGCGTGGGTGCTCACCACCGTGAGCATCATCGGCGCCATCACGGCGGTCGGCGCCGCCCTGCTCGCGATCGTGCAGAACGACATCAAACGAGTGCTCGCGTACTCGACCTTGTCGCAGCTCGCCTACATGGTCGCCGGGCTCTCGCTCGGGGAGCTCGGGCTGACCGCGGGCATCTTCCACCTGTTCACGCACGCGTTCTTCAAAGCATTGCTGTTCCTCGGCGCGGGGTCGGTGATCCACGCCGTGCATTCGAACAACATGAGCGACATGGGCGGCCTGCGGAAGTCGATGCCGATCACGTTCTGGACGATGCTGCTCGGATCGCTCGCGCTCGCCGGCATCTTCCCGCTCGCCGGCTTCTGGTCGAAGGACGAGCTGCTCGTCGTCGCCCACGAGGAGCACGTGACCTGGCTGTTCGTCGTGTTCCTGGCGACCGCGGTGATCACCGCGTTCTACACGATGCGCATGCTGCTGCTCACGTTCTTCGGGGAGTACAAGGGTCACGCACATGTGCACGAGTCACCACCCACGATGACCGGACCACTCATCGCGCTCGCCGCCGCCACGGTGGGCGTCGGTCTGCTCGGCGCGCCGCAGCTCGGCGCCGTGTTCGGGCAGTGGGTCTTCTTCGAGGGGGTGCACGAGGCCGTCTTCGTGCCGTGGATCGCGCTGCTCTCGACGGCCGGCGCGCTCCTCGGCCTCGCGGCCGGTTACACGCTCTACAAGGACCGCAAGGAACGAGACCCACTGCAGTCGCCCATGGGGCCTCTATGGAACGTGCTCGAACACCGCTACTACATCGACGCCTTCTACATGCGGGCGATCGTGTACCCGGTGCGTGACGGTGCGTCGGGTGCCGTGAACTGGTTCAACCAGAACGTGATCGACGGTGTCGTGAACGGCACTGCGATGCTGGCGCGGGGGTCGGGACAGGTGGTCGCCTGGTTCGATCGCAACGTGATCGACGGCGCCGTGAACGGCGCCGGTGAGACCGCCGGGCGTACCGGCAACGCCTTGAAGTACCTGCAGAACGGCAACGTGCAGTGGTACGCCGTCGGACTGTTCGTCGGTGTGATCGCGTTGTCGGTCGTCTTCGTCAAGCTTGTTTAGGGAGGAAGCGTGGAGGCCACATGACTTGGGAGAGCTCGGCTATCACGATCACCACGCTGCTGCCCCTGGTCGGCGGCCTGGTGATCGCGCTGATGCCGGCGGGCAAGGACCGCGCGATCCGCGGGCTCGGCATCGTCGTCACGGGGACGGCTTTCGTTCTCGCCACCGCGATCGCGGTGGGGTTCGACTACGGCACCGACGGGCTGCAATACGTGCTCGACGTGGACTGGATCAGCGCGATCGGCGTGCGCTTCCACGTGGGTATCGACGGCATCTCGCTGCCTCTGTACGTGCTCACGTTCCTGCTCTCGTTCCTGTGCGCGATCTACAGCTGGCGCTACGTGCCCGACCCGGGCCGCACCAAGGCGTTCCTGGCCCTGATGCTTCTGCTCGAGACAGGCATGGCAGGAACCTTCATCGCGTTCGACCTGATCTTGTTCTTCGTGTTCTGGGAGATGGTGCTCGTGCCCATGTACTTCCTGATCGCCGTCTGGGGCTCGGAGAACCGCGAGTACGCGTCGATCAAGTTCTTCCTGTACACGCTCTTCGGTTCGATCTTCATGCTGCTGGGCTTCCTGGCCATGTACTTCGCCGGACCCGACCCTCACACCTTCGACATGGTCGTGCTCGGGGAGTTCGGCGCCGGGGGCGGGTTCACGCAGACCTTCCAGCTCATCGTGTTCGGCGCCGTGGCACTCGGGTTCGCGGTGAAGGTGCCGATGTGGCCGTTCCACACCTGGCTCCCCGACGCGCACACCGAGGCGCCCACGATCGGCTCGGTGCTCTTGGCGGGCATCATGCTGAAGATGGGCACCTACGGGTTCATCCGCATCGCGCTCCCGACCTTGCCCTACGGCGCCGAGAAGTACGCGCCGTGGATCGGCGCGCTCGCCGCCATCGGCATCGTCTACGCGGCGCTCGCGTGCCTGGCCCAGAAGGATCTGAAGCGCTTGATCGCGTTCTCGTCTGTCGGGCACATGGGCTTCGTGATGCTCGGCATCGCCACGCTCACCGAGATCGGCATCCAGGCCGCGATCTTCGGTATGGTCGCGCACGGCGTGATCACGGGCATGCTGTTCTTCTGCGTCGGCTCGATCTACGACCGCTACCACACGCGTGAGATCGCCAAGATCGGCGGCGGCATGCTGCAGACGATGCCGAAGCTCGGCGGCGTCTTCGCGTTCGTCTCGATCGCCTCACTGGGCCTTCCGGGGCTCGCGGGGTTCTGGGGCGAGGTCATGGCGCTGCTCAGCTCGTTCAACCCCAACGAGGTCGTGCTCGGCGACCAGGTCGGGCTCTTCCGCGTGTTCATGGTGATGGGTGGCGTCGGCACGGTGCTCACCGCGGCGTACTTCCTGTGGATGCTGCAACGGGTGAACATGGGCACCCTTCCCGATCAGTGGCGGGAAGCCGGTCTGCGCGACGTGCTCACGATCGAATGGGTCTCGTGGCTGCCGCTGCTGGTGTTGATCGTGGTGCTGGGCGTCTATCCGAAGCTTGTCTTCGGGGTCACCGACGAAGCGGTGGGCGGGCTCATGAGCCTGCTGGGGGGCTAGCGCACCTCGATGGACATCGACTACCACGCACTCGCGCCCGAGATCATCCTGTCGAGCACGATCCTGATCGTGCTGGTGGTCGACGTGTTCCTGCCCGAACGCTCCAAGTGGTTCGCCATGCCGATCGGCCTCGCGGGCGTGCTGGGAACGCTCGTCGCGGTCGTCTCGTTGGTCGGTGCAGGTGACCGCGAGAGCTTCGGCGGCACATACGTGATCGACGAGTTCGCCCTGCTGTTCAAGGGGTTCTTCCTCGTGATGGCCGCACTCGTGCTCGCGGTGTCGCTGCGCTACTTCCGTGAGGGCGGCTTCTATCAGGGGGAGTACTACTTCCTGCTCCTCACGTCGTTCCTCGGGTGCATCATGATGCCGAGCTCTCGCGACATGCTGCTGCTGTTCATCGCGCTCGAGCTCGTCTCGGCGCCCGGATTCCTTATGGCGGCGTTCCGCAAGGGCGACGTCAAGTCGAACGAGGCGGGCGTGAAGTTCTTCATCATCGGCGTGCTCTCGACCGCCGTGATGCTGTTCGGCATGAGCCTGATCTACGGCGTGACGGGCGGGAAGACCCAACTCGCCCAGATCGCGACCGCGCTCGCCGGTGTGTCCGGCGAGATGGAGACTCTCGCGTTCGCGTCGATCCTGTTCGTGGTCGTGGGGTTCGCGTTCAAGGTCTCGGCGTTCCCGTTCCAGTTCTGGGCGCCCGACACCTACGAGGGCTCGCCGGTGCCGGTCGCGGCGTTCCTCGCGGTCGCCTCCGGCGTCGCCGGCTTCGCCGGCCTGCTGCAACTGATGTTCGTCGCCTTCGCAGGCCAACACGAGTTCTGGGTGCCGATCTTCGCGTTCCTGTCGATCGCGACGATGACCGTGGGCAACCTGGTGGCCCTGCAGCAGACCCAGATGGTGCGCTTGCTCGCCTACTCGGGCATCGCGCAGTCGGGGTACATCCTGATGACCTTCGCACTCGTCACCGACGATGCGGCGTCGAATCGCGATGCCTTCGCCGCCGCGGTCGCCTACATCTTGATCTACGGCGTCATGAATCTCGGCGCGTTCGCGGCGACGGTGGCGGTCTCCCGCCGGCACCCGGCGCTTCGCATCGCGGATTTCGCCGGGCTCCGCGATACGGCGCCGCTCATCGCCGTTGGCATGACGGTGTTCATGGTGTCGCTCGCCGGTGTACCGCCCACGGGTGGATTCTGGGCGAAGCTGCTGATCTTCCAGGCTGCGATCGAGCGCGGCGGAACCCTCGGGCCTGCGCTCGCCGTGGTGATGCTCGTGAACTCCGTGGTGAGCGTCTTCTACTACTTGGTCGTGCCGAGACAGATGTTCCTGCGCGACGCCGCCGACCCGTCGCGCCTTCGCGTCCCGGCGCTGGTGACCGTGGTGGTCGCCGTCACGATGGTCGCCGTCGTGGTGATCTTCGTGCTGCCGAACCCCTTCGCCCGACTCGCGGAGATCTCCACGCTGGTCGGGCTCGGGCCTTAGCGGTCGCGGTCGGCGCCGATCGCGATCACGCGCAGGAATCCGATCGCGACCCGCGAGCGCGCGCCTCCCGGCACCCCGAGGTAACAGCCGTCGACGACGGGCTGCACCGACCGCCACGCCGCGTAGAGCACGGTCACGTCGGGCGCCAACAGGGTCGTGAGGTGGGCCAGCACCTGCACCTGTGGGTTTGCCTGGCGCGCCTGGCCTGCCGCAGCGGTCACCCATTCCCGGTAACGCTGTGGATCTTGCTGCAGGGCTTGCAGCTGCAGGTCAACGATGTCGGCGCTCCAGGCGGCGGCCTCGGGAAGCCGGCAGCGAAGGAACGCGGCCGGCACCGACTCATCGGGAAGCTGGCTGCAGGCGGCGCCCGGCACAGTGACGAGTCCCGGGTGCGGCGTCATCAGCACCTGATAGCCCTGCGACCGCGCCAGCTCGGCGAACTCGGCCATGGCGGTCACGGGATCGAGCTGCTCTGCGATAGGAGTGTGCTCCCAGGGTTCGGGGTCGTACATGACCATCGTCACCTCGTCGGCAACGAGTCCCGCCTCGATGTCGGCCTTGAACGCGGCGAGGCTCGCCCATCCCTTGGCGGTGACGGCGTCGCCGTAACCGTCGAGCGCGATCGTCTGAGGCCCGTCGAAGAACGCGGCGGCGATGTCTGGATCGATCGACTCCAGCAGCTCGGCGTTCGTGCGGGTGATGACCCAGGTACCGGCCGGCGGCGTCGCGGGACGCGCCTCGGCGCCGCCGAGAGAGAGCGCGAGCAGCACGACGGCCGGCATGCCCCTGACCCCCCACGAGCGCACACGCGTACGGAGGCGATCGGTCCAGCGGGGTGGCGCGAACGACAAGGGGCTCCTTCACGTACATGACCGCGCGGTGGTATCGGAAGATGCATCGGCATCGAAGTGCCCGGGTTGACGAGGAACCGGGGGCTCGGCTGTGGCGAAACCCCTGTGAGACCATCTATCTCGCTGGCAGGTGTGCTACGGCGGACGAGGAGTGATGAAGTTGACACCCGGCATCAACCGCGCGAAGACCTGGATATTGATCTCCGCCCTGATGGGGCTGTTCTTGGTGATCGGCAACGTGCTCGGCGGTGGCAAGGGCCTGGTGATCGCCCTCGTGCTCGGCCTCGGCTTCAACTTCGCGATGTACTGGTTCTCGGGCTCGATCGCGGTGCGCACGACCCGCTCGCGCCCCGCAACCGAGCAGGAATACCCCCAGCTCTATCGCATCGTGCGTGAGCTCTCGACGGCCAAGGACATGCCCATGCCCGAGATCTACGTCTCGGACATGATGCAGCCCAACGCCTTCGCGACCGGACGCGGCCCCGCGAACGCGAAGGTCGCGGTAACCAAGGGCATCCTGCAGATCCTCGACGAACGTGAGCTGCGCGGGGTGTTGGCCCATGAGCTCAGCCACGTCGCGAACCGTGACATCCTGATCGGCTCGATCGCTGCCGGCATCGGCATGTCGATCTCGTTCATCGCGCAGTTCGCTCTGTTCTTCGGTGGCGACGACGAGGGCGGCGGCAATCCGATCTTCCTGTTGCTGGCTTGGATCGTGGCGCCGATCGCTGCGGGCATCATCCAGATGGCGGTCTCACGCTCACGCGAGTATCAGGCAGACGAGACCGGGGCATACCTGTCGAAGGATCCTCGGGCGCTGGCGAGCGCCCTCGCGAAGCTCGAGGAAACGGCCAAGCGCATACCGCCGCCACGGAGCGTGAGCCCAGCCGAAGCGCACATGTTCATCGTGAGCCCGCTGTCGGCGTTGAAGGGACGAGGCTTCGCGACGCTCTTCTCGACCCACCCGCCCACGGCAGAGCGCGTCGCGCGTCTCGAAGCTCTCGAGGACGACATCCTGCGGTCGCAGGGCCCGATCGGTCGCTGAGGAAGGCGAGCTCGCTCGAGCGCCGCGCCTCCACCTTCGACCGACGCGACTAGGCAAGGACCTCCGTGTTTCGACGCAGGCGAAGTTTGTGAGGTCCCTGCCAAGTCGCCGCGAGCGAAAGCCGCGAGCGAACAGCCGGGGACGGGGCCGCGCGGGCCCCGTGTGTTCACGATGTCATCGTGCCGAGCACCGCTCGCACGTGGTCGATCGTCGTGCGTGGATTCACGAAGCAGAGGCGGGCAAGCTTCTCGCCCCGCCATGAGGTCGGCTGCACGAACGCGATCTGTGCTTCGAGCAGGCGGCGCCACCATGCCTCGTAGTCGGCGTTGCCCCACCCGCGCCGGCGGAACAGCACCACCGAGAGATCCGGTTCCATCACGAGATCGAGCTCATCCCGCAAGCGGATCTCGTCGGCCGTAGCCTGGTGAGCGCGAGCACCTGTTCCACAGCTTCGCGGTAGGCGTCGGTGCCGTACGTCGCGAGCGAGAACCACAGGGGCAGCCCCCGGGCCCGCCGCGACAGGTGGTAGGCGTAGTCGGCCGGGTTCCACTCGCTCCAGGCCATGCCCGGTTGGTTCACGGTGTCGAGGTAGCGGCATACCGATGCATGTCCTTCATCTCGAACCCCTCTAGGAAACACGGAAGGGGGGGGGGGGGGGGGGGCGGCGGC
>JBBEAY010000035.1:82202-119927 GCA_040882605.1 Actinomycetota bacterium
CCCTTCAGGGGCCGGCCTTCAGAGTCTGGGCGCTGCCTCGTTCGTGCTGCCGCTTCGCCTGGCCGAGCCGAGGGTTGCGTTACGCGGTTAGCTCCTGGCAGAACTCGCCGAACGCGTCGACGTAGGTGCTGATGTCGTCCTCGGTGTGCTGCACCGAGATCGTCCACTGTTCCTCGTCGCCGGGGGTCATGAAGATGCCTCGGTTCACCATCCATGGGTACGACGCCCAGTAGATCTCCGGGATCGTCTCGAGGAAGTCGCGGTAGTTCGTCAGCGGTTCGGCTCGGTAGGAGACGCAGCCCTTCGCGCCGAGATCGACCGTGTGCGCCGGGATGCCGCAGTCGGCGATGGCACGATCGCACCCCTCGGCGAGCATCGTGCCGAGCTTGCCGAGGTGGTTGTAGGCGTCGCGGGTGAGCACCTGAGTCAGCGCCGCGAGGCCAACCGCCGACGAGAGCGGGTTGCCGTTGAACGTGCCCTGCTGGGCCGCGCCCTTGGTGACCCACTCCATGATGTTGGCGTCGCCCCCGAACGCACCGGTCGTCGCTCCGCCGCCGATCGCCTTGGCCCAAGCGGCGAGGTGCGGCACGACGCCGAACCGTTCCGCGGCACCGCCATAGGCGATCGTGCCGCCGCACTTCACCTCATCGAAGATCAGCACGGCGCCGTGCTTCTCGCACGAGTCCTTGAGCGCCTGCAGGTATCCATCGGCCGGCACCACGATGCCGACGTTCATCATCACGGGCTCGAGGATGACCGCCGCGATCTCGCTTGGGTTGTCGGTGAACGCGGCTTCCACGGCCGATGCGTCGTTGAACGGCGTGACGATCGTCGTGTCCCACAACGCAGCCGGCACACCCTTGGAGGTCGGCTGCGTGGTGTACCAGGCCTTGCCGCTGTCGTTGACGCTGTGTCGAAGGTCGAGCACGTCGGCCTCGGGCACCACCGAGAACAAGACAGAGTCGTGGTGGCCGTGGTACGAGCCTTCCATCTTGATGATCTTGTCGCGACCGGTCGCGGCTCGAGCCACCCTGATGGCGTCCATCGTCGCCTCGGTGCCCGAGTTGACGAAGCGCATCTGATCGCACTGGAACCTAGAGCAGATCTCCTCGGCGAGCGCCACCGTGGTCTCGGTCGTGACCGCGAAGTGGATCGCGTCGTCGGCGGCCTTCTTGATCGCTTCCACGATCTTGGGGTGCGCGTGACCGACCACGTTCACACCGAAGCCTCCGTGGAAGTCGGTGTAGACGTTGTCGTCGACGTCGGTGACGGTGGAACCCTTGCCGTGGGCCAGGTAGACGGGGTACGGATCCCCCGTCTGGAAGTTCGACACCACGCCACTGGGAAGGGACTTGATCGCCCTTCGGTAGAGCTTCTCCGAAGCTCGTGTCCGCGCCAGCCAATCCTTCGTTTCCTTGTCGGCGATCTCCGCCGCGCGGGCCTTGAGTCGATCGAGATCCATGCGTGCCACCTCCCGGGGTCGGGAAAGGGTACCCGCGGCCGGGTCGGGCACGCAACGCCCAGTCAGGGGCGCGGTTGCGGCCGGCTACGGACGGTAGTTCGTGAACTGCAGGGAGAGGCCGAAGTCGTGGTCCTTGACCGCGCGGATCGCGGCCTGCAGGTCGTCCTTGCTCTTGCCGAGCACGCGCACCTGCGCGCCCTGGATCTGGGTCTGGATCTTGGGCACCGCCTGGCGCACGAACTTCGAGATCTCCTTGGTCTTCTCGTCGCTGATACCGGTGACGATGGTCACGGTCTGGCGGGCGGTGCCCTTGGCCGCGTCCTCGACCGCGCCGGCCTGCAGCGCCTTGAGCGGGATACTGCGCTTGATCGCCCGCTCTTGCAGCACCTGCCAAGCCGCCTTCAGCCGATCCTCGGTAGCCGAGTGCAGCTCGATCGAATCGTCACCGAGCTTGATGGACGTGTCGGTGCCCTTGAAGTCGAAACGCTGCGAGAGCTCGCGCCCGGTCTGGTCGACCGCGTTGCGGACCTCCTGCAGGTCGACCTCGGAAACGATGTCGAAGGAGAACTGGTCTTTCGCCATGGATCGCATGCTACCGCCGACGCGGGCCGTCTCGCCGGTCGTGAGAAGCCGGTGCGGAGTTGCGGGCCGGTTCGCTATCCTCGGGAGCGCACCACGGGAGGATGCCCGAGTGGCCAAAGGGAGCGGCCTGTAAAGTCGCCGGCGATGCCTACGGAGGTTCGAATCCTCCTCCTCCCACCGAGGGGTGTTTGCGTTACTAGGCACGTAGTGTTTGCGAAACCCCTCCGGCGCCGCCTCGGTCGGTGTTCCGGGCACCTGTGATGTGTCTCAGCGGTCGTCTGCAGCTGTCAGCTGACGACGGTGGCGGGCTCAACCTCGCGTAGGGCACGACGATGCAGACCTCGGGTCGAGATCCGCGTCAGTGATGTCGATGCCGGCGTGGTCAGGGAGGGGCGCGGTCCGCCGTGTCGGAGTCCTCGACGGCGTGGGGCTCCTCGACCGAGTGGGCCTCCTCGAATGCGTCGGCCTCCTGGTTGAAGGTCCCCGTCTCATCGACCGCCTGAGTGGAGTCCGTCTTTGGACCAAGGACATCGTCGAACGTACCGGCACGCCGCTTCTTGCGGCGCTTCGGCACCGAAGCGAGCTTCTTCTCAGCCGCGACCATGCGACGGTGGGACTTGGCGAGCAAGACATTCAACCCGGCGAGCGTGAACGCCAGGAAGAACGCCACCTTCTCCGTGCCGAAGACACGGGCGTAGCCGCGGTCAACGTTCGTGAAGTTGTTCTTCAGGTTCCCGTTCACGCCTTCAACCGCATTGCGACGGCTCATCGAGATGGCGTGAGCAGTTGTGCCGGCGATGCACTCCTGTTGCAGGGGCAGATCCGCAGCAGACACACTCAGGGTGCCCGCCGGAGGCTTGCCGTTGACGAGCTCGACGAGCGGGGAGCGACGTGTGTTGCGCATCGACTCCGGGAGCTGCTCCGACCGGAGCGATTTGGCAGCGAAGGGGTTCTGCCACCTCGTCGTGCCGTCGGGATCAGGCCCGGCGTGCAAGCGGTAGCGGTAGCCGGCGCGTTCGTTGTACGAGTCTTCGTACGTCTCCTTCTCTTCGAAGGTTGATCCCAGTGGTGGCATCGTCAGCTTCTGCAACTTCTTGGGGACCCCGGCGTAGAAGAGCTGGCCGCCGATCGTGATCGCATCGTCGTTGAACGGCTTGGGGTTCCACTGATACGAGGCTGGGCGGAAGGTGACCTTCGGCCCCTGACGTCGCACGGGGAGCAGGAAGGTCTCGGCCTTGGCGAGGCTGTAACCGGGGTCGACGATCACGTCGTCGATCTTGGCCCCTCTACTGAGCGCTCCCCTGATCATGTCCGTCGCCGTCCTGCCCCTGTGGGTTCCCGCTGGGACCAAGGAGAAGCCACGGATCAGTGCCGGAACACGAGGGCCGAGGTTCGCGTCGCTGACGCCGTTGGTCCATTCGAGGTCGCGAGTCTGAACCATCAGATGAGCCTCGCGACCGATGTAGGGGCCGGACGGCCGCGAGTTCGTTGCTGAGCGCCAGCCGGCACGGGCGGTCGTGTCGCCTGTATAGACGTTGCGGCCGTCTTCGCCGACGCTCAGAACGCGCGCCTTGTGCTTGCCGCGCGCTGGTTTCGGGACCTCGCGATGGCGCACATCTTCGATGAGTTCGTCCGGATCTTCTTCGGGATCGAACACCACCGTGTCTTCATCGCCGAAGAGTCGGCCCCAACTGGGAACGTCCGTGCCGTCGATCGCGACGGAGCGACTTAGGAGGAGCTCGGGAGGACACGACGCCTCCACCAGCTTGTTCAGGACGTCGAACGCCGAGGGGATCTCTGGTGGTGTGCCCCCGAACCTCTCCCATTCCTCGAGGACTTCGACGACTCGAACGACCAGCCTGGCCACGCGGTAGTACGAGCCCTGCTCAAGCCAGCCCTCGATTCCAAGCGCGCGCTGCTGGCCGCTTGAGAACGAGTTCACAACGCGAGTGATCCGGACGAGGTGGGCGACGTGGCCGGGCCTGAGAGCGTTGATCATCGCCGCGACGAGCAACGCCCGCAGTGGCATGGTCCTCGGGCGGCCCTCTTTCGAGTCCACATAGGGGGAGAGGAGGTCGACGAGACCGGAACGGTCGATGATCTCCGAAGCCGTCCGGAACTCGTCATCGGTGGGGAAGCCGCCGCCTTCGACGTCGATCGGGGCGCGGAGCTGTGCCCGTTTGCGTTGCGCGACGCGTCTCACGCTGGCCCCCGCAGCATCCGACGGCGCTCCAGCTCAGACATCGCTGGCACGTACGGCAGGAGCTCATCGAGCGAAGAGACGTTCGCGAACCCGGCTGCTTGGGCGAGCTCAGGCAGGCGCGTGCCGAGGATGAGGTGCTGAAGCAGCCACGTTGAACGTGCCCTTGAGCTGTTGAGGTGCGGGCGGCCGGGGCCCGCCTCGTAGCGCGAGAGGGCCCGTGACGCCTTGTTCTTCGACCTTGCCTCACCGCCGACAAGGAAGTCGTCCCCGCAGGTCGAAGCGAGTTCCAGGAGTTCGTCCTCGAACGCCGCGAGGACGGGGACGACGCGGGGGCTGGGGGAGCAGACGTCGATGACGGTGACGTCTCCAACGAGCACGACGTCGGTCCCACGGATCTTCATCGACCAGCGGCCGTCCAGACCGGCGCCGGCGCCGAGGCTGAGGATCGACCTGGCCAGACGCTCGCGGTTCGGCGTCGACTGACGCGAGGCGTCGATCCGGAGTGCATCGAGCTCCGTGCGCGAGTAGGGCGGTGCGATGGTGCGGTGCCTCAGGCGCTCGGGGGCCCGTTGCCAAGGTGCGCGGCGGGTGAGGAGAGGCCCGATCCGGCGGAGGATCGACCGAGCGGTGTTCTGGGACCCCTCCTTCACTCCCGACGTGCAGAAGAGCTCCACGTTGTCTGGATGGAGCAGGATCTCCGGATCCACGTCGAGGTAGTGCCGAAGGCCCCACGCGGCGAGCCCAGTAAGCGCCCAGGCATAGCTCTCGGCCGTTGGCCGGTGAAGGGGCCTCAGCGACACGATGGAGGACACGACGAAGACCCGAACCAGTGGCCACGCGTCGCGCCGTGCGCCCTTCGGCTGGTACTTCGCGAGCCACTCGGCGATCTCCGGATCGAGCCCTTCGACGATGAATGTCTGGGCCACGAAGACCGGGTCTCCGCTGCCCGGAGTCGGATCGTCTGACTGGTTTGAAGAGGTCGGGTTAGACGTCATCTCATTTCTTAGGGCATGTCCTGCGGGGCTCTACAGCAGTCGATCCAGGCGAAGTCCATGAGCCCATCCACTGCCTATAGGCCCGACATCCCCGTGAGGAGCACGAGAGAGCCGGCAGCGAGGTAGCGGCAGTAGCCGCACTTCGGCGCCGCGGCCGGCGGCTCGGGGTTCTCGAGCACGAAGAGCACCCTGGACAGGAAGGCCAGGAACGCTCCGTCGTCGCGCTCGATCTCCATGAAGGTGGCCAAGCCCTTGTAGGCGACGCCGTCGTCGAGCCCGACCATCGCCATGGGCTCCACGCACAGCAAACCGAGCTGGGTCACGGGCTGGAGCTCGAGGGCACCTTCCGCCGGGTTCTCCGCGGCCAGCGCGTAGCTGTGCAGCTGGCGCCCGTAGAAGGTCACGTGCTCGGGTTTCGGCTCCGAGGTCTTGAAGTCGATGATCGCGAACGACGCGTCATCGAGCGCAAGGGCGGTGTCGATGATCCCCGCGAGCTGAACCTTCGTCTCGTGGCCGGGAACCTCGAGAGGCCTCGAGCGAACCCAGCGATCGCCGAAGGCCACGCGACCGGGGCGCACGCCCTCAGCCATCTCCTCCGCGCGCTTGCCGTAGAAGAAGTCCTTCGTTTGCCCGTCGAGCTTCGTGAAGATCTTCGGGAAGACGGCCGAAGGCCTCTTGAGGACGCCGCGCGCCTTGAACCAGAAGCACCTTTCACATTCATCGAACAGGAACGTCAGGTCGCTGGGGGCCAACCTGATGGCTTCCGCCGGCTTCGGGTCAAGGCTCATGACCCACCCCCGGGAAGTACGCGGAGATCCGGGCGGACTGGCGATCCATGGTGCTCGCGCGCGGCGGCGAGCAGGGGCTTGATGGTGGGACCCGCGAGGCCAGCGAGCTTGGCGATCTCGAACGCGAGGTCGGCATCGATCCAGCCGATGTGCCCGTCGATGTCGAGGCCGGCGGTGGTGCACAACCTACCGCTCCAGATCCACCCAGCGCGCTTCAACCCAACGGCCATGGGGTCGGGAATCGCGATCCTCGGCATGCCGTCGCGGTAGCGAGGGTTGGTGGTGAGACCGATGGTCTTCCACGCCCAACCCTGCTGCTCGATGAGGACCACCGGCCTCGGCTTCCCGGTGGCGAGAGGGTTCTCGAGCCCGTTGATGATGCGAGCCCAAACGAGTTCGCCTGGCGCGAGCTCTGCGGGGCGGCTGGTGCCACTCCCGGCGTAGCGGTGCGTTACCTTTGCCATGTCGGTCCTCCTTAGTAGGGCCGGCCAGGCCCCGGGGCGTTCGCGCGCCGCCGGGGCCATTCCTGGTTGTTCTCGTTGTCGTTGACCTAGTGGTCTTCCTCGGTGCCTCCTCCCGCGAAGGCGTGAAGGGTCGCCCAGCGTGACTCCTCCACGTCCTGCAGCGATGCCTCCTGTTCGGCGCTGAGTGGCCCCTTGAGCACGAGGGCGAAGGATGCGTCAAAGCCCGCTTGGGTCGCCGCTGCGAAGATGTGCCTGTCCGTGCGACCGAACGGCTTCCCGTCGATGCAGACCGGCATCGGCATGTGGCGGCCCTTGGCGATCTGCTGCACCAGACGCGCGATGAGGTCGCGATCAAGTCCTTCGTTAGCCGTGAGTGTTGACATCCGTTCCCTCCTCTTTCTTAGGCCCGCCTTTGGGTTCGAAGCGAGCGCGGATCTTGTCGATATCGCCGTCGTGGGCGTCGTACACGTAGACGCCACGTTCGAGGAGGTCCGCCGCCTCCCTTACGTCCTGAACCAGCTCGGGACTCAGTTGCGCCATGAGCCACGCGATGCGCAGCGGGTAGCGCTCCGCGATGATCGCGCGACACAGGCCCCAGAACCTGAGCTCGCCGTAGGCGTTCAGCTTCTTCGGGACGATCTTGGCGACCTCTTTCTCCGCGAACCTGGCAACGCGCTCCTCCTGAGACGGCCTCTCAGCCGGCTCCCCGTCGCGGCACGTGCGGCAGGTGATGCGCGGCTTCCTTCCTGGGCGGGATGGGTACACGTACACGGCGGACGTGCCATCGGGCTTGACTCTCGGATGCCCGTTCTTACAGGTCTCGTTCATAGTTTTTCTCCTAGTGGTGTGGCTCCGCGGGCCCTGACCTCCGGCCTGGCCCCGCGGGCCAATGAGCGTCATCTCGCGATCGTGACCATGGCGCCCTCGTCCGCGTGGAACGACCTCTGCGCGGCGATGTACTCGCCTTCGCTGATGTACACGTGGCGAAGCGTCCCGGACTCGTCGAGGTACCACCCCAGGTGGCCCTCCACGCCTGCGTCTTCTACTGATAGGAGCTCGAGCAGCGTCTCCTGCGACGTCGTTTCCATCGTCAACTCCCCTTCTGCGCTGATCGCGCGGTTTCGTGGACTTCCTCGCCCCCAGTGGACGATGAAGGAAGAGTAGCGCAAGTGGTGTAAGTTGTCAAGAGGTCCAAGTGGATGATTTCATATCCCAGGCAAATCAGAGAGAGAAGCAGCCAGAACAGGGGCAGGGGGAGGAAGAAAAAGTGGAAAAGGGGAAGAGGGAGTCAGGTACGGGGGGCATTCACGCCTTGGGGTGGCGAGCCCATGGTTTGCGGTCGCTCTGTCGGCTGGGAAGGGCATGCCGTTAGGGCGTTCGAAGGGAAGAATAGGATTGCTGGGATGAGAAGGTGATAGGATATGTGAAATAGGAAGCACGGGAATACCGGATTCGGAGGAGCGAGAAAGGGGGAGAGTTGCTTTGAGCATCGAGATCAAGCCGGTCGACCCAAGGTCCATACCCGCCGCCAAAGGGGGAAACGAAAGCAAGAAGTGGCGGGAAGCGGTAGTGGCCTTCATGGACTCGGATGCGGAGGCGGTGGAAGTCATGGGCGAGACCGACAGCCGGAAGGCGAGTACGGGACTGCGGGCGGCCGTCGCTGGGCTGGATCAGGTAGGAGAGATCAAGGTCGTCCGGCGAGGAGAGCGCACCTTCCTCGTGAAGGTCGACGAGAGCACGTCCCCATAGGTGTCACCGCCTGCCGAGGAAGCTGCCGGAAGAGTTCACTCTGTGCGAACGCGTCGGTGGTCCCGGGTAGCATCGTTTGAGCACTACCCCCTCGAGAAACGAACCGTCGTGGCCTTCGGACATACGGCAACGCGAGAACAGGAAATCCATGAGGTTGACGCCGACCTCCAGATCATGGCGTGCGCTGGAGCCGGCGAGACGCGGGTTAGTACCCCGTTAGTGTGGCCTCGAGCCTTGGCCGAACTGGGGGGGATGGATTGAGCGTCCACCGGGCAGACGCCTTCCTCCCAGAGCGTCCGCCCGCGGTGGGCGAGCTCGTCCTAGTGCGCTCGAGGCGCTGGCTCGTTGAGGAAGTCGATCTCGACGAGGACGCCGGCCGCTCGGCGGTCGTCTCGCTGGCCTGTGCCGACGACGATGCGCAGGGTCAGACCCTCCAGGTCTACTGGGACTACGAACCCGACCGGCTCATCCTCGAGGGGGAAGGCTGGAACGATCTTGCCTCGAAGGGCTTCGACGACCCTCGCCGATTCGCGGCTTTCCTCCACACACTCCGATGGAGTTCGGTGACCGCGACCGACCCGAGCCTCTTCCAGTCACCGTTCCGCGCCGGCATCAAGATCGACGCCTACCAGATGGAGCCATTGCGCAAAGCCCTGCGGCTGCCGCGCGTCAACCTCTTCATCGCCGACGACACAGGCCTAGGGAAGACGATCGAGGCGGGCCTGATCGCCCGCGAGCTGCTGTTGCGGAAGCGGGCGAAGACCATCGTCGTGGCCGCCCCCGCGTCGGTACTCGAGCAGTGGAAGGGCGAGCTCGAGGAGCGTTTCGGCCTCATCTTCACGATCCTCGACCGCGCCTACCTGACGAGCGTGAGACGTGAGCGCGGTTTCGGCGTGAACCCGTGGCGCACCCACAGCCGTTTCCTCGTCTCCCACAACCTGCTGATTGATCCGACGTACGCGGACCCCCTCCGCGAGTGGCTCGGGGATCTACTTCCCGGGAGCCTGTTGATCCTCGATGAGGCGCATCACGCCGCGCCGTCGAGTGGCGGACGCTACGGCATCGAGACCAAGTTCACGCGCGCGATCCGAGACCTCGGGCCCCGCTTCGAACATCGGCTGTTCCTGTCGGCGACGCCACACAACGGGCACTCCAACAGCTTCTCGACGCTGCTGGAGCTCCTCGACCCGTACCGCTTCACCCGTGGGGTGAAGGTGCGCGGCAAGAGGGACCTCGAGGATGTGATGATCCGGCGCCTCAAAGAAGACATCCGCGAGGTGCAGGGGGGTTTCCCGAGACGGGATGTGATCCGCATCGAGATCGATGGTCTGCCCGCTGATGCCCCGGAGATCGTGCTCTCTGATCTGCTCGACGAGTATCGCTCGCTGCGCGAGAAGCGTTTCGCTGCCACGACCCGGCGAACACGGGCCTCGGCCGGCTTGCTGGTCATCGGCCTCCAGCAGCGTCTGCTCTCGTCGGTGGAGGCCTTCGCGCGGTCGCTCAAGGTCCACCGCGAGACGGTGAGGCGTCAGTGGGAGACGGGCGCCGGCGCCGTGCCAACCGAGACCCTCGCCGGGAAGGAAGCCTCGCTGTTCACGACGTCTGCGGACGCCGATGACGAGCGGGCCGAACTCACGGGGGAGGAGCTGGACGCCGAGGAAGCTGCGCAGCTCCAGGCCGTAACGGAGGCGATCGAGGCGGCCTCACCCCGCGATGCGACCGCGGACGACCTCTGGCAGCGGGAGCAGGCCCTGCTCGATCGGATGCAGGAGATCGCCGAGCAGGCCCGCTACGAGCCGGACGTCAAGATCCGTCGTCTCGTCGATTGGATCCGTGACGCGATGTGTCCCGGGCTGCCCCCATTCGGCTCACGTGTCCAGGGCGATCCGCCTGCATGGAACGACCGTCGCGTGCTCGTCTTCACCGAGAACCGCGAAGGCACGAAGCGGTACCTGAAGGAGATGATTGAGCGGGCGATCGAAGGTACCGACCTTGCGGACCAACGCATCGGGGTGATCGACGGACTCACGAACGGCCCGCGGCGCAAGGAGATCCAGCAGCGGTTCAACGCCGATCCGGCCAAGGAGCCGCTGCGGATACTCATCGCCACGGACGCGGCTCGCGAGGGTCTGAACTTCCAGGCGCATTGCACCGACCTCTTCCACTTCGATCTGCCGTGGAACCCCGGGCGCATCGAGCAGCGAAACGGCCGCATCGACCGCAAGCTCCAGCCGGCGGATGTTGTCCGGTGCCACTACTTCGTCCTCCCTCAGCGCGCCGAGGACCGCGTCCTCGAGGTGCTTGTTCGCAAGACCGAGACGATCAAGCGCGAGCTCGGCAGCCTCTCGAAGGTCATCGACGACGACATCGAGCGACGACTCACTCGGTCGGGGATCCGACACGGAGACGTCGACCGGCTCGTCAACGAGATCGAGGAATCTGATCTCGACGCCAAACGCAAGCAGATCGCCGAAGAGGAGTTCGAAGCCTCACGGGAACGCCGAAACGAGCTCGAGCAGCAGATCGAGCAGTGCCGCACCCTGCTCGAGAAGTCGCGGGCGTGGACCGGATTCGAGGAGACTACTTTTCGCGACGCCCTCTCGTGCTCGTTGGAGCTACTGGGAGCGGACGCGCTCGTCAACGATCGCGACGCTTCCGGGCGGGCCGTCTGGCGCTTCCCTGCGCTCGATCGCCGAGAGCAGGCCGATCCGAGCTGGGCGGCGACGCTGGACACTCTCCGCGCACCCCGCAAGCGCGATCAGAAGCTGGCCGATTGGCGACGCGAGGCGCCTATCCGCCCGATCGTGTTCGAAGACGCCGGGGTGCTCACCGACGACGTCGTCCACGTGCATCTGGAGCAGCGCGTCGCGCAGCGGCTGCTCGCTCGCTTTCGGTCGCAGGGGTTCGTCTTCCACGACTTGTCCCGTGCCTGCCTCGCGCAGGCCGCCGATTCCATCCCACGCGTCGCGCTGCTCGGTCGTGTGTCGCTGTACGGCAGGGGAGCCGAGCGACTCCACGAGGAGCTCGTTCCGGTCACGGCCCGATGGCTCGAGACGTCGCAGCGCGCGAAGCCGCTCAAGGCGTACGCGCGTGACGCCGAGGTCCACACGCTCGAGCTGCTCGAGGACTCCCTCCAGCAGAACGACCAGCGCGTGCCGTCCGAGACGATCCAGCGGAAGCTTCTGGAGACCGCCGGTCGCGACGTGGAGGAGCTGTTGCCTCAACTCGAGGACCGTGCCGGGGAGCTCGCCGTTGTCGCGATCGAGAAACTGCGGGCGCGAGGCGACAGCGAGCAGAAACAGCTTCACGAGATCCTCCAGCGCCAGCGCAAGCGCGTACAGGAGGAGCTCGAGCGCTATGAACGCGACGGGCTGCAACTCACGCTCGACTTCGACGACGAGGAGAAGCGCCAACTTGAGGCGGACGTCCGCTCGTGGAGGTTGCGGCTCGAGCAGTTCGACCGGGACCTCGCGAGCGAGCCCGAGCGCCTCCGGGACTTCTACGAGGTCAAGGCGCAGCGGGTCGAACCGGTGGGTCTCGTCTACCTCTGGCCGGAGACGAACTGATGGCGCACGCGAAGATCGCACCCGAGATCCTCGCGCACCTGGAGTGGCTCGGCTTCGTGCAGCCGACCGGCCTGGTTGTGTCCGCGCCCGCCTTGGTAAGGGCGGGCGCCGTCCTCGATCGCCGTGACGTTGAGGGCCAACTCCTACTTGCCAACTGCACGGCGGAGCGGACCGTCGACCCCGAGGCCGGGCCGGAGCAGTACGTGCCCGACTTCGAGTCCTTCGCACGCGCCGTGCTCGGGTGGAGCTTCTCGTCCAAGTTCCACGTCGGTACGGAAGAGAGCCCAGTGCCGACCGAACTCGAGGTCGCACTCCCCGAGTTCGAGGAGACGCTAAGGCCCGACTTCGCCGTCCGGGAGCCCGATCCGAACGGTGACGGCGCCGGCTGGCAGCTGCTCGTCCGGGTGCTCGAGACGGGCGAAGACTTCGACGAGGTGCATCGTGGTGCCGGGAGGCTCGAAGCGTCGGCACACGGTCGCATGGAGCGCCTACTGCGTCAGACGGGGGTACTGGCAGGGGTGCTCTTCAACGGGACCTCGCTGCGGCTGATCTCGGCGCCCAGGGGCGAGAGTTCGGGCTGGTTCGACGTGCGGGTCGCAGACATGCTCACGACGGCCGGTCGTCCCATCTGCACCGCGGTCCGCTTGCTTCTGTCCGAAAGGCGGTTGCTGACACTGCCACGGGGTGAGCGCCTGACCGCCCTGCTCGATGACAGCCGGAGGTACCAGAACGAGGTCAGCGAACGGCTCGCGGAGCAGGTGCTCCACGCGCTCTACGAACTCCTGCGCGGCTTCCAGGCGGCGAACGACTCCTCCGGCGGTGAGCTCCTCCGGACCCAGCTCAGGGAACACGCCGACGGCGTGTACCACGCGCTGCTCACGGTCCTCCTGCGCCTCGTCTTCGTGCTCTACGCCGAGGAGCGCAGCATGCTCCCGGACGATGAAGCGTTCGTGCGCTACTACTCGCTCGCCGGTCTCCATGAACGCCTCCGCGAGGACGCCGCGCTGTATCCCGACACGATGGATCAGCGGTTCGGGGCATGGGCACAGCTCCTCACCCTCTTCCGCATTGTGCACGACGGCGCGGCGGCCGGGAACTTGCGCCTACCGGAGCGCCACGGCGGGCTGTTCAACCCCGACCGGTTCCCGTTCCTCGAGGGACGCGCCTCCGCGGGATCGCGCCAGATCCACGAGCGTATCGAGGCGCCCTTGGTGCCCGACGGAACCGTCCATCGCGCCCTCGAGAAGCTACTTGTCCTCGACGGGGAGCGGATCTCCTACCGCGCTCTCGATGTCGAGCAGATCGGCTCGGTCTACGAGACGATGATGGGTTTCCGGCTCGAGACCGCCGAAGGACGCTCGCTCGCCGTCAAGCCGGCGAAGCGTCTGGGGGCGCCGGTGACGATCAACCTTGAGGAACTGCTGGGAACGGCGCCCGAGAAGCGCGACAAGTGGTTCGTGGAGCGAACCGATCGCAAGCTCGCGGAAGGCGTCAAGAAGGCAATCAAGGTTGTCAGCACGTTGGACGAGCTGCACGCCGCCCTCGAACCTGTTGTTGACCGTGACGCGACTCCCGACATCGTGGCACCTGGGTCCATGGTCCTGCAGCCAAGTAAGGAACGACGAAGTTCGGGTTCCCACTACACTCCGCGGTCTCTCACCGAGCCAATCGTGCGAACGGCTCTTGCGCCCATCCTCGAGCGGCTCTCAGGGGGCGACGGCGCTCCGCCACCACCCAGCGCCATTCTGGATCTCAAGGTCTGCGATCCAGCCATGGGCTCCGGCGCCTTCCTTGTCGAAACCTGCAGGCAGCTGGCCGACGTCCTGATCGACTCGTGGGAGATCCACGGAGGAAGACCCGACGTGCCCGTCGACGAGGACGAGGTGGTCTTCGCCAGGAGGCTGGTTGCGCAGCGGTGCCTCTATGGGGTCGATCGCAATCCGGTCGCCGTCGACCTGGCGAAGATGTCGCTCTGGCTCATTACTCTGGCCCGGGAACACCCGCTCACCTTTGTTGACCACGCGCTTAAGCACGGCGACTCGTTGGTTGGTCTCTCGCGTCAGCAGATTGAGGCATTCCATTGGGATCCGACCGCGAAACGGTTCCAGGCGGGCTTCGAGACTATGCGGGTGAGCGAACATGTCGTGAAGGTCACCGAGCTCCGTCGGCGGATTCGCGAGGCTGACGAGAGTGTGTCCGGCCGCGAACTTCGCGCTCTCTGGGATGAGGCGAAGTATGAACTAGCCAAGGTTCGCCTATTCGGGGATCTCGTGATAACGGCATTCTTCGAGGGAGAGAAACCAAGCGAACGTGAAGTGAAGCGGAGTGAGTACGCCGGCGCGGTCGTGAACGGTGAGGCTGAGGCATACGGCAGACGTCTCGAGGAGTGGCGACACGCCGAGCAGCCGCTTGCACCCTTTCACTGGCAGGTTGAATTCCCGGAGGTCTTTGAAGCCGAACCGTCGGGGTTCGATGCCGTCGTCGGGAACCCCCCATTTGCGGGTCGGACGACCCTCTATGAATCAAACCACGCGCAGTACACGACCTGGTTGAAACTGAGCCACGCGGAATCGCACGGGAATGCTGACCTGGTCGCACACTTCTTCCGGCGCTCGTTCGACCTCCTTCGATCCCAAGGTACGTTTGGGCTGATCGCCACGAACACGATCCGCCAAGGAGACACCCGGTCGACTGGCTTGCGCTGGATTGTCAATCACAACGGGATGATCTTCAACGCGGTCAGAAGGCTGAAATGGCCGGGGAGGGCGGCCGTTGTCGTCAGTGTTGTTCATGTCGCGAAGGGATCGATCGACAGAGCATGCGTCTTGGATGGACGAGAAGTCGAACAAATCACTGCCTATCTGTTTCACACCGGGACCAGCAATGATCCTCACAGCCTCGCGGAGAACCGAGCAATCGCGTTTCAGGGGCCTGTTATTTCAGGGGTCGGCTTTACGTTTGATGACGACGACTCGACGGGATGGGCGTCCAGTCTCGAGGAGATGCGACAGCTTGAGCTCTCGGACCCGCGGAACGGCGAGCGCATATTCCCGTTCATCGGCGGAGCGGAGATACTCGACCATCCGCGTCAGGCCTACCGGCGGTTCGTAATTAGCTTCGGTGAACTCCCCTACGGGGAGATTGAGGCGGCTTGGCCCGACCTGCTTGACGTTCTACGAAGGAGGGTCAAGCCCGATCGGGAGGAGCGGGCGAAGACGGGAAGTGCTGCAAAGCGACGTCGAGCTGAGACGTGGTGGCGTTTCGCAGCGATCGCGAAGGAACTTGAACGTGCGAAGGCTGACGTCTCCCGAACACTCGTGCTGCCATTCACGTCGAGCCATCTCGCGTTCTCCTTCCAGCCGGCAGAAGTCATCGTGTCGGCGCCGCATATCACGGTTGCTGCTGCGACCTACTCAGCCTTCTGCGCTTTGCAGGCCCGCCCTCACGAAGGTTGGGCCCGATTCTTTGCGTCTTCCCTGAAAGACGATCTCCGCTACACACCCTCCGACTGTTTCGATACCTTCCCTTTCCCCTCAGAGTGGAAGACCAATCCGACCCTCGAGATCGCCGGCCGCGACTACTACGACTTCCGCGCGGCACTCATGATCCGGAACAACGAGGGCTTGACTAAGACATACAACCGTTTCAACGACCCTGATGAGCGCGACCCCGACATCTTCGAGCTCCGCGGGCTGCATACAGCGATGGATCGGGCCGTTCTCGACGCCTACGGCTGGAGCGAAATCCCGACAGAATGTGAGTTCTTACTTGACTATGAGGCCGCGGAGGAGGGCGTTAGCCGCAAGAAGAAGCCTTGGCGCTACCGGTGGCCCGACGAGGTGCGGGATGAGGTACTGGCGCGCCTGCTCGAACTGAACGCTGAGCGAGCTGCCAAGGAATCACAGGTCCGTGCCGGCAAGCGTCCTGCCCGCACGGTGAAGAGGCAGACCACGTCAGGTCCCAAACCCGAAAGGCTTTTCCTGACCGATGTCGAACCCTGACCCTGCGGCAAGGACCTCGCCTGAGGTGCGCGCGCGCCTCGTCGAGGCGCTCAAGCTCGACCTCATTGGGCCCTGGGCGGGGCATGACCTCTCCGACGAGCGACTGCCCGGTCACATCCGGCCCTCGAACTGGTACCTGGCCGGCTTCCTGATCCCATCGTCCAGTCCCGTGGAGAGCAGTAGTGACCCTGACGAGGACGAGGACTTCGATGAGGTTCCGGAGGACGGAGGGCTGCCAGAGGAGAGCAGCGAGGAGCGTCGCACCGCCAAGAAGGCGTTCTTCCCTTCATCGATGGGATTGAGCTTCCTCCTCCCCGGGAGCGTGAACGAACTGGCCGTGACCATCCAGTGGGGTGACTACGGGCCCGCGGAGATCCAGACCGAGGCCGAGAAGACGGTGTCGGTCTGGCAGCGGTACGCGCGTGAAGCGTCCGTGAAGGTGACGGTGCCGCACAGCGAGATCACCCTCGGTGTGCCAGACAGCGATGGCCTCGAGCTTCACGTCAACACCCGCGAGGCTTCGTCGCTCCAACTCGTCGACCATATCCCCGAGGGAACGAGCTCTGTCTCGGTCTTCCTCGTCAATCGGCGACGACCCAACGCCGACAAGCCCGACCTCGCCTACGTCTTCCAGCCCGAGCTGTCGGTCACGTCCAGCGAGCCGCTCGTGCCGCGGCCCGACCTCCGTGGAGCGTTCGCGACCGACTGGGACGAACGCATCGCCGACCTCCAGTACGCCGACACGCCCGAGTACGCGGTGGGCCACGGCATCTCGGCGGAATGGGAGGTCCTTGACGGCCTCTGCCGCTCGGTGCGGACCGCTTGGGTACCGTCTGCGGAGGTCGAACACACCGAAACGGTCGCCCTCCTCGGTGTTGAGCTCGACATGGGTGAGCTCGGGGGCCTCGCTGACGGCGCCGCGGCGCGTGCGGCGCTCGCACCGCTCGTCGAGCGGTACCGAGGCTGGCTCGGCGACCAGAGGGCTGCGGTCGCTTCGCTCCCGGGGGGACGGCGCGAGACCGGGGAGCAACTGCTCGAGCTCGGCGGCTTCGCCGCGGGTCGGATCGAGCGTGGCATCGACGTGCTCGCGACCGACCCGGGCGCCCTGGATGCCTTCCGCGTGGCGAACCGCGCCGTGCGGAGGGCGCTGCGGCAGCGACTCGGGATCGACGAGCCTCGCTGGAAGGCGTTCCAGCTCGCATTCATCTTGCTCAACCTCTCCGGCCTCAGCGACCCCGCTGCCCCAGATCGGGAGATGGTCGACCTGCTCTTCTTCCCGACGGGTGGTGGTAAGACCGAGGCGTACCTGGGTCTTGCAGCCTTCGCGATGGTGCTCCGAAGGCTCGAGAACCCCGGCGATGAGGGCGCGCTGGGCGCGGGTGTGAGCGTCATCATGCGATACACCCTTCGTCTGCTCACGCTCGACCAGCTCGCACGCGCAGCAGGACTGGTGTGTGCACTCGAGCTCGAACGTTCGGCGGACCCCGACAGGTACGGGACGTGGCCGTTCGAGATCGGGCTCTGGGTCGGCAAAGCGGCCACGCCGAACGTGATGGGGCAGAAGGGTGACAAGCGCTCAGATACCGCGCGAGCGAAGACAAACCAGTACAAGGCTGATCCACGCGGCAAGCCGTCCCCGATCCCGCTGGAGAATTGCCCGTGGTGCGGCGAGCGGTTCGCGGCGGACTCGTTCTCGCTCCAGCCCGACGCTGACCGCCCGACCGAGCTCCGCGTCGTCTGCACCAACATCGCGTGCGACTTCACTCGGGATCGGGCGCTTCCGATCGTGGCCGTGGACGGCCCGATCTACCGGCGGTTGCCTGCGTTCCTGATCGCGACGGTGGACAAGTTCGCATCGCTGCCGTGGGTCGGACCGAGCGGTGCGCTCCTCGGGGGAGCCGACCACCATGACGCGTCCGGGTTCTACGGTCCCGCGGAGCCGGGGAGGGGTACCCGTCTGTCGGCGCCACTTCTGCCACCCGACCTCATCATCCAGGACGAGCTCCACCTGATCTCAGGTCCTCTCGGGACGATGGCGGGGCTATACGAAACCGCGATCGATGCTTTGTGTGCGAGACAGCTCGACGGGCGCACGATCAAACCCAAGATCGTCGCCTCGACCGCGACGGTGCGTCGGGCTCAAGGCCAGGTCCAGGCCCTGTTCGGGAGGCCCCTCACGCAGATCTTCCCGCCGCCGGGCCCGGACCGACGCGACTCGTTCTTCGCGGTGATCAAGCGCTCCTCGGAGGTCCCCGCCCGGCTCTATGTTGGGGTTGCAGCGCAGGGACGCAACCCGAAGGTCGTGATGCGCAAGACGTATCTGGCCCTGATGGGAGCGGCCGAGAAGCTGTACCGCGAGGCCGGCGGTCACCAGAACGAAGGCAACCCTGTCGATCCGTACATGACCGTGCTCGGCTACTTCAACAGCCTGCGTGAACTCGGTGGCGCCCGGCGCATCTTGGAGGAGGAAGTCCAGAACACGATCAAGGAGTACGGGCAGCGCAGGCGGGTAGGTGAGGCAGAAGCCGACGGGCGCTTCCGTGACCGGAGGACGTTCTCCGAGGTGCTCGAGCTGACCTCCCGCGTCTCGACCGACAAGGTCGCCGAGGCCCGTCGCCGTCTCGACACCCCGTACTTCAAGATCGGTGATCGTGTGGACTGCGCCATCGCCACGAACATGATCTCGGTGGGTCTCGACGTGCAGCGTCTGGGCCTGATGACGGTGATCGGCCAACCCAAGACCGCCTCCGAGTACATCCAGGCTACGAGCCGCGTGGGTCGCGATCCTGCTCGCCCTGGCCTCGTGGTGACGCTCTTCAACGTGCACAAGCCCCGGGATCGTTCGCACTATGAGCGCTTCCGCCACTTCCACGAGTCGTTCTACCGCTCCGTCGAGGTGAGCAGCGTGACGCCCTTCGCGGCCAGGGCGCTAGACCGCGGACTCGCGGGTGCCGTGGTCGCGCTGTCGCGGCACTCGGACGCGAGGATGGCGCCCCCGCTCGGCGCGGAGGAGATCGTGGCTGAGCGAGAGGTGCTGGAGCAACGTGTGTTGGAGGCATTCCGCGATCGCGTCCGGCAGCAGTCGTTCCCGGATGAGACCGAACGCGAGGAACGGCTTCGGAGCGTGCAGAACCGAGTCGTAGACCTTCTCGACTCCTGGCGCAAGGTGCTCGCCGACTACCAGAGTGCGAATGTCAGGCTCCAGTACCAGAAGTACGAGAAGGACGGTCCGAAGCCGTTGCTTCGTGACCTGCTCGACGAGGAGTTCGAGACCGAACACCACCGCAAGTTCCGTGTCGGTCGATCGCTGCGTGACGTCGAGCCCGAAGTGAACTTGTTCGTCAAGGATCTGTCGGGCTCGCGGGCGGAGCGGCCATGAGTCGGGCACATGGACAGGTTCGCTCGGGCCAGGTGATCACCACTTACGGCCCCGGTGCCCTGATCGACCTGCCGCGCGACTCTGGGATCGTGGGGGGTCTGGATTCGTGGCCCAAGCCAAGCGACCTCACGGAGATCACCGAACCCCGCCTCTCACGAAAGCTCGAGCTGATGACGGAGGTGAAGGCTCCGCGCCTGTACACACCGCCTCCCGCCCCCGACGATCCCCGTCAACCGAATGTCGGCATCAGCGTGTGGCGCTTCCCGGAGTGGTTCGTGGTGCAGGAGGAGACGGCGAAGGCCGATCCGGCGCGGAGGGAGCGTTCGCGCCGGATCGTGCACCGCAAGGCGCTCGATGAGAAGCGCCGCTTCGATGGGCGTCAGGTCGTGGCGACCCGGTTCGTGAGGGCGTGCCCGAAGGGGCACGTCGACGACCTTGATTGGAGAGGCTTCGTCCACGGCCCCGAGGACAACTGCCGTCGTCAGCTGTGGCTCGATGAGCGAGGAACGAGTGGAGACCTGGCTGAGCTGTTCGTTCGATGCGAGTGCAAGAAGACTAGGCCGATGTACGAAGCAAGCGAGATCGAACTGAACGCTCTGGGTTTCTGCACGGGACGCAGACCATGGCTAGGTGCTCATGCAAGCGAGGACTGCAAGGAGCACAGTCGCTTGTTGGTTCGTACAGCTTCGAACGCCTACTTCCCTCAGGTCGTAAGCGTCCTGTCACTGCCCGACCGAGGTTCGGATGTTGAGCGGGTGGCTCGTGAGCTGTGGGATGACCTGCAGATCGTCGACGACGCGGCCGACCTTGGCTTCCTCAAGAAGAAGCCACGTGTGGCAGAGAAGCTGGCGCCATTCAGCGACCAGCAGGTGTTGGAAGCGATCCAGAACATCAAAGGGGGAGGGGCGGCAGAACGACCGGTCAAGGAAGTAGAGCTGGACGCGATCCTCGCCGCGTCCGAGGGTTACGGCGACGATGTGCCGATCGATCCCGACTTCCACGTCCGCCGTCTACCCGACGCCGCATGGAGGAAGGGAAAGGGGCTCGAGGCTGTTCAGGCGGTGTTCCAGCTTCACCGGCTGCGCGAAGTTCTCGCATTGGCTGGCTTCTCGCGTTTCGAGGCTGTCATGCCCGACATCAACGGCGAGTACGACACCGATGTTGAACGGGCGGCCATCCAGGTCGAGCCGACATGGTTCCCTGCCGTCGAGAACCGAGGCGAAGGCATCTTCGTGCAGCTGCGCCCATCCGAGGTGTCGGCCTGGCTTGAGCGGCCCGGCGTCTTAGCGCGACTCTCTGCGCTCGCGGCCGGGCATGCGAGTTGGGCGCAGCAGCGTAAGAGCGACCGGCTGTTCCCGGGTGGGCCATACATGCTGCTGCACACCCTGTCCCACCTACTCATCCAGGCTTTGTCCATGAGAGCCGGCTACTCGGCTAGTTCGATCCGCGAGCGCATCTACTCCGACTTCGGATCGGGTCGGTACGGCATGTTGCTGTTCACTGGCAGCTCTGATGCGGAGGGAACGCTCGGCGGGCTCGTTGGCGAGGGGCGTCACATGTACGAGCACCTGAACGAAGCGCTGGGGATGGCGGCCCTGTGCTCGAACGACCCGATCTGTGCGCAGCACAGTCCCGATGACAACATGGAGCAGCGTTGGCTCCATGGGGCCGCGTGTCACGGCTGCTCGCTGATCGCGGAAACGTCCTGCGAGATGCGCAACGAGTATCTGGACCGGGCGCTGGTGGTTCCCGTTCTCGGCGTCACGGAAGCGGCGTTCTTCGGTGACGCATGATGCTGGAGCCACTGCTGACTCTGCCGGCCCACCTGAGGACCCAGCTGGGGGCTGCTCTCGAGTCAGGTCTCGTGGCTCCGCCTTACTCGGTGCCGGCTGTTCGGGCAGCCACAGGGATCGCGGACGAGTCGGACGAGGTAGTCGCGGCGCTGACACAGCTCGAGCGTGTCGGGGTCGCGGGAGGCGGCGTGTCAGTGCTCCTGAAGGCGTTCGATGAAGCGGACTCCCGAGCTCCGCGTCCCGATCTCGTGTGGTCCGGTCCGGAGGTGCCAGGTCTGTTCGCGCGTGACACTCGGCGCGTGTACGAGGAGCTTCTCGGGTCTGCCGAACGATCGGTCTGGGCCAGCACCTACGCATTCTTCGATGGTCCGAAAGCGTTCGAGATCCTGTCGCAACGCATGGATGCCGTCGAGGACCTCGAGGTCACGCTGCTGCTGAACATCGAGCGGAAGTGGGGCGACACCTCGGCTCGTGATGAGCTCGTACGTCGGTTCGCCGACCGCTTCTGGGGAACCGACTGGCCCGGCCAGCGTCGCCCGAGCGTGTTCTACGACCCGCGCTCACTCGAGCAGGGCCGGCCGTCGGGGGTCCTGCACGCGAAGGCGGTCGTCAAGGACGACGATACGGTCTTCATCACCTCGGCAAACCTGACGGAGGCGGCTCTGGACCGCAACATCGAGCTCGGGCTGCTGGTGCGAGACTCGGCTCTGGCACTCACAGTGGTGACGCACTTCCGTGGGCTAGTGGAGCGTGGCCTACTGGCGCCGCTACCGCGGGAGTGAGTGCGAGAGGCTCGCTATGGGTGATGGACGTCTGACTGTCGATGAAGAAGGAGTGGGTGGAGCTGATCGCAGGAGTCGATGTTGTGCGAGGCTGCGACTTGTTCCGGGGCGGTCGACCCAGCTGAGTGCGTGCGATGATCAGTGAGAGTCGCCCACAGTGGACCGAAGGTCTCTACCGCCCGTCGGGGGGACAGGATCATCTGGGCCTCGGGAGCGTCTCTTCGGATCGCATACTCCCGTTGCTCGCTCCGGGCATCAACGTTCTGACGCCCCATCCGAGGTACTGGAGCTTCTACACCTTCCTTCTAGACGAGTTCTGGAGCCGTGACCTCCCGAGGACCCGCAAGGCGCTGTCTGACTTCTACCTGCCGCGAGAGTGCATCTTCTCGATCGGGGCCCAGCTCTGCGATCGTCCTGAACATTCGAGCTCGGGCGCGTACGGCCAGGTTATCGGCTCGCAGAAGACTGCCCCCCTCGTCGGTCACGACCTCGCCGAGTACGACCCGCACTTCGCCTACATCGGCAACGATCTCGGCGGGTATGGCTACTACTACGCCACGACGATCGCCAGCATGGGCTTGATCGCCCCGGCGCTTCCGGCAGCGGGACTACCGGTCGACGCACCGACGCCCGAGGGGAAGATTGTCGCTCAAGCGTTCAGGGACGCGATCTTGGACACGACCTACTACCGGGAGTATTTCGACGACGACACACGCATGGTGCCGGCCGACGTGGTTCGCGAGTACATCAATGTGGCTTGCCTGTGCCAGCTCCGCACGAAGCAGGCGCCTGATCGGCCGCTATTGCACGACGTTTACCTGCACGGCGGGGATCCCGATGCGGCACGGGCTAGGCGCGAGACGCTGCGCATGATGGCGGACCTAGCCAAGCAGACCAATGGTCACGCGGTTAGCGATGACAGGTTCCGACGTCTCGTCTACTTCCGCGAAGATGGCGAGGGAGCGGTGTTTCAGCCGGCTTCCGACACGCTCATTACCGCTCGGAGATGGAGGCTGTTTCAAGCACGGGAGTACTTCTCTTATGCGGCGATGCGTTTGTGGCGCCACGTCTGCTTATGGGGCGCCGAAGAGAGTGAGGCGGGCCAACATGGCGTGCCGATGCTCGAGCTCTGGCACCACATCAATGAGTCTCTTGACTCGAGACATCTATCGGAGGCACTTGACGTTGATCTGCCCAACTTCGATCGGGACACGCCTATCGCCGAGCTTCAGGGGTGGTTGGGCGACGCCGTGTCCGTCTCCGCAGATCTGGACGATCCGTGGACGATGGGTGGGGACGTGAACGAACACGTCTTGTATCAGCTTGGGGCCGGGATCACGGAGAAGGACGGCGTAGTTCCTGCGATGCTCTGCATCCTGCTGCTGCTCTCTGCCCGGCTCGGCGCGCCGGTCCTGGCGACGCGATATGAGGACGACTGGGACTTCGTCAGAGTGGGCGGGGTACGAAGGCTCGGACTCGATCGCTTTCTGCGGCACATCCGGAGGCGTTCGATGTCCGGCGCCAGCTTGGGAGACTTGGCCCACTGGGTCGTGAACGACTACGTCGTTCGGCAGCACGAACGTGTTGCCGCGAGCAAGTTACCTGATGATACTTTTCGCTTTCGACAAGTAGGTGACCGCCTTCGCTTCCTGAGGTTCGACGCGCCAGCGGGGTTGAACGACTCGCGCTTCAACGCGCTTGCTTACTCCGTCGTTGACTTGGGACTGGTCGAGAGCATGTTCGGCCAGTCCCACACGCTCTCTCATGCTGGAGAGTCATTGTTGAAGATCGGCGACATCGACGAACACTCCGTGACGCAGGCTGAATGATGGAGCGGATCCGCGTTCCTGACGAGCTTCGGGGCGACTTCGAGCATGCGGTGATCTGCACCTACGGGGCCAACCTGGAGTTCTTCGAGCGCGACATTTGGCGGCACCTCACATCGATCAACAACTGCGTGGTGCTGGCCGATGATCGGATGTTGGCAGACGCCTGGGGCAAACCCGAAGGGGTAGACGCGCGTCACGTGAACATCAGCTACGTGGTGGCGCCCATCCGGAACGTCGGTGCCGCCCACGCCAAGATGATCCTCCTCACGGGTCCGACACAGGGGCGACTCCTCGTTGGCAGCGGCAACCTCTCGATGGACGGATACGCGAGCCAGGGCGAGCAGTTCAGCAAGTACGAGGTCACCTCCGAGGATCGGTCGGAGCTGAGCGCCTTCCACTCGGCGAAGGCGTTCCTCGAAGGGTTGTTGGCTCGTGGCTACGTTGACCCCATCGCATCCCGCCACGTCGAGCAATCATGGGTCTCGGCGCCATGGATATACGCATCCCCAATAGACGACTACAAACCAGTGAGACACAACCTCGAGGTCTCATTCATCGATCAGCTGATCGAAGCAGTCGGGGCTGATCCGGTGGACGAACTGATCGCCTTCGCTCCCTTCTATGACCAGTCAGCCGGAGCGCTTCGACAACTCATCGACCGACTTCATCCAGCCCGAGTAGAGGTGCTCGTTCAGCGAAACGAGACCTCGGTCGATCCACAGGCCCTTGATCAGGTTCTGTCGGACCACGGGGCCGCTCGAGTGCGGGCGGTGGAAGCAGAGCGCTCGGGTACCTACTTGCACGCGAAGTTCGTGCTGGTCAACCAGAAGAGCCGGACGGTCTGCCTCGCCGGCTCACCGAACCTATCCCTTGTCGCTATGTGCCAGGCAGACCCTGCCGGCAACCTGGAGCTCGCCAATCTCCAATCAGGGCCTTCCGATTCCTTTGGGCACATCTTGACTTCGCTCGAGATCAGCGAAGACGATCTCGTGCTGGAACAGGCAGGACTCTCTTTCCAACGGGGACCGTCCAGATCTGCCCCGTCGATGTTCGTCTTGCACGCGGTCTTGGCGGACGACACCCTGACGGTTGAGTTGTCCTCACCTGTTGCAGCGGGTGCGACCCTGGTCCTACTGGTCGCCGGCAGTGAGTTCCCTAGTGCGGAACTGATCGAGGTCGACGGGAATCGTGTCAGGTTCCGGATCGAAGCGGGATTGTTGCACGGGGCGGTGCCGATCTCGATCCAACTGCAAGACGGGGCCGATCTCATTGAAACGACCTACGTCTACCCGTATCACGCCGCGAATCTCGCCAGGCTGCTAACAGGTCAGCGGAACCCGGAGATCCTTCGACGCACGTCAGATCTTGACCTGCACGACGATGAGATCGAGCAGCTCCTAGAGGAACTGAATCAGGTGCTGCTCGTCAATGCTGAGAGTGTCTGGCGTGTGGCTGGGAAGGAGCCCGCCGCTTCCGACTCAGCTGACGGCAGCGATGTGCCATCGCTGCGCTGGGATGAGCTCGACTGGGAGAACCTCCGTCGTCACCCAAGACTCGCCCAATACTCGGGAGCCCAATCCTCCGCTCGGAGTCTCGAACCTACTGACCTTCAGGTGATCCTGATGGCCATAACCGAGCACTTCCGCAGAGGCGAAAGGTCGCAGCAAGGCGACATCGAAGACTTCATGACTGACCTAAATGACGATCTTGCATCCGAGGTTGAGCCGCAGACCGAGGAAGAGCGAGAAGAACAAGAAGCGGTGTGGGCGCGGCGGCGACTAAGCACGGAGACCCGAAACCGCATGGCCTTGCGGAAGTTCTCAGCGCGATGCATCGAGGGGCTGTCAGACGACGAGTTCCTCGACCGTGTGGGGCCTGCCGTCGCAGTGACCAACTTCATCATCTTCAACCACCTCCTCGGCCTCCTCGTGAGACGTGATCGTTTTGACCTGGAATCCGGCGTGTCGTTCCAGTTGGATCTGTGGCGGTTCCTGTGGGGTGACGAGTTCTCGTCTGGGTACCTCGCGAGCCTCGACCAAGAGGAACGGGAGGTTGCCTTGAGGCAGATCCGGGAACACAGCGCGGATGTGATGACCCTCGCGGGCCTCTTCTGGGCCGCCGCAGCGTCCGATGAGCTGCCGAGTCAGATGCGGATGCGGCTCCGCGACACGCTCAGGCTCCTAGCAGTCGCGCCAGAGCTGGGAAGGCAACCATCGGTTGTGACCGCTGCTCTCGTGGAGATCGGGTCAGATCTTCCTCCGACGATCGACATGGCTCGGAGCGTCCTGAGTCTGGCCGCGGAGACCACTCAGACAGAACTGCTCGAGGGCCTTGCGGCTGCTGTTGCTCCGGGAGCAGGAGGGCACGTCGACAAGGCGGTTGTTATGCGCGGAGGACGGCAGGAGCGGGTTGACTTGGTCGTCCTTGAGGAGACGGTGGACGGGTTCGATTCGGACGCGGCAAAGCGAGCTCTGACCGTTTGGGCGAGGCTGGACCCGGGCCTCGCTTACTACCGCATCGATCACCCGGCGTCGCGCTGCGTGGCGGTTCTCGATCGTGAGTTCGGCGAGTGCTGGTGGGCGCGGAAGGGACAGGGAGATCTGGTCGAACTCGGCGAGATCAAGCCCCCTTTAGAGCCCTGGCGAACAGCCTTGACGCAGGCCCTGGTCTCGGAGGAATCAGAGGAGTCGGCATGACCGTGGGACGTTCCTGGTTGTCGATGACGAGGCACCATGAGGTAGAAGTCTCGTGCTATTCGGAAGCGGCGGTGGCGCCATCGCCGTGCGAGATGTGCGACCCGCTCACTCCCGCCTGAGATACACGCTGGAGGAGGCGGCTTGGACGCTCCGATCGCGCATGTCATCCCTTGGGCGTACGGTCTGCTCGTGAGTTCGGTCCAAGTGGAACAGTGGTTAGCAACCGCGAAGCAGCGGAGTCGGCGCCTGCGGTGCTGGACTGCGGCGCCATCGAGCCACCTCCGTTGTTGGTGGGGATGCCAGGTGCGGAGTGGGCTGACGCGGCGAGGCGGGGGGATGTCGCGATCGGGGGTTGCCTCATCCTCGGTTGGGCTACGCCGGATCATCGATGTCAGGACTGCGGATTCGAGTGGGCGAGATCCTCACCGTGGGTCGGCTACCGGCCTCAGGACGGAGAGATGACGATGGTCAACGCGAGATTGACCGCGTGCGCGGACCAGGACGTCCTCGTTGCTGTTGAGTCTTTGCAGGTGCGGCCGCACATCATGCCGGCTTCGAGCTGGCCTGGCGAAGAGGTAGGCATCCAGGAAGCCGGCCTCTACTCATGGTGGGTTGACGAAGCGGGGGCTGCGGACCTGGCCGAAGGTCTCGAGCTTCCCGTGGCGGCCGGCAGGATCTACGCGGGACAAGCGGGGGCGACGAGGTGGCCGTCGGGCACCCGGAGCTCGGCAACGCTGGTGGGGCGGATCCGGTCTCAGCACCTCGGCGGAAACATCTATGGCTCCACGTTCCGGCTGACCCTGGCTTCGAGCCTCGCCAAGTCCCTCGCGCTGACAGGGACGGGAGACAAGCGACTGGCTGCGGGGGGCGAGAAGCGACTAAGTGCATGGATCCAAGAGCACCTCAGTGTGGCCGTGCATCCGTATCCGAACCGGGACGCATCAGAGAACCTGGAACATCGCGTGCTGGAGCAACTGGATCCTCCGTTGAACCTTCGCGGCATGGATCCGTCCCCATTGCGCGAGCGACTCAAGGGAGCACGGAAATCTCTGCTCGGCGTCGTGCCTACTTCTCATCAGCATCAAGGCGATCACGACGCTGAGCCCCCCGCTGCGCGGCAGGACGACAGCGACAAGGTCACCCTTCATGCCGAGATCGCGGACATCCTTCGAGAGCACGGGAACCCCTGGATGACGACCCAGGAGATTGCAGACGGGGTGAACGAGCGCGACCGCTACCGCAAGCGCGATGGATCGGCCGTGACGGCGTTTCAGATCCATGGTCGAACGCGAAACTATGGGCACATCTTCGATCGCCAGGGGAGTCAGGTCAGGCTCCTCGAGGCGGCGCTTTGAGCGATCGGGTAGGCCTCGTCGGGTGTGTGAAGAAGAAGCTTGAGCGTGCAGCTCCCGCGAGGGATCTCTACTCCTCACCTCTTTTCCGAGGCCGCCGCGCTTACGTCGAGCGCACGTGCGGTCGCTGGTTCATCCTCTCCGCCAAGCACGGACTCGTTGATCCCGACGAGGTGCTCGAGCCGTACGACGTCACGCTTGACTCGTCCACCGCGACCGAACGGCGGGCATGGAGCGATGGCGTGCTCGTCGCGATCCGAGAGCGCTTGGGATCCCTTGACGGGCTCACGTTCGAGGCGCACGCCGGTTCGAACTACCTGGATTTCGGGCTGGTGGAGGGGTTGCGCGTATCGGGTGCCCGAGTCGAAAGGCCTGCCGAGGGACTCGGTCTCTTCGAGCAGCAAGCCTTCTACTCCTCGGGTCAACGCAGAGATCCCCAGTCCGAGGAGGCTCGGATCTCATCTCCGCGGGGAGGGGCAGGGAAGTACGCCCCGCTTGCCACGTACCTCGCGGGGAACCCAGCTGGCTGGCTCGACGTCGGTTTTGACGAGATCGATGCGCTCGTCAGCGGACTCCCCACGTCGGCTCATCGGCATCGCGCCTGGTGGGCGAACGATGCGACGCACTCGCAGGCCCATGGGTGGTTGGACGCGGGCTGGCGAGTTGCGACGGTCGACATGGATCAAGCTCGGGTGCGATTCGAGACCGGCCACTGAGCGACTAGCTGCCCGGCGCTTCCTCCCAGACGACCGCGAGGTTGTGACGGTCCAGGATGGACGCGACAGCCGCTTGCGCGAACGACAACGACTCGCCGGGGGCGAGCGACGAGAGGTTCCATACCGCCTCGGGAAGCAGGACGACTTCATGCCCGAGGTCGCGGAACGCGTTCACAACAACGTCTGCGGCAACCCAGAGATCGTCGCAAGACACTTCGCGAGTCGCAGCGCCGGTTGCCAGGGTCGAGGCGACGGTCGCGAATGCCCATCCGAACGAGCCCCGCTCCGATCCCGATCTGCGGAGCTCGCTCACAGGTACATCCCGGTTGCTGGGGTGGCCGGGGGCTCGAGTTGACCCGCGGCCATCGCGTACAGCTCGGCGAGGGTCGGGGGCGCGCTGAGGCGCTTCGAAACGTTGGCTGCATCGTGCTCTTCCAACCAGCCCTTCGCCTGCGCGAGAGACAGCGGCTCGAAGCACACGCGAGAGGCACACCTGCCCGGGCGGATGACCGCTTCGTGGAAGCGCTCGATGCGCTCGTTCGTGGTGATGACGAACGCGGTCTTGGAACCTTGGGCGAGCATTCCGTCGGTTGCGTTCAGCAAGCGAGCGAGACCCTGGCCGGTCTGGCGGCGAGCATCCGAGCCGAACAGCTCGCCCGTGTCTTCGAGCACGGCCACGCGCCACTCCTTGTCACCGGGCGGACGGGCGAGGATGAATTCAAGGAGGTAGCCGGCGTCCCCAAGGAAGGCCTCTGGGTCAGCGATGTAGTGGAAGTTCGCACGCTCACGCCAGGCGTAGGCGAGGGCACCGAGCGCGAAGGACTTGCCGGTGCCAGGAGGCCCGAACCACACGAGCAGCTGGCCCTTGCCATCGAGTGAGAATCCCGGATCCATCAGCGGTGCGAGCGCGTCGCCTGTCGGCGCCGCGTAGTTGGCAGCGATGTCAGACCAGGGGGTGACCTCCAACCTGCGGAAGCCACGACTCTCATCCTGCAGTCCCCAGATGCCAAGAACGACGTGCGGACGCTCATCGTCGGCGGCCAAGCTCGCTTCAGGGAATGAGCGGCCGAGCTCGTCGAGGAGGTGCTGGGCGCCCTTCAGATCACGAGCCGCCACCCCCGCCCACATCATGCGGCGCCCGAGCTGGATGCAGGCGACGGCATCGTCGCCTTCGAGCACGCATTGGATGCGCCTGGCGTTCAGCAGCGTGCCGCGACGCAGAAGGCGGATGCCGTCGGTGAGCGAGCGGTCGATGACCTCGGGCTCTATGTCTTCGATGTCCACGACCCACTGGCGGTAGATGAACTCTCCGTAGTCGCGGGACAGGGCCTGGTCCATCCACCACGGGTCCACAAGGTCGTTGGGGTGGGCCTGCGTGACGTGGCGAACGAGGGGCTCGCTAGAGCCGCGTTCGCCCTGGGTCGGGGGGAGGTGTTCTTCCATCTGTTCGTCTCCTTCTCCGGGTAGCCACCAGTCGCGGGAATCCGCTGGTGTGGCGGCCTAGGATCAGAAGACGTGCTCGTGGCATGTCGGAACCGTACATGGCGGGTCTGACATCGATAGGCGGGCGTAGGAAGAGACGAAGGCTACGCCTGAGGGCGCTTCAACTGGGGAGCCTCACGCGGGATACTCTTGGGTATGAGCGCGACGAAACGAGGCAAGCAGGGCACGACGACGTCAGGCATGGAGAAGTCACCAGAACGACGGAAGCGCGAAGCCAAACGTCGCCGGCGTCAGGACGAACGATGGGCCGCGAAGAGCGGTTACGTGACCGCCCGCCGGATCGACGAGTTGTCGCCTGAGGAGCAGGCTAGGCTCGGACTGTAGGCCCGGGTGCCCAGCGCGCATGACTCTGACACAGGGTTGGGTGGCCGGCGTTGATGGATGTCGCGCTGGCTGGGTGGTCGTCCTCCTCGAGACAAGCACGGGCGCGTCTCGCTTGCTTGGATGCACGACCTTCTCGGAGGTCCTGGCTCTTCCAGAACAGCCCAAGGTAATAGCAGTTGACGTGCCAATCGGCCTCCTCGATCGAGGTGAGCCCGGTGGACGAGCCTGTGACCGCGAGGCACGCGCCATCCTCGGCAGGCAAGGCGTGCGGGTGTTCTCCTCTCCTACGGTTCCTGCGCTCGAGGCGTACATCCTGGGCGGAGACCATGTAACTGTGTCGGATGCGAACCGGGCCAGTTCTGGTGCCGGCATTGGATTGTCACGGCAAGCGTTCTGCATCATGAACAAGATCTCGGAGGTCGACGCCGAGATGACCCCCCAGCTCCAAGAGGTCGTGTATGAGATTCATCCGGAGGTCTCATTCCGCCGTGCGAATGAAGAGTCGCCCCTGGCCGAGCCCAAGCGCGGCGCCAGTGGACGAGCCAGACGTGCCGCGATCGTGGAAGAACTCGGATTTCCTACCGACCGTTTCCTGTCGCGACCTCGGCCGCTCGACTCCAAGCCAGACGACATACTTGACGCGGCTATCGCGTGCTGGACGGCATCCCTGATCCAGAATCAAAGTGCATCTTCCATTCCGAAGTCGCCGCCTTTGAGCAGCCGGGGGCTCACCATGGCGATCTGGCATTAGCCCACGAACCCCAGGCACGGGCGTCACGTCCGCATCGCGGGTGATCACTGAACCTGCATAAGAGCCAATCCCTGTGTGCCGGACCCCTTTAGGCCTCAAAGACGGCGACGATTGGCGCATGGTCGCTCGGGCATCCAGGTCCCACCTGAGTCGCGAAGCAAGACGTCAGGCGACCGTCTCCTGCCAGCGCGGGTGAGGCAAAGAGATAGTCATCCTGGTAGGGGATGTGAGGACGGTTGCGATCGTAGTAGGTCCGCGTGTGTGTACATGACTCGTGGAGGCGGCACTGGCAGTTGTCCATGTCAGTTCTCACAAGCGGATCCCGATACCGGTCAGGGGGCAGTGCCGACTTCAGGCAGTCAACCAGGCCATACGCCTTGATCTCTTCGAGTACCTCGAGACCCGGGTGCGCCTTCTTGCGCGGCGGCTTACCCGCCAGGATGTTCAGATCACCTCCGAGGACGAGGTACTCCGAGTGCACCTTCTCCTCGAGAAGGGGCGCGAGATCTGAGAGCGAGCGACGTACGGATGCGACATAAGGTTCGTCGTACAGGCCATACAACGCGATCGCCGTTATCGCGAGATCTCCGATCTCGACCCTCGCGGCCACCCAACTTCCGGGCCGTGACGGTCGGAGCGGAAGCGGCTCCCCGCGGCGGACCAGCCCGTCTGCTTCTCGCTTCGCCTGGGGGATCGCAATCGCCGTCGAGTACCTGCGTCTCCTACAGCTATCAGGCTCAGGGCACGGGCAGCCGAGGCCCTTGGTACTCCCGTTCCCGATCGCCTTCAGGCCGTTGGCCTTTGGCAAGTCCGGAAGGCCAGTGGCCTCACAGAGGATGGCGATGTCGGTGTCAGTCAGATCGGGATCTCCCCGAAGCACAGGCCAGTTACCTTCCGTGCTTCGCTGATTCATGTTCCACGCCACGACCTTGATCTTCACCACACGAGTATCGGGCATCGTGAGGGTCAACACATGATCGTCTTTCAGGTGACGGGATGCGTGACTGGTCGGAGCTGCCGAACGTCGCGACAACGTAGGCGTCGGTGCTGGGACATAGGATGCGCCTGGACTCAACGAAGATGGGAAAGCAATGAGGGTTCGGATCCACCGAGGCGCCCACGAGATCGGCGGAAGCTGCGTCGAGGTAGAGAGCGTTGGAGGCGAGCGGCTCGTGCTGGATGTCGGGACACCGCTCGTCACGGTGGAAGGCGAAGAGCCTGAGCTGCCAGCGATCGAGGGCCTCATCGATGCCGACCCAGCCCTAAAGGGGATCGTGATCACCCATGGGCATCAGGACCACTGGGGGCTCGTCGACCAGACACTCCCGAGCGTGCCGCTCTTCATGGGGGAGGCGACCCACCGGATCCTCAAGGAGGCCGCCTTCTGGGTGAGCGGCCTCACCCGTATCCCCGCGGGTCTCCTGCGACATCGCGAGCCCTTCGAGCTGGGCGACTTCCGCATCACGCCGTTCCTCAACGACCACAGTGCGTTCGACGCGTACTCGCTCCTGGTCGAGGCTGACGGGCGCCGGCTCTTCTATACGGGCGACATCCGCGGTCACGGGCGCAAGGCCGGCATCTTCGAGCAGCTCCTTCGCACGCCGCCCGAGGACGTGGACGTTCTCCTCACCGAGGGCACGAACATCAGACCGGATGAGGAGGTCGAGGGAGCTGAATCCACCGCTTCGGAGACTGACGTCGAGCTCGCCTGCGTCGACCTCTTCAAGTCCACGTCGGGAATGGTGCTCGCGATGTACTCGGCGCAGAACATCGACCGGCTGGTCACCCTGTTCCGGGCGGCGAAGCGGACGGGCCGAACGTTCGTCACGACGCTCTACGGCGCTTCGATCGCTGAGGCGACAGGCAACAAGAACATCCCGAAGGCCGACTGGCCGCAGGTTCGCGTGTTCATCCCCGGCTGGCAGCAGGCCAAGGTCAAGAAGGCCGGTGCGTTCGAGCGTGTCGATCGGGTCAAGCCCGACCGGATCTACGAGGAGGAGCTGGCCAAGGACCCATCGCAGTGGGTCGTGTCCTTCGGCATGCCGCTGGCCAAGCGGCTCGACGCGTCGGGGTGCCTCACCGGCGCCCGCGCCGTTTGGTCGATGTGGCCGGGCTACCTGAAGGAGGACAAGCAGAAGAAGCTGCTGAACTTCCTCGAGGAACGCTCGATCCCGCTCACGATTGAGCACACCTCCGGCCACGCGTCGATCCCCGACCTGCAGCGACTCGCGGCAGCGCTCGACCCCGACCGCGTGGTCCCGATCCACTCCTTCGGCTCGGGTCGCTTCGACGTTCTGTTCGACGGAGTCGAGCAACATCCCGACGGCGAATGGTGGGAGGTCTAGGAGTGGGGAAGAAGGACATCCGGTTCGATCGAGTGGTTGCCGAGGAGTTGGTCCACTCCCTGCGACCCGGCGAGGCAATGAGACCGCTGATCGACTTCCGCAACGAGCGACAGGACATCTTCGATGTGCAGTTCCGACGGCCCTCGGGACGGATAAGCCGGGCAAGCCTGTACGCCGGACTTACCCGGCCGCTCGACGTGGACGCCCGCATCATCGGTAGCAAGAAACCCGAGTTCCGCTTCTTCGTCGCGCACAGGACGCATCGCGATGTCGCGATCCGCTTCGGATACGAGAGGTGGTCGTGGCAGCCGCTGGAGGAGCTGGCCGCCCGATGGTCTGAGGTGTCCCAGTACCTGGCGGAACGGGAGAAATGGTTTCAGGAAGAGTCAGCGGCAGCCCACCATGTCATCGAGGGCCGCGTTCATGCGGCCATGTGCAGGGACACGGTCACGGAATATCGGGCGATCAACCGAGAGGCCTCACCCTCGTTTCGCGACGAAGCCACGAAGGCAAGGATCTGCGGCCGGATCCGTGATGAGATGCGCCGGGTCCTGGATGCGGTCCCTAAGAAGGATCGGTGGTTGCGGTATCGCGAGTTCGGAACCAGCCCTGACATCCTTGCGGTCGACGATTCGGGTCGGCTGATCGTCGCGGAGGCGAAGCCGTTCAGCTACACCTCGGGCATCTCGAAGGGTCCGATCCAGGTCCGCTACTACGCCGGGTTGCTCTCTCGGTGGCTCGAGCTCGATCCCGAGGCGCCCGTGAACCTCCACCGGATGCTCGAGCAGCGCATCGAGGCTGGACTGACGAGTGGACCACTCGTTGCGTTCGACCCGCAGGTGTCAGTCGTGCCCGTGCTCGCGATCGGGGTCGGCGTAGCGTCGTCGGTCGCTGTGGAACACGCGATCGCGCTGCGCGACGCGCTGGCTCAGCTCGACCCCGCCGAGGCAGGCAAGACCGCCCCGACAGAAATCTGGCGGCTCGGCACGGACGGCAACGTGAACGAGAGGATCTGAGGGTTATGAATGAACACCGATGGGCGGGGTTGGGAACGGCCGAGTTCACGGAGGGGCAAGCCTCGGAATGGGGGACCCTCGATGGTGCGACCGACGCACCGCTTGCGCTGAACATCGCCCAGGTCGTGTGTCTGATCTGCGATGCGCCGTACCTCGATTCGGGCGAGGCATGCCCCGGTCCGATGGGCCAGCCGGCGCGTCATCGCTGGGTGTCGCTGATGACGTTGGCGATGACGGCTGAGGACGCCCGGCAGTGGTCTGATCCTGACCCGATCGAGGGTTTCGATATCCGACCCCGCTCCACCAATCTGCTGTGCGCCCTCTGCGGGCAACCCTACGAACAGGCGGACGCTGCCTGCCCTGAACGGGGCTTCTGGTTGTCGGTCGGCGACGCCTGATGAGCCCAAAGGAAGGAATGAAGGGATGGACGCCTTTTCCAAGAGCTGGTGGGACTCGAAGTCGCTCACACTCGATGGAGTGGATACGAGAGGGTTCATCGGGTCTCCCCGTCTGAACTGGATCCGGTGGCGGTTGATGGATGAGCTCCTGCGGCGCCACTACCAGGACATCGGGCTGGAGGTTGGTTTTGGCCCACTGGGGATCGAGCTGTACAACGATCCCCTCTGGTCACCGAACTGTTCGCGAGACCCTCGGTACTTCGGCCGGCTCTGTGCCAACCATGTGCACTCCGCGATCGAGGAGACATGGGAAGAACTTGGTGAGAGCTTCCGCGGGGGAACTCAAGACTTCGTGAGCGAGGGGGTCTGGCCGACGTGGTCGGCCTATCTCGGCACCGCCATCGAGGCTCTCGGGCTCGAGTCGAGTGGCGTTCCCGGCCACGCGGGGTGCTGGCATCGGCGAGCGAAGTCGGTCTTCCCACTCGTGTTCAGAGTCGCGCTGCTGCTTCGGACGGGCGGTGAGGTCGGCCCGACCCAGATGCACGACGGCATGTACACGTATCCCGGAGTCGACGAGGATCTCGACGGAGTAGCGGCGATCCTGACCTTGCTGAGGGACGAGGATGAGCTCGAGGGCACCACGCCGAGAGGTCTGGTCGTTCGTCGGGAGGAGGAGCCGTGGATCGCGATCCGCTCTGATGGCTGGGTGCTGACCCGGCATGGCTCGACCCACATCAGGGAGTTGTGGCTGAGCGGGGCCAATGAGGGAGCGATCGCGACGCAGGTCCAGTCGCTCGCGCAGTGGGGTGAAGGCAACGCCTACCCGGTCGGGCGCAAGGATGAGGTGGACGTGCGCAAGAGAGAGAGATGAAAGGATGGGCGCGCTTTCCGAGAGTTCGTGGGATTTCAAGACGGTCGCGCTCGACGCTCGGGGCAGCCGTGAGTGGCCGCACTGATGGCGTCATCTCCGCACTTCTGGAGAGGCGACATCGCCGTCGCCTTCGTGTTCAGCGCACCGGGCGACGAGGAGCGACGTCAGGGAAGGCCGGTTGCGGGAGATACCGGTACGAACCTGGAGTTGGCACTGGGGCATCTCCATTCCGCTCTCCCCATGCTCTTCCGATCAGTGCATCGGTACGACTACCGGATCACCAACGCCTGGCCAGAGCCGATCGCCGTCGCGCTTGGTCATCGCGTTTCGGAGGGATCCGACGCTCAGATCCGCGATCCAGACAACGTCCAACGTGTACTCCAGGAGCTGGAGGGGTGCAACCTCGTCGTCCTGAGCGGCAACAAGGCGAGGCTACTCGCCGAAGCGATGGGGGCGTCTGGACGGCAGTACGTCGAGGTCCCTCATGTGGGGAACAAGGGTCTCAATGGGAAGTACGCGGTCCCCGCTCATCTGGTTTCGGCCTCGGCAGCTGTCCGTCGCAAGTACCGCGTGCGGCTTTGGGCCGATGCGGTCGTTCGGGCGATCACGAGCGAGGTCGGTCTGTGAGAGCGGATCCCCCCACCTGGGCGAGAATCGTCGACTCGGGCGCGGTTCTGAGGGGGACCCAGGGAGAAAGAGGAGGACCTTCGTCGTGAGCACTACGGGAAACGGGCCGACCGACAAACAGAGGGAGAAGCGCCGGGGCATCGCCTCGGAGGTCCTGGTGGCCTCGATGTGCGTCCTCGGCAGCGATGGCGAGTTGAATGTCGCCACCTCCCTGGTCGATGACGAAGGGGTGGACCTCGTCTTCTACCGGTCGGCGGGAGGACCCACGCTTGCCGTCCAGGTGAAGTCCCACTTCTTCGACGCCCCGGAGACGATTGAACGCAGGGGCGCCAACGCCCTCCTCAACCCGGGCACGTTCCGTCCGCGTCGCGATCTGTATCTGCTGTTCTTGGTGGTCAACCAGTACGAAGCGCGGATTAAGACCGCGTGGCTCGTTCCGAGCGTGGAGTTCAGCGAGAGCAAGACGGGCAAGAACCTCCGGTTCCAGGCCAGTCCCGATCCGGACTCGGGGAGTCCGTGGGCGCGCTACCTGGTGGATCCTCTGACGGCTGGTGAGATTGCTGGCCGCATCATGAGCGCTCTTGCGGGACTCGAGTGAGGGGTCGGTGCCGGGCCGGGCGTTCGGTTCGCCCCGACGCTACCGACAGCCAGCGCCTGCGTTCGCCGATCAGCCCAGGCAGCCGCTCTCGGCTTCGAGCCCCGAGGGACACCCATGTCAAGTCGGCACGGTAGGACCAAAGGGGCACGTGTTGCGTCGGGACCGGGGACAGTCCCGCGATCCCCTCAGGCGTGCCGCCTCCATGACGGTCAAGAAGCAGCCCGGCGCCACGCGGGGGTTGCTGAATGACGGCGATTAGCTTTGGAGAGGTTCCCTGAGCTCGTAGGCCCGTCCTTCCTCAAGGTCATGGCCGAAGATCCTTCGTCCGCTCGTGCTGACACCAACCTTCAGGCCACGCCGATCCACCCAGAACTCGATGTCTTCGCGACGCGCTCCCCGGCGTGTCACGAAGCACGCCCACGGTGCCTCCAGGAGTCCGCGGGTCTCGAAGACCTCCTGCAGGATCGAAGGCATCCGCTCACCCGCCTGCCACGCCTCTAGCCGGTAACGGGGAACTACGATGACCGGCTTGGTGCTGCTCCCGAGGTATGGCGCGACGTCGACCGCGGGCGGGAACTTCCCCTGCTTGTACCAGAGGTAAACCGTGTTGCGCTTGCGCTCGAGGATCTCGCCGGCCTCCTTCAGCGACAGATTGTCGGGGTCACCGAGCGGTCGGTACCGAGGGCGCTCGCGAGGAGGCTCTTCCGGTTGCTCGGGCTCGGGGGATGTTGGCTCGCCCGGCGGCCTCCTCGGGATCGCCCGGGTCCAGGAGTCGATGAGTTCGTCACCGGCCTCGATGCGCGAACGGACCTGCCGACAGACGACCGCGATCTGATCGAGCGCTTGGTCGACGAGCGCCTTCTGCCGGCGATCCTTGAGCTTGCCGGCGATCACGGAAACTCCCCAGTCTCGATCATCGAAACTCCCCAGTCTGA
>JBBEAY010000036.1:0-1332 GCA_040882605.1 Actinomycetota bacterium
TTGCCGCGACCGCCGATCTGCCCGCGGATCTCGCCGCCAGGAAAGGCTCCGGTGTGGACATTTGCGTACGCAACGCCGGCACGCATCGCCTTGAGCACCGACGCGAGGTCGCCGGCCACCATGCCCTGCGCTGCGACGCCCGGAAGGGCCGCGACGTCCCCGGCATTGACGGTACCGGTGATCGGAACGCCGGCCGCCGGACAAGCGGGCTTTCCACCACCGCCGCACAGCCAGAGGACGACGCCGCCGTTCACCCCGGGCTGAGCAAAGTGGATGTGTGCCGCTCCGGCCGGCCCGCTGAGGCCCGTGTAGGTGAGCGTGTAGGTGAGCACCGTGGCAGCCGAGTTCACGCTCGCCTTCAGGCTCCCGACCCCGGCTGTGTTGATCGCGGGTACCTCCTGGTAGTCGGTCAGCCGTGCCTTGAACGAGTTGCGGTTCGTATCCCCGTTGGCCATCACTACTCCGACGACGCCGAGCAACAGCGTCGTGGCGGTGATCACCGCTACGAGTCTTCTCATCGAGGTCCTCCTGTCTCCAACGATCCCGGCGTGACCCCAGTGGTACTAGCTCAAACGGCCGTTGTCGAGCGTGTTGGTGCCAAAACGCAACGCATGAATCGGGAGCAACGTGGATAAGCTCCCGGTACTCGGCGCCAGCACCTGCTACGTTGACATCGTGATACCGGCAGGTATCATCGGGCCATGCCGATGACGCTCCGCCTCACGCCCGAGGAGACCGAGGCGCTCCGCGACGCCGCTCGCCGCGAGCGTCGCTCGATGCAGGCCGTCGCCCGCGAGGCGATTGCCGCCTACGTGTCGAGCCGAACCCAGCGGCGGGACGAACATCTTGCCCGGATCGCTTCCGAGGACGCAGAACTCCTGCGCCGACTCGGCGCCGGGTGACGGAGTACCTGGAACTCGAGGATCTCCTTGCCGCGGCCGAAACCGCCATTGGCGGACCGCCGAAGATCCGCGATGTCGGCCTCCTGCAGTCGGCCGCCGATCGACCGCGATCGACTGCGTTCGGCGAGGAGGCCTACCCGGACTTTGACGCGAAGGCGGCTGCGCTGCTCCATTCGATTGTCGCCGGTCATCCCCTTGTCGACGGGAACAAGCGTCTGGGCTGGGTCGCGGTTCGGCTGTTCTATCGATTGAACGACGCGGACATCCACCCCCTGCCGGACGAGGCGTACGAGCTCGTCGTCGAGGTCGCCGGCGGGACCCTTCGAGACGTTCCGCAGATCGCCGCTCGTCTCAGGCCGTGGCGACGCCCTTGATCACGCCCGAGAACGCGCCGGTCGGCCACGCCGCGTGGACTTCAGCCGGCGGTGAC
>JBBEAY010000036.1:1432-4576 GCA_040882605.1 Actinomycetota bacterium
TCGGGCTCAAAGACAGTAGGCTGGTCGCTGTGGCGCGTTATCGATTCGTGACGGTCTGGCGGCTGCAGGCGCCCATCGAGCGCGTCTTCGCCGAGATCGACGCGATCGACGCCTGGCCCGAGTGGTGGCCGAACGTGCGCCGTGTCGAGAAACTCGCGGGCGGCGATGCCGGCGGGATCGGCGCCGCGTTCTCAACGACGTTTGTCGGGCGCCTCCCCTACCCGCTCCGGTTCGACCTGCGCGTCACCCGACGCGAGCCGCCCACGTCGGTGGTGGGCGACGCGACCGGCGAGCTGGAAGGCGTCGGTGAGTGGACGCTCTGGGAAGAGGGTGGCTGGACGCTCGTCCGGTATGTGTGGGCGATCCGAACCACCGCAGCCTGGATGAACCTCCTCGCTCCGCTGCCTTTCGTGGATTCCATCTTCAGGCTGAACCATCACAGCGTCATGCGCTCGGGCCTGGTTGGCATCCGAGCCCGCCTCGGCGGCGTCGCGGGGACGTACACGCGCGAGGACTGACGAGCCGACGGCTCACTGGCCGGCGTTGAACATGAATTGACGCCCCCGGCAACACGTACCGAGGGCGTAGTGGAGTGGGGTGAGTCGGTCAGTTGCCGATCCCGCCGTCGGGCTCGACTGGGAGGATGATCTCGCCGCCGATCCCGCCGTCGGGCTCGACCGGCAGTACGTCTTCGTACCCTGGACCGCCGTTGGGCTCTACGGGAAGGGCGCGCGGAGAGCTCGCATAGGCGAAGGCGACGGATCCCAGGATGACGAGCGCGACCAGGGTAAGCGCGATCGCGACGCGACCGAATCGCCGCTGGATGGATGGGGTGACGTTCATGACGGGCAGGTTCCTTGTACTCGTTGTGGGTTGTCATTGGTGAACGTGCGCCTGTTCGCCATCGAGACGGATCATCCGGATCGCCGGTTCCTGCTGGAGGTGCGACGAATGTCCTTGGTTCAGGCGGTCAAACGTCCGCAATCGGCCGGTCGTGGTCGCGAGAACGAGGCCGATCCGGCTACCCTTGGCGGACACACGAGCGGGAGGCCCGCCCGACGCTACCCGATCAACGCCGCCCTGAACTCTGTCCGGAGGGATCGGCGGTCTGGCTCGTCGAGCCAGGTCGAGTCGATCCCGTCGATGGTCATCTCACCCATGGCGGCGATGTCCAGCCCGTACGCCTCCCCGACCGCGGCATACTCGCGGCCGAGGTCCCATTGCAGCATCGCCGGGTCGTCGGTGTTGATCGTGACGCGCACACCCGCCCGGTAGAGGTCGAGGAGCGGGTGGTCGGCGAGTGATCGGAAGCGGTTGGCGATCACGACGTTGCTCGTTGGGCAGACGGTGAGCGGGATCCCCTCCGTCGCCACCCGTGCGAGCAGGGCCGGGTCTTCGGGCAACGCGACGCCGTGGTCGATTCGTTCGGCACCGAGGACATCGAGCGCGATCTCGATGTTCGACGGGCCGCACCCGACCGCCTCGCCCGCTCGCCGGAGATCGGCGATCCCCTCGACGAGAGCCAGCCCGGCCGGTGGGCCGAAGGCGCGATCGATGTCGGCGATCAGGAAGCAGCGGACGGGCGCCTCGGCCTCCGCCGCCTCGATCCCCTCGGTCAGGCCCGAGACGATGGTCCCAAGGTCCTGGCCGCCTGCCAGGTGCCGGGCCGGCGTGAAGAACATCTCCCGGTAGCGCAACCCGTGGGCGGTACCGTCCATGAGCGACTCGTAGGCGACCCGCGACCAATCCTCGCGCGAAATGAGCGTCTCCTGAACGAGCCAGAAGATCGACAGGAACGAATCGAGCGAGTCGTAGGCGTAGAGGTCGGCGGGGTTCGCAGCCGGCAGCGGGCGGCCGGCCTTCGCGGCAAGTTCGAGCACCGTCTGGGGCCGGACGGTGCCCTCGACGTGGCAGTGCAGCTCGACCTTTGGGATCCGATCGAAGGGATCTGCCTGGGCGCCCACGTCGCGAGGGTACAGGGTTGCCGTCCGAATCGTGACGCCGATCGAGATTCCACACATCGGTCGACGAGCGTCAAGGAGCCGCCGAACCCTCTCGGGGCCGTAAGGCTACGATGGGGCGTGCCGAAGCTGATCCGCCGGAGTCTTCGATCGTTCGCGGGGGTCCTGGCCCTGGTCGCGATCGGGGCATGTTCGGGCTCGAGCGCCACGTCGCCTGCGTCGAGCGCCACCCCTTCAGCTTCGAGCGTCACGTCGTCAGCGCCGACGGAGTTCGTCGCGGGCGGCGTCCGCCCGGTCACCGTCCAAGTGCCGGTCGGGACGGATCCGGCAGGCGCTCCCCTGCTGTTGGTGCTCCACGGTTACTCCTCGAACGGTGCCGAGATGACGGGTTGGCTCCCACTGGGCGAAGCGGCCGGCCGGCGCGGGGTGGTCTGGGCCTATCCCGACGGGCGCCGGGATGTCCGTGGCCACCGGTTCTGGAATGCGACCGATGCCTGTTGCGGCTTCGGATCGGACGTCGCCGACGTGGCGTACCTGACCGAGCTGATCGACGAGATCGCGACCAGGACGAGGATCGATCCGACCCGGATCTACGTCGCCGGGCACTCGAACGGCGGGTTCATGAGCCACCGGATGGCCTGCGACCGCGCGGACAAGGTGACGGCCATCGCCTCGATCTCCGGGGTGACATTCGCGGATCCGGCCAGGTGCGCGCCCTCGGCACCGATCGCGGTCCTGCAGGTCCACGGCACGGACGACGAGACGGTTTCCTTCCAGGGTGGCGTGCTGCAGGTCCCCGGCTATCCGGACACCCCGTACCCCGGCGCGGCCGAGACCACCCGCCTCTGGCTGGGGTTCGACGGCTGTGGCCCGGCGCTGACCGAGACGACTCGCCGGATCGACGCCGTCGTCGACATCGACGGCTCGGACGGACCGCCCGAGACGACCGTCGCCGAGTCGACCGCGTGCGACCCGGGCGGCCGGGTCGAGCTCTGGACGATGCACGGCGTCGGGCACGTCCCCACCTTCTCGGACTCGTTCCCCGACGCGGTCCTGGACTTCCTGCTTGCACAGGAGCGTTCCTGATCGGGTGCGAGGCCGCTCAGACGCCGGGGTATTGCACCGGCTGCTAGACGTCTTGAGGACGTCTAGATGCTGCCGCTGAGTCAAGTTTCATGAGGCG
>JBBEAY010000037.1:0-28502 GCA_040882605.1 Actinomycetota bacterium
GATGAGAACACGAACGAAAGCATCATGCCAGCGAACTTACAACTCAGAACACTAGTCTCACCCCCGCACTTCGCCTTGCCCAGAGGAGGTCTGAACCACCTTGTCCGATAACGGCTCGATACCCGCTCGCGCGCGCGCCGTCGTCATCGGCGGTGGCGTGATCGGCTGCAGCATCGCCTACCACCTCACGAAGATTGGCGTGACCGACGTGCTCCTGCTGGAGCGCAAGGAGCTCACCGCCGGGACGACGTGGCACGCCGCCGGCCTCATCACGTCGGCGGGGATGCCGACCGAGACGTTCCAGTGGATGTCGCGCTATACCACCGAGCTCCTTCCCAAGCTCACGGAGGAGACAGGCCAGGACACGGGGTTCCGCACGATCGGCCACCTCCGCCTCGCGTGCACGCCGCAGCGCCTCGAGACCGTCACCCGCGAGGCGCTGTTCGCGAAGGGCCACGGGATCCCGGTCGAGATGGTGGACGCGGCGGAGGTGAAGCGCCTGTGGCCGGAGGCGATGGTGGACGACATCCTCGCCGCAGCATGGTCCCCGACGAGGGTCGTGCGAATCCCGCCGACGTCACGCAGGCGTACGCCAAGGACGCGCGGATGGGAGGTGCGCGGATCGTCGAGGGCGTCACCGTCACCGGCATCCTCCGAGCGAACGGCCGCGTGAACGGTGTCGAGACCGACCGCGGCACCATCGAGTGCGACACGGTCGTGAACGCAGCCGGGATGTGGGGTCGCCAGCTCGGCGAGCATGCAGGAGCCGCCCTGCCGCTGCAGGCCGCCGAGCACTACTACCTGATCACCGAACCGGTGGCGTGGGCGCATCCGGATCTGCCCGTCGTGGAGGACCCGGATCGCTACGGCTACTACCGGGAGGAAGCGGGCGGCATCCTGGTCGGTCTCTTCGAGCCTGAGGGAGCGCCGTGGTCACTCGACGGGATCCCGCTGGACCTTGGATTCGCGATGCTGCCGGCGAACTGGGAGCGGATGAGCGGGTACCTGTCGGACGCCATGGACCGGTTCCCTCGCTGCACTCGGCGGGTATCAAGACCTTCTTCTGCGGTCCGGAGTCGTTCACCCCTGACAACGGTCCGCTGATCGGCGAGGCCCCCGAGCTCCGCGGATTCTTCGCGGCCTGCGGACTGAACTCGCTCGGCATCTTGCTGTCGGGCGGCGTGGGCTCGCTGATCGCGCAGTGGATCGTGGACGACGAGCCTCCGGTGGACGTCACCGGCCTCTCGGTCGACCGGACGATGCCGTTCATGAAGAACCGGTCGTTCCGCCGGGAACGGACGGTGGAGCTGCTCGGAGCGCTCTTCGGCGACTCGGGCTTCCCGACGTGGAAGCCGCGCTACGGCCGCGACGTTCGCCGCTCCGTGATCCACGACCGGCTCGCGGCCCACGGCGCCGACTTCATGGTGCTCTCGGGGTACGAGGTGCCCGAGTGGTTCGCCGACGAGGGCGTCTCGCACGAACGTCCGCAGACCTGGGGGCGCGACCAAGCGTTCGAGGCGACGACCGTCGAGCACCGCGCGGTGCGCGAGGCGGTGGCCGTCATGGACATGTCGTTCATGGCCAAGATCTTGGTTCAGGGGCCGGGCGCCGAGGCGCTCCTCAACAGGGTGAGCGTCTCCAACGTGAGTGTGCCGGTGGGCAAGATCGTCTACACGCAGTAGCTCACCCCGAAGGCCGGGATCTGGGCCGACGTGACGGTGACCCGTGTAAGCGACCACGCCTACTTGGTGATCGGCGCCGACGTCCTGCATCGCAGGATGATCGCCTGGCTGGAACGCCACGCCGAGGGAGGCCCCTACGTGACGATCGTGGACATGTCGTCCTCCAGGACGCTCCTGACGGTGCAGGGACCGCGTTCGCGCGAGCTGCTATCGCGGCTCACCACGGCCGATCTGTCCAACGAGGCGTTCCCGTACCTGACCGCTCAGGAGATCGACGTCCACCATGGGGTGGCGCTCGCGTTGCGCGTGACGTATCTGGGCGAGCTCGGTTGGGAGCTGCACGTGCCAACCGACTACGCGATGACGGTCTACGACTCGCTCATGGACGCCGGTCGGGACCTGGGCATCCGCGACGCCGGGCTCGGTGCTCTGAACTCGCTACGGCTGGAGAAGGCGTACCGCGACTACGCGCTGGACATCTTCAACGACGACAAGCTGATCGACGTCGGGCTCGAGTTCACCGTTGCCTGGGACAAGCCCGGCGGGTTCATCGGCCGGGATGCCCTCGTCGCGCAGCGCGACGAGGGCGTGCGGCGCTCGCGCATGGTGCAGGTGCTTGTGCGCGACCGCGAGCCCCTGCTCTACGGCGACGAGCGATGTACCGGGCCGGCGTGCACGTCGGTGAGAACCGTGTTGGCGCCTACGGGCACACGCTCGGCGGCAGCGTCGGACTTGCGATGGTCGAGTCCGAGGAGGACATCACCGACGAGTTCTTGGCCACCGGGACGTGGGAGCTCGACATCGTGGGCACCCGGTACCCGATCAGCCTGTCGGTCACGCCTATGTACGACCCGAAGCGCGAGCGGATCAAGGCTTAGCCTCGGGACCCAACCTGCTCGGACTTCCCGACCCTAACCCTGCCGCAGCCGTCTGATCTCTTCCGTCACCGCCGGGCACGACCTTATGCAGGTCGCCGACGACGGCGTAGTCGGCGTGGGAGAGGATCGGGGCCTCCGGATCGGTGTTGATCGCCAGGATCGCGGGATCTTCGACGACGAGGGAGCGAGCCATCTGATCTGGACGGTGGTCCTGACCGTGAGCGCGTACCGGGACAAGACCGCAGACGCCTGGATGCCCGAGCGTCCCGCGCTCGTCGGCGTCGACGGCTACAACAAGATCGCGACCTCACCGGCGCGCGCCCTGTCCTTCGAGGAGCTCTTCCAGCCTGCGGTGGACTTCGCGGTCGCGGCGGGCAGGGCTGTCTTCATCGGCGAGACGGGATGCCAAGAGCGGCCCGGGGACCCCTCATACAAGGCCGACTGGATCGCTGCCGTGCCCGCGGCGCTCAGGCGTTGGAAGCGGTGCGTGGCGGTCGTATGGAACCACTCCGACGACGGTGACGGCGGCTGGTACCTGGACTCGTCCCGTCCGTCGCTCTCGGCCTTCCGAGCCATCGCGCGCGACCCACAGTTCACGTAGGGTGCGTTCCTCCCCTGCGCCTGCGAGAACCCCCGGTCACACGACCTCGCGTGCGCGCTGACGCGCCTGTGCCTGCCGGCGCAGCACGATCTGCGCGACGAACAGAAGCGTGAGCGTCACGAACAGCATCACCGACGCGATCGCGTTGATCTTCGGCGTCACGCCGCGTCGGATCGACGAGAACACGTACAGCGGCAGCGTGTTGTCGGGCCCCGCCACGAACAGGGCGATGATGAAGTCGTCGAAGCTGAACGTGAAGGCCAGCAGGGAGCCCGCGAGGATCGCCGGGGACAGCTGGGGGAGCGTTACCTGCCGGAACGTTCGCCACGGGGTGGCGCCCAGGTCGTCGCTCGCCTCGATGAGGGACCGATCCATCCCGGCGGCGCGTGCCCGGACCAGAACCACGACGATGGCCATCGTGAACAGCGTGTGCGCGGCGACGACCGTGATGCGGCCCATCTCGAGCTGCGGAGGGCTCCCTCCCGGCCACAGGTAGGCGATCCACCCGTTCAGCCAGTCGAACGCCAGGATCACGAACACGAGTGTCGAGATGCCGATCACGATGCCGGGCACCATGATTGCCGCGTACGTGAGCCCGTCGAAGATCGCGCGCAGGGGCCCCCGGACGCGCTGCAATGCCAGTGCCGCCATCGTCCCGAAGAGCGTCGCGAGGATCGCCGTCGTCGTCGCGATCCAGAGCGAGTTGCGCAGGGCCTCCGTGACGAAGGGGTCTCGCCAGGCTTCGCCGTACCAGCGGAGCGAGAAGCCCCGGAGGTCCGTCGCGTGCATGCCGGCGTTGAACGAGAGCACCACCACGGTCACGATCGGCACGTACAGGAAGAGGTAGACGAGCGCGGAGTAGGCGTTCAGCGCCCGCTTCGAGCGTCGTCCCTCTTCGTGTCGGTTGGGCATCGGGTGACCTTCAGATCAGGGAGACGTCGTCGCGGGAAGCGCCGCGGAGCCAGCGCGAGGTCAGGCGCATGTAGACCGTGATCAGGACGAGCATGCCGACGATCAGGCTCACGGCGACCGCGGAGCCGAGCGGCCAGTCGCGTGCCTGGATGAACAGGTCGACGAGCGCGCTCCCGACCAGGAAGACCTTGTTGCCGCCGAGCATGGCGGGGATCACGTACTCGCCCGACAGCAGGATGAACACCAGCATGCAGCCGGTGAGGATACCCGGCGCGGCCAGCGGCAGGGTGATCTGTCGCAGGGTGCGGCCGGGCGGCGCGCCGAGGTCCTTCGATGCCTCGAGGAGCCGCTTATCCAGCCGCTCGAGGCTCACGTAGACGGGGAACACCATGAGGGGGAGGTAGTTGTAGACGATGCCCAGCATCACCGAGAACGGAGTGTTCAGCAGGACGAGGTCCTCGGCGAGGCCGAGGCGGCGGAAGATCGCCGGGATCCCGTTGTTGCCCAGGATCGTCAGCCACGCGTAGGTGCGGATCAAGAAGCTGGTCCAGAACGGCACCATGATCAGGACGATCAGCACGTTCTTGAAACGATCCACCCGGGTGGCCAGGTGGTACGCCAGCGGGAAGGCCACCAGGAGGCAGATCGCGGTGCTGCCGGCTGCGATGAGCAGTGTGTTGCGGAAGGCCGTCGCCCGGGTGGGCAGCTTGGCGAACTGCGCGAACGTGAACGCCGGCTCGAATCCCCCGAACGGCGGCTGCCTCCCGACGCTGTAGACGACCAGGATCACCAGCGGGGCGATCAGCAACAGCACGAACCACAGCGACGCCGGCACCAGGAGCATCGCGGTCATCGCCCGGCTGCTCCGCCGCTCGCGGGGGCGTCGCCGGTGGGGGGAGCGCACGTCGGGCGCTCCCCCCACGGGGTCGTTTGTCACGCTGCCTTCACGCGTGCCCACAGCTCCGAGCGATCCGGGTTCGTCAGGGTCTCGGCCGCGCCGAACTCGAGCGGTGTGAGCAGCTCGGCGGCCGGGTACAGGATCGGGTTGTTCAGGATGTCCTCAGGCAGGAGCGCCGAGGCGCGCTTGTCCACCTGCGGGTACCCGTGGAACAGGGTCTCCTTCGCCGCGATCGCGGGGTCGATCATGAAGTCGAGGAACGCGTAGGCCGCATCCTTGCGCTCGGAATCGGCGACGATCGCCCAGTTGTCCTCCCAGATCTCGCCGCCTTCGCTGCCCAGGACGTACTCGATCAGGGGCTCGTCGCGGTGCATCTGGTTCGCATCGCCGGTCCACGCCATGGCCGCCCATGCGTCCTTGGCCCGCATCGGCGGCTGGTAGTCGCTCGTGATGCCGAACAGGTGCGGCCACGCGGCGATCAGCAGCTTTTCGGCCTGGGCAAGCTCGCCGGGGTCGACCGAGTTGAACGAATGCCCGTAGTACTTCAGGGCGTTCCCGATCGTGGTGAGCATGTAGTCGTGGATCGTGACCTTGCCCGACCAGTCGCCCATCGTGTCGTCCCAGAACTCCTTCCAGGACGTCGGGTTCGAGGTGATGACGTCGCTCCAGATCGTGTAGCCGGTCGTTCCCCAGTCCTTGGGGATCCCGTACGCGCTGTCGTCGCCCGGCACCTTCGATGCGTCCAGGAAGCGGGTCTCGAACTGACTCGCGTCGAAGTTCGGGATCCGCGACAGGTCGAGTGGTTCGATGAGCTGCTGTTGCACGTAGGTGGGCACGGCGTAGTTCGTGGGGACGAACACGTCCCACCCGGTGCTGCCGACCTGGAGCTTCGCGAGCATCTCCTCGTTCGACCCGAACACCTTCAGGTCCACCTTGACGCCGGTCTTGTCCGTGAAGGCCTGGAGGTTGGCGGGGTCGTGATAGTTCGGCCACGAGACGAGGACCAGCCGATCACCGAGGTCGATGGACGAGCCGGTGGGACCGCTCGAGGTGCTCGTCGTCTCCTTCTTCGGTGCGCAGGCCGCGAGCAGCGAGCCCCCCAACACGACGCCTCCGGCGGAGTAGCCGGCCATCTGCAGGAACCGGCGCCGGTTGAGCTGGCCGTGGGCCTCGAGCTCACCTGCCCCCGTTCCCTCGAGCGGGTTCTTCTTCTCGCTCACGATGTTCCCCTTTCTCTCATGCCGCCCCGCTACTCGGCGAGCGCGAGTGCGACATCCTGTCCCCAACTGACCTGTACTTCGTCCCCCGGGCCGAAGCGAGCCTCGGGCGAGCCCGGCCGGTGGCTCAGGCGCACGATCACGGGTCCCAACGTGGTCGTGAGGACGTGCACCTCCATCTGATCGCCGAGGAACGTGCGCTGGTGCACGCGCCCGAGGGCGACCACGCGATCCGCCGGCACGTCGGTGCCCGGTGGGTCGAGCTCCACTCGCTCGGGTCGAAGCGAGACGACCGCGCGGTCTCCGCGCGCGAGCGTCCGCCCTCCCGGCGGCATCGGCGCCTGCAACGCGACCCCACCGTCGGTGCGCACGACGACCCGCTCGTTGGCCTCCTCAACCCTGCCCCCGAAGAAGTTCGACGTGCCGATGAAGTCGGCGACGAAGCGTTCGACGGGGTTGTCGTACAGATCGGCGGGCGTTCCCTCCTGCAGGATGCTCCCGGCACGCATGACCGCGATCCGGTCGCTCATCGAGAGCGCCTCCTCCTGGTCGTGCGTCACGTAGATGAACGTGATGCCGACCTCGCGCTGCAGCTGCTTCAGCTCCAGCTGCATCTCCTTGCGGAGCTTGAGGTCGAGGGCGCCGAGCGGCTCATCCAGCAGCAGCACCTTCGGCCGCATCACGAGCGCCCGCGCGAGCGCCACCCGCTGCTGCTGGCCACCCGAGAGCTCCCACACGTGGCGGTCGGCGTAGCCCACCAGGCGAACGAGCTCGAGCGCTTCCAGGCAGCGCCGCTCGACGTCCTTCTTGTCGAGCTTCGGCCGGCGCTGCCGCAACCCGTAGCCGACGTTGGTCAGGACGTCCATATGGGGGAACAGCGCGTAGTGCTGGAAGACCGTGTTGACCTCGCGCTGGTAGGCCGGCACTCCCTCGACCGGCTGCCCTCCGATCTCGATGCGTCCCTCCGTGGGCTGTTCGAAGCCGGCGATCAGCCGAAGCGAGGTGGTCTTGCCGCAACCGGATGGCCCCAGGAGCGAGAAGAACGAGTTCCGAGGGATCTCGAAGCTCACATGGTCGACCGCGACGGTGTCTTCGAACCGTTTCAATACGTCGACGAACCGCACATCGATCGATGTCAGAGCTTGATTGTCGCGAGATCCGCTCGGCTGCGTGTCGTCCTCTGTCCCTCGGTGCGATCTGCCCTACACATCGCCTGCGGGCACGCGCCCGACCGTGCGAAGAGCGGATCCTATGTGGCTGCTTGCTCGCTGTCAAGACGTCGGGGAGCGTCGTTAGCGTCCCGAGGGCGGTTCCGGACCGCTCGAAGAAGAGCTCTAGGTGGCTGGTGCCGAATGGCCACTCCAGGCACGGCGTTGACGCCCGGATCGGCCGTTGGTGATGACGGGTGAGGTGAGGTCGTTCGATCTTCGGGTTCTCAGACGATGTGAGCTCATCATCGCCCCTTGTCGGTGGGCTCATGCTGGACTCGGTGCCCAGCCCCGGCTGCTGCTTCGCACCCCGAGCACCGCGAGTCGGGCGAGGTTGACCGCCGCCGCGCGCAACTTCCAGTCCTGGCCGACGCGGAGCCTGCCTCGGACCTGAGAAGGCCGTTTGAAAAGGCGAGCACGCTACGCCCCTCGCGCCGCCCTTTGGTCTTCGCGATGTTGCTCACGATGCGAAGGATCCACGTTCGAAGCGACGAGCGCCCCTCGAACCGGTCGATGCCCTGCAGCACGCCGAGCCAGGCTTCCTGCACGACCTCTTCGGCGACCGCCTGCGACGACACGTACATGCGGGCGACGCGCAACATCATGGGCTGCAGGCGTTCGACGAGCGACATGAAAGCGGTTTCGTCGCCCTTGCAGAGCGATGCGATGAGCTCGAGCTCGTCGCCCGACGGATCGACCGTCGTTTCCACGGCGAGAGCCTAGCGGCGCAGCCGGAAGAAGGGAACGGGGACCGCCTAGGTCTAGGTCTAAGTCGGGCGAGTGACCTTGACGACGGGTGTTCCGTAGTCGGCCACCGAACCGACCTGCACCTCGCCTCCAGGACCTGGATGCCGTGCGTGGATCATCATTCCGTTGCCGAGGTATAGGGCGACGTGGCTGACCGGGGAGTAGAAGAAGAGCAGGTCACCCGGCTGGGCCGAGCTGTACGGAACCTCCGGGTAGGTCGACTGCGAGGCCGAGGAGTGCGGCAGGTAGACGCCGGCTTGGGCATAAGCCCAGCTCGTCAGTCCGGAGCAGTCGAAGGTGTCGGGGCCGGCTGTTCCCCACACGTAAGGAGCACCCTGCACCGAATCGGCGGCCCCTATCGCGATCTGGGCAGCGGACGCGTTCGGGGGTGGGGGGGGCAGCCCGCCGCCAGTGTCTTGAGTGCCACCGGTGCCTGGGTCGTCCGCAGCCTCCAGCTCAGCCGCAGCCGCCGCCGTCGAGGCGGCTTCCTGACGCTCGATGTAGTCCTGGTAGTCGGTGTTCAGCTGCTCGTAGAGTGCGCGTTGCTCCCCGAGCATCGCCTCGATGTCCGCCCGCTTGGACCCCATCTGGCCGATCTCGGTCTGCTTCTCCTCGATCGTGTCGGCGTAGCGTCCGGCGGCCCATTCGGCCTGTTGTTGGGCGTTCTCGGAGGCGCTTGCGAGGTCGGCGTCGTTCTGGGCGAGCGCGCCCATGAACTCGAGGCGGTCGGAGAACTCCGACAGGTCCGAGGCGCCGAGCAGCACGTCGATCTGGGAACCGGCGCCGGTGTAGGCCTCGACGGCTCTATCCTCGAGCTGGCCCATCGCTTTAGCGGCTATCGCCTGTGCCACTTCCTTGTCGTCGAGGGCGTCGGCGAGCTTGCCCTGTACCCCTTGCAGACGGACCCGTGCCTCGTTGTACTCCTCGATCGCCACTTCGAGCTCGTGGCTGACTCGCGACAGCTCTTCCTTGGCCGCCTCGACCTCGGCCTCGGTGGGCGCGGCCATCGAGGCAGGACCCGCGGCGACGACCACGGTGGGTACGACGAGAGCCAGGGCCAACCCAAGCTGTACCAGTCTCTTCGTCGTGCGGGCCATCGTTCTCCTGTGAGTCCTGATCTTGGTCGGCTCCTCGCGGGGCCGAGGAATGCAAAAGGCTCCGGTTGCTCCGGAGCCAACGCAACGAGGCTACCGACCGAGATGGAACGCGTCAAACGTCCGTTGCGCTGTGCGGAACCGCCTTCACGCACCTATCAGGCCGCGCGGACCTGTCTCGAGACGCCCGGTCGTTCCTGGGCCGGGTGCATGAACCGGGCCGGCAACGACCGAGGGCGGGTCGCGATGTGCGCGACCCGCCCTGGTGTCCTGGTCGGGACGGCGGGATTTGAACCCGCGACCTCAGCGTCCCGAACGCTGCGCGCTACCAAGCTGCGCCACGTCCCGAGGAGCTTCGAGTGTAGCGACTCGGCGGAGCTCCAGCAGCGTCGCCTCGGGCCGGCACGCGAACCGGAACGGCGCGTACTTGCTGGTGCCGAGCCCGGGCGACGTGTGCAGCACTGCCCCGCCCATGCGCATCACGCCCTTGACGAGCCGTCGGGGCATCGAGCAGTTCGTGATCAGCGCGCCACCGAAAGGCCGAGGGAACGGAAGGCACACCTGCCCGCCGTGGGTGTGCCCGGCGACCATGAGGTCGTAGCCGAGCGCCGCCGCCTCGGGCGCGGAGTCTGGTGAGTGCATGACCGCGAAGCTGAACCGGTCGGGCGCCTGCCGGGGCGCGACCGTCATGTCGTGCCAGCTGATGTGCGCATCGTCGAGCCCGAGCAGCTCGATCGGCAGGCCGCCGACCTCGACCTCCCGTCGCACGTTCGTCAGATCCTGCCAGCCGTCAGCCTCGAGCTGCGCGACGAGCTCGGGCGCCCTTCCCGGGTCGGCGCGACGACGCTTCCGGTGCGGGCGGAAGTAGGCCAGGTAGTTCAAGGGTCTCGGTGCGAAGTAGTCGTTCGAGCCGAGCACGAACCACGATGCGAGGTGGCCCCGCACCGGCCGAACGGCGGCCACGACGCGCTCAACCGCTTCTGGTTCGGCGAGGAAGTCGCCCGTCACCACCGTGATATCTGCCTGCGGAAGTCCGGCCAAAAAGCGCGCCTTGGGCTCGTCACCCCGCACGAAGTGCAGGTCGCTCAGGTGCATCACCGTGAGCGTGTCGGGGCCCTTCCCGTCTGCCGGTAACATGGCCAGGCGGTGGCGGACCAGCCGGTACCAGCGGCGCTCGATGGTCACGCCGTACACCACACACGCCGTGCCGACCGCTGCGACGGCGCCGAGTATCACCACGGGAAGCACGAGGAGGAGTGTAATGACCGAGTCCTCCCAAAGAACCTCGCTGAAGGCACAGGTCCACGACCAGATGACCGCCGCCATGAAGGCGCGCGACCAGGTGCCACTGGGCGCCTTACGCATGCTGCTTTCTGCGATCCGCTACAAGGAAGACGAGCTCGGTCACGAGCTCACCGACGACGAGGTTCGAGAGGTCGCCGGTGCTCAGGTGAAGAAGCGCTCCGAGTCGATCGAGGCGTTCGAGCAGGCCGGTCGCACCGAGCTTGCGGAGAAGGAGAAGGCCGAGCGCGAGGTAGTCGCGGCCTTCGCTCCCGAGCAGCTCTCCGAGGAGGCCGTCGATGCGCTCGTCGGTGAGGCGGTCTCGTCGACCGGCGCTACCTCGATGCAGCAGATGGGCCAGGTCATGGGGGCGGTCATGAGCAAGGCCAAGGGGCAGGTCGACGGTTCGGTCGTGCAGGCTAAGGTGAAGGCCCGCCTGGGCGGCTGAGCCAAACCTTCGGCGCTCGCGTGCTTAGCCGCCTGCTTCGCCCACCACGATCGTCACCGTTGAGCCCTCGGCCGCGGCCGTTGCGCCTGGTGGGTCCTGGCGGAGCACCTTCCCGACCTTGGATTCGTCCTTGACCTGCTCGAAGACGACCTCCACGACGAAGCCGGCGTCTTCGAGAGCCGCTCGCGCCGCGCTCTCGGTCAGCCCGATCGTGCCGGGCACCTCGGTCTCGGGCGGCTTGCCCGTGCTCACCTCGAGCCTCACCGCGGTGCCGAGGGCGGTCGTGGTGCCTCCCGCCGGGCTCTGCGCTGCCACTACACCCTCGGGCTCGCGGGAGTCGACCTCGACGACCGAGGCGTTGAAGCCGGCGGCCGCCAATCGGGCCACCGCCTTCTCTCTGGGGAGCCCGACCACATCGGGCACCGTCGCGATCGGCGGCGGCGGCGGTTCTGGGAAGTCCAGCACGGACATGCCCTGCATCACCCGGATCATGTAGCTGCGCCAGATCGGTGCCGCCACGCTGCCACCGAAGATCGAAGAGCCGAGCGAGTACGGGTTTCCGTTGGAACCGACCCACACGGCCGTCGCGAGCTGTCGCGTGTACCCGCAGAACCAGACCGCCTTGTTGAGGTCGGCGGTGCCGGTCTTGCCGGCGACGGGCCATGCACCCCAGCCTGCGCTGAACGCGCTCGCGGCCGTGCCGCTCACCGGCACGCGCTCGAGCATCGCGGTGATCTGGTGGGCGATATCGGGGCGCAGCGCGCGGTCGCAGTCGGCCTCGTGCTTGTACAGCTCATCGCCGTCGCGCACGATCGTCTCGACCGTGTACGGGTTACAGCGCACGCCGCCGTTGGCGAGCGTCGCGAACCCGACCGCCATGTCGAGCGGTGAGACTTCAGCCGAGCCGGTCGCGAGCGATGCCACCGGAGGAAGGTCATACGACACTCCCATTTTCGAGGCGACCGGCGGCACCGTCTCCGGGCCGATGTCGAGGATGAGCTGGGCGAACACGACGTTGATGGAATCCTCGGTCGCGGTCCACAGGTCGACGTTGCCGCTGCCGCTCCCTTCGGCGTTCTCGACGCAGTGGTCCTCGTCGTCCCAGAGGGGGCTGCAGAACGGCGAAGAGCTGGAGTAGGTCTGGGTCGGAGGGATGCCCTGCTCGAACGCGGCCGCGAGCACGAACGGCTTGAAGGCCGAGCCAGTGGGGTGCGGGTCGGTCGCGAGCGCCAACTCGTCGCGCATGAAGTTCTTGCCCGACAGCAGGGTGCGGATCGCTCCGGTCTTGGTGTCGACGGTGACGATCGAGGTGTCGGGGCGAGCCTTCCCCTGAGACGGGATCGACAGGCTGTACGGCTGGTCGGCTGCCTGCTGCGCGTACCCCTGCCACTCCGGGTCGACCGTGGTCGTGATCTGCAGGCCGCCTTCGAACAGGGTGCGTTTGCGCGCCTGGACGCTTCGGCCCAACGTGTTGAACTGACCGTTGGCGTTCTCGAGCACCTGGCGGATCATGTAGCGGACGAAGAACGGCTGCTTCTTCTGCGTGAGCTTGCCGACCCCCTTGGGGAGCTCGAGCGGCAGGGCTTTGGCGCGCTCCTCCCGCTCTTCGGTGATGCCGACGGGCGAGTCGGGCCCGAGCCTTCCCATTCCGACGAGCACCTCGTTGCGCCGCACCCGGGCCAGGTGCGGGTGGTCAAGGGGGTCGTAGTACTCGGGGATCTTGATCATGCCTGCGAGTGTCGCTCCTTCGGCGAGCGTGAGCTTGCGCGCAGGCTTCTTGAAGTAGAACTCAGAGGCCGTGCCGATGCCGTAGACACCGTTGCCGAAGTACACCTGATTCAGGTACAGCTCGAAGATCTCGTTCTTGGAGTACTTCTCCTCGACGCGGATCGCGATCGCCAGCTCCTGCAGCTTGCTTTCGAAGTCCTGGTCGTTCTGACTCGGGCCGAGCGTGGCGCCCACGAGCTGTTGGGTGATCGTGGAGCCGCCCTGCACCACCTCGCCGGCTTGCGCATTCTCGATCATCGCCCGCACGAGAGAGCTCCAGTTGAGCGCGCCGTGTTGGTAGAACTCCGAGTCCTCGATCGCCAGCACGGCGTCCTTCGCCTTCTCGCTCACGTCCTTCAAGCGGATGAGCTCGCGGTTGTCGAGGTAGACCGTGGCGAGCTCCGTCTTCCCGTCGTTCGCATAGATCGTCGATCGCTCCGGGAAGCGGGGGATGCGCGTGAAGTCGGCGCCGAGCGTGGAGAGCCTAGCGTCTACTCGCATGACGCCTAGCGCCGCACCCGCGAACGGCGGAGCGATCACGATCGCGAGCAGTCCGCTCGCCAACGCGATCACGGGAACGAGCAGCAGCAGCGCGAGCGGCTTGAAGACCGCTCGGTCGGAGAGAGGCCGCGGATCGGGCCGGCGGGGAACGGACGATTGAGGCACGGTTGCTCCAAGGATACCCTCGCCCTGACTGCGGGTACGATGGCGCACATGCGACGCGTGGCCCTTGGTTCGATCGTGCTCGCCGTCGTGTCGCTGACTGCGCCCTCGTCGGCCGCCGAGCCCTCGCCCGTCGTGGTGTTGAGGGTCGAAGGTCCGATCGACCGTACGGTGTTGCCGTACCTCGAGGAGCGACTCTCCCAAGCCGAGCGCGACGGATCTGTCGTGGTGCTGCAGCTCGACACCGCGGGAACACTCGGCCACGACGGCGTCGCCCTGGCCCAGCGGGTCGCCGACCTCGACGTGCCGGTGCTGGCGTGGGTGGGGCCGACCCCCGCCACAGCCGCAGGAACCGGCCTGCTGCTCATGTACGCCTCGTCGATGGCGGGGGTCGCACCGGGCTCGCAGACCGGCCCCCTCGAACCGATCGACCTGCTGCATCCCGAAGCGCTCCCCGCCGGTCTCGAAACCACGATCCAGGGCTGGCTCGACGATCGGGGCAAGGACACGCGGCTCGAACGGATCGACGAGCCGCTGCCGGCCGCCGACGCGATCGGCCTCGGCGTCGCTGAGGTTGCCGCGACGTCGGTGACCGGATTCCTCGAGGAGGTCGACGGACGAACGGTGCAGACGCCGCAAGGGCCTGTCACGCTCGACACACGGATCGCCACCACCGAGGCCGAGGCAGGTGAGCGCACCGTTGCGCTCCGCTTCGACAACCTGGGCCCGATCCAGCGACTGACCCACGCGATCGCCACGCCGTCGATGGTGTACTTCCTGCTCGTGATCGGGTTGGCGGCTCTCGCCTTCGAGATCACGCAGCCGGGGTTCGGGTTCGCCGGGTTCGCGGGGACCGGCATGCTGGCCCTGGCCGCCTACGGGCTCTGGGTGGCGCCTCCCTCGATCTTCGGTATCGCGCTGCTGCTCGGCGGCGTCGGAGCGCTCACGCTCGACGTGCGCATGCGCAACCTGGGGATCGCGACGGTCGCCGGGCTGCTTGCCTTCGCTGCGGGTTCGGTGTTCTCGTGGTCGGGTGTCGCCGAGTCGATCCGCATCTCGCCGTGGCTGATCGGGGGCGCTGTCGTCGCGTCGCTCCTGTACTACGGGTTCGCGCTCACGGTGGCGATCCAGTCGCACGACCGCATCGTGAACACCCAGAAGGGCCTGATCGGGCTCCTCGGTGAGGCCCGGGGCAAGCTCGCGCCCGACGGTCCGGTGTACGTGAAGGGCGCCATGTGGCGTGGACGTACCTCGGGTCGCCCGATCGCGCCCGGGTCGCAGGTTCGGGTCCGAGGTGTCGACGGTCTGGTGCTGCGGGTGGAGGAAGAGCCCACGGAGGAGCCGACCGGCGCCGCCCGGCGATCCTGAACGGGGCGGGCCGCATCTCGCTGCGGCAATCCTGAACCGCGGCGCTCTCCGAACAATCAGATGAGATGTGGAACGTCGTCGAGGGCTGGCAACACCAGGCCGCGTGCCGCGGCCAGGACGCCGTGTACTTCTTCGCCCCGAACTACTTCGAACGCCGGGAGCAGAAGAACGCCCGTGAGGCGGTCGCCAAGTCGTTCTGTCGGCGGTGCCCGGTTCGCGCTGAGTGCCTGGAGTACGCGCTCGCGACGCGTGAAGGCCATGGCATCTGGGGAGGCCAGAACGAGATGGAACGTCGCCGCATGCTGCAGGAGCGAGCCCGCGAGGCGAGCTGACGCCGCGCCCGATAGCCCGCGGACCTGCGAGGATTTCCGGCATGGACGATCAACGGATCCTCACGCGGCTGTCCGAGCTCGGTCTCGAGCTCCCGGCCCCGCCGAAGGCAGTGGCCTCCTACATCCCGGTCCGAGTGAGCGGCAAGCTGGCGTTCGTCGCCGGGCAGGTGGCGATGATCGACGGCGCGGTTCTGCACGCCGGCCGCTTGGGCGACCCGCCGGGCGGCGCGACTCCGTCGGTGACCGCCGAGCAGGGCGCTGAGGCCGCTCGGCAGGGGGCGTTGCAGGCGTTGTCCGCCCTGCGCGAGGCGCTCGGATCGTTCGAGCCGCTCGCCGGCATCGTGCAGGTGACCGTGTACGTGGCGAGCGAGCCGGGCTTTTCCGGGCACCCTGCCGTGGCCAACGGCGCGAGCGACCTGCTCGTCGATGTGTTGGGAGATCCGGGTCGCCACGCCCGCGTGGCGGTGGGTGTGGTGTCTCTTCCGCTCGGCACCTCTGTCGAGGTCGCGGTCACCGCCGAGCTGCACTGAGACTGCGAGCGAGGCGGCAAGGTGGCGCGAGCGGCTCAACGAGGGAACCGGAGATCTCCGTCGCGGCGACTGACGCCCGCTCGATCGAAGTGCTCGAGCAGGGGAAGGGCGAACTTCCTCGATGTGCCGAGCGCTTCGCGGAAGGCGCTCACGGTGATGCCGTCGGTGCTGGCCCGCACGAGGGACTCAGCCCTCTCGACGAGCGCGGGCGTGAAGACGAGCTCCTTCGAGACACGCACCACCACCCCGGCTGCGACGGCGGCGTCGATCACGTCGCGACCCACGCCGGCGCGCTCCAGCTCTGTGACCGTGGGAGGCATCGCCTCGTGCTCCCCGCCGATCTCGCTGAGCAGTCTTTGCACGTCGGTGTCGTGTTCGCGCAGTGACACCCGGTGACCTGCCAGGCGCAGCGTCGTGGCGGCGCGTTCGGTGGCACCCGACGCGACCGTTGCGTCGACCGCCGCCTCGACCAGCCCCGCGTCGGTCGGCGCTCCGGCCTCGCGGAGCGTTGCGACGACCACCGCGCGCACGGTCGCGATCGGCGCTCCGGCCGCCAACGGTTCCCGAGCATGGAAGCCTTCGAGCGCTGAGATGACGACCCGTTGAAGCGCCGACAGAAGTGCCGGATCGATCGCCCAAGCGCCGATGACAGCATCGGGGTCGGCGGGCGAGCCGACCAGGCGCGGGACCTTATCGGCGAGCAGCGCGCCCCGCTCGCCCACGAGCAGCGCGGGCAGATCCTCGGGTGAGGCGGCGAGCCGGGCCGCCAGTCGCTCGGGGGCGCCCGCGGCCCGGCCCGGAGCGAGATCGAGCACGATGCCGCCGGCAACGGTCTCGCGCCTTCCGGCTTCCCGCAGGACCACGCGATCGCCGACAGCGAGCACGAGGGGACGAGACGTCCGCAGCCGCGCGAACGTCGTTGCTCCCGGCTCCAGTCGGGTCCCGGCGAGCAAGCGGATGGTCGTGTCGGCTTCCGCGGCGCCCGCGTACACCTTGAACGCGCCTCGCGAGGTCAGCGGCTTCGCGAGCCCTCGTACCGCCCGGAGCTCGATGTCGAACGAGGAAGCCGCCGCCCACACGCCGGGCGTGGTCAGCACGTCGCCACGCTCGAGGTCGCTCCGCTCGAGTCCCACCAGGTTGGCGGCGACGCGGCTGACGGGGCAGGCGGTCTCCTCGGACTGGCGATGGGTCTGCAGCGAGCGGATGCGGGCGCGCCGGCCTCCCGGTTCCACCGCGATCTCCTCACCCACGGCGAGGCAGCCTCCGGTAAGCGTGCCGGTGGCTACGGTGCCTGCGCCCTTGATCGTGAAGACCCGGTCGACGAACAGCCGCATGGCCGACGGTCGCGGCCGGGGCGTCCGCTCGATCATGGTGTCCAACGCCGTGCGGAGATCGTCGAGACCTTCGCCGGTGGTCGAGGAGACGGCAACCACCGGTGCACCGGCGAGCACGGTCCCCTGGAGTCGGTCGACGACCTCGTCTGCGGCGATGGCGAGGGTCTCGTCGTCCACGAGATCGCGCTTGGTGAGGGCCACCACGCCGCCTGAGACGTCGAGCACGTCGAGGATCTCGAGATGTTCTTCGGACTGTGGCTTCCAACCCTCATCGGCAGCGACGACGAACAGCACGATCGGGGCCGGACCGACGCCCGCGAGCATGTTCCGGATGAATCGCTCGTGGCCCGGCACGTCGACGAAGCCGACCTCGCGCCCGCTCGCAAGTGCACACCAGGCGTAGCCGAGGTCGATCGTGAGACCGCGGCGTTTCTCCTCGGGCCATCGGTCGGGGTCGATGCCGGTGAGCCGGGCGATCAGCGACGACTTTCCGTGATCGACGTGCCCGGCCGTCGCGATCACCCGATGGGCGGCACGGTCTTCGCTCGCCACCTCAGTCCTCGTCGTCGCCGAGGTCGTCGCCTTCAAGGGCGTACCACGTGGCTCGCGCGAGATCGCCGACCTGGTCGTCGACGACCGTGCGCAGGTCGAGCAGCACGTGATCGCGTTCGACCCGGCAGAACACGCTCGGGCTGCCGGTTCGCAATCGCGCGGCGAACGCTCCCGGATCGGGCACGGTCAGGCGCACGCCCCATGAAGGAAGCCCGGTGCCCGGCATCGCGCCGCCGCCGACCACCGACTCGCACCGATGCACGTGCGCGTGTTCGAGGTCGCCGCCGAGCGTCTCGCAATAGAGCTGTGCACGACGGTGCACCGAGTCGGCCGACTCTCGCAGCATGCGAGGCACCGGCACGTCGTCGGTTGCGCCGGTCGCATGCATCACGAGCACCTGCTCGAGCGCGGCGACCTGCATCTTGTCGACCCGCACCGCGCGGGCGATCGGATGCCGGCGGAGCTTCGCGACGAGCTCTGCCCGGCCCACGACGATGCCGGCCTGCGGCCCTGAGAGCAGCTTGTCGCCCGAGAACGTCACGAGGTCGGCGCCGTCGGCCAGCGCGTCGTCGACCGCGGGCTCATCGGGCGGCATGCCTCGGCCGTGGCGCAGCAGTCCCGACCCCACGTCGTAGACGAACGGCACGTCGTGGTGGCTGGCGAGGCGAGCCAAGGCCGAGGCCGGCGCCGACGAGGTGAACCCGACCACGCGGTAGTTCGACGGGTGCACCTTGAGCACGGCGCCGACGCGATCGGTGAACGCTGCCCGGTAGTCGCCGATGCGGGTGCGGTTCGTGGTGCCGACCTCGACGAGCTTCGCGCCCGAGGCGGCCATGATGTCGGGGATGCGGAACTCGCCTCCGATCTCGATGAGCTCGCCGCGTGACACGAGCACCTGCTTTCCCTTCGCGAGCGCGGCGAGTGAGAGCATCAGTCCTGCGGCGCAGTTGTTCACCACGAGGGCGTCGTCGGCGCCGGTCAGGGCGCACAGCAACGACTCGGCGCGCGCCGAGCGCCTTCCGCGCTTGCCGGTTTCGCGGTCAACCTCGAGGTCGCTGTAGCCGCGCGCGGCGCGCGCGGCGGCGCGGATCGCGCGCTCAGGTAACGGTGCCCGGCCGAGGTTGGTGTGCAAGACGACGCCGGTCGCATTGATCACGGGCGTGAGTCCGGTCGCGATGCGCGACGCGCGAGAGACTGCACGCGCGAGGATCTCGTCGGCCGATGGCGCAGACGACCCGCCTGAACGCACCTCGTCGAGCACCTCGGCGATCGTGTGTTTCAGCAACGGCCGCCCGACGGTGACGGCGGCGCGCTTTCCCGGTTGGGATCGCAGCAACGAATCGACCGAAGGCAGGGAACGTCGCGCGTCCGTCATGGTCCGAGCCTATCCCGCGAGTCGTGGAGCGGCCTGCCCCATGCGCCTGGGCGTCGGCGCGGCTTCCGTGGCAGGATATGACGCGATGGCCGACACCCGCGAGCTTCCCGCCTTCCGTTCCGAGGTTGCCAGCATGATCCGGGGCGGCGGCCTCGATGTCGAGGTCGTCGACGGTTCGATGGCGACCGAGGACATGATCCTCAACATCGGACCGCAGCACCCCTCGACCCACGGCGTGTTGCGGATCGTGCTCGAGCTCGATGGCGAGGTGATCGTGCGCGCGGAGCCGGTGATCGGCTACATGCACCGCGCGGCCGAGAAGCTCGCCGAGTTCCGCGACGCACGCCAGACGATGGTGCTGATGAACCGGCACGACTGGCTCAGCGCGTTCAACAACGAGCTCGGTTTCGTGATCGCGGTGGAGCGCCTCGCCGGAATCGAGGTGCCCGAGCGCGCGCAGTGGATCCGCACGATGTTCGCCGAGTGGAACCGCATCCTGAACCATCTGATGTTCAGCGGCTCCTACCCGCTCGAGCTGGGCGCGATGACGCCGATCTTCTACGCGTTCCGCGAGCGCGAGATGATCCAGGACCTGATGGAGAGCGCGACCGGAGCTCGCATGCACCATTCGTACTGCCGTGTCGGCGGCCTCAAGGACGATCTGCCCGCCGGCTTCCTCGCTCGCTCGGTCGGCGTGCTGGCCGCCGTGCGCAAGACGATCCGCGAGTTCGAGTCGCTGATCATGGGCAACGAGATCATCTTCGCCCGCTGTCGCAACATAGGCGTGCTGCCGGGTGAGACGGCGCTGGCCTACGGCACGAGTGGGCCGGTGCTGCACGCGAGCGGTGTGCCCATGGACCCCCGCAAGGACGAGCCGTACGAGAAGTACGGTGAGGTCGAGTTCGAGGTGCCGGTGGGTCAGACGGGCGACAGCTACGACCGCCTGTGGGTGCTCGTCGAGCGCATGAAGCAGAGCTGCAACATCATCGAGCAGTGCATGGACAAGCTTCCGGCTGGTGACTTCCGCGCTCCGAAGCTGCCCAAGACGCTGAAGTTCGAGGGCGAGGCATACGTGCGCACCGAGAACCCGCTCGGCATGATGGGCTACTACCTGGTCGGCAACGGGAACAAGGAGCCGTACCGGTTGAAGATGCGCACACCCTCGTTCTCGAACGTGAGCGTGATCCCGGCGATGTTGCCCGGAACGCAGCTTCCCGACCTGATCTCGATCCTCGGGTCGATCTTCTTCGTGGTCGGTGACGTCGACCGCTGACGGGTGTTGTTTCCTCTCCGCTACCGCTTCGCTCCATGAGTCCGATGTCCCCGTCCGAGGCTGCCGAGCGCGCTCGCCTCGTCGCGGACGACGTGCTGTTCCCGATCGCGCAGCTGACCGATCGCGCGAGGCTCGTGCCGGCCTCGAACCTAGAGGCTCTGCGCGACGCGGGCCTGTTCGGGCTGCAGGCGCCGGTCGAGGTGCTCGGCGGGCTCGGGGCGTCACACGCCGGGGCGCGCCTGGTCTTCGAGGCCGTGGCGGGCGGGTGCGGCGCCACGGCGTTCGTGTGGGCGCAGCACCACGGGGCGGTGCGCAGGGTCGTGGGCGGCGACGGACCGGCCTGTGACGCGTGGCTGCCACGGCTCTGCGACGGTTCGACCCTCGCCGGTATCGGCTTCGCCTACCTGCGACGGCCCGGACCTCCGGCAATACGAGCGACCCGCACGCGAGCGGGCTGGCGTATCGATGGCGAGGCTCCCTGGATCACTGGGTGGGGGTTGATCGAGGCGCTCGTCATGATGGCGCGGGCCGACGACGGCGCGGTGGTGACGGTCGTCGTCGATCGCCCAAGCGAACATCGGTCGCTCGTCGCAGGCGAGCCGCAGGCGCTTGCGGTGATGGGCGCCACGGGAACCGTGACGCTCACCTTCCACGGGCTCGAGGTGGCCGAGCACGACGTGGTCGGCGTGCAGACCGACGAGGAGTGGCGACGTCGCGACCGGGCCGGTTCGGCGCTCCCCGCGGCTGCGCCTCTCGGCATCGCCGACCGCGCGATCCGACTGTTGCGTGAGCGTTCGGCGGGGCCGGTTGTCGACGAGGCCGTATCTGGGTTCGCCTCCGAGCTCGGGGAACGCCGAGCGGCCGCCGATCTCCTCGCCACCGACGCCACGATCTCGGCTGGGGCGGCGGAGCGCGACCGAGGGCTCGACCTCGCGAGACGGGCGACCGACGCGCTCGTGGTGGCGACCGGCGGCCGGGCGATGTCGCTCGAGCATCCGGCGCAACGGCTCAGCCGCGAGGCGACGTTCTACCTGATCCAGGCACAGACCGGCGAGCTCCGAGCCGCGTCGCTCGCTCGCATGATCGTTCCGCCGGCGACCCGCTCGCGCTGAAGACTCCAGTTCCATGCCGCTCGATGCCGATACTCCGCAGAGTCAGTGATCCAACCCTCGAGGGGGGGTTCGACGTGGAGACGATCGGGTTGTTCCGCACCCGGGTGGCGCGAGACGGGGCTGTAGAGGTCTGGGCCAAGGGTTGGCGGCTGGAGTCGCAGGTGCCCGCCCTGGTGCCTGCCGTGATCGCCGTCGGCTTCCTGTTCTCGCCGTTCACGATGGAGGTGCGCGCGTTCGGCGCTGCGATGCTGTTCGGGTGTGCAGGATCCGTGCTGCGCATGTCGCGTTTGGGTTTCCGGGTCGACGTCACCGGCGTGCAGGTGATCGGCGTCGTGCGCACGCATCGCGTGGTGTGGCAACGGCTCGACGGGTTCCTAGGGGAGCGCAATGAGCACGAGGGCAGGTGCGTGTTGCTCACGACCGACGGCGCCCGTCTGCGCTCGCCCGGCACCCTCGATCCGGACGAGATGGATCCGTTCTGGGCTGAGGGCGATGTCTCCGCGGTCGATCAGCTCAACCGGTTGATGACACGCCTGCGCCGTGCGCTGACGTCGGGATCTGCCCCGGCGAGCACCTCGATCATGGACCTCAGCGAAGACGCCCCCAGCGACGAAGGGTTGTCGCCGGGCGCGCGCCGCCTCCGTGCCCTGGGGTGAGCCATGTCCCCGCCCGAGCGAGCGCCGCTACAGCTGCCGGTTGATCCAGACGCCGCCGGGGCCGGTGTAGCTGTCGCCTTCGCCCCAGACCCCGATGAGCTTCCCGCCGTTGGTGATCGCTGCTTCCCCGTAGTCGCCGTAGGCCTCACGGAAGCCGGCCGCCGTCTTGTATGCCGTGCCACCCGTCGCGTCGGAGATCTTCACGGCGCTCGACCATGAGACGCCGCCGTCGGTGGACGCGAGGTACCACACGTTCCAGGCATCCGGCCCGCCGTCCTGCTGCATGTAGAACGCTCGCACGTCGCCGGCGCCGCGAGATTCCATGGCAGGGAACGACGAGAACACGCCCGGGGTCGACAATGCGGTCCGAGCGCTCCAGGTGACGCCGCCGTCGGTCGAGCGGCGAGACCAGACGGTCTGCGGCCCGCCGGCCGTCGTCGCGCCGTCGTACAGCATCACGAGGGCACCGTTCGCATCGGCACTCACGGCTGAGTGGCCGAGGTAATAGTCGGAGCTGCAGCCGGCGGCGACGCACGGGGCTCCGAGCTCGACCGAATCGACCACGACGTTGGACCACGTCGAGCCCTGGTTCGTCGAGCGGATCGCGTGCACCTGCACCTGTCCCTCGGGCGACGCGCCAGGCCCGGTGTAGCTGACGCTCGACTGGGAGAAGACGATCGTGCCGTTGGGGAGCACGTCGCCGTCGAACGCGAAGAAGTACCGGGTGGAGTCGACGACCTTGGTCTGGGTCCAGGTGACGCCGGCATCGTGCGACTGCGCGACATAAGGGTCGCCGCTGCTCGGACCGTTCCACGACACATACACGTGCTGGCCGTCGTCGCTCACCGCAAGGATGGGCTTGTCGTTCCAGCTCCTGTTCAGCGACCGGGGTCGGCGCTCCGTGCCGCCCTCGGTCGTCGCGACGGTGATGGTGCTGCAGCGCCTGGAGGGCTGCTCGGACCGCGAGGCCGTGGACCGGTTCACCTTCGACCTGCGGTGGAAATACGCGGCCGGTGTGGCCGCCGATGAGCCGGGGTTCGTCCACACGGTGCTCGTGGACCACCGGGCGCGGCTGCGGGACTCCGCCGATCCCGACCGGGTGTTCGAGACCACGACGAAGGTCGCCGCCGCCGCCGGCCTGTTGGGCACGCGCCGGGTGCTCGACTCCGCGCCCCTGTACGACGCGGTCAGCACCCAAGACAGGTGACGATGCTCCGGGCCGGGGTCCGGGGGCTGCTTCGCGCAGCAGACGCCACCCTCGAGGAGGGGCTGCGCGGCGTGCTCCACCGCGACGACGACTACGCCTCGGCGGGCAAGCCCCCGTGCGACTGGGCCGACCCTTCGGCCAGGGAGCAGCTCGTGAACGCCCTGGTGCACGACGCGAACGCCGCGCTCGGCGTCCTTGAGGGGCGACACCTCGAGGGCGAGGTCAACGACGCCGCCGAGGTGGGGATGGCGAACCGAGGGGACGCGGAGCTGATGCCGGAGCTGCTCGCCGAGTTCGCGCCAGCACCATCTGAGGACGATCACCCGACGATGCGCACCGGCGATCCCCAGCGGCCGCCCGAAGGCCTCGATAAGGCACCGGCCCCGGTCGTCTACGGCGATGCCGCCTACGGCAGCGGCGAGGGACTGGCCCACGTGCAGGCTCTGGGCGGAACCGCGATGTTGAAGGTCCAGCCGTTACATCGAATAATCCAGTTGCCGCACCTTCGGCGATGAGATCTTCGAAGATGGCCTGATGCTCGTCGCGAAGCGAGATGATGCGCTCGTAGTTGTCTGGCTCGAGCGCTCGAAGCTCGAAGTCCGTCACGAACGCCTCCCGCGGGTGATTTCCGTGGAAGAGGACATGGGCACGGACCGCGGCCGCAAGTTGATCGCCGACCCCTTCTGCGGCCTCTACCGCATCGCGAAGCGATGCCGTCAGTTCCAACATGGTCCCTTCCATGATCCGGATGAGGAGATCCTGTTTCGAGCTGTTGTGGTGATAGAGGGAGGACATCTGGATCCCGACAGCGCTCGCCAGGTCCCGCATCGACGCACCGAAATACCCCTTCTTCCAGAAAAGGTCGACGGCTGCCTCGTAGATCTCTCGTTTACGATCACCCGTCCGCTCGCCCTTGCCTCTGCCGCTCATCGGTCTGGGGCCCTCAGAAAGTTGTCGGACCAACGCTCCCCACGAGACCAGGCACGCAACCTAGGCCCAAGACCAGGAACCTAGGCTCCGCTTGTTTCCGGTTACTCGACGGGGTGGGTCCACGCCAACAGCCGCTGCGGGTTGCGCTGCAGCAACCCCTCCATATCATCCGCGGTGATGCCGTGCCAACGAGCCAACGGGACGATGTTCTCAAGGATGTGGGCGTATCCCCACCCCCCATAGGTAACAAGCTGGGCCTTGGTCGCCGTGTCGTGGGACAGGAGGATCTGGTCGCGATAGCCCTCACCGATGAGCGTCGCGATGGCTTCGACGCGCTGATGGTCCGAGGGCGGCGGCGGCCAGAAGCGTCGCCCCGTCTCCCGGTCCCGCAGGTCATCGTTCGTCCACTGGACACCGAAGAAATCGTACTCGATTATCGCGCCCCTTCCCATGACCGCGCGGTGGTAGTCGAGATCCATGTCCCTCGCGTCCATGTGGCAGATGATGACTCGAGACAGGTCCGCCCCTTCCCGCTCGAGGATGTCGAGGACCTCTAGAGCCAGCGCGTTCGTCTCGGCCATGTGCACCTCGATCGGAGCTCCCGTGCGGCGCTGAGCCCAGGCGCCGGCGCGGAGACATTTCTCCTCGTCCTGGTGGATCGGGTCCGATGTGCCGATCTCCCCGATCACCCCGGCGCGGATGTCGGTCCCGTCGATTCCCTCCGTCAACTCTCGGAGGAGGAACTGACCGAGATCCTCCACCGAGGCATCCGAGACCCAGGCCGGATGAGCGAGCGACACGTAGAACGACGTCCCACAAACGATGTTGATGCCCGTCATCCGGGCGACCCGCCGGAGTTGACGGGCATCGCGGCCCAGCGCCGGCGGCGTCATCTCCACGATCGTCCCCCCGCCCGCGGCGGCGTACAGCTGAATCTCTCTCACGGCGATGTCGACGTCGTCGATGCGCAAGTTCTCATCGTTGCTCCATGTTCTGCGCCGGACCTTCCCGACGTTCTCGAGCGTGACAGGAGCGTTCCACAATGCCTCTTCGACCACGGTTTCCGGGGGGCAGGACCAGACGTGGAACCGCGCGAAGACGTGCTCGTGCGTCATCACGACACCGAGGTCCTCGGGCGCCATCGGACCGAGCACCGTCTGCACCGTTCCAGTCGTCGGCTGCATCTTCATCATCATCCTCTCCTTTGACCGGCGAACGAAAGGGTTGTGGGCTCACGATCTGGGCCAGCGATTGGCCGGGCTCGCGGCCCGCTTTCGTTGCAGGGCGGGCCCCCTTGACCACACTCTCAAGGCAGGAGTATCATCCATTTCTAGGGTTCGAATCAATTATCATCCATTTCTAGGGTTCGAATCAATCGAACGTTCGTTCGACACCAAGGGAGGCACTGTTGACGCTGGATTCGATCTCTAGACGTCGTCTGCTGATCCTCGGCGCGGCGGCAGGGGCAGCGGGGATTCTCAGCGGTTGTCGACGGGGTCAGAGCGACCCGACCACCGCCAGCGGCTCCACACCGACTGGGAGCATCGAGACCGAGTCCGGGAACCTGAAGGTCTTCGAATGGGCGGGCTATGAGCTGCCGGAGCTGTATCCGGACTACCCATACGACGCTCCCAAGTTTACCTTCATGACGAGCGACGAGCAGGCCCTAGCCAAGGTGGCGTCGGGCTTCCGACCCGACATCGTTCACCCATCGGTGGGCTACGTCCGAGACTGGGTCGACCTCGATTTAATCCAGCCGTGGGACCCTTCCCTGCTCAAGAACTTCTCCGACCTGAATCCGAGCATGATCGAGGCCGGTCAGATCGACGGTCAGCAGTACATGATTCCGCTCGACTGGGGGTTCTCATCGATCCTCTATCGCGCTGACAAGGTCGACCCCGGTGCCACGGAGTCGTTCTCGCTATTCTTCGACGAGCGATACGCGGGCCGAATTTCGTGGTGGGACAATCCTTGGATGATGGTGATCGCCGGCTATGTGCGGGGCTTTTCCAACCCATGGGATATGACGGACGAAGAGCTCGCCATGGTGAAGGGTGATCTGATCGACGCCAAGAAGGTGGTCCGGAACCTCTGGCAATCTCAGACGGACATGGAGACCGACTTCGCGGCCGACGATATCTGGATCACGTACGCCTGGCCTGCCTCATGGTGGGCGATGAACAACGAGGGCCTCGACGTCACGTACATGGACCCCGCCGAGGGCCGGCTCTCCTGGGTGGAAGGCCTCATCCTAGTGAAGGATACCGAGAATTACCAGCATGCGCATGCCTTCGCAAACGCGTGGGCGAGCCCACAGTCGGGCGAGTGGCTCATCTCCAACTACGCGTACGGCCACGCGAACACCTCTATCTCGCTGGACGCGATCCCTCCGGAGCTTGTGAAGCTCCTCAGTCTCGACGACCCGTCCGTGTTGGATGAGCCTCGCTCGCATATCCAGCAATGGTTCCCGCGACGAGTTTTGTACGGCCAAATCTGGAGCGAGATAAAGGCGGCCTAGGACGTGGTGCGCCCTGCGCGCAGCACAATCCATCAAGGCTCGCTCAGGCGGGGCCTCGCTACGCTCGCGCTGGTGTTGCCGCCGCTCGGCTGGCTGATCTTGTTCTTCCTCGCGCCGATCGTATTGGTAGGCATGTACAGTGTGGGGGGACTCACTCTTTATAGGAACGACGTATACCTTACCCTTGATGCCTGGTCACGCTTCCTAGACGGTTCCGTGTACCTCGCTCTGTTCTGGAAGTCCGTCCGCATGGCATTGACTGTGTCGGTGCTTGCAGTGTTGCTCGCCTATCCGGTCGCGTACTACCTCGCGCTGTGCACGAAGGGGCGCAAGTACGTCCTCTTGCTGTTCATCATCACCCCTTTTCTTACGAGCTACCTCCTGCGGCTCCTCGCTTGGCGCGTGATTCTCGGCAGCCACGGAGTCGTGAATTCGTTCCTTCTGTGGTCTGGGATGCGACGGGCTCCCGTGGAGTGGCTGCTGCACAGTCCGTTCGCCGTGATCCTTGTGCTTACGTACGTGTGGGTTCCCTTCGTGTGCTTACCGATATTCGTCACCTTGGACACGATGGATCGCTCGCTTCTCGAAGCCGCCGGCGACCTCGGTGCCTCTAGGTGGAGGACCTTCTGGCGGGTTACCTTTCGTATGTCGACTCCGGGCGTCCTCGCGGCGTTCGCGTTCGTTTTCATCCCGACGATCGGAGAGTTCGTCACGCCCCTCCTGGTCGGTGGACCGAAGGGCTTCATGTTCGGAAACGCGATCGCTGATCTATTCGGACCGGGCTTCGACTGGCAGACGGGTTCCGTGCTCGGCGTGTTCCTGCTGCTCGTGGTCGGCGTCGTGATTGGGATCTTCGCTCGATCGATGCGACTATCGGAGGTGACAAGTCGGTGAGTGATATCGCAATCTCGCGTCCCGGCTTGTGGGGGTTGCGCGCGTTGTTCGCGGCGACCGCGATATTCCTCTACGCGCCAATCTTGATCCTAGTCCTATTCTCGTTCAACCGTGGGACGACGGCCGTCTTTCCCATTCAAGGTCTGACGACTGACTGGTACCGGCAGCTATTCACGAACCATGACCTGATTGAGTCGTTAAGGACGAGCGCGCTCGTGGCCGTGTTGTCGAGCGTGACCGCCGTCTTGCTCGGCGTTCTGATGTCGCTCTCGTTGGTCCGCCGCCGCTTCCTCGGCAAGTCGGTCGTGACCGGAGTTGCGCTCGCGCCACTGGTGATGCCGTACGTTGTTCTCGGCATCTCCCTCCTGATCTTGTTCAACGCGGCTGGCATCCCGCTATCGATCTTCACGGTCACGATCGCCCACGTCGTCGTCACCCTCCCTTTCACGGTATTGATCCTGGTGCCGCGTCTCTCGCGCGTGGATCGCTCGCTCGAGGAGGCGGCCCAGGACCTCGGAGCGCCGCCGGCGCGAACCTTCCTGGCCGTCACGCTGCCCCTCATCCTACCGGCGGTGGTGTCCTCGTTCCTCATCGCCTTCGTAGTCTCGTTCGATGAGTACGTCGTCGCGTCCTTCCTAGTCGGCGACCGTGCGACCTATCCGATCTACCTTTTCTCCCAGCTCCGCTTTCCGAACAGGCTTCCGCAAGTCCTGGCCGTCGCCACTGTTATGCTGGTGGTCTCATTTGTAATCGTCTTGCTTGCCGAGGTGAGTCAGCGTTTCGGTGAGCAGCGTCTGCTGGGTCGCTGACCGGAATCTCGTGAACTTGCCCCCCGTTGGCCGAACACGTCTGACTGACGGAGTGGTGGAAAACCGGCTCTTCGGATTTCAGCGGGGTGTGACGGTTGCGAGCAGTGACCAATCTGGCCTCCCAGCATAGAGAAGGGCACGGATCCGGAAGTTCCGGAAGTTCCGGAAGTTCCGGAAGTTCGTGAGCCCGAAGGCGACCCGCTTGATCCGCTTGAT
>JBBEAY010000038.1:0-28406 GCA_040882605.1 Actinomycetota bacterium
GGACATCGAGCGCTACACGAAGAAGCGCGTCGACGTGAAGGTCGAGGACATGAATCAGGCCGCTAGCGAGTCGCGGCCCGAGACCGACGCCACTCTGCTCGCCCAAGGCGTCGCCGAGCAGCTCGCCGGGCGGGTGGCGTTCCGCCGTGCGATGCGCCGCGCCGTGCAGACGGCGATGCGCTCGGGCGCGCTCGGCGTGCGCGTGGCGTGCGGTGGCCGGCTCGGCGGGTCCGAGATGGGCCGGCGCGAGTGGTACCGGGAGGGGCGCGTGCCCCTGCACACCCTTCGCGCCAAGGTCGACTTCGGCACCGCAGAGGCCAAGACGACGTTCGGCATCATCGGCGTGAAGGTGTGGGTCTACCACGGCGACCAAGTGCCCGACCGCGAGCAGCAGACCGAACGCGCGCTCGCGCGGGCGCACGCGTCGGCCCAGCAGGTCGACACAGCCGGGCGAGGCGGCTCGACGCCGGCCGCACCCGCCGCTGCAGCTCCGGCTCCGGCCGCGCCCGCAGCCGCCGCAACGCCGGCCGCCCCTGAGGCCACCCCCGCGCCGGCGGTACCTGAAGCGCCCGCTCAGGCCTCCGCCCCCGCGGCCCCCGCGACTGAGGCTGCCGCGCCCGCAGCACCTGAAGCCGCCGCTCCGGAAGCCGTCGCTCCGGAAGCCGTCGATCCGTCCGCGTCCGAAGCGCCCACGGAAGGAAGCGAGAGCTGATGCTCGCGCCGAAGAAGGTCAAGCACCGCAAGGTGCATCGAGGTCATCGCCGCGGCATGGCCAAAGGTGGCACTGAGATCAGCTTCGGCGACTACGGCTTGGTGGCGCTCGAGGGGGCCTGGATAACGAACCGACAGATCGAGGCGGCCCGTGTTGCGATCACGCGCCACATCCGCCGAGGGGGCAAGGTGTGGATCAACATCTTCCCTGACAAGTCGGTGACCAAGAAGCCGGCCGAGACCCGCATGGGCTCGGGCAAGGGCAACCCGGAGGGGTGGGTCGCTGTCGTGAAGCCCGGCCGCGTGATGTTCGAGCTGGCCGGGGTGCCGGAATCGTTGGCCCGCGAGGCGATGAAGCGCGCCCAGCACAAGCTTCCGATCAAGACCAAGTTCATCACCCGGGACGGGGAGTAAACGATGCCCAGCAAGGCCGCAGAGCTGCGAGAGCTGCCCGACGACGAGCTCCTGGCGCGCGTCGACAACGCCAAGGAGGAGCTGTTCAATCTGCGATTCCAGCAGGCGACCGGCCAGCTCGACAACCCAACCCGCATCGGGGAGGTGCGCCGCGAGGTGGCGCGCATCGCGACCGTGTTGCGCCAGCGCGAGATCGACGCCGAGCTCGGTTCGACCGAGGCGGCGGCGCAAGAGCTCGCGGCCAACGCCGCGGAGACTGGGGAGGACGAGTGAGCGACGAGCAGAACACGACCGCGACCACCACGACCGTCGAGCGCGGACGACGCAAGGTGCGAACGGGCGTTGTCGTGTCGGACAAGATGGACAAGACCGTGCTGGTCCGCATCGACCGCAAGGTGGCGCACCCGCTCTACCGCAAGACCGTGCGGCGCTCGTCGAAGCTCGCGGCGCACGACGAGCAGAACGACGTGCATGTGGGCGACACGGTCCGCGTCATGGAGACCCGCCCGATCTCGAAGAGCAAGCGGTGGCGCGTGGTCGAGATCGTCGAACGGGCCAAGTGAGCCCCCCCTAGAGAACCCGACAAGAGACCCGATAGAGAACCCGAAGAGACGAGGAACGAGGAGCCGGCGGTGATCCAGCAGGAGACGCGCTGCAAGGTCGCGGACAACACGGGGGCCAAAGAGGTCCTGTGCATCCGCGTGCTTGGTGGCTCAGGTCGTCGGTACGCGGGCGTGGGCGACGTGATCGTCGGCACCGTGAAGGACGCCCTGCCCGGCGGTGGCGTCAAGAAGGGCGAGGTCGTGAAGGCGGTCGTCGTGCGCACCGCCAAGGAGCGGCGGCGTCCCGACGGGTCGTACATCCGCTTCGACGACAACGCCGTCGTGATCATCAACGACCAGAGGAACCCGCGCGGCACCCGCATCTTCGGACCGGTGGCCCGCGAGCTCCGCGAGAAGCGGTTCATGAAGATCATCTCGCTCGCACCGGAGGTGCTGTAAACCGATGCCAGGGGTCCACATCAAGAAGGACGACACGGTCCGCGTCATGGCCGGTAAGGATCGCGGCAAGGAAGGTCGCGTGGTCCGAGTCATGCCCACCGAGGGCCGGATCATGGTCGACGGCGTGGCGCTCGCGAAAAGGCACCAGCGCGCGGCGGGCCGGGCGAGCGGCTCGAGCCAGGCGATCCAGCAGGGCGGCATCATCGACGTGGAGACGTTCATCGACATCTCCAACGTGCAGCCGGTCTGCCCGAGCTGCGGCAAGCCGACCCGTGTCGGCCACCGCATCGAGAACGACGGCAACAAGGTGCGCATCTGTCGCAAGTGCGAGGCGGAACTATGAGTGGGGACTACACGCCGAGGATGAAGCAACGCTTCCGCGACGAGCTCGTGCCTGCGCTCCAGTCAGAGCTTGGGCTCGAGAACGTGATGCAGGTGCCGCGCCTCGACAAGATCGTGGTGAACATGGGCATCGGCGACGCCGTCAAGGACGCGCGTATGCTCGATGGTGCGGTCGAGGACCTCACGATCATCACGGGGCAGAAGCCCGTCGTCACCAAGGCCCGCAAGTCGATCGCCGGGTTCAAGCTCCGAGAGGGCATGCCGATCGGCGCCAAGGTCACGTTGCGCGGCGACCGAATGTGGGAGTTCTACGACCGTTTGGTCTCGCTCGCGCTCCCACGCATCCGCGACTTCCGGGGGATGGGACCCCGCTCGTTCGACGGGCATGGCAACTACACGATGGGCGTTACCGAACAGCTGATCTTCCCTGAGATCGATTACGACAAGGTGGCACAGGTCAGAGGCATGGACATCACGATCGTGACGACCGCGACCACCGACGATGAGGCACGCAGTCTGCTGGTCGCGCTCGGCTTCCCGCTCGCGGGGCTCGAGCAGGCCGCACAGGCTGGGTAGGAGATACATATGGCCAAGAAGTCACTGAAGAACAAGCAGCAGCGCCAGCCGAAGTTCCGCGTGCAGGCGTATACGCGTTGCCAGCGATGCGGGCGCGCTCGCGCCGTGTACAAGCGGTTCTTGCTGTGTCGCATCTGCTTCCGCGAGCTGGCGCATGCGGGCGAGCTTCCGGGGGTGACGAAGGCGTCATGGTGACCAAGCAACGGCGTTTCTCGAGCAATGTGACCGACCCGGTCGCCGACTTGCTCACGCGCATCCGCAATGCGAACCTCGCTTTCAAGGACGACCTGGCGGTGCCGGTGTCGAAGGTGAACGGCGCCGTGCTCGGTATCCTCGAGGCCGAGGGGTACATCCAGGGTTTCGCGCGCGAGGGCGAGGGCGTGCACCAGGCCTTCCGGGTGCGTCTGAAGTACAGCAAGCAGCGGCAGCGCACGATCAGCGGCATCAAGCGCATCTCGACGCCAGGCCGCCGCGTGTACACGGGGCGCTACAAGCTGCCTCGGGTGCTCGGCGGGCTCGGCATCGCGATCGTATCGACGTCGCAGGGCGTCATGACCGACAAGCAGGCCTCGCGAAAGGGCATCGGCGGCGAGGTGCTGGCCCACGTCTGGTAAGGCGAGAGCGCAGGCACCGTTCGGCATGCCTATGTCTGGCAAGCAGAGATAAAGGACGAACACGATGAGTCGGATCGGAAAGCAGCCCATCGAGATCCCGAAGGGGGTCGAAATCACCGTGGGTGAGGCCAACCTCGTCACGGTGAAGGGTCCCCGCGGCGTACTCGCGCAGACGATGCACGCCAATATGTCGATCGCGATCGACGACGGCGTCGCGCGGGTCGCACGTCCCGACGATCAGGGGTTCAACCGTGGGCTCCACGGACTCACCCGCACGCTGCTCGCGAACATGGTCGAGGGCGTCACGAAGGGGTACGAGAAGAAGCTCGAGATCGTGGGTGTGGGCTACCGCGCCGCTATGAAGGGTAAGGACATCGAGGTGCAGGCGGGTTACTCACATCCGGTGATGGTGCCGGCGCCCGAGGGCATCGAGTTCGAGGTTCCCGCCCCGACCCAGATCGTGGTGCGGGGCAACGACAAGCAGGCGGTCGGTGAGATCGCCGCCAAGATCCGGAAGATCCGCAAGCCCGAGCCGTACAAGGGCAAGGGCATCCGGTATGAAGGCGAGTACGTGCGCAAGAAGGCCGGCAAGGCCGCGAAGACAGGTGCTGCGTGATGGCGAGGAACGAGAAGCGAGCGGCGCGAGAGCGCCGTCACAACCGGGTCCGCAAGAAGGTCGCGGGCGACGGCGCGCGCCCTCGCCTGGCGGTGTACCGGTCGAACAAGTTCATCTACGCGCAGTTGATCGACGACGTTGCCGCTCGCACGCTCGCCCAGGTGAGCGACCGCGAGGTCTCGGGCGACGACAAGACGTCGCGCGCGAAGGCCGCCGGCGAGCTGCTCGCGAGCCGCGCGAAGCAGGTCGGCATCGACCGTGCGGTCTTCGACCGCGGTGGCCGGCTGTATCACGGCCGGGTGGCCGCGCTCGCCGATGGCGCGCGCGAGGGAGGACTCCAGATCTGACATGAGCAGGCGATACGACTCGAATCAATCCGACCGCAGCCCGTTCGAGGAACGGGTGATCTCGATCAACCGCGTGTCCAAGGTCGTCAAGGGCGGCCGGCGGTTCTCGTTCGCCGCGCTCGTCGTCGTCGGCGATGGGGCGGGCCGGGTCGGGTTGGGCTACGGCAAGGCCAAGGAGGTGCCGGCCGCGATCGCGAAGGGTGTCGAGGAGGCCCGCAAAGCCATGTTCGATGTGCCGATGATGGGCACCACGATCCCGCACGAGGTCATGGGCGAGGCGGGCGCCGGCATGGTCATGCTCAAGCCCGCGGCGCCGGGAACAGGGGTCATCGCCGGTGGACCGGTGCGTGCGCTCGTGGAGGCGGCGGGCATCAAGGACATCCTGTCCAAGTCGCTCGGCAGCTCGAACCAGATCAACATCGTGAAAGCAGCGGTCGCCGGGCTGCAGTCGCTCCGCCGGCCCCAGCAGATAGCGGCGCTGCGTGGCCGCGACGTGCACGAGGTCGCGCCCAAGCCCATGCTCGAGGCCGTGGCCGCCGCCGAGGTGCGCCTGCAGGCTGCCCGTACGGCAGCGCTCGAGGAGGTCTACTCCGATCAGCCCTCGCGCGACCGGGGCCGCGGACAGGGCCCGCGCGGAGGCCGCAGATGAGCAGGCTCAAGGTGACGCAGGTGCGCAGCGTGATCGACCGGCCGCGGGACCAGAAGGACACGGTCCGCCGGCTCGGGCTGCATCGCATCAACGACACCGTCATCAAGGACGACCGCCCCGAGATCAGAGGCATGATCGACAAGGTCCGACACCTCGTGAACGTCGAAGAGGTCGAGGGCGCCTGACGGCTGCCCTTGCTTGAGAGGAACCCAGATGAAGCTCCATCACCTGAAGCCCGCCGAGGGCGCGAAGAAGCAGCGCAAGCGCGTTGGACGAGGCCGGGCCGGCGTGCGCGGCAAGACCGCAGGCCGCGGCACGAAGGGCACCGGCGCTCGCAAGAACGTGCCCGCCTGGTTCGAGGGCGGCCAGATGCCGCTGCAACGTCGCGTGCCCAAGCTCAAGGGCTTCACCAACGTGAACCGCGTCGAGTACGCGGTGGTCAACGTGGAACTGCTCTCGAAGTACTACGAGGGTGGCGAGGTCACACCCGATGCCCTGGCCGCTCACGGTCTGGTGCACAAGGGCATGCCGGTCAAGATCCTCGCCCGGGGCGACCTCGACCATGCGCTTACCGTGAAGGCCCACGCGTTCTCCGGCGCGGCGAAGGCCAAGATCGAGCAGGCCGGCGGTCGCGCCGAGCTCATCGAGCGTTAGTTGCCGGGGTACGATAGACGCCCGTGCTGAAAGCCTTCCTAAACGCGTTCCGGCTTCCGGACCTTCGCAACAAGATCCTGTTCACCCTGTTCATCATCGCCGTGTACCGGTTCGGCTCCTACGTGCCGGTGCCGGTGGTCGACTTCGCGCGCATCCGTAGCGCTCTCGAGGCGGGCGAGGGCGGCTTCCTGCAGCTGATCAACCTGTTCTCGGGCGGCGCCCTCGGACAGATGGCCGTGTTCGGGCTCGGCATCATGCCGTACATCACGAGCTCGATCATCATGCAGCTCCTGACGGTCGTGATCCCGAAGCTGCAGACGTTGCAGGACCAGGGTGAGATCGGTGTCAAGAAGATCAACCAGTACACGCGCTACGTGACGGTCGTGCTGGCGATCCTGCAGTCGACCGGCATCGTGTTCCTGTTCCACTCGGGGCAGACCGGCCTGCCCGACCCCTTCCCCAGCGGCACCTTCACTCCGCCGAACATCGCGCTCATCGTGCTGACGCTTACCGCCGGCACCGCGATGATCATGTGGCTCGGTGAGCTCATCACCCAGCGTGGCGTCGGCAACGGCATGTCGATCCTGATCTTCACGAGCGTGATCGCGTCGCTGCCGGGGCAGGGCGACGCCATCTTGCGTCAGGGCGGCAACCTCAAGTTCGCCGTGATCATGTTGATCGGTCTGGGCATCGTCGTGGCGGTGGTGTTCATGGATCAGGGGCAGCGCCGCATCCCGATCCAGTACGCCAAGCGCATCGTGGGGCGCAAGATGACGACCGGCGGCAGCACCTACCTGCCGCTGAAGGTCAACCAGGCGGGGGTGATCCCGATCATCTTCGCGACCTCGGTCATGTACATGCCGGTGCTGCTCGGCAGCATCGTGCCGTGGCAGGGCTTCCAAGGGTTCGTCACGAAGTACCTGAATGCCAGCGACCCGACGTACGTGTACATGGTCGTGTTGGCGACCATGATCGTGTTCTTCGCGTACTTCTACACGGCGATCAGCTTCGATCCGGTGAAGCAGGCCGACAACCTGCGCAAACAGGGGGGCTTCATCCCCGGTATCCGCCCGGGTGGCCCGACCGCGACTTACCTCAACGACATCCTCGTACGCATCACGCTTCCGGGCGCGCTGTTCCTGGCCGCTATCGCACTGGTCCCGACCATCGTGCTCCGCATCTGGGACTTCCAGCAGTTCCCGTTCGGCGGCACGTCGGTGCTGATCGCGGTCGGGGTGGCGCTCGAGACGATGAAGCAGATCGAGTCGCAACTGCTGATGCGGCACTACGAGGGCTTCCTGAAGTAGGCGCCGATGCGGCTGGTGCTGCTCGGACCCCCGGGGGCTGGCAAGGGAACGCAGGCCCAGCAGTTGATCGAACGCTTCGACATCCCCCAGATCTCCACGGGCGACATCTTGCGCGAGCACGTGCAACGGGGTTCGGGGCTCGGCATCAGAGCGCGTGCGTACATGGACCGAGGCGAGTACGTGCCCGATGAGCTCGTGGTGCGCATGGTCATGGATCGCTTGGCGCATGCAGACGCCGAGCTCGGCTTCATCCTCGACGGCTTCCCTCGAACGGTGCCCCAGGCCGAGGCGCTCGAGGCGGCGCTCGAGCAGGTCGCCCGGCCGTTGTCGGCGGTGCTGAAGTTCGCGATCAGCGACGACATGGCGGTGCGACGCCTGTTGAACCGGTGGACCTGCCCCGCGTGCAAGCGCACCTACAACATGGAGTTCAAGCCCCCCGCGAACGATCGCGTGTGCGACGCCGACGGCACGGCGCTCGAGCGGCGTGCCGACGACGACGAGCTCACGGTGCGCCGGCGGCTGGCGCTGTATCGCGAGCAGAACGCGCCGCTCGAGGCCTTTTACCGCGAGCGAAAGCTGTTCCTCGAGATCGACGCCGAGGTGCTCGAGGACGAGGTGGCCACCCGCACGACCGACGCGCTGGGGGACCTCACGTGATCATCCGCAAGTCGCCCGAGGAGCTCGATCGTATGCGGCGCGCCGGGCGCATCGTGGCCGGCACGATCTCGGCCGTGCTCGACGCCGTGCGCCCCGGGGCGACCACGGCCGACCTCGACGCGGTGGCTGAGTCCTACATCCGTGAGCAGAACGCCGTGCCGTCATTCAAGGGCTACCGCGGCACGTACCCGGCCACGATCTGCGCGTCGATCGACGACGAGATCGTGCACGGCATCCCCTCGCCGGCTCGCACACTCGAGGAAGGCCAGCTGCTCTCGCTGGACTTCGGCGCGATCTGGGAGGGGTTCCATGCGGACTCGGCGGTGAGCGTGTTCGTGGGCGGGGTCTCCCCGAGCGAGGAAGCGGCCAAGCTCATGAAGGCAACCGAGGAAGCGCTCTACGCGGGTATCGGCGCCGTGAAACCGGGCGGACGCCTCTCCGACATCGGCCACGCGATCGAATCGGTCGCCGAGCCTGCCGGGCTTGGCATCGTGCGGGAATACGGAGGGCACGGGATCGGTCGTTCGCTGCACGAAGATCCCTTCATCCAGAACTTCGGGCGTCCCGGCCGAGGCCCCGATCTCCGACCCGGTCTCGTGATCGCGATCGAGCCGATGCTGATGCTCGGCGCCGAGAGCACCCGTGTGCTGGCCGACGAGTGGACCGTGGTGACCGCCGACGGTTCGCTTGCGGCGCACTTCGAGCACACGGTGGCCGTGACCGAGCACGGTCCCGAGGTGCTCACAGCGCGCGACTGAACCGGTCGCATGGACGTTTCCGCTGGTCGCCACCTATACTGAACGCTCGCCCCTCCCGGAGGGTGTTGCTGCACGTCCCAGGTGCCGGGGGCGAGAACCCGTTCGAGAGGGAACAGCTGGAGCGTGCCGAAGAAAGATGCGATCGAGGTCGAGGGAACGGTGATCGAGCCGTTGCCCAACGCGATGTTCCGGGTGGAGCTCGAGAACGGACACAAGGTTTTAGCCCACATCTCCGGCAAGATGCGCATGCACTACATCCGCATCCTTCCGGGTGACAGGGTGCTGGTGGAGCTCTCGCCCTACGACCTCACACGAGGTCGTGTGGTGTACAGATACAAGTAGATCGCACCTCACGACAGATGGGGTGCCAGATAGGGTGGTAGGCAGATGAAGGTTCGGCCCAGCGTCAAGAAGATCTGCGACCGGTGCCGCGTGATCCGGCGCAGGGGCAACATCTTGGTCATCTGCACGAACCCGCGCCACAAGCAGCGGCAGGGTTAGTCAAGGACAGGGGAGCACGAACGTATGGCTCGTATCGCAGGCGTCGACCTTCCTCGTGACAAGCGGCTCGACATCGCCTTGACCTACATCTTCGGGGTCGGCAACCCGGGGTCGAAGGCCATCGTGAACGGCTCCGGTGTCGACGGAGCGACCAAGGTGCGCGATCTTTCCGAGGATGAGGTGCTCAAGATCCGCGCCTACATCGATGCGAACCACAAGGTCGAAGGAGACCTTCGCCGCGAGGTCGCCCAAGACATAAAGCGGAAGATCGAGATCGGTTGCTACAAGGGCATCCGCCATCGTCGCAACTTGCCGGTGAGAGGCCAGCGCACGCACACGAATGCGCGCACCCGCAAGGGGCCCAAGAAGGCGATCGCCGGCAAGAAGAAGGCTGCGAAGAAGTAGCGCCTGATGAGGGCGACGAAGTAAGGAGCTGCACACGTATGGCGAAGCCCAAGGTGAAGAAGACCAAACGTCGAGAGAAGAAGCACGTCGTGCACGGCCAGGCCCACATCACGTCGACGTTCAACAACACCATCGTGACGATCACCGACCTGCAGGGAAACACGGTGTCGTGGGCGAGCGCCGGCAACGTCGGATTCAAAGGTTCACGCAAATCGACCCCTTTCGCCGCGCAGCTCGCTGCCGAGAAGGCCGCGCGCGCCGCCCAGGAGCACGGGCTGCAGAAGGTGGATGTGTACGTGAAGGGCCCTGGGTCGGGCCGTGAGACCGCGATCCGATCGCTCGCCGCCGCGGGCCTCGAGGTCACGGGCATCCAAGATGTCACGCCGGTGCCGCACAACGGTTGCCGGCCGCGCAAGCGTCGCCGCGTCTAGTCCGCGGCGCGAGCAAGAAGCCGCGTCTAGTCTGCGGCGCGAGCAAGAAGCCGCGGCGCAGCCGCGGCACCCCCACGGCGACTCGGTTGCCGCGGGACATACGACGCGGGGTAGGAATGGTTGATCCCCCGCTGAAGGAGGGAAGCACCGCATGTTCATCGTCGCGAGGCCTCAGATCTTCGAGGATGTCGTTTCACCGATCCGCTCCCGGTTCGCGATCGAACCGCTCGAGCCCGGGTTCGGCTACACCGTGGGAAACTCGCTCCGCCGCACGCTGCTCTCGTCGATCCCCGGCGCCGCCATCTCGTCGGTGCGTATCGATGGTGTGCTGCACGAGTTCTCGACCATTCCGAAGGTGACCGAAGACGTCACCGACATAATCTTGAACCTCAAAGAGCTCGTGGCCCGCTCCGAGCTCGAAGAGCCGACCACCGTGTATCTCAAGGCCAAGGGTCCCGGCGAGGTCACGGCCGGCGACATCGCTCCGCCGGCGGGCGTCGAGATCCTCAACCCCGACCTGCACATCGCGACCCTCGGCAAAGGCGCGAGCCTCGAGATGGAGATGACGGTCGAGCGCGGGGTCGGCTATCGCATGGCTGACAAGAACAAGAAGCCCCGCGACCCGATCGGCGTGATCCCGGTCGACTCGATCTTCTCGCCGGTGCGCAAGGTCAGTTACGCGGTCGAGAACACGCGCGTCGAGCAGATGACCGACCGCGACCGCTTGGTTCTCGACGTCGAGACCGACGGCTCGATCACGCCTCGCGAGGCGGTGGCATCGGCGGGCGGCACGCTGCTCGAGCTGGTGACGCTCTTCAGCGAGCTGGCCGAAGCCGCGATCGTCACCGTCGGCCCCGCCGAGGACGACGAGGAGCCGGGCGACTACGGCATCACGATCGAGGAGCTGAACCTCTCGGTCCGCTCTTACAACTGCATGAAGCGTGAGGGCATCAACGCGGTCGGTGACCTGGTGCTGAAGAGCGAGTCCGAGCTCATGGACATCCGCAACTTCGGCCAGAAGTCGATCGACGAGGTGAAGGCCAAGCTCGAGGAGCTGGGTCTCGGACTGCGGGAGGAGTAACCGGTGCCCAGACCCAAGAAGGGTCCTCGTCTCGGCTCGAACCCGGGCCATCAGCGTCTGTTGCTCTCAACGCTGGCGGCGCAGCTGTTCACCCACGAGGCGATCGACACCACCGAGGCCAAGGCCAAGGCGTTGCGCCCCTACGCCGAGAAGCTCATCACCAAGGCGAAGAAGGGCGACCTCGCCGCTCGTCGCGACGTGCTGAAGGACATCACCGATCGCGATGTCGTCGCACGGTTGTTCCACGAGATCGGGCCGCGCTTCGAAGAGCGTAACGGCGGGTACACGCGCATCCTGAAGCTCGGGCCGCGCAAGGGAGACGCCGCGCCGATGGCGCGCATCGAACTGGTGGAGCGCGGCGACTAGCGCCGCGACCTCGCTTCAGAGCCGTTGCGACGAGGCCGGGGCATCGAGCCCCGGCCTCGGTCGTTCAGTGCGTTGGTCCCTACTCCACCGTGAAGCCGGTGCGCATGCCCTCGGCATAGTGGGACTCGAACGTACCGTCAGGCAGGTCCTCAAGGATGTTGCAGATCAACACGTAGTTGCCGGCGTCGAGGTCGACCGCCAGCTCCGGTGCCTCGCCGACGGGGATGTCCTCGATCTCGTCGATGACCTCCATGCCCTCACCGGTTTCCGACACGGAGCCGTCGTCCTCGGTCGGCAGCTCGGTCGGTTGGAGATCGGTCGCGATCACGACGAACTCGTGCACGTCGTCGGGGCCCTCGTTCGTCACACTGAACGTGATCGTCCCAGCCGCAGCCGACGCAGGCTCGGTGACTACGGCGAACTCCTTCAGCGTGATCGAGACGGTGCCGTCGGCAGCGTCGGTGGGATCAGCGGTGCCGCCGTCATCGCCGCCGCATGCCGGAACGAGCATCACTATCAAGGCAAGTGCGGCGACGACCCCCGCGTGCGACATGGTCCGTGTTCCCATGAGTCCCCCTCTCCCGGGTCGAACCCGGAACGCGCCGCGAGTAGCGTGATGTTTCAAGCTGCACGGCTGGGCTGGTGTTATCACGTTCTCTCGGCCAGCGCCAGCGGGCGACGAGTACGCCGCCGCAGTCGGGCATACTCGGGCGATGCGTGAGCGGACGATCCGGCTATTGCTGGCCTATGACGGGACCCAGTTCCGAGGGTGGGCCGCCCAGCGCGATCCGGCGATCAGGACCGTCGAAGGCGTCGTGACCGAGGCGCTGAAAGCGGTGCTCACTGAGCCCGTCAAGCTCTCGGTGGCCGGACGGACCGACGCCGGAGTGCACGCCCGTGGTCAGGTTGCCTCGTTCTCCACAACCTCTGGGCGAGCCACCCGCTCGATCCGCGACGCGCTCAACGGGCAGCTCGGACCCGAGGTGGTGGCTCGGTCGGTCACCGAGGCTCGGGTCGGATTCGATGCCCGCTTCTCGGCTTCGGCTCGCGAGTATCGCTACCGCATCGACATCGACGACGTGCCCGATCCGTTCACCGCTCGCTTCGAATGGCATCACCCGTGTGCTCCCGACCTCCGGGCCATGCGCGCCGGCGCGCGGCACCTGGTGGGTGAGCGCGACTTCACCTCGTTCTGCCGCCACCCGAGGGCAGGCAAGCCGACCGTGCGCGATCTACAGCGGGTGAGCGTGATTCGCCGGGGCAACCGCCTGGAGCTCGGATTCCGAGCGAACGCGTTCCTGCATCAGATGGTGCGGGCGATCACGGGGACGCTCGTCGCCGTCGGCGAAGGGAAACTCGACCCCGCAGCGATCCCGGCGATCCTCGAAGCCCGGAACCGATCAGCGGCGCGCCACCTCGCGCCCCCGAACGGGCTCACCTTCGAACGCGTCGTCTATGGCCGGCGGGCACACCGATGACGGCGCCCGGCCGAAGCGCATGCTTTGACGCCTCTGCGCCCCCGCGGGTAGTCTGACGCGTCGGCCGGGAGCCTTCCTGGCCGATATCCACGTCTATGAAGACCTACTCTCCGAAGCCTGAGCACATCGAACGCCGCTGGTACGTCATCGACGCCAGCGGCAAGGTGCTGGGCCGCGTCGCGTCGGAGGCCGCAGCCCTGTTGCGCGGCAAGCACAAGCCGATCTTCGCTCCGCACATGGACACCGGCGATCACGTGATCATCGTCAACGCCGACAAGGTCGAGCTCACCGGCGGCAAGGAGCTGAAGAAGTTCGCGTACCGGCACTCCGGATACCCGGGCGGCATCACGGCGATACGCTACGACGACCTGATGCGTAACCGGCCCGTGTTCGCGGTCGAGAAGGCGATCAGGGGCATGCTTCCCAAGAACCGGCTCGGTCGTTCGATGATCCGCAAGCTCCACGTCGTGCCCGGCCCTGAGCACCCGCACGCCGCACAGCAGCCGGTGGCCTACACCCTGGGCCAGCCTCCGATGTGGCAGGGTCTGCCAGCTCCGAAGGCGGCCGCCGAGCCGAAGTCCCGCCAGCGCGCGGCGAAGGCGGCGCCCACCGATCCAGACATATCGACGCCCACCGAGCCGGACGTATCGACGTCCGCCGAGCCGGACGTGTCGACGTCCGCCGACACGACCGACAACAACGAGGAGTGAGTACGTGGTTGCTGTGACCCCCGCCAAGATCACGACCGGCCGACGCAAGGAGGCCGTGGCGCGGGTTCGCCTCGTGCCGGGCTCGGGTGAGTTCGACATCAACGGCCGAAACCTCGAGGAATACTTCCCTACGCGCGTGCACCGCATGGTGGCGCAGTCACCGCTGCGTTTGGCAGGCCGCGAGAAGGACTTCGACGTGGTCGCCACGATCAAGGGCGGCGGTATCAGCGGTCAAGCGGGCGCGATCCGACTGGGCATCACGCGCGCGTTGATCGATCTCGACCCTGAGCTGCGTGCGCAGATGAAGGCCGAGGGCTTCCTCACGCGCGACGCACGCGAGAAGGAACGTCGCAAGTACGGGCTGAAGAAGGCCCGTAAGGCACCGCAGTACTCGAAGCGCTGATCTCGGTATCGACGGGCGGTGCGTTCCGCTCAGTGGAGCGTCGCGTCTCCCGCTGATCCCTCGGGAACGACGACGCCGACTTCCACATCGTCATCGAGGGCATAGGCGCCCGACTCGACGGCCGCGACGATCGCCCGAGCGGTCTCCTCGTGCTCGGACGACACCCAGACGTAGACGGGGCCGGCTCGATAGGGCCCCTCGCCGTCGCCTTTGAGCATCGCGCTGACGCCTTCGGCCTCGAGCCGCCCGCGCATCATCTCCCCGGCCATCGCGTCGGCGCTCGCGAACACCCGCACCAATCGCTCGTCCATACAGGCCATCCTCCCACGACGGGTCGTCAGCGGCCTTCCCGGGCGGAACTTCGACGGGAACATCCGACCGTCAGGCATTGACGTATATCGATGTAAGTGACAGTCTCCGCCCAAGGCATCGATGACAGTCGATGGGATAGAAGGGACGATCGAGGAGGAGGTCAGGTGATGTCGACGACACCGATCCCGGTGGTCGAGTTCCCCGCGCAGTGCTGCGTGCCGATCGCCACCGAGGACATGACGACCGAAGAGGCTGCAACGACGGCCTCCCTTTTCAGGGCTCTGGGCGACCCGCATCGGGTGCGCATCGTGAACCTGCTGGCGACGGCTCGAGAGGCCGTGTGTGTATGCGACCTGACCGATTTCCTCGGCCTCTCGCAGCCCACCGTCAGCCACCACATGCGGAAGCTGGTCGACGCGGGGCTGCTTACCAGGGAACAACGCGGGGTCTGGGCGTACTACTCCCTGCGTGGCGACGCGATCCGACGGCTGGGCGAGGTGCTGCGCTTCGGCGCAGACGAGGCGCAGGAAGGAGAACGATGAACGAGTTGAGGGACGAGGTTCGTGATCGGTATGCGGAGGCGGCGAAGGTCGTCGCCACGGGTCGGGCGGCCGACGACAACGGCGCCGACATCAGCAGCTGTTGTGACGGCTGTGCGCCCGAAGACGGCAATGGTGTGACGCTCTACGACGCCTCGACCCGGGCCGACCTTCCCGAGGATGCCGTGCTTGCGAGTATGGGCTGCGGCAATCCAACGGCCGTCGCCGAGCTCCACGAAGGAGAGACGGTGCTCGACCTCGGCTCGGGCGGCGGTATCGATGTGCTGCTCTCCGCCAAGCGGGTCGGGCCGACAGGCAAGGCCTACGGTTTGGACATGACCGATGAGATGCTCGAGCTGGCGCGCGCGAACGCGAAGAAGGCCGGCGCCGAGAACGTCGAGTTCCTGCGCGGGTTCATCGAGTCAGTGCCGCTGCCGAACGCCAGCGTCGACGTGGTGATCTCCAACTGCGTGATCAACCTGTCGACCGACAAGCCCCGGGTGATCGACGAGATGTTCCGGGTGCTGAGGTCCGGGGGGCGGCTCGGCATCAGCGACGTCGTCGCCGACGATCACCTCGGTCCGGCCGATCGAGCCGAGCGTGGGTCGTACGTGGGCTGCATCGCGGGTGCGTTGTCGTTCGACGAGTACCGATCGGAGCTCGAGCGCGCCGGCTTCATCGACATCCAGGTCATGCCCACTCACGAGATCACCGGCGGCATGCACAGCGCCATCGTGCGAGGCGTGAAGCCATCGTCATGACCAAGCACGAACGAGGGAGCTCGAGCGAGAGCGACAGGCCAGAGGTGCTCTTCGTTTGCGTGCACAACGCAGGGCGCAGTCAGATGGCCGCCGGGCTCCTCGATCGCCACGCGAACGGGACCGTCGTCGTGCGATCGGCGGGAAGTGCGCCTGCCGACGAGATCAACCCTGCGGTGGTCGAAGTGATGAGCGAGATCGGGATCGATATCACCACGGCATACCCCAAGCCGATCACCGATGAGTTTGTGCGGGCCTCCGACGTCGTGATCACCATGGGGTGCGGCGACGCGTGCCCGATCTATCCGGGCAAGCGCTACGTGGATTGGGAGCTCGAGGACCCGGCGGGAAAGGGCCTCGAGGCAGTGCGCGCGATACGCGACGAGATCGACCGGCGCGTGCGAGCGCTGCTCCACGAGCTCGTGTCCGAACGACCGAGTGTGCGCGGGCGCTCGTCACTGGGGTAGCCTCGCGCAGTGACGGAACGGCTGTTCGGCACCGACGGCGTCAGGGGACTGGCGGGCACCGAGCTCACCGAGGATCTCGCATACCGCCTCGGCCGCGCCGCCGTGCTCGTGCTCGGACGCAGGGGAGAGGATCACCCGACGTTCGTCGTCGGGCGCGATCCGCGGGCGTCGGGCGAGTGGCTCGAGGACGCCCTGGTCGAAGGCATCAGGGAAGCCGGCGGTGACGCTTTCATCGCCGGCGTCGAGCCGACGCCTGCGATCGCATTCCTCACGACGGACCTCGGGGCCTCGAGCGGGGTGGTCATCTCGGCGTCGCACAATCCTCCCGAGTACAACGGCATCAAGTTCTTCGATGCGGCGGGGACGAAACTGCCCGACGACGTCGAGGATGAGATCGAGGCGGCGCTCGGCGAGGCCGGAACACCGCCGGCACGCACCGGCGACACGCGGCCGATCGGCGACGGACGAGCACGGTACCTCGACCACCTGAGAGCGGCGGCCCATAGCCGGCTCGACGGCATGCACGTCGTGATCGATTGTGCGAACGGAGCTGCATCGGAGCTTGCTCCCTCCTTGCTGCGACAGCTCGGCGCCGATGTGCATGCGATCCACGCCGATCCAGACGGCAAGAACATCAACGACGGCTGCGGCGCCCTCTACCCCGAGGTAGTCGCGAACGAGGTGGTCCGTCTCAGGGCAGACGCCGGCGTGTCACTCGACGGCGACGCCGATCGTGCCTTGTTCGCCGACGCCGACGGTGCGATCGTCGACGGTGACCAGGTGCTTGCAGCGTGCGCGCTCGCGTTGCGCGAGCGCGGCGCGCTTACAGGTAACACGGTCGTGACCACCGTGATGGCGAACCTCGGCTTCCACCATGCGATGCGTGAAGCCGGAATCGAAGTCGTGTCGTCGAAGGTGGGCGACCGGTACGTGGTGGAGGACATGATGAGCACGGGCGCGGTCATCGGCGGGGAGCAATCGGGTCACGTGATCTTCGGTGATCTGTCTGCAACGGGAGACGGCGTCCTCACGGCAGTGCGGTTCCTCTCGCTCGCTGCGGCCTCGAAGCGGTCGGTCCGCGACCTCGCCTCGGTGATGCATCGCTACCCACAGCGCATGATCAATGTCGAGGTCACCGACCGCTCGGTAGCCGGGGCCGGAGCCGTTCGCAGCGCGGTCGCCGAGGCGGAAGCCGCCCTCGGCCTCGAGGGGAGGGTGCTCGTGCGTCCTTCCGGCACCGAGCCGCTCGTGCGCGTCATGGTCGAGGCCGAAAGTGAGGAACTCGCGAGCGAGCATGCCGAGCGCATCGCAGGCGTCGTGGGGGCCCTGGCCGGCTGAATCCCTGCGGTCTGAGCACGTCCCGGATCCCTCAGGTTCCATCCGTGTGACGAGTGCCCCTGTAGGGTGGGCCCATGTGTGGCATCGTGGGGTACGTGGGGCCCGACGAGGCTCTCCCGATCATCATCGAGGGACTCCGGCGACTCGAGTACCGCGGATATGACTCGGCGGGCGTCGCCGTGCTCGACGGCGGACTCGAGGTCGTCAAACGCGCAGGGAAGCTCGTCGAGCTAGAGAACGCGCTCGAGGCCGGGGTGGCTCCATCGGGGTCGGTCGGCATGGGGCACACACGGTGGGCCACGCACGGGGCCCCGACCGATCGCAACGCCCATCCTCACCTGGACTGCACTGGCCGCGTGGCCGTGATCCACAACGGCATCGTCGAGAACTTCCAGTCGTTGCGTACCCGGCTCGAGAAGCAAGAGCACACCTTCGTCTCCGAGACCGACACCGAGTGCGTCGCGCATCTGATCGAGGAGATGATCCGCGACGGGAGCCGCTCGCTCACCGACGCCGTGCGCCTCGCCGTTCGCGAGCTCGAGGGCGCCTACTCGCTCGTCGTGTGTTCCCTCGAGGATCCCGGGGTCTTGGTCGGCGTGAAGGTGTCATCGCCGCTCATCGTGGGGGTCGGCGACGGCGAGACGATGCTCGCCTCTGACATCCCGGCCGTGCTCGACCGCACGACCACCGTGATCCCGCTCGACGAAGGCATGATGGTCGAGGTGCGACCTGAGGGCGCGATCTTCACCGACCTCGAGGGCGCGCCCCTCGACCCGCAACCGATCACCGTCGACTGGGATGTCTCGCGCGCCCAGAAAGGCGGTTACGACACCTTCATGCGCAAAGAGATCGACGAGCAGCCCGCGGCGATCCGCGACACGCTCGTCGGGCGAACGGCGGGTGGACGACTCGCTCTCGACGAGCTGCGCGTGAGCGACGACGTGCTGCGCGAGGTCAGCAAGGTGTTCGTGGTCGCTTGCGGCACCGCGTTCCATTCGGGGCTCGTGGCGAAGTATGCGATCGAGCACTGGACCCGCCTTCCGGTCGAGATCGAGATCGCGAGTGAGTTCCGCTATCGCGACCCGGTGCTCGGTCCCGACACGCTGACGCTCGCCGTCTCGCAGTCAGGCGAGACGATCGACACGCTGGAAGCCGCGCGTCACGCCCGCCGGCAGGGCTCGCAGGTGATCGCGGTGACCAACACGGTCGGGTCCTCGCTCGCGCGCGAGGCTGACGGGGTGCTCTACACGCACGCGGGGCCCGAGATCGGCGTCGCGGCGACCAAGACGTTCGCGACCCAGATGGTCTCGCAGTACCTCGTGGCCCTCTACTTGGCGCAGGTGCGTGGCACGAAGTTCCCCGAAGAGATCGCCGAGGTGCTGGCCGATCTCGACGAGCTTCCCGCCAAGGTGGAACGCGCGATCGGCCTCGATGCCCAGGTGCGTGAGCTGGCCGAGCGCTACCGGGACGCGCGCGATGTGTTGTTCATCGGCCGGCACACCGGCTACCCCGCCGCTCTCGAGGGTGCGCTCAAGCTCAAGGAACTGAGCTACGTGCACGCTGAGGGGCACCCCGCCGGCGAGCTCAAGCACGGCCCGATCGCGCTGATCGAGGAAGGCGTGCCGGTGGTCGCGGTCGCGACGCAGTGCCACGTCTACCCGAAGATGCTTTCTAACATCCAGGAGGTGCGGGCCCGCGGTGCCCGCGTGATCGCGGTCGCCACCGAGGGTGACACCGAGATCGGCGACCTCGTCGACCACGTGCTCGAGGTTCCCGCCACGCCCGAGCTGATGTCGCCGGTGGTCGTCACCGTGCCGATGCAGCTGCTCGCCTACCACGTGGCGACCTTGCGGGGGTGCGACGTCGACCAGCCTCGCAACCTCGCCAAGAGCGTCACGGTCGAGTAGCGCCGCGGCATGCACCGGGTGATGCCCCGTCGTCGAATCGCAGCCAGATTCGCCGTCGCGCTAGTCGTTGTGATCTCCGTCTTCGTGTTCGCCGACGGGCCCGCGCACGCCTGCTCGTGCGCTGTCGGTGACCCGCGCGACGCGCTGCACGCCTCCGATGGCGCGTTCGTGGGTGCGCTGGTGTCGAAGGACGATATCGACGGCGGCCAGGCGATCTACACGTTCTCGGTCGAGACGTCCGTCAAGGGAGGCTTGGTCGGCTCGGTCGACGTGGAGTCCTCCTCGTCTAGAGCTTCGTGTGGGTTCGAAGTGCCTCTGGGAAGGCGCATCGGCATCCTGTTGCATCAGCAGCCCGATGGCGACTGGACCGGCGGACTCTGCACACAGATCGACCCCGACGAGTTGATCAAGGCCGGTGAACCACTGCCCGCTCCGAACGGCGAAGGCCCGATCAGGCTCATCGTGGGCGGCAACTTCGGTGAGGCTCGCGTGCTGGCCCTCGACGAGCGGGGTCGAACGCTCGGATACGGCTACGGCGATGGGGCGGTGCTCGGCCTGTCCATGTGTCCCGGCATGGCTCGTTTCGTCGAGGCGGTCTCGCTCGATCGCACCGGATCGCTAGTCGTTCGCGACACAGCGACGCTCGAGGTGGTGCGCGAGGTGCCGCTGATCACGGGACGGTTCCCCAGCATCTACGAGGTGGCCTGCCTGTCTGAGGATGGGGAGCTGCTCGCGGCGGCCGAGGCGCGCAAGGGCGTGACATCGGTGCACGTCGTTCGCGGCTCGCACCACCGCGTCGCGTACGCATCGGAGCGCATCCGGGCGTGGTTCCAGGACGAGCGCGTCTACGTGAAGTCGGGGAACGTGCTCGCGCGCCTCGCGCTGTGGGGTGGGTCGCTCGAACAAGTCACTCAGATCCCGGCGGGGCTCGGTTCGATCGAGGTCAGCCGCGATGAACGTCACGTCGGAGGTGTGCTCTACGGGGGCACGCGCCACGGGCATCCGCCGAGCGAGGTCGTCGTCGTGCGGTCGGTCGACGGATCGACTCTGTCCTTCGGGCTCCAAGGTTCGAACGACTGGGGTGATGTGCGCTGGCTCGACAACGGCCACGTCGTGTACCTGCCCGGAGGCGGTGATGACGATCGCGCCCACGTGCTCTCGCTTCCGAGGCTCACGCGTGTGGGCGGGTTCCAAGGGTGGAACGCCGTCACGTCGTTCATCCGGAACGGGTGCGCCGAAGGGGTGGGGTGGGGCACGATCATGCGTGCCTGCCTGCCCGACGGACCGATCCGCTCCAGGCGCCTCCTGGGCCCGGAGACCTTCACCGTGACACCTGTGTCGGGCCGCATCACACCGGCGCCAGCCGGCGCACGCTGAGAACCGCGGTTCGACCTCTAAGCTTGGCCCGTGGAGATCGTCGGGCTCGGTGTCGACATCTGCGAGATCGCACGTATGGAGCGAGCGCTCGCTCGCCATCCGACGATGCGCGCGCGCGTCTTCACCCCTTCCGAGATCGCCTACTGCGACTCCAAGGCGCGTCCCGCCGAGTCGTACGCGGGCCGCTTCGCCGCTCGCGAGGCCACGATCAAGGCGCTCGGCGGCTATCTGGGAAAGCGGTGGCACGACATCAGCGTCGGGCGTGCGCCGTCGGGCGCGCCCAGCATCGTGCTCGACGGGAACGCAAAGCGGCGTGCTGACTCGCTCGGCATCACGCAGGTGCTCATCACCTTCACGCACGAGAAGACCAACGCTGTGGCCTTCGCGGTGGCGGTGAGCTCATGACATCCGGGCCAGGACCGGTCACAGGGCGCCCGTGAAACCGGTCCTCACACCACGAGAAGCCGCCGAGCTCGACCGCGAGACCCAAGTTCGCGGTGTGTCAGCAACCGACCTCATGGAGCGAGCGGGTCGTGCTGTGGCTCGCGCTGCCGTTGAGGTCGCCGGCGGTGTCTACGGCAAGCGGGCCGTCGTGGTCTGTGGCAGCGGCAACAACGGCGGCGACGGCCTCGTGGTCGCGAGACACCTGGCTCGCCTGGGAGTGAGGGTCGACCTGTTCTCGATCGAGGCACTCGACGAGCGCGCGGGCCCCGGTGGAGCGAACGCGGCACGCCTGGCCGATCAGGGTCTCGCCGCGCGTATCTGTACCTCGTCGGCGCTTGCCGATGCCCTCGGCCACGCGGACGTCGCGATCGACGCGATCTTCGGGACCGGCTTCCACGGCCGGCCCGAGGCCAGCTGGGCTGACGCCATCGCCCAGCTCAATGCCTCAACCGTGCCGGTCGTGGCCGTCGACATGCCTTCGGGGGTCGACGGAGCGACGGGGGCCACTCCCGGCGAGGCGGTGTGGGCGGTACTCACGGTCGCGTTCGGGGCCGCCAAGGTGGGTTCGGTTCTGCTGCCTGGAGCGGAACGTGCCGGCACCGTGCGCGTCGTCGACATCGGGTTCCCCGACGATCTGATGCGTTGGAAGGTCGGGCTGACCGAGGCCGACGACGTCGCGGCGATGCTTCCCGTGCGGAGACTGCAAGGGCACAAGCGGAGCTCCGGCGTGCTGCTCGTGGTCGCTGGATCCCGAGCGATGACGGGCGCGCCGGCGCTCATCGCGCGCGCGGCCGGTCGCGTAGGTGCGGGTCTCGTGACGGTGGCCACGCCTCGAGATGCCGTGCCCGCCGTCGGGGCGCAGGTGGCCGAGGCGGTGTTCCTGCCGCTGGCGCAGACCGACGAGGGAACGGCGTCGTTCGATGCGCTCGATCAGCTGCTCGAGGCCGCCGAGCGAGCCGATACCCTGGCGATCGGCCCCGGCCTCACACGCAACGACGAGACCGCGCGGCTCGTTCGCGCCCTGGTCCGCGGTAGCTCGGTCCCGCTTGTGCTCGACGCCGACGGTTTGAACGCGTTCGAGGGCGGCGTCGAGAGCCTGCGAGATCGCACGGGTGACACGGTGCTCACCCCTCACGACGGCGAGTTCGCCCGGCTCATGCACGCCTCGGTCTCAGACGTTGCGCCCGACCGCGTCGCCGCCGCCCGAGCGCTCGCCTCGGAGTCGGGCGCGACCACGCTGCTCAAGGGCGCAAGGACCATCATCGCGCCGCGGGAGGGCGTCGTGAGGATCAATCCAACCGGAAACGTCGCCCTGGCCACGGCCGGCACCGGCGACGTGCTGACTGGTGTGATCGGCGGGCTGCTCGCGCGCGGCGTCGGTATGGTCGACGCCTCGACGGCGGGCGCCTACGTGCACGGCGTCGCCGGGTTCCTCGCCGGACGCGAGCTGGGTGAGGGCGCGCTCGCGGGCGACGTGGTCGAACGGCTTCCAGAGGCGATCCGGCAGGTGTCGGCCCGTCACGAGTCGGTGCGAGGGGACCCCGTATGACCCGCCTGCGGCCGACGTGGGTCGACGTCGATCTCGACGCGGTCGCGCACAACGTCCGTGCGCTCTCGTTCGGGGCCAGCGCCCTAGGGGCCAGCGAGCTGATGGCGGTCGTCAAGGCCGACGCCTACGGACACGGCGCCGTCGCCGTCGCACGAGCCGCTCTCGACGCCGGCGCGAGCTGGCTCGGGGTCGCCCTGGTCGAGGAAGGGCTCGAGCTCCGTGCCGCCGCCCTCGAAGCCCCGGTGCTGGTGTTGTCGGAGTGCCCGCCTGGCGCGGAGGTCGTCGCCGTTTCGGCGGCGCTCACGCTCTCCTTGTGTTCCGACGCAGCATTGGACCGGCTCGCTGCGGTGGCGTCGACCGTGCAGGCGCCGATCCGCGTGCACGTCAAGGTCGACACCGGCATGCACCGCATCGGGGTCTGGCCACCCGAGGATGCGGCGCGGTTCGTCGACGGTGTGGCCGCCGCGGGGCTTGAGCTCGACGGACTGTGGACGCACCTCGCATGTGCCGATAGCGACGAGGTGACCACGAGGCGCCAGCTCGATGTGTTCGCTCAGGTGGCCGAGCAGGTGCGTCGGGCGGGTCATGCGCCACGCCTGCTCCATGCTGCGAACACGGCAGGCGCGATCAGCTTCCCTGGGGCGAGACTCGACCTCGTGCGGGCCGGGATCGGCATCTACGGGGTGCAACCCGCGCCCGGCATCGGCGTTGAGCTCGGCCTGAGGCCCGCGCTCACCTGGCGCTCGGCCGTGACCCTCGTGAAGCGTCTGACGGCGGGCACGCGCCTGTCGTACGGCCACCATCACGAGCTCGGGCGAGATGCGTGGGTGGCGACGGTGCCGGTGGGCTACGCCGACGGCTACCCTCGCATGCTGTCGTCTCACGCTGATGTCTTGATCGGCGGCCGACGATGCCGGGTGGCGGGGAGTGTGACGATGGATCAGTTGATCGTTGAGTGCGGAGAGTTCGAGCCCGCTCCAGGCGATGAGGTGGTGCTCCTCGGCGCGCAGGGCGCCGAGAGCGTGACGGCGTGGGAGCTCGCCTCGCACGCCGGAACGATCGCCTACGAGGTGCTGGCCCGCATCGGTGCACGTGTGCCGCGGCGCCATCACTCAGGAGAGGCGCCGTGAGGAAGCGCACGGCCTTGATCGCCGGAGGGGTCGCCACGAGCGTCGCCGCGGGCGCGATCGCGGCCGGTGCCGTCGGCCGCACGGTACTTCGCCGTCGGAGCGACCACGATCGTCTCGAGGGTCCCTGGTGGGATCTGCCACCCGAAGACCTCGGCCCGGTGCGCTCGTTCGACGGAACCCAGCTCGCGGTGCGCGCGGCGGGAGATCCTGAGGCGCCGATGCTGCTGTTCGTTCACGGGTTCAGCCTCGACATGACGACGTGGCGCGAGCAGTGGGTCGACCTGTCGGCCGACCATAGGTGTGTGCTCATGGACCACCGTGGCCACGGTGCGAGCGAGCATCCTTCCGACGGTGACCTGTCGGTGCGCTCGATGGGTCGCGACATCGCGGCCGTGCTCGAAGAGGTGGCGCACGGTCGCCGGGTCGTGATAGTCGGCCACAGCATGGGAGCGATCGCCGCCCTCGCCATGGCGGAGGTGCGGCCCGACCTGATGGCGAGCTCGGTCGCGGGGCTCGTGCTCGTGGGCACGTCGGCGTCGGAGCTGGTGCGCGGCGCGATGGGCTCGATCACCGACCTCATGCGGCCGCGCCTCGGGTCGCTGGTGTCGGCTGCACGACGGGTCGACCGTCTGCGCAAGGCGGTGCTCGCGAGTCCGACCGACCTGCGCGGCGCGGTCGTGCGCCTGACGCAGTTCGGTCCCGATGCGCCTCGCACCGTCGTCGACCACGTGGTGCGGCTCGCGGAGCGGGCGTCGTCGGAGGTGTGGGTCGAAGGGCTCGCCGGGCTGCTCAAGACCGACCTTCGGCACGTGCTGCCGCGGGTCACCATGCCGGCGCTCGTGGTCGTGGGGGAGCACGACCGCGTCACGCCTCCCGCGAGCGCGGTCCAGCTCGCGGCGGCATTGCCCGCTGGACGGTTCGTCTTGGTGGAAGGCGCAGGCCACATCGCGATGATGGAGCGGCCGCTGGTGCTCGATCGGGAGATCCGCGCGTTCTCGGGGTTGGTCTTCTCGAGCGCCCATGCTCCTCGCCCTCGCCGCCGTGCGGCCTCGAAGGCGCGTGGTGGCCGATGACGCGGGCGCTGGCCGAGGTGGGGGCCGAGGCTGCGGGCTGTACGAAGTGCCGGCTTGCGCAGGGTCGCACGCAGGTCGTGTTCGGTGCCGGGGCACCCGACGCGGATCTCGTCTTCATCGGTGAAGGTCCCGGCTTCCATGAGGACAAGCAGGGCGAGCCGTTCGTCGGCGCTGCAGGGCAGCTGCTCACCCGCATGCTGGGTGAGATCGGGCTCACCCGTGAGCAGGTGTACATCTGTAACGTCGTCAAGTGCCGGCCTCCGGGCAACCGCGACCCGCGGCCCGACGAGATCGAGGCGTGCACCCCGTGGCTCGAGGAGCAGCTCTCGTTGATCCAGCCGCACGTGGTCGTGACCCTCGGCAACTTCGCAACCCGGTTCGTGCTCGATACGCAGACGGGCATCACGCGGTTGAGGGGTCAGGTGCACGAGTGGCATCAGCGGATGGTGATCCCGACCTTCCACCCGGCGGCGATCCTGCACGGAGGCGGCGAGAAGTCGCGCCAGTTCCAGCTCCTGCGCGAGGACTTCCATCTGATCCGCCACACGCTCGATGAGGTGGCGCGCGCGGCTGCGACCCTCGAGCCGACCATCGATGTTCCCGCTCTAGAGCAGCTGGAACTCTTCTGACGATGCGCCTCACGATGCGCACGACCTCAGCCGAGGAAACACGTGAGGTCGGTGAAGCATTGGCTTCTTTGCTGCGGATGCGCGACGCCGTGATGCTCTGCGGCGAGCTCGGCGCCGGCAAGACTACGTTCGCTCAGGGCGTCGCGCGAGGGCTAGGCATCGAAGAGCAGGTGTCCTCGCCGACTTTCACCCTGATCAAGGAATACTCCGGCATCCTCGATCTCGCCCATGTCGACGTGTACCGGCTCGACATGGTGCAAGATGTCGTCGACCTGGGTCTCGAGGAGCTCGGCGGTGGCGACGACGTACTGCTCATCGAGTGGGGAGACACGATCGAGGAGCTCTTACCCGAGGAGCGGCTTCGCGTCGAGCTCATGACCGACGACCCTGCCGGCGAGAGCGTCCGTTCGATCTCGATCTCGGCCACCGGCACCGGATGGAGCGACCGGTTCGCCGAGCTCGAGGCCGCCATGCTGCCCTGGTGGCCCAACACGTGATCGTCATCGGCATCGACACATCGACGCCGCAGACCTCGGTCGCGATCGGCACCGAGAACGAGATCCTCGCCAAGGCCTCCGTCGCGGGCGCGTCGCGACAGGAATCGGTCACGCCTCTGTTACAGGAGCTCCTGCGTCGCAGCGATCTGACCTTGTCCCAGGTGGGTGGTGTGGCGGTCGGCATCGGCCCCGGTCTGTTCACAGGTCTGCGCGTTGGGGTCGCGACCGCGAAGACCCTCGCACAGGTCGTGAACGTGCCCGTCGTGGGCATCACGAGCCTCGACGCTCTGGCCTATGCGGTCCGCTACTCGCCGCGGCGTATCGCGGCTGTTATCGACGCACGCCGTAAGGAGGTTTTCTCGGCGATCTACCGGGCCGTGCCGGGGGGCATCGTGCGCGAGCGCGACTACGAGGTGCATGCTCCGGACCGCCTCGCGGCCGAGCTCCAGGCGATGCCAGGGGAGGTGTTGGCGGTCGGCAACGGTGCGATGCTATACCGACATGTGCTCGAAGAGATCGGCAGCCGCATCGAATTCGCCTCGTCCATCGTGGCACATCCAGAGGCTGCGGCGATGGTCGAGTTGGCGGTGCCACGACTCCTGCGGGAGGAGCACGATCGACTGTTCGACATCGTTCCCTTGTACCTAAGGAAGTCCGATGCTGAGATCGCGTGGGATCGGCGAGCACGGGGCGTCTAGGGTCGAGATCGGGCGCATGCGCCGGCGTCATCTGCGCGGCGTCATGGCGATCGAGCGCCAGGTCTACACGCGCCCTTGGAGCCCGAACCTGTTCATGGCGGAGATGTCGGAGTCGAACGATCGCTGCTACTTGGTGGCTCGGTTCGATAAGACGATCGTGGGGTACGCGGGGTTGATCTGCTACGGCGACGAGGCACACGTGACGAACATCGCGGTCGACCCTCAGCAACACCGTCTCGGCGTCGGAACCCGCCTGCTCCACGAGCTCCTGACCCAGGCGATCGAGCTGGGAGGTCACGCCCTCTCACTCGAGGTCCGCGTGACCAACTGGGGCGCGCAGCGACTCTACGGCCGGTTCGGGTTCCGGCCTGTGGGTATCAGGCGCAACTACTATCAAGAGCTGCACGAGGACGCGCTCATCATGTGGACCGACGACATCCGGACCGAGCCGTACGCGAACCGGTTGCGTGCGATCGCTGTGTCGATGTCCGATCCGGTGACACCATCGTGATCACGCTGGGTATCGAAACCTCGTGCGATGAGACCGCCGTCGCCATCGTCGAAGACGGCTACGTCGTTCGCTCCAACCTGATCGCTTCGCAGGTGCTCTTGCACGAGCGCTTCGGCGGCGTGGTGCCCGAGGTCGCAGCGCGGGCGCACGTGGAGGCGCTCAACCCGCTGCTCGAGGAGGCGCTCGCCGAAGCCGATATCGGCTTCGGAGAGATCGACGCCGTGGCGGTGACGGCCGGCCCAGGGCTCGCAGGCGCATTGCTGGTGGGCCTGGCAGGCGCCAAAGCCGTGGCCCTCGCGACCGGCGCCGACCTGATCGGGGTGAACCATCTCGAGGGCCACTACTGGGCGAACTTCCTCGAGCACGGACCGCCCGAGCCGGCGTACGTCGCGCTGATCGTGAGCGGCGGCCACACCATGCTCGTGCACGTGCCGGAGATGTTCCACCACATCGTGCTCGGCCAGACCCTCGACGACGCCGCGGGGGAGGCGTTCGACAAGGTCGCGAGGCTGCTCGGGCTCGGGTTCCCTGGCGGGCCGGCGCTTAACGCGATGGCGCGCCAAGGCGATCCGCACGCCATCAGGTTCCCTCGGGCGATGGCGGATTCCGGGGACTTCGACTTCTCGATGAGCGGTGTGAAGACCGCCGTGCTGCGTCACGTGAAGGCGGCGCAGGCGGCGGGACAAGATCTGCACCTTCCCGATCTGGCGGCGAGCTTCCAGGAGGCGATCGTCGACGTGCAGGTCTCCAAGACGATCGGCGCGGCCACCAGCGTGGGCGTGTCGACGGTGCTCCTCGGAGGCGGGGTGGTGGCGAACACGCGACTGCGCGAACGCCTCGCGGCCGCCGGCGAGCGCGAGGGCATCAGGGTCCTCTTCCCGTCGATGCCTCTGTGCACCGACAACGCGGCGATGATCGCGTGTGTGGGGGCCGCGAGATGGGTTCGCGGGGAACGCGCATCGCTCGACATCGCCGCTGACCCGCAACTAAGGTTGAGCGTGTGAGCACCGTCCTGGTGACCGGGGGCGCCGGGTTCATCGGCTCTCACCTCGCCGATCGTCTGCTGGCCGAGGGCCACCGCGTCATCAGCGTCGACGACCTCACGACGGGCCGCATCGCGAACCTCGGCGAGGCCCGCGGCTACGGCAAGGAGTTC
>JBBEAY010000039.1:0-27233 GCA_040882605.1 Actinomycetota bacterium
CTCGCTGGGCTCATAACCCAGAGGTCACAGGTTCAAATCCTGTCCCCGCGACGAAGGAGACGGACGTCGCCGAGGCGGCGTCCGTCTCTTTTTTCTTCAGCCCACGCGGGGCGACGAAGGCACAGGTCAGAAGCTCGTGGACCAACCGGGAAGAACGAAGTCATGTCTTCCGATCCTCTGCGTGTACGGGTGGGTGATCGTGCACTACCCGCAACGCTCGATGGGCAACAAACAGGGGCTCCAACTACCCTCTTGAGCTGCCCGAACGGCTCGGGAGCTGCCTCTTCTCTTTCGTTCTATAACGTTGCAGAGATTTGCAGGATGACTAAATATCTGGCATCGTTATGTGCATGAAGCGAAGACTCACTGGGGCGCAGGTCGTCGAGTACTTCCACCTGGCATTCCTCCAGGTGCTGCAAGCGCGCCTGGATCAGACCCGATACGTCGTGAAGGGCGGGGTCAACCTGAGGTACTTCTTCGACAGCCAGCGCTACTCGGAGGACATAGATCTTGACGCGGTGGCGATCGAGCCATGGGCACTCGCAGAGAAGGTAGACAAGGTCTTAGCGTCCCCTGCAACGAGTGCCCTGCTACGTACGCGAGGTCTGGAGGTCCAAGAGTCAACGAAGCCGAAGCAGACAGACACCACACAGCGCTGGAAGGTGCTGATCAAAGTGAGTGGGCGCCGGGAACTTGTGCGCACCAAGATCGAGTTCAGTCATCGACCCTCCGATCCGCGCCGGCTACTGGAGGCAGTGCCCGATCGCGTCGTCGCCCCCTACGCGCTTCGTGCCCCCACGATGCTCCACTACCTCGCAGATGCGGCCGTTGAGCAAAAAGTGGTGGCGCTCGCTCGGCGCTCAGAGACGCAAGCGCGCGATGTGTTTGATCTCGAACTGCTGCTTCGCACACGTCGGGACGTTGTTGGCGCGCGGCTCATCGACGAGGACATCCTCGCAGCGGCCGTAGATCGCGCCTTCGGACTTCCGTTCGAAGCTTTCCAAGATCAGGTCTTGCCATTCCTCGATCCCGAAGTAGCCGAGCTGTACGACAACCCCGAGACCTGGAGACAGATGCAGACACTCGTCGCCGATCGGCTTGCGGGGACTTGATGAAACCGACTGATGCCTTGAGTGAGCTCTATCAACTGGGTCGCCCCGTTGTCGAAACACGCGAAGTGGCGGCGCGACTCGGGCTGTCCACCAGCCGCGCGAGCCAGATCCTCCGTTCGCTGGAAGACTCCAAGCTAGCGCTTCAGCTGCGTCATGGTTTGTGGACGATCCGTCAGGACCTCGATCCATTCATCCTTCCTCCATATCTGACAGCCCCGTTCCCCTCCTACGTCTCTTTCTGGTCAGCGTTGGCGCGCCATGGAATGATCGAGCAAGTGCCTCGCCAGGTATTCGTGGCTTCGCTAGGGCGGCCCCGTCGCGTTACGACCAGTATCGGCTTGTACTCCATTCATCATCTCGCGCCCCAACTCTTCGATGGCTACCAGGGGTCCGACGACGTGGGGTACTTTGCGACGCCTGAGAAGGCGTTGTTCGACACCATCTACCTGCGTGCGCCGAGGGGTGGAACGATCCAGACGCCGGAGCTTGAACTCCCAAGAAACTTCCGCGAGGACAATCTCAGCAAGTGGATCAAGCAGGTTTCGTCGCCGCGTCTGCGGACTCTGGTGTCTCGTAGTCTCGCCAAGGCGCTGGCGACAGCTACGCCCGGCTGATCGGACGCGATAAGCCGTCCTTTGGCGGAGGTCCCGATCTAGTCGAATGACGATGACATGGTTCAGGCCACACGATACGGACGCCGAGCGGGACTCGCGACGATCGAAGGGCGCCGCTTCGGCGGAGCCTTTTCCCGTGTAATGACCCTTCCCTCCTGCGACGTGTCGCTCGGGGGAACACACGCCCCGGCGAACGCGGCTAGGATGACGCGGTCACATCCGAACGAAGGGGGAACGGCGTGGCCAAGCGTGACGTGGTGGGGCAGCTCTCGCGTGTGCCCCTGTTCTCCGGCTGTTCCCGCAAGGATCTGCAGACGATCGCCCGCGTGGTCAAGGACATCGACCACGCGTCGAGCACGGTGATCGCCCGCGAAGGCGAGCCCGGGATCGGCCTGTTCGTCATCGTCGACGGCACCGCCGAGGTCTCGATCGGCGGCAAGAAGAAGGCGGCGCTCGGCCCCGGCGACTTCTTCGGCGAGATCGCGCTGCTCGACGGCGGGCCGCGGACCGCAACGGTGACGGCGACGTCCGACATCAAGATGCTCGGGCTCACCGAGTGGGTGTTCCGAGGTCTGATGCAGGAACACCCATCGATCGCTGTGAAGACGCTGCAGCAGATGGCGGCCCGGCTGCGCAACGCGACCAAGGCCGCGACCGTCTGAGCCCGCGCTCGGCCCGGCGTCGATGACCGACGCGTCCCGATGACTCACGCACCCCCTCCCGACGCTCCGCAGCCCCACGTGATATCAGTGGCTGAGGACCGCGCGAAGGCCCGGACCGAGCGCGACTTCACGACTGCCGACGCCCTGCGCGACGAGCTCACCGATGCGGGCTGGAACGTCGTCGACGAGCCGGGAGGGGGCTGGCGGCTCGATCCTTTGGCGCCCGGATCCGCCGACGCGACGGAACCCCTGCAACCGCACGACGTCGCGTCACGCCTCGGCGAGCCAGCGACCGACGACGTGAGCGTGCACTGGGTCGCCGAGGGGTGGCCCGATGACATCGCGCGTGCGATCGCGTCGTTACGGTCGCATCAGAGGAGCCGAAGCATCCACTACGTCGTGGCCGACGTGACAGGTGCCCTCCCCGGCGTGTTCGGCGGCGACGTCGAGGTAGTCGGACTCGTCGAGGGCACCGGGTGGGGTGCTGCGGCCAACGCCGCGCTTCACCGCGCCACCGGACGCATCGTGGTGATGATGGACGCGTCGATCGAGGCCACCGGCGACGTGTTCGGTCCGCTCGAGCAGGCGCTCGCGGATCCCGAAGTTGGCATCGCCGGACCGTTCGGCATCGTCACCCACGACCTGCGCGAGTTCGACCAGACCACGGGTGCCGGGCCGTGCGATGCGATCGAGGGTTACTGCATGGCGATGCGTCGCGACGTGCTCGCGTCTGTCCAAGGGTTCGACGAGAAGTTCCGCTGGTACCGCACGGCCGACATCGAGCTGTCGTTCCGGGTCAAAGACCGAGGGCTTCGCACCGATGTCGTGCCGCTTCCGGTCGTGAAGCATGAGCACCGCATGTGGTTCGAGACCCCGCCGGCCGAGCGGGCGAAATGGTCGAAGCGGAACTTCTACCGGTTCCTCGATCGGTGGCGCGACCGTTGGGATCTGGTGCTCGACCCTCGCCCGCCCGGCGACGAAAGCTAGCGGCGGCGCTTCAGTCGACCGTGGGCATCGGGGGTGCGGGTGGCATCGCGATCTGCGGCCCCCGCGACGGCTCGCGTTCGCGCTCCTTCGCCACCACGGCAGCAGCAGCCGCCGACTCGCGCTGTTTGGCTTCTTCTTGCTCACGAAGCTGTTCGTTGTTCGGGATCGGCTTCGTGCCGCCCGTATACGCCTCGAGGTCCTCGCCATCGATCGTCTCGGTCACGATCAGCAGCGCCGCGAGCCTGTCGAGCATGTCGCGGTGCTCGATGAGGATGCGCTCGGCCTGATCGTGCGCCTCGCTCAACAGCCGCGACACTTCCTTGTCGATCTTCTCGGCCGTCGCGCCGGAGATCTTCGGCCCGCTGAAGAACGCGTTCGGGTCGTCCTGGCCCAAAGAGAGCGGACCGAGCTCGTCGCTCATGCCGTACTGGGTGACCATCGCTCGGGCGATCTGGGTGGCCTTCTCGAGATCGTTCTGTGCGCCGGTCGAGATCTCGCCGTACACGATCTCCTCGGCGACCTGGCCGCCCATCGCGTAGGCCAGCGTCTCCTTGAGCTCCGGCTCGGTGGCGAGGAAGCGATCCTCGAGCGGACGGGTCATCGTGAGACCCAGCGCGGCGGTGCCGCGCGGGATGATCGTGATGCGGTGCACCGGGTCGAGGTTGTCGGAATAGTGCGCGACGAGGGCGTGCCCCATCTCGTGCGAGGCGACGCGCGCCTTCTCCTTGTCGTTCATGACACGCGACTTGCGCTCGAGGCCCATCGACGCGCGGTCGATCGCCTCTTCGAGCTCGTCCATCGTCACGGAATTCTTCTCACGTCGCGCCGCGAGCAACGCGGCCTCATTCACGACGTTCTCGAGGTCGGCGCCGGTGAATCCCGGTGTGCGCGCTGCGATCGTGCGCAGCTCGACGGAGGGGGACAGCGCCACGCCTCGGGCGTGCACGCGCAGGATCTCCTCGCGACCCTTGAGGTCGGGGCGGTCGACCACCACTTGGCGGTCGAACCGGCCGGGTCGCACGAGCGCGTGGTCGAGCACGTCGGGGCGGTTCGTGGCGGCCATGATGATGACGCCCTTCGAGGCGTCGAAGCCATCCATCTCGACCAGCAGCTGGTTGAGGGTCTGCTCGCGCTCGTCGTGCGCGCCGAGCCCCGCGCCGCCCACACCGCCGCGGCCCTTGCCGATAGTGTCGATCTCGTCGAGGAAGACGAGCGCCGGCGCCTTCTCCTTCGCCTGCTGGAACAGCTCGCGCACGCGCGCGGCGCCGAGCCCCACGAACATCTCGACGAACTCAGAGCCGCTCATGAAGAAGAACGGCACATTGGCCTCGCCCGCGACGGCGCGAGCGAGCAGAGTCTTGCCGCACCCGGGAGGCCCGAGGAGCAGCACGCCCTTGGGGATGCGTCCGCCGAGCCGCTGGTACTTCTTGGGGTTCGACAGGAACTCGACGATCTCGCGGAGCTCCTCCTTGGCCTCGTCGACGCCTGCCACGTCGGCGAACGTGGTCTTCAACTCCTTGCGATCGTAGATCTTGACCTTGTTCTTCCCCATGTTCAGGGCGCCCGTCGCTCCCGCGCCCATGCGCCGGAACACGAACCAGTAGATGCCGATCATGATCAGCGCGAACGGCAATATGTTCACGAGCAGCGACAGCAGAACGCTCGGCTGCTCGAACTCGTAGGTGACGCCGTTGTCGTCGAGGAAATCGGTGAACGGCTTGTCGATCGTGACGTTCGGGGAGAGCTTCGTCGAGAAGTCCTGGGGCCCGTCGGGCGTGGTCAGTGCGCCGCTGATGCCGGAATCGGAGATCTTCACCGTCGTCTCAGGGTCGATGCGGCCTTCCTCGACTGCGGTCACGAACTCGCTGTAGGCGATGGGCTCGGTCGCGGTGCGAGAGAGGAGGCTGTTGAAGACCAGCAGAGCGACCAGCAGGATCGGCACGATCAGCCAGGGAGCGAACCGAGGCTTCGGCGTGCCGTTGCCGCTATCGCTGCTGCTGCGGCGAGAGAACGGGTTACGATCTTCGTTGTCAGGCATCGTGCTTCCTATCCTCCCATCGTCGTCGAGATATGCCAGGCTCTCGGGCCGATGAGGTCGCGGGCGTCATGGTTCCTCCACACCCATCGGCAGGGTCGGGCTACGCCTGGATGCGCGATACTGACCGACCATGGCCCAAACCACTGCCGCCGAGGACCCGGCACTCCGTGAACGTTTCGAGCGCGATGTGCTGCCATTGTTGCCCAACCTGTACGCCGCGGCGCTGCGCATGACCCGCAACCCGTCCGACGCCGAGGACGTGGTGCAGGACACCTACCTCCGCGCCTACCGGGGCTTCGCTACGTTCAAGGAGGGCACTAACCTGAAGGCGTGGCTCTACCGCATCCTCACGAACAGCTACATCAACACCTACCGCAAGAAGCAGCGTGAGCCGCAGACCGTCGAGGGTCCCGACGACATCGACGAGTGGTACCTGTACGACAGGCTCGGCGGACGCAGCGTGGAGCTGTCGGCCGAGACCGAGGTGTTGGACCGCATCCCCGACCAGGCCGTAAAGCAGGCGCTCGAGTCGCTACCCGAGAACTTCCGCATGCCCGTGCTGCTCGCCGACGTCGAGGGATTCAGCTACCAGGAGATCGCCGACATCATGCAGACGCCGATCGGCACCGTGATGTCGCGGCTGCATCGGGGAAGGAAAGCGCTACAGAAGGCGTTGTGGGATACGGCGAAAGAGCGAGGATTGGTCGACGATGACGACGCCTGACTGTGGGCACAACTGCGAAGAGACGCTCAGAGAGATCGAGTCCTTCCTCGACGGTGAGCTCGACGTGATCGTGCAGGAGCAGATCCAGGTGCACCTGTCGGACTGCAACCCGTGCATGCAACGCGCCGAGTTCCGCCGGCACGTCAAGGTCGTGATCCGATCGAAGTGCACGGGTGACGACGTGCCGCCGGCGCTGGAGCAACGCATCAGGTCGCTGCTCGGCGAACCTCCCGCCGTGTTCTGAGCCGAGTCATGCAGCCTCTCGGCACGGTGCTCGGAGTGTGGGCCCACCCCGATGACGACATCTATCTCTCGTCGGGACTCATGGCATCGGCCGCCGCGGCGGGCAACACCGTCGTCGACATCACCGCCACGCGAGGCGAGGGCGGCTCGATGGACGAGGACCGGTGGCCGTCAGATCGCATGGCCGAGGTCCGCACCGACGAGATGCGGCGGAGCCTCGACATCCTCGGCGTGCAGGAGCACCGGTTCCTCGAGGGGCTCGTCGATGTCGACATGGCCACCCCGCTCGACCCGTCGGGCGCCGCTCAGGTGCTCGAGGTGATGCGCGAAGTGCAGCCCGACACCGTGCTGACGTTCGGGCCCGATGGCATGACGGGCCATGAAGGTCACAAGAGCGTTTCGGCCTGGGTCGGCGAGGCGTTCGAGGCGGCCGCGAAGCCCGGCGCCCGGCTGTATCACGCCACCGCGACGTCCGAGTGGGCTGAGACATGGCTGCCCCGCCTCGAGCCGTTCGACATCTTCCTGCCGGGAACGCCGCCGGTCGTGGCGCGCGAGGAGCTCGCGATCGACTACTCACTGCCCGACGACGTGCTCGACCTGAAGTTCCGTGCGATCCAGGCCCACCAGAGTCAGGTGCAAGGCCTCGTCGAGGTCTTCGGTGACCTCATGCGCGAGTGGATGGCCGTGGAGTACTTCAGCCTCGCTGCGGAGAAGCAAGCGTGATGGCCGAGCGGCCCGAGCCTGTCCGCGATCTCGACTGGGAACCGGCTCGCGCGCGAGCGTTCGTCGACGGCGTCGCCGACATCTACGAGGAGCTGCTCACTCGGCTTCCCGACCTGCCGGTGATCGCAGACCAAGGCCTCGAACGCGTGCGAGCGGGCGTCGTCGTCGACGTGCCCGACGAGCCCACCCCCGAGGCCGAGCTCATCGAGTATCTGCGCCGCATGACGTTCGAGCATTCGGCGTTCCTGGGGCATCCACGGTTCTACGCTTACGTCTCCGGCGCGGGAACGGTGCCCGGCGCGGCCGCAGAGCTGCTGGCTGCCGGCATCAACATGAACGCCGGTGGTTGGCGGCTCGCGCCTTCGGCCGTCGAGATCGAGATGGCGCTCACCCGATGGTTCGCCCAGCGCATGTTCGGCATGCCCGACGGGTCGGGCGGGGCCCTGACCTCAGGCGGGGCCCTCGCGAACCTGATCGCGTTGAAGATCGCGCGAGACGCCCGCGCCGGCTGGGACATCAGGGCCGAGGGCGTCTCGGCCGGGCCACCGCTCGGCTTCTACTTCTCGAACGAGACGCATGTCGTCTCCGATCGAGCGGCGGACATGTTGGGGATCGGTGCGGCCAACGTGCGCCACGTGCCGGTCGACGACGGCTATCGCATGAGGGTTGGCGAGCTACGATCGATGATCGCGAGCGACCGTGCGGCCGGCGTCAGGCCGATCGCGGTGGTCGCCAACGCCGGCACGGTCTCGACCGGGGCGGTCGACGATCTCGCCGCGGTCGCCGATGTCTGCCGCGACGAGGATCTTTGGATGCACGTCGACGCGGCCTACGGCGGGCCGGCGATGCTCGCCGAAGATCTGCGGCGGCTGTTCGTCGGCATCGAACGCGCAGATTCGATCGCGTTCGACCCGCACAAGTGGCTCTACACCCCGCACTCGGGCGGGTGCGTGCTCGTGCGCGACATGGAGCTCATGCGTCGCGCGTTCGACCTGGAGTACGTCGCCTACATCGTGAAGGACGAGGAGCACACCGACTGGGGCATCGACCTCGGCCGGCACTCACCCAACTTCAGCCGCGGCTTCTGGTCATTGAAGGTCTGGGTCTCGCTCCTCGCGCACGGGCGTGACGCGTACGCCCGTCGCATCTCACACGATGCCGCGCTCGCACGCTACTTGGGGCAGTTGGTCGAGGAGCGCGCCGACTTCGAGCTGATGGTGCCGGTGGGATTGTCGATCACGTGCTTCCGATACGTGCCCGATAGTCTCGTGGGCGCCGGCGCGGGCGGCCGCGAGGAGTACCTCGACCGGCTGAATGAGCGCCTCATGACCGAGATCCAGCTCGATGGACGCGTCTACTGCTCCAACGCGGTGCTCGGCGGAAGGTTCTGCCTTCGCTCGTGCATCGTGAACTACCGCACCGAGGCCGACGACGTCGAAGCCCTGATCGAGATCGCGGCCGAGCTCGGAGCGAAGCTCGACGCCGAGCTCAGGCCGCAGGCGCTCTCGTAGGCTGGGCCCCTGATGGCGGCCCGCACCACGCTCACGCGCACCTCGCCCATCGAACGGCGTGCCCCGGTGTTGATCCGGCGCCTCGAGAAGGCCTACCCCGACGCGCACGTCGCGCTCAACTTCTCGACCCCGCTCGAGTGCCTGATCGCCACCATCCTGTCGGCGCAGTGCACCGACGAGAAGGTGAACGAAGTGACCGCCACGCTCTTTCAGAAGTATCGGAGCGCCGCCGACTATCTCGCTGTGCCGGAGAGCGAGTTGAAGGCCGACATCCATCCGACCGGCTTCTTCAATCAGAAGGCCGCCTCGCTCCGCGCCGCGTGCGAGCGCATCGTCACGGTCTACGCAGGCGAGGTGCCTGGCACGATGGAAGAGCTGATCACCCTTCGAGGCGTCGCCCGCAAGACCGCCAACATCGTGCTCGGCAACTCGTTCGGCAAGGTCGAAGGCATCGCGGTCGACACCCACGTGAGACGGCTCTCGAACCGCCTCGGGTTCAGCGATGAGTCCGATGCCGACAAGATAGAGCGCGATCTCATGGCGCTCGTGCCACGCAAGGAGTGGTTCGGGTTCAGCTACGTGCTGATCGACCACGGCCGCGCGATCTGTCAAGCCAAGAGGCCCCGCTGCGCCGAGTGCCCGGTCGAGAACCTGTGCCCCTCGAGCCAGGCGTGATGACTCAGCCGACCCCGATGAGGTCGCTGTCGGAGCGGGTCGGCGCGTCGCGATCCGCTGTTACAGAAGCAGGCGCCGCGGCTGCGGCCGCCCGCCTGCGCGCCCGTCGGATCACGCGGCGATCCTCCTCGCCGTGGCCGCCCCACACGCCGGCGTCCTGGCAGGTATCGAGCGCCCACTCCAGGCACTCCGCCCGCACCGAGCACCCGTTGCAGATCCCGATCGCCCTGGCCGCCTGTTCGATCGCCGGCCCGGTCGTTCCCACCGGGAAGAAGAGCTCCGGGTCTTCCCCGATGCAGCGCGCGCGCTCGATCCACCAGGTCTCGCTCGGATCGCGCCTGAACGTCGGTTCAATCATGGATCCCCCTCGACATGCGTGTAACCGTCGCTGGCCCCGTGATTTCCACGGCCGGAGGACGAGACTAGTATCTGAACGGCCGTTCAGTCAATGGTGAGAGCGAGGATGAGCTTCTTCCGGCGCAAGCGCCTGCCCGACGAGCTCCTAGCCCCGCATGCGAGCTTCGAGCTGGTGCTGGGCGAGGTCGAGCCGGCCAAGGAAGCCCTCACCGACGTGATGCCGACCACCCGGCTCCCAGGGCGCCCTCTGCCCGACGCCCTCGCCGAGTTCGAGGGCAGGCTCAGCAGGGCCCGCGAGGCGATGCCCGGCTGGCGTCGCGACGAGACGGAGTCGGTGTGGACCGTGTGCGACGCGGGCATCGCCGAGGCGCTCGACCGGGCCCGGCGCCTTCGGGAAGACGCCCCCGACCTCGGCGGGTTCGAGGGTCTGATCTGGGCGGTCGAGACGCTGCTCGATCCGCTCGAGCCCTTCCGGGCGGCGGCCGATCATTTCCGGTCACTGCGGGTGTCGTCGAGTGAGTGAGCGGCGCACCGAAACCGAGGGGGGTGGCTGGGTCGAGCCCACCCAGCCGGTAGGTGAGCGGGTCGAGGGCGGGCCGGCGCTGCTTCCGAAGGCCGACGTGATCGAGGGTCGGTTCGTGCGGCTCGAGCCCCTCGACCCCGATGCGCATGCGGCCGCGCTCTACGAGCGCTCGCACGCGTCGGCCGAGGACGAAGCGATCTGGACCTACATGACCTACGGGCCGTTCGACGGTTCCGAGCAGATGCGCGCGTGGCTCGTCGGGAACGCGGCCTCTTCGGACCCGTCGTTCTTCACGGTCGTCGAGTCGGCCACGGGCGAGCCCGCCGGACTCGTGAGCGTCATGACCATCGACGCGGCGATGCGCCGCCTCGAGCTCGGGAACATCTGGTACGTGAGGTCTGCGCAACGAGGCCGGATCAACACGGAGGCTGTGTTCCTGCTCTTGCGCGAGGCGTTCGAGCGCTGGGGCTACCGAAGGGCCGAGTGGAAATGCGACTCGCTCAACGCCCGCTCTCGGGCTGCGGCTGAGCGGCTCGGCTTCACGTTCGAGGGCGTCTTCCGGTCGCACATGATCGTGAAGGGCCGCAACCGCGACACCGCGTGGTTCTCGATGCTCGACACCGAGTGGGTGTCGCGGCGAGACGCCATGCGACGCTGGCTCGACGCCGAGCCGGGCACCGTGTCGCTTCGCGAGCTGATGCCCGGCGCGCCGGGCGCTTCCTGACGTTCAGGGCAGGTCTCGGCCCCGCCCGGTCCGTATCGTGGTGGGCGTGAGCGTCGTCAGCCTCGTGAACGTCGAGAAGTCCTACGGCTCCTGGCCCGTGCTGCGAGGGGTGGACTTCGAGGTGCCCGAGGGCGCTCGCATCGGCATCATCGGGCCTAACGGGGCGGGCAAGTCGACGCTGCTGCGCATCTTGCAGGGGACCGATCCGCCGACCGCGGGCGAGGTCGTGCGCCGCAAAGATCTCGTGATCGCCTACCTCGAGCAGCATGTCGACGGCGACGAGCGCACCGCCGAGCAGACGGTGCTCGCCGCGCGCCCCGACCTGGCCGCGCTCGACGTTGAGATGCGAGGTGTGGAAGCCGAGCTCGGCCGCCCCGACGTCGTGTCCGATCTCGCCCGCATGGACCGTGTGCTCATGCGGCAGCAGGCGCTGCTCGATCGCTGGGTGCAAGCCGGCGGCGCCGGCCTCGCGGGTGAGGCGAGGGCGATGCTCGTCTCCCTCGGCTTCGGCGACGGCGACCTCGCGCTGCCGACGACGGCGCTCTCGGGCGGTCAGCGCAAGCTCGTGGCCCTGGCAGCCTGCCTGATCCGCCAACCCGACCTGCTGCTGCTCGACGAGCCCGAGACCCACCTCGACGCCGACAGGCGCGCGCGGCTCGAGTCGATCGTCGCAGAGCTGCCGGGCGCCGTCGTGACGGTTTCCCACGATCGCTACCTGCTCGACGAGACCGTCACGCGCATCGCCGAGCTCGACGAGGGGCGGGTCACCATGTGGCCCGGCAACTACTCGGCCTACGCCGTCGCCAAGGAGATCGCGCTCAAGCGCCAGCAGCAGCTCTACATCACCCAGCAGAAGGAGATCGCCCGGCTCGAGGAAGCGATCAAACGCTTCGAGTTCTGGGCAAGCATCGTGGTGAACAAGCGCCACATCACCCAGGCGCACAACAAGCAGCGTCAGATCGACCGCATGGACAAGGTCGACCGTCCCGTCTTCGAACGACGCAAGATCGCCCTCGAGATGCGCAGCGCCGAGCGTGGCGGCTCGAAGGTCGTGACGCTCAGCGATGTGACGGTCGCGTTCGACGGCGACCCCGTGCTGCTCGGGTGCGAAGTGCAGATCTTCCGCGGCGAGCGCATCGGCGTGATCGGTGCGAACGGCGCCGGCAAGTCCGTGCTCGGCATGGTGCTCGCCGGGTTGCGCGAGCCCGACGAGGGCGCCCGCTGGGCCGGGCCGTCGGTGCAGATCGGCTACCTGGCACAGGGCCACGAGACCGAACCTCCCGATCGCACGCCGATCCAGTTCGTGCGTGACGTGAGGCCCATGTACGAGGAAGACGCGGTCGCCGTGCTCGGACGGTTCCTCTTCCGCTACGACCAGATGCGTCAGGCGGTGGGCACGCTCTCGGGTGGGGAGCGCACCCGCCTGCAACTCTGCCTGCTCATGCTCTCGGGCGCCAACTGCTTGCTGCTGGACGAGCCGACCAACCACCTCGACATCGACTCGATGGAGGTCTTGGAAGCCGCGCTCGAGTCTTACGACGGCACGGTGATCGTGATCAGCCACGACCGCTACCTGCTGGACCGCATCCCCGACCGCATCGTCGAGGTCCGCGACGGGCAAGCGTTCTCGTCGCCCGGCGGCTACGACGACTGGCTCGAGGCACGCGGCCGGGTCCCGGCGTGAGCTCGTCGGCGCTGTCGAGGATCGAGCGCGATGTGATCGGCTGCCGGGCGTGTCCGCGCCTGGTGGAGTGGCGCGAGCGGGTCTCGCGCGACAAGGTCGCGCGCTTCGCCGATCAGACCTACTGGGGCCGGCCGGTGCCCGGGTTCGGCGACGCCGACGCGGGGGTGCTCGTGCTCGGCCTCGCGCCGGCGGCCCACGGCGGTAACCGCACCGGCCGGATCTTCACAGGCGACCGTTCGGGAGACTTCCTCTACGCATCGATGCACCGCACGGAGCTCGCGAATCAACCGACGAGCGAAGGTCGCGGCGATGGGCTGGAGCTGCGGGGCGTCTACGTCACTGCGGTGAACCGATGCGCGCCGCCGGCGAACAAGCCCACGCCCGACGAGCGTGACCGATGCGTGCCGTTCCTGGTGCGCGAGATCGAGGCGCTCGAGGGGTTGCGCGTCATCGTGGCGCTCGGGGCCTATGCGTGGGACGGCGGGCTGCGAGCGCTCGCCGCGCTCGGCCACGTCGCGCGGCCCAGGCCTCGGTTCGGGCACGCCGCTGAGGCCGCGGTCGGCCCGTACACGGTGCTCGGGTGCTTCCACCCGAGTCAGCAGAACACGTTCACCGGCAAGCTCACGATGCCCATGATCGACGCGGTGATGGAGCGCGCCGCCTCGCTCGCTCGGGAATAGTCTCCGCACCTCGGTCGTATCCTCGGTACATGGGTCGACATGGAGGGTTCTTCGCCGTGCGTCCGGTCGACGAGGAACAGCGCCCGGTCGACCGGGTCACCGTGAAGCGTGTTATCGACACCTTCCGGCCATACAAGCGCACCGTCGGACTGGTCGCGATCGCGATCTTCCTCACATCGGGCCTCGGTGTCGTGAACCCGTTGCTGATCAAGGCGGTCTTCGACAACGCGTTGTTCGGCGTCATGTGCGACGGTGTTCGGTGCCCGAACTTGCCGCTGCTGTATCAGTACGTCGGTCTGATGATGGCGGTCCCGGTCGTGACGAGCGTGATCGGCATCGGACAGACGTACTGGGCGAACCAGGTTGGCATGCAGGTGATGCAGGATCTGCGGAACGCGCTGTACGCGCACCTGCAGCACATGCCATTGCGGTTCTTCACGAACACCAGGACCGGCGAGATCCAGTCGCGGCTGTCCAACGACGTGGGCGGTGTGCAGTCGGTGGTGACCGACACGGCGTCGAACGTGCTCGCCAACGTCGTGACGATCATCAGCACGCTGATAGCGATGCTCGTGCTGTCGGTGCCGCTCACGTTGCTGTCGCTCGCACTCCTACCCTTGTTCCTCTGGCTCACGGTCAAGGTGGGCCGAGCGCGCCGCGAGGTCTCGTCGAGCACGCAGAAGACGCTGGCCGACCTCACCGCGATCACCGAGGAGACCCTTTCGGTGAGCGGCATCCTGCTCTCGAAGTCGTTCGGTCGCCAGCGGCACGAGATCGGGCGGTTCCGTGAGGAGAACGTGCGCCTCACGGCCCTGCAGATCCGCCAGACGATGATCGGGCGGTCGTTCTTCGCGGTCGTCGGCACGTTCTTCTCGATCACGCCTGCGCTCGTGTACCTCGTTGCGGGCTGGCAGATCTCCGACGGTTCCACGGTGATCGAGGCAGGCACCATCGTGGCATTCACGACACTGCAGTCGCGGCTGTTCTTCCCGATCGGATCGATGCTGCAGGTCTCGACCGAGGTGCATTCGTCGCTGGCCCTGTTCGACCGCATCTTCGAGTACCTCGATCTGCGCAACGACATCGAGGATGCGTCCGACGCCGTCACGCTAGATCCCGACGAGGTGCGTGGCGCGGTGGAGCTGCGCGACGTACGGTTCCGCTACGACGAGCCCGGCGAGCGAACCACGCCGACGTCCCCGACCGATCTGGTGGACGCGAACGAGGCGCGCGAATGGACGCTCGACGACGTGTCGATGCGCATCGAGCCCGGACAGCTCGCGGCGCTCGTTGGCCCGAGCGGGGCGGGCAAGACCACGATCACCTACCTCGTGCCGCGCCTGTACGACGTGCAGCAGGGGGCGGTGACGATCGACGGGCACGACGTGCGGAACGTAACCCTCGAGTCGCTCGGAGAGAACATCGGCGTCGTGACGCAGGAGACGTACCTGTTCCACACGACGATCCGTCGCAACTTGCTCTACGGCCGGCCCGACGCCTCGCATGAGGAGCTCGAGAGCGCGGCCCGGGCCGCGGGGTCACACCCCCGCAACGCCGAGCATGCCGCCCGGTACGACACCCAGGGGGGGGCGGGGGGATACAAGCTCTCGGGTGGGGAGAAGCAACGCCTCGCGATCGCTCGCGTGATCTTGAAGGACCCGCGCATCCTGATCCTCGACGAGGCCACGTCGTCGCTCGACACGACGAGTGAGCGGCTCGTGCAAGCGGCGCTGGAGCCGCTGATGGAAGAGCGCACGACGATCGCCATCGCCCACCGGCTGTCGACGATCCTGAAGGCCGACGTGATTTTCGTGATCGACCGCGGAAGCCTCGTCGAGCAGGGCACCCACGCCGAGCTGTCGGCGCGAGGGGGGCTCTACGCGCAGCTGTACGAGCAGCAGTTCCGAGGTGGGCTCGTGCAAGCCGAGTGCGAGGACGGCGTGATCCTCGCGAGCGGCGAAGTGGTCCGCACCGCAAGCGGCGCCTGAGGCATACCGTTGGGCGATACTAGTCCAGCCTGTACTAGCGGGCGAGGGCTTACCCGACGACGCTGACTCCGAGTGCGAGGCCGATCAGGTAGGTCACCACCGCTGCTGAGGCGCCGATCGCCAGCATGCGCAGCCCCGACATCGCCGGTGAGCGACCGGTGAGCCGCGCGGTCAGGGCGCCGACGCCGAGCAGCGCCGAGCCCGTGATCGAGGCGCTCGCGATCACGCCGACGCCGCCTCCGAAGAACAGGAAAGGCACGAGCGGCACGAGCGCGCCGAGTGCGAACGTGATGAACGACGAGATGGCCGCGGCGCGCGGCGACCCGAGTCCCTCGTCGGGGTCGATGCCGAGCTCTTCCCTCGCGTGCGTGTCGAGGGCGGTGGCCGGGTCCTTCGACAGCTCGGTTGCGAGCGACAACGCCATATCGGCCGGCACGCCCTTGCGCTCGTAGATCTCCGCGAGCTCGGCCAGCTCGCCCTCAGGGTCGCTGACGAGCTCATGAGCTTCGAGATGAAGCATGCGTTCGAGCACTTCGCGCTGCACCCGCATCGACACATACTCGCCGGCCCCCATCGAGAAGGCCCCCGCGAGCAATCCCGAGATGCCCGCGAGCAGGATCAGCGTGCGGGACTGGTCGGCGCCCGCGAAGCCCATGATCAGGGCGGCGTTCGACACGAGCCCGTCGTTGACCCCGAAGATCGCCGCCCTGAGGGTGCCCGTCTTCCCGGCGCCGGCGGCCGGCTCCTCGTGCGCCGGATCATCCCGCTCCTCGTGGATCGGACCACGGTGGGGCACGAGCGATTCGCTCCGCTGGCGCAGGCGGCGCCGGGTCGCCAGCAGCTCGGGCAGCAAGCTCTTGGTGCGGAGATCCTCGGGTGGCATCGTCGGCTCGGTCACGACGACGAGCATAGTTGGCGGGATACGTTCGCTCGGCTGCCCGAGCGCAGCGGCGCGTTCGCTAGCGGCTCGCGAGCCCCGCCCGGTCGACGCGGAACGCCGACCGGTCGAACGGCGGTTCAGTGCCCATGGCCAGATCGGCGAGCGCGCGGCCGAACAGCGGCACGAACTTGAAGCCGTGGCCGCTGCAGGGCGATGCCACCACGACGGGTCCGATCCGGTCGAGCACGAAGTCCTCGTCGGGCGTGATCGTGTACAGGCACGTGTCGGTCCGCTCTGTCGTGCTCGCAGCCGGCACGTGCGACGTCACGTAGTCGACCGCGCGGGTCACCCGCACCGGGTCCGGGTCGAACGTTCGGGTGTCGGCCTCGGTCGGCGGCCCGGCACGATGCAGACCGACCTTGAACGAGCCGGGCTCCCACGGGTCGGGCACGAGATAGGGCGGTTGCTCGGCGTGCACGAGCCAGTCGATCACCGTCGGCAACGCCGCTCCAGGATCGTCGAGCCGGAAGTAGGTCGACTGCTCGAGGTTGGGTCGCAGCGAGATCTCGATGCCCACCTTGGAAAGCAGCGGGCCCGCCCACGCCCCGGCCGCGACGATCGCGACGGGCGCCGCGAAGGCCTCATCACGATCGGTACGGACCTCCACATCGCCCTCTCGCACCGCGATGTCGGTGACCGTCGTCTCGGTGCGTAGGGTCGCTCCCGCCTCGGCCGCCAGGCGCGCCTGGGCGATCACTGTCGGCGCCGCGCGCAGCACCCCGCCCTGGGGTTGGAAGACGACGTCGGCTTCAGCCGGAAGCCGCAGCGCCGGCCAGCGGTCTCCGATGTCGGCCCCGCGGAGGCGTTCCACCAGAACGCCGGCCGCCTCGAGCAGGTCGGCGCGGTACAGCGCCTCGGGTCCGACGTCGATGCCCCCGGTCACACGCAGGAACTCCTCACCCGCTGCAGCTTCGAGCTCGTGCCAGGCCCCGCGGGCGAGTATCGCGAGCCGTACGTAGTCCTCGCGGTGGTACGCGTAGCGGAAGATGCGCGTCGGCCCGCCGGAGCTTCCGTTGGCATGTCCGGGCGTGAACCGCTCGAGCACGAGCGTCTCGCGGCCCCGCCCGGCGAGCTCGCGCGCGGCGGCCGTGCCCATCGCGCCGCCACCGACCACGATCGCGTCGAACCGTTCCACGTTCAGACGGTAGCGCAGCGACGCGTGGGCCCATAGGCCGTAGCGAACGTCGGGAGTAGCATCAGAGACATGCCCGACCTTCCCGAGGCGGCCGGAAAGACCGGCGTGCCGAGCCCCACGCGCCAGAAACCCGAGCGTCCGCGCGACCGGCTCGGACGTCCCCTCGATTGGGGCGCCACGAACGAGCTGGAGCTCGAGGACTACGACTCCATGACACTCGAGCAGAACCACGAGCTCGGGCGCGAGCACGTGCGGGCCGGGCGCTACTTCGCTGCGCACGAGGCGTGGGAGACCGCCTGGAAGCAGGCTCGCGGCACCGATGACGCCGAGTTCTTCAAAGGCCTGTCGCAGATGGGCGCGGGCTACGTGCACCTGCTCCGGGGAAACGCCCACGGCACGAAGACGCTGCTGCGCCGGGCATCCCGCAGGGTCAAGGAGTACCCCGACCGGCATCGCGGCATCGCGACGGCCGCCCTGCACGACAAGCTCGAGGCCGATGCCGCCGCCGTGGAACGTGGGGTTCTAGTACCCGGAGAAGACGTGACCTTCGACCCCCCCGTGGCCTAGCGGGCGTTCTCGACCCCGTGTAGCCTGGACAGTCAGATGACCCAGGTCGAGGCGAGCGAGATCGAGTGGAGAGGCCGCACCGGGCCGTTCTCCCTATCCGTTCGGCCTGGGGTCTTCAGTCCCACGAGCACGAGCAGAACCCTCGCCGACGCCCTCGAGGTGGGCCCCGACGACATCGTGATCGACGTCGGTTGCGGCAGCGGTGTGTTGGCGTTCGTGGCCGCGAACCTCGGCGCGAAGAAGGTGTACGGCTGCGACCTCTCGGCGCCGGCGGTCGAGATGGCCGTCCGCAATGCCGAGCGGCTCGGCCTGAGTGAGACGTGCGAGTTCCGCTACGGCGATCTGCTCGAGCCGGTGCGTGACCTTCGCGCCACCGTGGTGATCGGCGACGTCTCGGGGATCCCTGACGATCTCGCCGCGGTCTCAGGGTGGTTCCAGGACGTGCCCGCAGGAGGGCCGACCGGGGCCGAGCTGCCCCGCAAGCTGCTCGAGTCGATCGGGGACACGCTCGAGCCGGGAGGACGCTTCTACCTTCCGACGGGCACCCTGCAGGACGAGAGTGCGATCCTCGCCACCGCCCGGCGCGTCTTCGGCGACAACATCGAGCCGGTGCTCGAGCGCACGTTCCCGCTTCCCGATCTCGTGGCGAAGGCCACCGCCACCGCCCGCCTCATGAAGGAAGGCCTGCTCAAGCTGCATCAGCGAGGCAGCCGCATGCTGTGGGATCTGCACATCTGGCGCTGCGTGCGCGTTTGAGGGTGCTCGCCGTGCTCGTGTACATCTTCTGATCCGCGTTAGCCGTCTTCGGGCGGCCTGAGCACTGCGACGGCAGCCACGTCGTAGCCTGACCCGCGGAGGTGGTCAGCGCCTCCGCGGTCGATGGCGAGCACGATGCGATCGATGGCGACACCAGCACTAGCGAGCACCTCGGCGGCCCGTTGCACCTGATGACCGGTGGTGCTCACATCCTCGATCAAGCATGCTCGGGCGCCCGGCGGGGCATGTCCCTCGATCTGCGACTTCGTGCCGTAGGGCTTGGGCGCCTTGCGCACCACTGCGACCGGCAAGTCTGTCTCGAGCGAGACGGCCGCGACGAGCAGCGTCGCGGCGCCCTCGGGGGCGGCGAGATGGTCCACACCGGGCGGCAGAAGGGCGGCGACCTCGATGGCGAGCTCGCGCAGCAGGTCGGGCCGGGTGAGGAACAGGAACTTGTCGAAGTAGATGCTCGAGCGCTTCCCCGATGAGAGCTCGAAGTCGCCGTGGAGCTCCGACGCCTCCACGAGACGCGACACCAGATCGCCGGACCCGGTTGGATCGGCGGCCGCCGCTGTGACTGCTGTGACTCGATCGGCGCCCGGCTGAGTGGTCATTCCCGGCATGATGGCATGATGGGAACGATGGCGACGCGGCGCGTGCGGTGGTTCCCGGCGATCGGTCGTCCGCTCTTCTTCGCGCTGCCGCCCGAGGTATCGCACCGCGTCGCGAACGCGCTCCTGGGCTTGCCGGCGCCGTGGGCACACATCGGAGGCGCGCACCACGATCCCTCGCTCATGACCGATCTCTGCGGTCTAGGCCTTCGGAATCCGATCGGGCTGGCGGCCGGGTTCGACAAGACGTGCCGCCACCTCGCCGCGCTCGGGGAGCTCGGGTTCGGCTACGTCGTCGGGGGCACGATCACGCGCGCAGCCCGGGCGGGCAACGAGTCGCCGCGCATCGCACGATCACCCCGCCAGCGCTCGATGGTCAATGCGATGGGGCTCCCCAATCCGGGTGCCGAGGCCGTGGCGGCGACGCTCCGCGACCGTCCACGGGGTCCGGCGCCGAGGTTCGTGAGCCTCGCCGACGAAGCTTTCGCCGACGCCGTCTCCTCGTTCGAGCTTCTCGAACCGCTCGTCGACGGCGCGGAGCTGAACGCGAGCTGCCCCAACGTCTCGTGGGGTCGCGACCGTGACAACGAGGCGCATCTGCGCGAGCTGGTCGCCGCGTTCCGGGAGCGCTCACCGAAGCCACTGTTCGTGAAGCTTCCCCCGTTCGTGTCCGAGACCGAGCGCGAGGTCGTGCTGGCGCTCTGTCGCATCGCGAAGGAAGCCGGCGCCGACGGTCTCACCTGCTCGAACACACGCCCGGTCGAGGACCGGCGGCTGGCGGTCGGCCGAGGCGGGCTGTCGGGGAGGGCGCTTTGGCCACACACCCCGCGTATCGTCGCCGAGGTGCGCGCCGCGGTCGGCGACGACCTCGCGATCAACGCATGTGGCGGTATCTTCACGGGCAGCGACCTCGTGACGTGTCTCGATGCCGGGGCCACTACGGTGCAGATCTACACCGCACTCATCTACGACGGTCCCGGTGTGGTCGGCGACCTCGTGGCTGGTCTCGCCGAGCGAGCGACCGCGTCGCGGCACCGCTGAACCGAGCGAAGCTCGTGTTGCGGGGTCGCTGATCCGAGGTCAAGATGTGCGGGTCCGCGGGGGGTCCACATGGGGGGTGCGAGTGAGCGACGTTGCTATGGCTGTGCGTGGTGTTGGGTCACGCGACCCAGGCGTCGCGGTCCGGCTCGAGGGTGTCGTCAAGCGCTTCGGTGACGTCGTGGCTGTCGATGGTATCGACCTCGACGTGCGCGAAGGAGAGTTCTTCTCGATGCTCGGCCCGTCGGGCTCGGGCAAGACCACGTGCCTGCGTATGATCGCCGGCTTCGAGACGCCGACCGCCGGGCGCATCCTGCTCGACGGCGTCGACGTGTCATCGCAGCCGCCGTATCAGCGAGAGGTCAACACGGTCTTCCAGGATTACGCGTTGTTCCCGCACATGACCGTGGCCGAAAACGTGGGCTACGGGCTCATGGTTGCGAAGGTCGCGAAGGCAGAGCGACGCCGGCGCGCTGACGCAGCGCTCGAGATGGTTCGCCTCACCGGGTACGGCGCCCGCAGGCCGGGGGAGCTCTCAGGAGGACAGCGGCAGCGTGTCGCGCTCGCCCGGGCGCTCGTGCTTCGACCGAAAGTGCTGCTGCTCGACGAGCCGCTCGGCGCCCTCGATCTGAAGCTCCGCCAGCAGATGCAGATCGAGTTGAAAGACATCCAGCAAGAGGTGCGTCTGACCTTCATCTACGTGACCCACGACCAAGATGAGGCGCTCACCATGAGCGACCGTCTCGCCGTCTTCAACAGCGGAAGGATCGAGCAGGTCGGGTCGCCCGCCGAAGTGTACGAGCGTCCCGCCACCGGGTTCGTCGCCGGATTCGTGGGTGTATCGAACGTGCTCGAGGGTCCGGTCGCGGCCGCGATCGCCGGCGACCCGTCTGCGTTCACGATCCGACCGGAGAAGATCTTGATGCGAGAGCCGGACGAGCCGGTCTCACCAGAAGCCTGCACGGCAACCGGTCACGTCCGGGAAGTCGTATACCTAGGCGCGATCACTCGCTACGTCGTCGAGCTGGAAGCCGGAGGATCCCTGGTCGTGATGGAGCAGAACCTCTCGACCTCGTCGATGGAGGCGCTCCAGGTGCGCGGCAAGCCCGTGCGCCTGGCGTGGCAGCGAAGCAACAACCGGCGGGTCGAGGATCCGGCCGGAACGCATCAACTGGAGGAGGGGGACAGATGAACAAGCCATTCCGGCTGGTAGCCGGGTTGTCGGTGCTCATGATCGTCGCCGCGGCATGCGGCAGCGAATCGGAGCCCGCGGGTGACGGCGACACCGGCACGGGGAGCGCCGGCCCGCCGGTCGTATCCGAGATCGGTGAAGGCGAGGGCGCCCTGAACCTGATCGCATGGCCCGGGTACACCGAGAAGTCATGGGTCAAGCCGTTCGAGGAAGACACCGGGTGTAAGGTCGAGGTGAAGTACGGGAACACCTCCGACGACATGGTCAACCTGATCCGCAACAACCCGGGCCAGTACGACGGCGTCTCGGCATCGGGCGATGCGACGAACAGACTCGTCGCCAGCGGCGATATCTCCGCGATCGATCCCGCGCTCTTCCCCGACCTCGCCGACGTGACCCCGTCGCTGAATCCCGAGTCGGGGGACAACACCGCGCATTACGTGGTCGACGACGCGGTGTACGGCGTGCCGTACATGTACGGGCCGAACTTCCTGATGTTCAACACCGACGTGGTGACGGACCCGCCGACCAGCTGGGACGTGGTGTTCGAGAGCCAGATCGACGGCGCCGCCAACCCCTACGCGGGCCAGGTGACGGCCTACGACAGCCCGATCTACATCGCCGATGCTGCGCTCTATCTGATGACCCACCAGCCCGATCTCGGCATCACCGATCCTTACGAGCTGACGCCCGAGCAACTCGACGCCTCGGTGGAGTTGCTCAAGCAGCAGTCGGACATGATCACCAAGTACTGGGCGATCTACACGGACGAGATCGACGGTTTCGACTCCGGTGACATGGTCGTCGGCACGGCGTGGCCGGTGAACCAGCAGTACGTGGCGAAGGCTCCGGTCGAATCCGTGATCCCGAGCGAGGGTGTCACGGGGTGGGCCGACACCTGGATGATGACCAGCGACGCGCCGAACCCCAACTGCATGCTGCAGTGGATGCAGTACACGCTCGGCGCCGGTGTGCAGACCGAGGTGGCGCTGTACTACGGCGCGACGCCGTCGAACGCGTCTGCCTGTGCGGACCTCGATGCTGAGCTCGGCGACTCCGCCGCCATCTTCCACTGCGGCGACGACGAGTTCCTTTCGACGATCGCCCTGTGGAAGACCCCCCTCTCCGAGTGTGGCGACGATCGCGGGGCCGTGTGCACCGACTACAACGCCTGGACGGAGAAGTGGTTGGAGATCCGCAGCTGACCGCAGGTCTCCGTTGACCTCGCCGGGGTCGGATTTGTCCGACCCCGGCGGTCTCCTCACATGGCCACGACTGCTTCGGCGTCTGAAGGTGTGCTACGCCGCCTCTCGGCGGCGCTGTTCCGGCATCGGGGTGTCCGGCTCTGGCTGACGTTGTCGCCACCGCTCGCCTGGATGCTCCTCGTCTACCTCGTGTCGCTCGTGCTGATGTTGGCGACGTCGTTCTGGCGGCTCGATGCCCTCACCTCGACGATCGATCGCACATGGGGATTCCAGAACTACGAGACGATCGTCGGCAGCTCGACGTACCTCAAGCTCACGCTGCGAACGCTCGGCATGGCGCTCGCGGTGACGGTGACCGACCTCCTGCTTGCCTTCCCGATCGCTTTCATGATCTCGCGCGTCGCGAGTCCGCGCACCAAGGGGCTGCTCTCGCTCCTCGTCGTGATCCCGCTCTGGGCCAACTACTTGATCCGGGTGTTCGCCTGGAGGACTTTGCTCGCAGGGGGCGGGCCGGTCGACTCGCTCTTCGCGGCCATCGGCCTCGACTCGGTGCGGCTCGCCGCCAGCGGGTGGGCCGTGTGGATCACCTTCTGTTACCTGTGGCTGCCGTTCGCGATCCTCCCGATCGCAGCCGCGCTGGAGCGAGTCCCCTCGTCCTACCTGGAGGCTTCCGCCGATCTGGGAGCGCACGCCGGCATGACGTTCCGCAAGGTCATCGTGCCGCTCGCCGTGCCTGGTGTGGTCGCTGGCTCGATCTTCACGTTCTCGCTCACGCTCGGTGACTACCTGACGCCGACCCTGGTCGGCAAAGATCTCTTCCTCGGCAACGCGATCAGCTCGCTCCTAGGAACCGCCAACAACGAGCCGCTCGCTGCTGCGATCGCGGTGATACCGATCCTGATCGTGGTCGTGTACCTCACTCTCGCGAAGCGCTCAGGCGCGTTCGAGGCGCTGTAGATGCTGGGCAAGGGCGTCCGATCGTTGCTGTACGCCATGACAGGCGTCGCGATCGTCTTCCTCTACGCCCCGCTGGCGCTCGTCGTCGTCTACGCGTTCAACAAGGGTCGCACAGCCGCCTGGCCCCCTGACCTCGGCACGACGAGGTGGTTCTCCGTGGCGTGGAACGAGCCCGCCCTGCGGCCCGCGCTCGCAAATTCGCTCAAGGCGGGGGTGGCCGCCACCCTGCTCGCGCTCGTGCTCGGAAGTCTCGCCGCGTTCGCGGTGCACCGGTTCCGATTCTTCGGGCGCGGATCGATCTCGTTCGTGCTTGTGCTGCCGATCGCGCTGCCAGGCATCGTGACCGCGCTGGCCTTGAACTCGATGGTCGACGCCGTGCCCTTCATCAGCTTCGGGCTGCCGGCGATCATCGTGGGACACGCGACCTTCTGCGTGGTCGTCGTATTCAACAACGTCGTGGCGCGGCTCCGCCGATCGCAGACCTCGCTCGTTGAGGCCTCGATGGACCTGGGCGCCGACGGCTTCCAGACCTTCCGGCACGTGACGCTTCCTTCGATCAGGAGCGCTCTGCTCGCCGGTGGGCTGCTCGCTTTCGGGCTGTCGTTCGACGAGATCGTCGTGACCCTCTACCTCTCGGGCACCGAGTCGACGCTGCCCCTTTGGATCTTCAACAACCTGCAGCGTCCGACGAATCGTCCGATCGTCAACGTCGTGGCGATGGTCGTGCTCGTCATCTCGATCGTGCCGGTGGCGATCGCACAACGCCTCGTCAGCGACGGGGGACGCAGGGATCGCTAGAGGTAGGCGCCGCCTCGTGGTGAGCCGTCGGGCGCAGCGCCTCCGGGCGCCTGTCCGTCGGGCGCCTGGGCCTCCGGCGCCTGGGGGTTGTGGCTCACCAGCCCTCGGCGGCGGAGTTCCTCGAACTGCTGGCGGGCACCCGCCTGCTGGGCGAACATCGCCGCCTGGATGCCGTGGAACAAGCCCTCGAGCCAGCCGACGAGCTGCGCCTGCGCTACTCGGATCTCCGACTCACTCGGCACCCCCGCGAGCGGCGGCGCCAGGCCGCCCAGCTCCTCCTTCAGGTCTGGTGAAAGCACCTCGGTGAGCGCGTTGACGGCGCGGTGATACACGTCGGCGAGGCGGGCGCGGCCAGCTTCGTCGAGTGACGCCTGCCTCGTCTCGTCGAGCAGCTCGCGCACCATGCTCGCGATGCGGAGCAGCTTCGCAGGCTCGGTGATCGTCTCCGCAGATGTCTGCGGTGCTCTCTCGTCGGTCGCGGCACTCTCGTGCCCCTCGACGGGCACAGCTTCGACTACGAGCGGCTCAGGACTCGGCTGGGTCTGAGAAGCGTCGTCGCTCATGTGACCAACCTAACAGCGGCGCCCAGGTTGCGGATCAACAGGGCTTCGGCGAGGACCAGGCGTTCGAGATCAGCGAGGTCGACGCTCTCATCGAGCGAGTGATAGTTCGAGCGTTCGTCGCCGGCGCCCACGATGATTACGGCCATGTCGGGAAAGGTCTCGGCCAGCATCGGCACGATCGGTACCGAGCCGCCGCTTCCCATCTCGACCACCTCGTGGCTGAACGCTTCGGCGAGCGCGGACTTGGCCGCCGCGTACGCCGGGGTCGACGTGTCGACCAGGTAGCCCATGCCCGCTTCGTCGGCCTCGATCTCGACCTGCACACCCCAGGGCGCGGCCGCGCGCAGATGCGCGACGAGGGCGTCGCGCGCGCGCTCAGGGTCGTCGCCGGGCGCGAGCCGCAGCGACACTCGAGCCGAGGCTTCAGGCACGATCTGGTTCGACGAGCCAGCGACCCTCGGCGCGTCGAAGCCGAGCACTGCCACGGCGGGTTTGGCGAACAGGCGATCGGCGACCGTGCCCGACCCGATCAGCTCGATCGAGTCGAACACGCGCGACTCTGCGCGCAGCGACGCCTCCGTCACGGGAGCGCCGGCCCACGCGAACCGGCGCAGGCCCTCGATCGCGACCTCGCCATCGTCGTCGTGCAAGGTGGCGATCATGCGGCACAGTGCAGTGATCGCATCGGGGATCGGGCCGCCGTATGCCCCGCTGTGCTGCGCGATCGGCAACACCCGCACGGTGACCCGGCAGTCGGTGATGCCCCGAACGCTGGTCCCGATCGTCGGCACGCCCGTTCGCTCGTTGCCGCCGTCGGCCACCACCGCTACGTCGGCTCGAAGCAGATCCGCGTGGCCCCGCACCAGATCGGGCAGGTGATCGGTGGAGCATTCTTCCTCGCCTTCGATCACGACCCGCGTCGTGACGGGCAACGGGCGGCCATCGGGCACCCCGAGAGCCCTCAGCGCCGCCGCGTGCACGGCGATGCCGCTCTTGTCATCGGCAGCACCACGTCCGTACATGCGGCCGTCGCGCACGACCGGGTCGAACGGCGGGCTCTGCCACTCGTCGGCGGAACCTTCGGGTTGCACGTCGTGATGCGCGTAGAGGAGCAAGGTCGGCGCCCCGCGCGGTCCGGCGATCTCGCCGTAGACGGCCGGGTGCCCACCCTCGAGCTCGAGCAGTCGAGCGTCACCGACGCCGGCTGATCGCAGGATGTCTGCCGTCGCTTCAGCGCTGGCCCGCACGTGCGATGGGTCGTAACCCGGGAAGCCGATCGAGGGTATGCGCACCAGGCGTTCGAGGTCGGTAATCGTTTGGGGCATGCCGTCGGCGACGGCGCGGCGGAGGGCGCCGGTGTGTACGGGGTCGGCGTTCTGCATGGGTTGCGAGCCTAGCCGTTCGCCCGCGACCGATGCCCGCGCGCGGCGCCCGTCAAGGCGCCAGCCGCTCGATCCGCCAGCCTGCGCTTTCGGCCGTGAAGAGGAAGCGGTCGTGCAACCGGTGGTGACGCCCTTGCCAGAGCTCCACGGTGTCCGCTCGCACGAGGTATCCGCCCCAGTTGGGCGGTCTCAGTACCTCCGCGGGGAACCGCTCCGACATCTCTGCCGATCGAGCGTCGAGCACATCGTGCCCGGCGATCACCGTGCTCTGCTCCGACGCCCACGCACCGAGCTGTGCCTCGCGAGGGCGAGTGGCGAAGTACTCGTCGGACTCACCGTCTGAGAGCAGGCTCACCGGTCCGGTCACGTGTACCTGCCGGTCGAGCTCCTTCCACAGGAAGACCAGGCCGGCCCACGGGTTCTCGGCGAGCTCGCGACCCTTGCGACTCTCGCGGTTCGTGAAGAATTGGAAGCCGCGCTCGTCGACGCCCCGCAGCAACACGTGGCGAACGCTCGGGCGTCCGCGCGCGTCGGCGGTCGCGATCGCCATGGCGTTCGGCAACGGAACCCCAGCGGCTTCAGCGTCGCCGAGCCAGCGGCGGAACTGTTCGATCGGGTCGTCGAGCAGATCGCTGCGGCGGAGCGGGCGATCCTCGTGGAACCCGGAAGGCGCTTGCATCATGCGCGGATCGCTCATCGGACCGCCATGGTACGGGCCGTCAGTGTCCACGGCAGTGGTGCCCCCGGCAGTGTCTGGTTGCAGGACTGGGCTGGACAGCCATTGGGGGGCTAGGTGGCTGGTGTGAATCGGACCGTTTGACGGCTTGGCGTGGGGGTGGGTGAG
>JBBEAY010000040.1:0-4066 GCA_040882605.1 Actinomycetota bacterium
CATCTGAAGGCGGCTAACCCTCAGATCCGCAGAGCCCCTGTGTCATGTCCGAACCAGCACACCCCGCTCATTTCCGAAGACCCTCTTTTCGACCGGCTTCTTTCAGGCCGCGAGTGTTCGCCTTTTCAACCGGCGTTTACAGTCTCCTCCCATACGAACGGACGTTCACCGCGGCGCGAAATCCAACAAGAATCCAACATCCGAACGAAGTGTTCTCTTGGAATCAGGTTCATGAAAGCGCGAAATCCAACAAATCCAACATCCTGCGAGGGATTGACGTACACGCCTGTTGGGTTTGTCTATGCGTGACCCTAGTTCGGCGGATCTGAAAGGAGACCCGGCAGGAGGAACGCCTTGAGTCGAGAGGCGTGATGGTCCACTGGCCGCGCCCGGATGTGGTCTAGGCATCGATGCCCCCCGTTCCGGCACACCAGCAGCCGCTCTATGACGACGCCACGTTAGGCCCGCCGCTCCTTCCGTCAACCGCACGTTGCGCGCTCATTGGTCATCGCTTGCCTTTGGCATCGGTTGCTCTACGCCTTGGTGGCGCCGCTCGCTGCGGCGTCAAGGCCTCCCGCTAGTGCTCGCGTCCCTCCGGGACTTCACCCTTGACCCCTGCACTGTAGAGCGGCGCTGTCGCGCCCAGGTCGGAAAGCCGCCGCTGAGGGACGTCTGAGCCGCGACGCTCAGACGGCTCACGTCAGTGGGCCAGGACCACCCCAATGACCGGAACCGCGAGCGTCAAACCCATGTTGGCGCGCGCTAGGGACACCATCGTCGCCCTGGAGCCGGTGCCGCGGCGCAGACGGGGGCCGAGCACGAAGTCGTGCAGCGCAACGAGGAAGACGATCAACGCTACGAGTCCGATCTTCACGAGCAGCAGGCGACCGTGGCCGGTGCCGGTGAGGAACGCCCACCCCAAGAGCCCCATGCGCGCCATCGTGTAGAGGCCGGAGCCCACGAGCATCGTCAGCGCGGCCCATCCCAGGGGCCGGAAGCGCCGGCCGATCGCGGCGATCGTCACCACACGCGCCTCGGGGGGCAGCGACCGAGCGAACGGGACCGCGACCGCGGTCAGGAACAGCATGCCTCCGACCCACACGATCGCGCCGAAGACGTGGATCACCCTGGCGACGACGAGATCAGCCGGCATCGAGCCCGCTTCCGACGAGCGGTTCGTAGCTGCATCCCGGGTCCTCAGCCAGCGCGTCGCCCGAGGCGGCGAAGGCGCGCGCTCGGGATCCTCCGCACAGGTCCTTGAACTCGCACCTTCCGCACCTGCCCGTGAAGTCTCCGCGCCGCAGCGACACGAAGGTCGGATGGTGCCGGTAGACGTCGACGATGCTCTCGGAGGGGACCCTCCCCATCGGCAGCGGGAGGAAGCCCGCGGGATAGACATCACCCTCGTGGGACACGAACACGATGCCCTTGCCGTCCCGTGTCCCGGCGGTCTGGGCGCGGGGTTGATCGGTTGGCTCGCCGAGGCGGTCCCGGAGCCCGCGCGCCAGCCGGCGATAGAGCGGCCCGCCGTCCGCCGCGCCGCCGCGCCGCCGCTGTGCGGCGATCCTGCGGAAGAACGGCGCCTCGACCGTCCGTACCGTGAATCCGTAGCACGACGCGTCGTAGAGGAAGTGACAGACGTCTTCGTTGCCGGCTGCGCCCAGGGCCTCGAGCCCGGTCCCGCGACCGATGGCGATCAGGAAGAAGACCTCCCAGATAGCGGCGCGAAGCTCTTTCACCACGGCCGCGACGGCGTCGAGCTCCCCGGCGTTGATCTTCATCACGGTGGTATTGATCTGGACCGTCATGCCCTCGCCGACGAGCATCGACACGGCGTCCATCGTCTGCGCGAAGTGACCCGCCACCTGCCTCACGTTCTCATGGGTGGCGGCGGTCGCGCCGTCGAGGCTGATCGATACCGATGCAACCCCACTGTCCTTGAGGCGCCGCACGTTGGCCGTGGTGAGAGCCGGCGTGACGCTGGGGGACAGGGCGACGGTGATTCCGAGGGACGACGCGAAGGAGCACAGCTCGAAGATGTCGGGCCGCATCAAAGGATCGCCGCCCGTGAGGATCAGGACCGGAGGGTGCGATCCAAACCCCAGAAGATCCTCGAAGAAGCGTTTCGCCTCGTCGGTCGATAGCTGGCCGGGCGACGCCCACGGCATGGCTTCGGCCCGGCAGTGCCTGCAGGCCAGCAAGCAGGCGCGTGTGGTCTCGTAGAAGACCAGCAGCGGGCTGCAGTCGAGGTTCACTCGATCGTCACCGTGCCCTCCATCCCGGCCTCGCGATGACCCGAGATGGAGCAGTAGAACGTGTAGTCCCCCGGCTCTATGTTCAGCGTGGCCGATCCCGTCTCGCCGGGAGCGACGAGGACGACCATCATGTTGGCCTCTTCGATCGTGATGTCGTGCTCGACCGTCCCGTCGTTGACGAGCTCGAGGGTGTCTCCGGAGGCGAGGGTCAGAGCTTCCTGGGAGAACTCGAACTCGGTCGCCGTGACCTTGGTGCCCCCGGAGCCACCGCCGTCATCGGCGGCCTTCCCGCCCGCCCCGCCCGACGAGCTCGCTGGCGGGGGGTCCTCGCTGCCTCCGCACGCGGCGCCGAGGAACACGGCGGATACCAGTAATAGCGCGGCGCCGAGGCGCGCCGCGGGGCGATGGTCGGTGCTCATAATACGTTCCTCCTGATCGATTGCGTCTTCCTACGGGGTTGCCGGGTGGCCGGCCGGGCCAACGTCGGGCGTTGCCTGCGCGGGCGCCGGTCGAGGAGCACCGGGGGCGACACCAGGACCGCCACGCCGATGACGATCACGGCGGTGACCCTGGCGCCACCGATTGCCTACAGCAGCAGGACCGATACGGCGCTGACCGCCGAGCTCTTGAGAGCGTCCTTGGCGACGTAGATGTCGAGCGTGGTGGTCGCACGCTCGATCCTCACTGCGGCCTCCTTCGATTACTCATCTCAGTAACGTTATGCAAAGTAATAATAGTTGCCCTGGCCTTAACGTCAAGTGCTAGGTTGGTGAAGATGAAGGTATCGATGGGGAACCGGGGCGATTACGCCGTTCGGGCGGTGCTGTTCCTCGCCCGCGGCTACGGTTCGGGGCGGCGCAAGTCGCGCGAGATCGCGGCCGCCATGGAAATCCCCGAGAGGTTCCTTCCGCAGATCCTCGGGAGCCTCATTAAGGGAGGGATCGTGACCTCCGTGGCGGGCCCGGACGGCGGATACGAGCTCGCCCGCGACCCGGCGGAGGTGTCGCTGCTCGAGGTGGTCGAGACGGCCGAGGGGCCGATCCGCAAGGAGAAGTGCGTGCTGAGCGGCGGCCCATGCCACTGGGGCGTGGCCTGCGCGGTACACCCGGCGTGGGCGGCGGCCCAGGAGGCCTTCATCGAGAGCCTAAAGAGCTCGAGCTTCGCCGACCTCGCGGCCACCGACGAGGCGCTCGAGGCCGGCGCCCCCATCAGCTGAACTCCACCACCACCGTTCCCCCCGTTCAGGAGGTCTCGCTCGAAGGGACCGCCGCCGGCGCTCCGGTGAGGTGGTCCTGGCGGCACAGATCGGCGAACGTCGTCTGGTCCAGGCGGTTCACCAGGGCGACCTGAGCCGCCTCCCAGTGCTCGTGCAGCACGCACGTCCCGTGCCACCGGCACGGCCCTCCCCGTAACACGCAGGTCCTGGCCACGCTGATCCGGGGTGGGCTCGTGGGTTCGGTCGCGGGGCCGGACGGGGGCTACTACCTCACGCGCCCGCCCGAGGAGGTGTCGCTGCTCGAGGTCGTCGAGGGCGCCGAGGGCGCGCTGATCACCGGGACCTGGGGGAGTCTCAGCGGCGAGGAGGCGCCCAATCTGAGGGTGCCTCCCTGGTACGCGTATTGCTGATCGAAGGTGGACCCCATCCTATCCGCCACCCAAGAGCCGAACGATCGCGTGCCAGCCACGAATTCCTGTAGCTCGCCTTTCTCGCCAGCGACTAGGAAGCGTGAGGTCGGTATTTCGGCAAGAGAAATATGGTTCTCCTCACCTTCCCGATCCTCCTATCGATGTCAAACGGTCCGGGAGCCCGC
>JBBEAY010000041.1:0-6641 GCA_040882605.1 Actinomycetota bacterium
CAGGGGTGGGGAGTTTCGGTGATCATCTCTGGGGAGTTTCCAGTGATCGCCTACATTGTTGCCGGCATCACACTGGTGGTGCTCATCACCGTAGCCACACTCGTCGGCTATCTCCTCGTTCAGTTGGACAGGAGCGAGGACAGGCTGGTCGCGGTGGAGCAGCTGAGCGACCAGGGGAGCGAGGACGTCTCGCACAACCTGGATGCGCTCCGAGAGATGGTGGCCGAACTGGTCGACGCTCAGTCCGCCCTCGAAGACCGCACGACCAGGCTGGACGAGAAGATGACCGAGCTCGTTGGCACCCAGACCGGGCTCGTTCCTCCCGGCACACCCAGCCTGATCGAACTCGCGACTAACTCAGTCGACCTCGCGGAGCTGGATGGCCTCGAGCGTCGCGTCGCGACGATCGAGGGCGATCTCATCTCGGTCCACTTCTGTCTTCGAAACATCGTCGACGCAGTGGAGCTCGGCACGTCCTATGTGTCCGGCTGCATGATCATCTGACGGGCACTCCCTGCGATCTCCAAAGCGAAAGGCAACGTAACGATGCACCCAAGACACTGGAGCTCGTGGTGGCGATCGATTCGTTACGAATATTGGCTCAAGAAGGGTGCGCGAGAACTGGGAAGGCAGATGAGACTGACGCTCAGTGACTCAGACCTGCACAACGAAGACGGCACCCACCGCTCGACGCCTCCCGCGGGCTCCGGCATCATGCCCGAGCTCTTCAAGCACCGGCCCCCCCGCCTAGACGAGTGACGCGGCGAAGCTCAATGAAGAGAACAGCCTGAATGGGCTGGATCGTTAAGCGTGGCAACGCGAGCCGCATCTGCTTGGGGACGTCAACGGGATAGAGGTCGAAGGGGAGTTGGCGAAGCGGAGGCCGATCCAGATAAGGCATCCGCATACGGGCTAGTGAGGACTTGACCGGCCCTGAGTGCGTGAGGACGACGGTTTCGACTCACTACTACCACCATGCTGGCGCGGTAGGTCGTTCAGGCTACATCCCGCTATGGTTACGTCTCAAGCCGAGCTGGGCAGGCGTGCCAAGTCCAGGAGTTCGGGAATTCGGGGACCGGGGTCCCAGCCTTAGGGGGCCAGTTTGAGTAACCCGAGTAAGGAGCCACAGTTCGGCGGCAACGCGAGCCGCGCGCCCACGAGGGCAGGACGACCTCGCCGTTGGCTACAGGTCGGCATACTCACGGCGCTGGTCGTGGCGGTAGCACCAACGTCGAGCTGGGCGGTGTCGACTACCTGGTACGTGAGTTCTGGTGGGACCGGAACGAGCTGCGCCACCGACGGCCGAACGCCAGCGAGCGCCTTCCCACGCATCCAGTTGGCGATCGACTGCGCCACGAACGGCGACGCGATCGAGGTGGGGCGCGGGAAGTACGCGGAGGTCCTCACGGTCTCCAAGGACCTGTCGATCTCCGGGGCTGGCCAGTCGGCGACGAGCATCACGTCGCGCGGGGTCACACGCGAGCTGCCCGTCATCAGCACGACCGCGAATGTCGCGATCGACGGTTTGAAGATCCTGAGCGGCTGGGGAGGCGGGATAGTCAACGAGGGGAGGCTGAGGCTCAACAGGGTGAGCGTGGTGGGCCTCGGGCGTGGCTACGCCCTTCGGGGTATCACCAGCACCGGCACCCTCGTACTGAGGAACAGCGTCGTTCGGGACCACCGCATCGACGACACATGCGGGGCAGGCATCCAGAGCGCGGGCACCCTGACGGTCGTGAACAGCATCATCAGAGCGAACGCTTCCATCGGCAACTGCGGGGGCGGCATCGTCGTCTCCGGGGAGGCGCGGATAGCTCGAAGCGAGATCCGCGGCAACTACGCAGATCTCGGCGGGGGTGGCATCTTCGTCGGCACCGACGATGCGCTCACGATCACGCACAGCACTATTACTGGCAACATCGCCGAGACAGGAGGAGGCCTCGCGAACGCCGGCACTGTTCTCGCTAAGGGCACCCGCTTCGCAGGTAACGAGGCGGAGAGGATAGGCGGCGGCATTTGGAACATCGGGGAGGAAAGCACCCCTGGGGTCACGGGATCACTGACTCTTTCACGAGAGAGCCTCGTCACCCGTAACGTCGTCACCAGCGGATCTGGCGGCGGCATCTACAACGAACAAGGGGCAACCGTATCGATCAGTGCCGACAGCTCGGTAAGCGGCAACACACCGGACGACTGCGTCGGTTGCTAGCGTCGGTCGCTCTCAGATGACCTCCCGGGCGAGGTCAGTCTTCGTAGAGAGAGAACCATGCCCGAGCAAGCTGGCAGCTTCGTGAACCACTCCGAGAGGAACGGTGTATGAAGAGGAGCTCCCGTTACGATCTGTCCATCGTGGCTCTTACCTTGGCCCTAACAAGCCTGGCGGCCGTTGCCCCCGCGAATGCCGCCTATCCCGGCTCCAACGGCAAGATCGCCTTCACGCGCTCCGCTGAAGGCACGCAGGACGTGTTCGTGATGAGTGCCGATGGCACCGGCGTCACCAACCTCACGAACGGAGCAATCCAGGCTCTTGCGCCTGCGTGGTCTCCGGATGGCTCGCAGATCGCCTTCTACGGCTCCGATGGAACCGCGTGCACCGCCATCTATGTGGGGAATGCGACGCTGTCGAGCTATAAGCAGCTCACGAGCGGGAGCGAGTGCGACTCCACCCCAGCGTGGTCGCCCGACGGTACGATGATCGTCTTCCAGCGGGACGCGCACGTCGACGGCGGCGGATCAAGCTACGACATCCTGGTCATGAAGGCGGACGGATCAGGCGTGAGGAACGTCACCGGCGACTACCCGTCGAACGAGCAGCTCCCCGCATGGTCGCCCGACGGCAGCAAGATTGTGTACTCCGTCGGCACGAGCATCTATTCGGTCAATCCAGACGGGACTGGGCAGGAGTTCGTCACCGCGGGCCACGACGCAGCGTGGTCGCCGAATGGCGCCAAGCTCGCGTTCGTCAGGGATACCGGGAATGTGAACGGCGGGTTAGTTTGGGACATCTTCGTGTCGAACGCTGATGGCTCCAATGCCGTGAACCTCACGAACAGCTCGTCCCGGAACTTCTCGCCCGCGTGGTCACCGGACGGCTCACGCATCATCTTCGAGAGCACCCGGGAGGCGGCCGATCCCACGAACTGCGACAGCGCCGCATGCGACTACGAGATCTACTCGATCCCGAGTGGCGGCGGAGCGGCCTCGCCGCTGACCGATTACGACTGGGCAGATCGCTACGCAGACTGGCAACCGCGATGCACGATCACGGGCCGAGGGACCATCACCGGCACAGCCGGGCGGGACATCATCTGCGGCAGCCCAGCCAGCGACACGATCTCCGGGTTGGGAGGGAACGATGTCATCTACGGCCTCGGCGGCAACGATGTCCTGAAGGGCGCAGGCGGTGATGACCTGGTCTGGGGTGGCAATGGAGGCGACCGTTTGGTCGGTGGCGCAGGTGCCGATGTGCATGGCGGAGGGCCGGGAGCTGACGTCCTGTCAGCCCGGGACGGCATCTCCGGTAACGATCGTCTCGACGGCGGGCCGTCCTCAGACACGTGCCAGGGCGACCCAGGTGACGTCAGGGTGTCATGCCCCTGAGCTTCCTGCTTCGAAAGTCCCGATGTCCGACGGATGGAGGCAACCCAATGAACAAGCACCGGTTCGCTCGCATGCTCACCCCGATGCGTGGCGCCGCATTCCTGGCGGCCCTGTTGGTCGTTGGGTTCGCCACCGTGGCACAGGGCTACAATGGAGACCCGCTGATCATTGGTACGTGGAACACTTCTGGTCTCGCTGAAGGCGGAACTGATAACGGCGCTACCTCGTGGAACGTCTCAGCAGGTGGGCTTCTGATTCACAGCGATGGAGGTCCCACCCCGCTAGAACTCATCGCTGCGGATGGAAACGACAATCCAGCGCTGAAGATCTATGCACAGAACATCGCCATAAGCGCCCAAGGCAGGGTCATCCTGGACGGCAGCGTCAACGTCCAAGGCAGGGTCATCCTCGATGGCAGTAGCGGCGTAGCCATCGTTCCTGCTGGCGCGAACCGGGTCACCATCAGCGTCGGCATCATCGGACCGTCGACGTTGGTCCTTGCGACGGTGCAGCAGACCGCCGGCGGGGCGATGGTCAAGGCGGCGGTTCCTAACCGCACACAAGGAACTTTCACGATTTATCTGAACAAGAACGCGTCGGTGAAGACAAGCGTCGCGTGGACGGTGATCAACTGACGGCGCCCGTTGCAGGTCTTTGAAGGGTGACGCGAAGTGGGGCGGGACCAAAGCCGACCTTTCCCCTCTCCATCAGATGGTGGGTGACTCGGCTGGAGCCGCCAACCTCTGGGCGGTCTGGGCTTGCCGAGGTGTGAGAATCACCCCCTGACCACTCGGACACAAATCGGACACAGACCAGCGTCTCGAGCTTGACACGGAAGAGGTCAGAGGTTCAAATCCTCTAGCGCCCACCAAGAAGTGCTTCGCTCGCAACACGTTTGGGGAGAATGGGGCATAGGTCCCATGGCTCGGATCCGCCGACCTTTGGAGGATTGACCGGGCCCGACCCAAGGACAGATGCTCTGATCCTCATGAGCGCATCCCCTCGGATCAACCCGGCTCCGCGATGAAGCTGTCCACAGCGGTCCTATCGGCCGTGGTTCTCACTGCGACCCTGCTCACGGGCGGCGTCGCGCGGGCCATGCCGAGCACCACGCCCACGAATGCCTACGGCGTCGATGGCAAGGTGCGTGCCGTGCTCCAGGTGGGCTCGAACGTTTGGGTGGGTGGTCGATTCACGCAGGTCGTGTCGAACACGCGTGCGGCGCCGGCTGAAGATGCTGACGAGGAGATCAACCTCGCCGTGTTCACCCTGAAAGGGGTACCGCTCGACTTCGAGCTCGACCTCGGCGGCACGAGCAGCATCGTCTACGACCTCGCGCTCGCGCCCGACGGCATCACGGTTTACGCGGCCGGCAGGTTCAGCGCAGAGGGAGCGGCCAACCTCGTCGCGTTCAACGGCATCACCGGCGCGAGGGTGCAGGCATACTCGACGCCGCCCCTGTTCTCGGCTCACGATGACGGCCCTACCCTCTGGGCGGGCGGACGTCACCTATACGAAGTCATGTCGCCAACTCGCGAGCGCCAGTTGGTCAGCGTCGCGACCAAGGACATCGGCAATCATGTACGCGACCCTCAGGTGGTCGACATCGCGAGTGCTCCGCAGGGCGGCGTGTTCATCGCGTGCAAGTGCGACGTGCTGAACGGCCGATCCGCCAAGGCGTTCGCGCATGTCGAACGCGACGGCAACGTCGACAGGACGTGGCGACCCACACGCTTCGACTCCGCTTCGTTCGGGTGGGAGGTGCTCGAAGCGGGCGGCGTCACGTACCTGTCAGCCGGCGGCAGCGACTACGTACAGGCCGTCGACTCCCTCACCGGCGCCACCCTATGGAAGACCGACGCGAACGGACAGGTGCAGACCGCCGCGCTGCACGGAGACCGTCTGGTGATCGGCGGGCACTGGCGACTGGTCGAGAGCTACTGTCAGCCGCGTCTGGCCGCCCTCGACCCGATGACGGGAAGCGTCGATCGCACGTGGACGCCCGCACCCAACCAGGCGTATGCGGGGGTGTGGGCGCTCGCGTCATCCACCGATGGCGCCCTCTGGGCGGGCGGAGAGTTCACGCATGTTGGCAGCGATTGGGAACGCAACGGACTTGCATGCCTGTACAAGAACGGCGATCAGACCAAGCCGCTGCACGTGAGCCCTAACCCATGGGCCCAGGCCCTGGCAAGGTTCCCCTAACACGAGAGCCATGGTCAGCGGTCGATCCGTCCGCAGTCCTCGCTCCTGCGGTTCAGGCACCGCGCGACCAGCTCGGTGAGCGCCTTCTGGTCCCACGTGTTCCAGAAGTCCGCGTGCCCGGTCGAAAGCGGGCCTGACGACAGATGGAAGCGAGCGACAGAGCTCACCGGGTAGCGGAACACCTCGGTGAGCGCCGGCAGACGCACCGGATGGGTCCCGGGACAGCCCTTCCCCGTCGCGAACGCCATGTGCCGCATGTGGTTGGGGGAATCGATGCGCTTGCCGCTCCAGCACTCAGGGAACTTCACGATGAGATTGGCAGGATTCGGCCCCACCTTGACCCGATGCGAGATCATCCGCAGATTCTTGGGGAACGGGCGGGTGTGTTCCCCTTGCTCGCCCCGGTAGTAGATGAGCAGCGACTGCGCCCGGACCCGGCTTCCGTTCTGTCTGAACAGCGTGGGCGTCCAATACCCGGCCGTATCGTCCTTGGTCGAGCACCTCGTCGCGCCACGTCACATCGAGCGGTAGGTGGAGTTCCTGTTCGTCGAGCGGTTGCCGAAGAACTCGTGCTCATGCTCGGATCGCTGACCGGGCGCCACGATCGGGTCCACCGTTGCCACGTGCGTCGACTGGCACCGAACCTGGAATCGGGGCTCCGCGGTTGCCAGAGCGGGAAGGCAGAGCGCGAACACGGTCGCAGCGAGGACCGTTGTACGTCGCATGGCTCACATACTGCCACCCGGATCCGATCGCGTCAGTATCGGAAGGCTGCGGAAAGGTTCGCGACGCTGCTTCGCTAGGACGGGGTGGGCTCCGGCGGCGGGGGAGGAGGC
>JBBEAY010000041.1:6741-111356 GCA_040882605.1 Actinomycetota bacterium
GGAGGCGTCCCGGTATCGGACGGAGGCGGAGGCGTCCCGGTATCGGACGGAGGCGGAGGCGTCCCGGTATCGGACGGAGGCGCCTCTACAGGTACTTCGGCGCTATCCGGCGATCCGGTGATGACGGTTCCTCCGTTGGGCGCGAGGCTCGGATCCTGTGTGTCAGCCGACCCTCCGATGTCTGACGATGTACTCTCGCCGGCGACCGGCGGGGCCACGTTGAAGGCCTCGTCGAGGGGGCTGCTCGATCCGAGCAGGGCATCGGTCAGGCCTCCGTAGGCCGAGCGTACGCCGAGCTGTGGGTGTGCGAGCATCAGGCCGAGCAAGAGTCCAGGCAAGGCCACCAGGCTCGCCCCTACCCACTTCTTGATGGTTCGGGTGGCCGGCTTCATCACCAGGTACCCGCAGGCGAGCGCAAGCCCTGCCCCGGCAGCGGTAAGAAGGACGTTGGCGAGGTCTGTCAGCTCTCGATCGCCCATGTCGTCCTCCGCACCCTACCGCAGCGGTCTGCGTGGTGCCTCATCCAGTCTCGCATCCTAACCTGTGGAAAACCTCTCAGGTGTTCTCTCTTGACACATCGGGCAGGAAAATGTGATGTAGCGGCCGGTCGGGCTCGGTCCAATGGGGCAGCGTCGCACGCCGGGCGCACGTTCGGAGCTCAGTCCGAGGCGTGGTCGACGGTGTGGTTCAAGGTTGATGCTCGTGCCGGCGCTGTCTGGCTCACCTCGCTGCGAAAGAGCACCGGTGGGGCCATCTTGCTCGTCGGCATCAACAAGAACGGCGTTCTGATCGCCAGGAACAACGTCACGAAGATCACCTATCAGAGCACCGTAGGAGTGATCAACGGCGTCTGGCACCGTGTCGACGTGCACCTCAAGGTCGGCGCCGGCGCGCGGTTCGACGTTGATCTCGATTCGGTGCCGGTCACCGCGTTGAGCCGCTCGAACGGCCTGGGAACGTCGCCGATCACGCGGATCAAGATCGGCGATACCTCGACAGGGCGGACCTTCGACGTGACGTTCGACGACGTCTCCGCCGCCTCCGACCCCGGTTCGGACGACGCCACCGATCCAACGCAGCCGACCGGGCTCGAAGTGAGCCTTCAAGACGCGCTCTCCGTGCATCTCACCTGGCAGCCATCCGACGATGACACCGGAGTGACGAGCTACACCATGCGTCGTTCCACCGACGGAACGAACTTCTCGCTCGCCGGCTCATCGATCACCACGTCATTCGTCGACCCGGGCCTGGCGCCGGCAACTACTTACTGGTGGACCGTCGAGGCCGTCGACGCTGCAGGGAACCGGTCGGCGCCGAGCGCGCCGGCCACGGCCACGACCGGCTCGGTCGACCCCGGCCGACTGGTGGGACGGTGGAGCGAGCCCCTCGATGTCGGTGTGGTCGGCGTGCACGCGGCCGTGCTCTTCACGGGCAAGGTGCTGCTCTTCTACGAGACGGGCGGCACGGTCGGCACCATGGCGAAGCTGTGGAACCCCGCTACCGGTTCGGTGGAAGACGTCAGCGTGCCGATCGGTCAGCAACACAACCTGTTCTGCTCCGGTCATTCGCTACGCCCCAACGGCGACGTGCTCGTGACCGGGGGAACCATCTGGGGCGGCACGATCCCGAACGGCACCGAGAAGACGGCTTTCTTCAACCCGATCACCGAGTCCTGGCGGATCGGGCCGCCGATGGCTTGGCGCCGCTGGTACCCCTCGGATGTCACGCTTCCCGACGGTGATGCGCTCGTATTCAGTGGTCGGGTGAGCTCGGGCGCGCTCGCCGAAGCGGTCGAGCGTTATGACGGAGCGACCGATTCGTTCTCGACCCTGCCGAGTTCGGCGACGCTCGCGATGCAGCTCTATCCGCGTATGTTCGTGATGGGCGATGGACGGATCGCGAGGGTCGGGCCAGAGGCCGAGACGAAGTACTTCGATCCTGCGTCCAACGGGTGGTCGAGCGGGCCGTCAATGGTCGCAGGCGCCCGCCCCCGAGGCAGCGCCATCCTGCTCGCTGACGGGCGACGGGTGCTTGCTCTCGGAGGCGCTGTGAACACCGTCACCACGGCCACGGCAGAGTCGGTGGACCTCGGCGCCGGCCAGCCCTCGTGGGGGTACACGGGGTCGATGAACGAGCCGCGGCGCAACCTGAACGCGGTGCTGCTTCCTGATGGAAAGGTGCTCGCCGTCGGCGGTAATCGCGGCACCGCCAACTACGACCTTCCGGTGCTGAGCGCGGAGCTCTATGACCCGGCCACCGAGGTATGGACCGAGATGGCGGCGCAAGCGGCCCCTCGCGCCTATCACTCGACGGCGATGCTGCTGCCCGACGGGCGCGTACTCTCGGCCGGCCAGACGAATGGCACTATGCAGACGACCGTCGAGGTGTATTCCCCTCCGTACCTTTTCGCGGGGCCCCGCCCGGTCATCACCGCAGCACCGACGAACCTGGGGTACGGCGGAACGTTCTCGGTCGGAACCGACGGGGCAGCGGATATCGCCGACGTGGTGCTGATCCGGCCGAGCACCGTGACCCACGGAGTCAACTTCGATCAACGCTCGGTCTCGCTGGCGTTCTCGGCGCAGACGAGCACCCTCTCGGTCGACGCGCCGAGCTCGAGCACCCAGGCTCCGCCCGGCTGGTACATGATGTTCCTCGTCGACGACGCTGGTGTGCCGTCGATCGCCAGCTGGGTGCGCATCGCGTGAGTGTCCGGCCTACGACCTGACGTCGGCGAAGGGGGAATCGATCGTGATCGAGCCGGGGCGGCTTCAGGCATTGCCTCTGTTCGGAGATCTCGACGCGCACGACCTGGCGCAGGTCGCCAAGTGGGTCGAGGAAGTCCTGGCCGACCCAGGGCAGCTGCTGATCGAGCAGGGGTCGATGCCGTACGAGTTGTTCGTCATCGAGGACGGCGCCGTCGATGTCGTGCGAGACGGGGAGTCGATCGCGACCCTCGGCGCCGGCGACGTGGTCGGTGAGATCGCCCTGCTCGAGCAACATCGGCGCATGGCCTCGGTGGTCGCGAAGACGCCTGTGCGAGCCCTGGTGCTACAGGTCGACGCGCTCCAGTCGCTCACGGCTGAGATGCCCGAGCTCGGCGACGAGCTCCGATCACTGATGGAGCGCCGTCGCCGCGAGAACGATGGGTAAGACGCGGTCAAGTTGACCTTGCGGTCGTTGTGCCGTCGTGCAAGACTCCGACCCTGGGAATGACGTCCGGGCTCCGGTCCGGGCCGACGGCGGCACGACGCGGGCACGTGCCGCCGTCACTTCGTCCAGATGCGGGCGATCTCGTGCAGCCCACGCTCGAGAGCTTTGATATCGTGACGAGTCGCCGGGCGCGTAGCTCAGCGGGAGAGCGCTCGCCTCACACGCGAGAGGTCGCAGGTTCAATACCTGCCGCGCCCACTCGGTGACATGTGCGATACGAGGGACGGCCCATGGCTCCCCTTGTTGCATCGGCAAGCGATGCCGGCCCACTTTCCGAGCAGGGGGACACACGTCGATGGCGATGGTGATGCCCGACGGCCCGAAGGCCGCCGCCGCGCGCTCCGACGATCTCTGGAAGGTCTACGGCGAAGGCGATGCCGCGGTCGAAGCTCTGCGCGGAGTGACCATCGAGTTCGCGAGCGGCGAGTTCACGGCGATCATGGGGCCGTCGGGCTCGGGCAAGTCGACCCTGCTCCATTGTCTCGCCGGTCTCGACACGCCGACCGGGGGCGCCATGTGGATCGGCGATGTCGACCTCACGACGCTCGGCGAGAAGCAGCTGACCGCTTTGCGGCGGGACAAGGTCGGGTTCGTCTTCCAGTCGTTCAACCTCGTGCCCACGCTGACCGCGGCCGAGAACATCACGCTTCCTCTCGACATCGCGGGCCGAGACGTCGATCGTTCGTGGTACGACCAGGTGGTCGACACGATCGGGCTGCGCGATCGACTCGGCCATCGCCCGAGCGAGCTCTCGGGCGGACAGCAGCAGCGCGTCGCAAGCGCCAGAGCCCTGGTGAGCCGGCCCGAGATCGTGTTCGCCGACGAGCCGACCGGGAATCTCGACTCGCGCTCGAGCGCTGAGCTGCTCAGCTTCCTGCGAGACGCGGTCTCGACCTACGGCCAGACGATCCTCATGGTCACGCACGATGCCACCGCGGCGAGCTACGCCGATCGCGTGGTGTTCCTGGCAGATGGACGTGTGGTCGATGAGATGCGGGCCCCCACCGCCGACGGCGTGCTCGACCGGCTCAAGTCGCTGGAGTCCTAGCCAACCGTGTGGCGCGCGACGTTCAAGAGCCTATTGGCCAAGAAGCTCCGATTGGTGCTGACGGCGCTGTCCGTGGTGCTGGGCGTGGGGTTCGTCGCCGGCACCTACGTCCTGACCGACACGATGAACGCAGCGTTCGAGGAGCTGTTCGCTCAGTCGGCCACCGCCTCCGATGTCATAGTGCGATCGACCTCCGCTTTCGAGCCGGAGGCGGCGGGCCCGGGAGGGGGAGGCGGTGAAGAGCGGACGCCGCTCCCCGACAGTCTGCTCGCTGAGGTTGAGTCGGTCGCAGACGTGGCGGTCGCGGTGGGCGACCTGCAGGGAACGGCCCAGATGGTCGACCCGGCGACCAACGACGTGATCGGAGGTGTCGGCCCGCCGACGATCGGTACGAACTGGAACGAGCTGGCCGGCGAGGTGCTCGAGGTCCGTGACGGAGCGCCTCCGGCGGGGCCCGACGAGGTGATGATCGACGCGGCGACGGCGCGCAATGCGAACCTCTCGGTGGGAGACGAGATCAAGATCCTCTTCGAGGGTCCGCCCGGAGAGTTCACGATCGTGGGAGTCGTCGGATTCGGGGAAGCCGACAACCTCGGGGGCGCGACGCTGGCGGTGTTCGAGACCGAGACCGCTCAGGAAGTGCTCGGCAAGCAAGGAGTCTTCGATGCGATTAGCGTCGTCGGCGACGAAGGCGTCGCGGCGACCCAGCTCAGCGCATCGGTCGAGGCGGTGCTTCCCGAAGGGGTGGAAGCCGTCACGTCGACGTCGGTGGCCGACGAAGCAACGCAGAACCTGCAAGAAGACCTCGGGTTCTTCCGCACGGCCCTGCTGGTGTTCGCGGCCGTGGCGCTGTTCGTGGGCTCGTTCATCATCTTCAACACGTTCTCGATCATCGTCGCCCAGCGCACCCGTGAGCTCGCCCTGTTGCGCGCGCTCGGGGCGTCGAGGCGGCAGGTTATCGTGTCGGTGGTCGTCGAGGCGTTCGTGGTCGGCCTGGTCGCCTCGGGGCTCGGCATCGCCGCAGGCATAGGCATCGCGGTCGGGCTTCAGGGGCTGCTCGGAGCGTTCAACATCGACCTACCCAGCACATCGCTGCAGCTTTTGCCGCGCACCATCATCGTCTCGCTGTTCGTAGGCGTGGTCGTGACGGTCGCGGCCTCGATCCTTCCCGCTCGCCGAGCAGGTTCCGTGGCGCCGATCCAAGCGCTCCGCGAGGCGAGTGATGGGGCCTCCCGGGAGCTCGCTGGTCGCAGGCTCATCATCGCGCTCGCTGTCACCGCTCTCGGCGTCGGCGCGCTCGCGTACGGCCTCTTCGGCGCCGAGACCAACGGCGTCTACTCGGTCGGGGCCGGCGCCGCCATCACCTTCATCGGTGTCGCGATGCTGTCGCCATTGGCCGCCCGGCCCATCGTCGGGGGGCTCGGCGCACCGCTTCGGCGACTGTCGATCCAGGGGCGGCTCGGGCGCGAGAACGCGATGCGCAGCCCCCGTCGCACCGCTTCCACGGCTGCCGCCTTGATGATCGGGCTCGGTCTCGTCTCGATGGTCGCGATCCTCGCCGCGTCGCTCAAAGCATCGTTCGACGCGGCGCTCACCGACACATTGAAGGCCGACTACACCCTGACGACCAGCTCGTTCACATCGTTCAGCCCCGAGGCAGGAGAGCGGGTTGCCGCGCTCCCCGAGGTCGAGGCCGTCTCGGCGTTCCGCCAGAACGGGTTCCGAGTGAACGGTTCGACCTCGTTCCTCACCGCCGTCGATCCCTCGGCCGTGGAAGGAGTCGCCACGCTCGAGGTGTCGGAGGGCTCGGTCACCGTGCTGGCTGAGGCCGACGACGCGCTGCTGGTGCATCGCGACGTGGCCATCGAGAATGGGTGGGCGCTCGGCGACGAGGTGCCGGCGGAGTTCGCTTCGACGGGAGACGCCCCGCTCACGATCGCAGGCATCTACGAGGAGAACCGTTTGGTCGGCGACTACGTGATCTCGCTCGAGACCTACGACGGTCTGTATGTCGAGCGGCTGGATTCCTTCGTCCTCGTGAAAGGCGCGCAGGGCGTGGCGCTGAGCGAGGTCGAGGAGGCGATCCGAGGGGCGGTCGAGGAGTTCCCCAATGTGCAGGTGCAGGATCAGGCTGCCTTCCGTGCGCAGCAGGCGGGCTTCATCGATCAGATCCTCGGCTTGATCACGGCCTTGCTGCTCATGTCGATCGCGATCGCCGCGGTCGGCATCATCAACACGCTGGGGCTCTCGATCTACGAGCGGACCAGGGAGCTGGGGCTCTTGCGAGCAGTCGGCATGAGCCGGCGACAGGTGTCGCGCATGGTGCGCTGGGAATCGATCATCATCGCGGTGTTCGGGGCGGTGCTCGGTCTCGTGATCGGCGTCGCGTTCGGCTGGGCGCTGCAGCAGGCCTTGAAGGCCGAAGGGGTGACCGAGTTCGTCGTACCCGTCGGCCAGCTCGCGGCCTACCTGGTGATCGCGGCGTTCATCGGCGTGATCGCGGCGATCTGGCCGGCTCGGCGTGCGGCCAGACTCAACGTGCTCGAGGCCATCTCGTACGAGTAGGGCGTGGGCGCGGAGTGGCGAGCATGGTCGCTATCATGCCCGCATGCCGACCCTGACCCTTCCCGAAGGCGTGCATGTCGAGCTCCCCGAAGGGGAGCCGATCGGCGCGGTGCTGCCCAAGGGCACGATCGCTGCGCGGGTCGACGGCGAGCTGCGTGACCTCTCGTTCGTGCCTTCGGCCGGCGCGCTCGTCGAGCCGATCGCTCCGACTTCGGATGAGGGGCTGCACGTGCTGCGCCATTCGACCGCGCACGTGCTCGCCCAGGCGGTCTGCGATCTGTACCCCGGCGCGACCTACGCGATCGGCCCGGCGGTCGCCGACGGCTTCTATTACGACTTCGATCTGCCCGAGCCGGTGCACGCCGCCGACCTGGCGAAGATCGACCGGCGCATGCGCCAGATCGTGAAGCGGAACCAGCGGTTCGTTCGCGAGGAGGTCACGCGCGAGGTCGCGATCGAACGCCTGCGCGACCAGCCGTTCAAGGTCGAGATCATCGAGGCGATGGGCGCCGGCGACACCGTGTCGCTCTACTCCAACGACGGCTGGGTCGACCTGTGTTTGGGCCCGCACGTGGCGCATACGGGCGTGCTCGGGGCGTTCAAGCTCACGAACGTCGCCGGCGCGTACTGGCGCGGCGACGAGAAGAACCCGCAGCTCACCCGCATCTACGGCACCGCGTGGGCCACGCAAGGCGATCTCGACGCCTACCTGCATCGCCTCGAGGAAGCCGAGCGGCGCGACCACCGCAAGCTCGGCCACGATCTCGACCTGTTCTCGTTCCCCGAGGAGATCGGGTCGGGACTCGCGGTGTTCCACCCCAAGGGCGGCCTCGTGCGGCGGCTGATGGAGGACTACTCCCGGCGACGGCACGAGGAAGCCGGCTACGACTTCGTCTACACGCCGCACATCACGAAGGCCGAGTTGTTCGAGATCAGCGGGCACCTGACATGGTTCGCCGACGGCATGTTCCCTCCGATGGAGCTCGACGGCGGCACGCAGTACTACCTGAAGCCCATGAACTGCCCCATGCACATCCTGATCTTCAAGAGCCGCACCCGTAGCTACCGCGAGCTGCCCCTTCGGTTCTTCGAGTTCGGCACCGTGTACCGGCACGAGCTCTCGGGGGTCGTGCACGGCCTCACGCGTGTGCGTGGGCTGACGATGGACGACGCCCACATCTTCACCACCCGGGAGCAGCTCGGCGACGAGCTCGGATCGGTGCTCACGTTCGTGCTGGACCTGCTCCGCGATTACGGGCTCGACGACTTCTACATGGAGCTGTCGACCCGTCCCGAGAGCAAAGCGGTGGGCACCGAGGAAGAGTGGAACGAGGCCACCGAGGCGCTTCGGCAAGCGGCGCAAGCGATCGACGTGCCGTTCGTGATGGACGAGGGCGGCGGCGCCTTCTACGGCCCGAAGATCAGCGTGCAGGCGCGCGATGCGATCGGACGCACGTGGCAGATGTCGACGATCCAGGTCGACTTCCAGCTTCCTCAGCGATTCGACATGGAGTACTCGGGCGACGACAACGCCCGGCATCGTCCCATCATGATCCACCGCGCGCTGTTCGGATCGGTAGAGCGGTTCTTCGCCGTGCTGACCGAGCACTACGCCGGAGCGTTCCCGCTGTGGCTCGCGCCCGAGCAGCTGAGGTTCGTGCCCGTCGCGGACCGTCACGTGGCACATTGCGAAGAGCTGGCCGCGAAGGCGAAGGCCGCTGGGCTGCGTGCGTTCGTCGACGATTCCAAGGAGAGCGTCGGCAAGAAGATCAGGGCCGCGCAGCTCGCGAAGGCGCCGTACACGCTCGTGGTGGGGGACCAGGAGCTCGAGTCCGATGCCTACACCGTGCGCGATCGCGCGGGCACCGAGACGGCCGGGGTGACCTTCGACCGGTTGATCGACGCGCTTGTCGACGAGGCCTCGAGCCGCTCGCTCGTGCAGACCGAGTTCGGATCGGCCTGAGGCGGCGCGCATGGATCATCTCTGGAGCCCGTGGCGCATGCAGTACCTCGAGACCGCGCGCGACGAGCTGGAAGAAGACGGCGGGTGCGTTTTCTGCGCCGTGCCCGATCGCGAGCCCGAACGGGTGCTCGTGCGCGGCGAGCGGGCCTACATCGTCTTGAACAAGTTCCCTTACAACCCGGGGCATCTGCTGATCGTGCCCCTGCGTCACACCGGCGACATCGAGGATCTGACCACCGAGGAGAACGCCGAGCTGCAGGCGTTGATGCAGCGGTCGATCCGCGCTCTGCGCGAAGAATCGGAGCCACATGGGTTCAACGTCGGCATGAACCTCGGATCCATCTCCGGGGCCGGCATCCCAGACCATCTGCATTGGCACGTGGTGCCGCGATGGGGCGGCGACACCAACTTCATGCCGGTGGTCGGACAGGTGCGTGTGCTGCCGGAGCTGCTCGCCGACACGGCTCGCAGGCTCGCGCCGAGGTTCGCCGATGCCTGACCGCGAGGAAGGGTTCCTCGACATCTCGGGCGGCGGCCGCCTGCACTACGAGATCGCGGGCGAGGGTCCGTCCGTGACGCTGCTGCACCCCGGCTTGTGGGATATGCGCACCTGGGACCCGCAGTTCGAACCGTGGCTAGAGCGGTTCCGGGTGCTACGCTACGACCAGCGCGGCTACGGCACGTCGTCCAGGCCCGACGGGTCGCCCTACTCGCACGTCCGCGACCTCGTCGCGCTGCTCGACCATCTCCATATCGATCGGACCGCGCTCGTCGGATGCTCGATGGGCGGCGCGCTCGCGATCGATGCCACGCTCACGATGCCCGACCGTGTATGGGCGCTGGTGCCCATCGCACCGGGCCTAGGAGGGTTCGTCGAGACCGACGACGAGGAAGCCTGGTGGGACGAGCGAGGCGCGCCGATCGAGGCCGCAGTGGAAGCCGGCGATCTCGAACGGGCGCAAGACCTGTCGCTAGGCATCTGGGTTTCGCTCGGGGTCGACGACGAAGCCGGCGCTCGCATCAAGGAGATCGCACGAGACAACATCCACGAGCTCACCATGGATGAGTCGGGCGTTGAAGAGCTCGATCCGCCGGCAGCCCCGCGCCTCGGTGAGATCGCCGTGCCTACGCTTGTGGTCGAGGCGCGGCACGACCCTCCCGATATGCGCCGGGCGTCACAGCTGATCGCGCGAGAGGTGCCTGACGGAAGACTCGTCACGATCGATGCCGACCACGTCGTGAACATGCGCGCGCCCGAGGCGTTCGACGACGCCGTATTGCCCTTCCTGATGGAGATGGCGCCGCGCTGATCAGAACGACGAGCTGAGGACGCCTACTTCCGGTGGGCTTCCTCTCTCGCCGCTTGGTACTCGTCGATCACCTTCTGCGCGAGCTGCTGCGGCATCGCCTCGTAGTGGGAGAACGTCGAGGTGTAGCCGCCCCGGCCACCGGTCATCGACCGCAGATCGATGACGTAACGGGCGACCTCGGCCTGCGGCACCTGTGCGCTGATGCGCTGCTTGCCCCCGCCCACCTGTTCCATGCCGGCGATCTTGCCTCGCTTGGAATTCAGGTCGCCCATGATGTCGCCGGTGTGGGCCTCGGGCACGATCACCTCGAGGTCGACGATCGGCTCGAGCAGAGCGACGCCCGCCTGGTCGACGGCATCCTTCAGGGCCATCGACCCGGCGATCTGGAACGCCATGTCCGAGGAGTCGACGGGGTGGAATTTGCCGTCGACGAGCGTGACCTTCAAGTCGACCATCGGGTTCCCGCTGATCACGCCCTCGGACATCGTCCTCACGACGCCCTTCTCGATCGACGGGATGAACTGGTGGGGGATCGCCCCACCGAAGATCTTGTCCTCGTACACGAAACCGTCGCCGTGTGCGAGCGGCTCGATCTCGATGTTGCAGACCGCGTACTGGCCGTGTCCCCCGGTCTGCTTCACGTGCCGGCCGAGCCCCTTCGCGCTGCCGCGGATCGTCTCCCGGTACGCGATCTTGGCCGGCGCCGTGGTCACTTCGACGCCGAACTTGCGCTTCAGCCGCTCGACCATGACCTCGAGGTGCGCCTCGCCCATGCCGTGCATCACGGTCTGGTGCGTCTCCTCGTTGCGTGACACACGCAGCGTCGGGTCTTCCTCTCGCAGGCGGGAGAGTCCGGTCGCGAGCTTGTTCTCGTCGCCCTTGGTCTTCGGGGCGATCGCGTACGCGAGCAGGGGCTCGGGCAAGCCGAGCGTGGGCACCTGCACGGGAGCGTCTTTGGTCGAGAGCGTGTCGCCCGTGTGCGCCTGCTGCAGCTTGGCCACGGCGCCGATGTCGCCGGCCGCCACCTCCGACACCGACTCGTGCTCCTTGCCGACGAGCGTGAAGAGCTGCCCGACGCGCTCGTCGATAGCCTGGGTCGCGTTGTGCACCGAGGAGTCCGGGCGCATCGCACCGCTGAAGACGCGGAACATCGTTATGTGGCCGACGAATGGGTCCGACAGCGTCTTGAACACGAATGCCGCAAGTGGTCCGGCGGCGTCGCTCGAACGCTCGCCCTCCTCACCGTCCTTGCCGACCACGGTCACGGCTGTCCGGTCGAGCGGCGACGGGAACTCTTCGACGATGAAATCGAGCAGCCGGTCGATGCCGATCGCCTTGGCGGCCGAGCCGACGATCACCGGCGCCAACCTGGCGTTGGCGAACCCGAGCTTCGCACCGCTCACGATGTGCTCCTCTGGAAGCGTGCCTTCTTCGAGGTACTCCTCGATCAGGGCGTCGTCTGACTCCGCGACCGCCTCGATCAGCTTCTCGCGGGCCGGGTCGGCCATCTGGTGGATCTCGTCGGGCCACTCCGACTCTTCGGCCTTGGGGCCCGACGGATAGAAGTCGGCCTTCTCGTGCAACAGATCGGCGATGCCCCGGAAATCGTGCTCCGCGCCGATCGGCAGCTCGAACGGCGCGACCTGGTTGCCGAACGACGAGACGAGTTGATCGAGGGTCGCCTGGAAGTCGGAACGTTCCCGGTCGAGCTTGTTCACGAAGATCGCTCGCGGAAGCCCCGCCTCGACCGCGAGCTCCCACGCCGCCTCGGTCTGGACCTCGACACCGTCGACCGCGGAAACCACCACGATGACCGCGTCTGCGGCACGGATCGCCGAGCGCATGTCGCCGATGAAGTCGGCATAGCCGGGCGCGTCGAGCACGTTGATCTTGACCCCGTCCCACTCGATCGGCGCCATCGTGAGCGAGACGGAGATGCTCTTGCGGTTCTCGTCGGGATCGTGGTCGCTGACGGTGTTGCCATCCTCGACGGTGCCCATGCGGGTGATCGCGCCGGCGGTGAAGAGCATCGCTTCGAGGAGGGTGGTCTTGCCCGACCCCCCGTGGCCGACCAGCAACACGTTGCGGATGTCTTTCGCGTCGTAGGTCTTCAACGCGCGCGCTCCTTCGGCTCAACGGGTCCGGGGCGTGAGGTCTACGCATCCTACCGAAGGAGGGAGTTGTTACGCTCGCCTGGTTCCGCTCATGGTGCGATTCGAACGACAGCCGCCGGGCACCGCCCTCACCCGTTCGACCCTGTCGGTGGGTGCGCTGGTCGCCGCCCTGGCGGCATGGCTCGTCGTCGCGCGAGAACCCGAGCAGGCAGCTGTCGCTGCACTCGTGTCGGGCGTGTTGCTCCTGGTCGGAGGCCATCGTGCGAATCACGGCGCCGGGGGCCCGTCGGACCGCATGCTGGACGAGCTGCTCGACCGGGTCTGGGACGGAATGATGTTAGGCACGGCCGTATGGGTCGCTCGCGACGGGGAGCCCGGGGTTGCGCTCGCGGCGCTGGCGGCGTTGTGTCTCAGCGCGCTCTCTGCCTACGTGCGCGCCCGCGGGGCATCGCTCGCCTACAGCGTGGAGGAGAGCCACCTCACGAGGGGTCTGCGTTACGGGCTCGTGGTGATCGGGGTCGGCTTCGACCATGCGTGGGCGCTCTGGCTCGCCGCCGGCGTCTCCGGGCTCGCAGTGGTTGTGCGAACGTCGCAGGTGGCCCGCGAGGAGCGAACGTCTCAGACTGGTCGTGAAGCGCCCTCGCCGTCCGCTGTTGGCGAGGAGCGCCCTTGATGTCGTCCCGGCGTGACGAGACTTGGAAGGAGACGTTCGCCTTCTACGCGTTTCGATCGACCTCGTGGCTCGCACGGATCCTTCCCGAGATGTTCGGGCGGCGGGTCTTCCGGCGTGCCGGGCTGCTCGCCTTCGAGCTCGCGCCCCGGACGAGATCGGTGGTGGCGCGCAACCAGGCTCAGGTGTTGGGCAGAGCTCCGGGTGACCTGCTGGTGCGGGCAGCAACGCGAGACGCCTTCGCCTCCTATGCCCGGTACTGGTTCGACACGTTCCGCTTCGTGGTGATGACCCCCGAGTCGGTCGCCGCTCGGTTCGAACCGATCGACGCCCACCACCTGTGGGATGCGCTGGACGCCGGGCGCGGCGCGATCGTTGCGCTGCCACACACAGGCAACTGGGACGCCGCCGCGCCGTGGCTCTGCGCCGAAAACAGACCCGCCGTGGCGGTCGCGGAGAGGCTGCGCCCGGAGCGCCTGTACGACCTGTTCGTCGCGAACCGGACCACGTTCGGTGTGGAGATGCTTGGCCTCGGCGATGCGGGCATCGGGCGGACGCTTGCCTCGAAGCTCGAGGCCGGTTTCATCGTGGCGCTCGTCGCAGATCGTGATCTCACGGGCCGAGGGGTCGAGGTGACGATGTTCGGACGGACACGTCGCATGCCTGCCGGTCCGGCCCTGCTCTCGCTGACCACCGGAGCGCCATTGATCGTGACACCGGTGTTCCAGACCGAGAGCGGATGGCGCATCGTCATGACCCCGCCGTTGGAGATCGAGCCGACGGGAGATCGACGCGCCGACGCGCGGGCGCTCACGCAGCGCATGGCCGAGGAGTTCGAGCGGGCGATCGCGGCGGCGCCGACCGACTGGCATATGTTCCAGCCGGCGTGGGAGGACTGACCAGGTGCGCGTCGCGCTCGTGTGCCCTTACGACCTCGATGCGCCAGGGGGCGTGCAGGTTCACGTCGCCGATCTCGCCTCGCAGCTCGAAGCGCGAGGACACGCCGTCGAGCTCTTCGGACCGGGTTCGGGGGGGCTCGGCAGGCCGATCCGCGTCTCCTACCGTGGCACCGTGGCCCCGATCGCACCGTGGCCGGCTGTGGGGCGAGCTCGCCGAGCCTTCGATCGATTCAGGCCCGAGATCGTGCATGTGCACGAGCCGTTCACCCCGAGCGCGTCGATGTGGGCGACCCTGGCCGCCACCGTGCCAGTCGTGGCAACGTTTCACGCCTGGCTCGACCGATCGAAGATCTACGAGCTCGCCTCGCCGCTCATGGCGCCGGTGCGCCGCCGGCTCGCCGCGACGATCGCCGTGTCGCAGGCCGCGGCCTTGTTCGTGGCCCGGGCGGTGCCCGGACTCGACCTGCAGGTGATCCCCAACGGCCTCTCGGTCGCGCGGTTCGCCGAGGTGACTCCGCTCTCGTGGCCGGCCGGTCGCCGGATCGCATGGACGCATCGGCTCGATCGACAGAAGGGATTCCAGGTCATGGTCGAGGCCTTCCGATCGCTGGCGATCGATCACGACGACCTGTGGCTCACCGTGGGTGGCGACGGCGCCGACCGGGGCGCGATCGACGTCTTGCCGGGAGACGCGCGAGCCAGGGTCATGATGCTCGGGCGTCTCGAACATGCCCAGGTTCCGATGGTGCTCGCCGGCGCCGACGTCGCCGTCGCGGCCGCCACCGGACAGGAGAGCTTCGGGATCGCGGTGGTCGAGGCCATGGCCGCGGGCGTGCCGGTCGTCGCCTCCGACATCGATGGCTACCGGCAGGTCGCCACGGATGGCGTCGACGCGCTGCTCGTTCCTGCGGGTGATGCAGGGGCGCTCGCAGCTGTGATCGGCAGGATCCTCGACGACGACGATCTCGCGTCGAAGCTCGCCGATGCGGGCCGCCGCCGCGCCGCCTCGTTGGACTGGTCAGAGGTGCTTGAGCGCATCGAGTCTGTCTACCGGTCGGTGCTCGGCCGAGCGTCGCTACGATAGGTCCTCATGTCACCGGTCATCTGGATCACGTTGGGGCTCGTCGCGGTCGTGCTCCTTGGCCTCGTCTGGCTCTACAACCGGCTGGTGCGTCTGCGGACGCGGGCCGACGATGGCTGGGCCACGATCGACGTGCAGCTCAGGCGCCGGTACGACCTCATCCCGAACCTTGTCGAGACGGTGCAGGGCTACGCGGCCCACGAGCGAGAGCTCTTCGAGCGGGTTACCGAGGCGCGTTCCCGGGCGATCGCCGCTGGCGGAGTGACCGATCAGGCCAGTGCCGAGAACGCCGTGACCGCTGGCCTCGGAAAACTGATGGCGATCGTCGAGGCGTACCCACAGCTCGAGGCCGACAAGCAGTTCCTCGCGTTGCAGGAAGAGCTCGTCGGCACCGAGTCGAAGATCGCCTACGCCAGGCAGTTCTACAACGACCAGGTGCGGCTCCTGAACACCGCGATCGGCACCTTCCCGTCGAACCTCGTCGCGCGCGCATTCGGCTTCAGCGAGCGGCAGTTCTTCGAGATCGACGACCCGGTCGGCGAGCCCGTCGCCGTCGACCTGGGTCGGGGCGAGTAGATGCACGAGCAGATCGCGTCGAACAAGCGCAAGTCGGTGTTGCTCGTCATCGGGGCCTTCGTGTTCTTCGGCGGCGTCGGCACGCTGATCGGCTACATCTTCGGCACGGGCATCACCGGACTCGTCATCGCGCTGATCGTGGCGTCGGTGCTCTCGATCAGCTCGTATCTGTACGGCGACCGGCTCGTGCTGGCGTCGTCGCGCGCCCGCGAGGTGAGCGCCGAGGACGAGCCGCGGTTGCACAACCTGGTCGAGGGGCTCGCGATCGCTGCCGGCACGCCGAAGCCGCGCATCTACGTGGTGCCCGAGCAGGCGCCGAACGCGTTCGCGACCGGACGCGACCCCGAGCACGCTTCGATCGCAGTCACCGAGGGGCTGCTCGCGATCATGGATCGGGTCGAGCTCGAGGGCGTGATCGGCCACGAGCTCGCGCACGTGCTCGACCGCGACATGCTGCTCGGCACGATCATCGCGACCCTCGTGGGCGCGGTCGTGCTCATGGCGGAATTCCTGATGCGTTCGTGGCTGTGGGGCGGTCTCGGGGGGCGCCGCGGCAACGACAACAACGGTGGCCCTGCCACGCTGGTGCTCTTCGGCGTCGGGTTCGCGCTCATGGTGCTCGCGCCGCTCGCGGGTCAGATCATCAAGAGCGCGGTCTCACGCAACCGGGAGTTCCTGGCCGACGCGCAAGGCGCGATGCTGACGCGCTACCCTCCGGGCCTCGCGTCCGCGCTCCGCAAGATCGGCGCCTCGCCAGCGGCGATGCATTCGGCGAACAACGCGACCGCGCACCTTTGGCTGTCGCAGCCTTCCCGGATCGAGGGGGAGAAGATGGGGTCACTGGAGAAGATCTTCGCCACGCATCCACCGATGGCCGAGCGCATCCAGCGCCTCGAGAGCATGTGAATCGAGTTGTGACGTTCGTGTCGAACTCGGCTCGAGTGTTTGGAAGCGCCTCGTCGCGGGTCTAGCATCGCTGGGCCGGTCCCACCGGACTGGACACCCACTCGTTCATCGTCGTTGATCCCATCCCTCGTTTTCCAGGAGGTCCCCTCATCGTGGCTCTCACCTCTCGCGGCAAGGCAGCGGTCGCCGGCGGCGCGGTCGTCGCCGTGCTCGGCGGCGGCATCGGCGCCCTCGCGCTCTCGGGTAACGCGCCTGACTCGATCCAACGGGCGCTCGATTCGGTGCCGGGCGTACCGGACCCGGTCGAGCCCTGTCCGTTGACCGGTGAGACGCTTCCCGGTGACGAGGCGCCGCCCGATCGTCCGGTGCTCGCGGTGAAGGTCGAGAACACCCCCGATGCGCAGCCGCTCGCCGGTCTGCAGGGCGCCGACATCGTCTACGAGGAAGTCGTCGAGGGCGGCATCACGCGCTTCGTCGTGCTGTTCCATTGCGACGACGCGAACCGCATCGGCCCCGTGCGAAGCATCCGCTCGACCGACCCTGCGATCCTGGCGCCGTTCAGCGAGCACCCGCTGCTCGCGTTCAGCGGCGGTTCCAAGGGCGTGCGAACGATCGTCGAGGACGCCGGCATGACCGCGATGGACGAGGACAGCGCCACCAAGGCGTTCAATCGCGACGACGGTCGCATCGTGCCGCACAACCTCTTCACATCGACCAAGGCTCTGTGGGCCAAAGGCGTGAAGCTCGCCGAGGGCGAGCCGGCGCCCTTGTCGCCGTTCGTCTACAGCGACGAGGTGCCGGCGCCGAGCAAGAAGGCTCGCAGCGCCACGGTGGTGTTCTCGGGGCTCGCGACCGCCGAGTGGCGCTGGTCGAAGGGTCACTGGGTTCGCTACCTCGACGATTCCCCGATGATGCTCGAAAGTGGCGGGGCCATCACCGCCGACAACGTGGTGATCCAGATCGTGAAGACGACCGAGAGCGACTTCCAGGACGTCACCGGCTATCCCTCGCCCGAGGCCGATCTGACGGGCAAGGGCAAGGCGTGGGTGCTCCGCGACGGCAAGCTGATCGTGGGCAAGTGGGAGCGCTCCGACGAGTCGGGTTTCACGAAGTTCATCACGAAGGCGGGCGAGGAGATCGCGCTCAAGCCGGGTACCACGTTCGTCGAGCTCGCTCCGACGGGCATGTTCGACGCCGAGATCTCGTTCGGCTGAGGTTTCGGGTTCGGGCGTCAGAGCCGGGCTAGCGTTCGCGCCTCATCGTTCGGGAAGCAGCGCTCGATGGATCGCGTGCGCCTCGGCGAGCGTCTGCGGCGACACTTCTCTTCGAACGCGTTCTGCCACCTCGGCTTTGGTCGCCTCTCGCGAGGCTGACGGGCGGGGGATGATCGCCTCGAGCCGCTCACCGGAACCCTCGCGCGATCGGTAGTCGTGCTCGATCTCCCGGTCTATCCGCGACACGTTCTCGGGTGTGTGTTCGAACGGTGCGAACGCCGTGTGGAACCGGGCGTTGAGGCGCTCGATCGCCACGCCGAAGCCGCTGACCACCTCGTCGAACGTCGCCGTCACGAACCCGTCGCGGAGCTGTAGCAGCGGCCCGTAGAAGCGCAGGTAGCCGCGCATCGCTGCCTGCACGCTCAGGTCGGGACTGCGGATCACATGCGAGACAACCGCGTCGACAGCCGGCCGGAGAAGCACCATCGAGGGCACTCCTCGCCGTGCCGCAAGGATCACCTGGGCCGGCATATGCGTGTGGTGGGCGATGTTCGTGGGGCTCGGTTCCTGCGCGAGCCTGAACGCTGCGACGGCGAACGACGATGCGCACCGAGGGAAGGCCTCGATGACCACGTCGGTGCTCCCGTCGATCAGCTCGCCGCGTCCGCGCACACGCTGCAACGGCACGGCGATCACCGGATAGCGGGCGATCGAGGTCTTCGCGTCGTACAACGCGCCGGCGGCGAGCTGGCGGAGCATAGAGCCGGACCCTAACAAGACGCTTAGAGGGCCATGACGTGCGCGGTTTCCGCATCTGCCTGCGCGTTCGCCCGCGGTACACTCGGAAGCGTCGGTCCCGGTTCCCCGGGGCCCCGATCAGGAGGCGATATCCGTGCAGCGCGAGACGGGCACCTTCACCGTGAAGTCCGGCCTGGCCGAGATGCTCAAGGGCGGCGTGATCATGGACGTCACGACCGCCGAGCAGGCGAAGATCGCCGAGGACGCCGGCGCGTGCGCCGTGATGGCCCTCGAGCGCGTGCCGGCAGACATCCGCCGAGACGGAGGCGTCGCGCGCATGGCCGACGCGACCAGGGTCGAGGAGATCCAGCAGACGGTCACGATCCCGGTCATGGCCAAGGCGCGCATCGGACACTTCGTCGAGGCGCAGATCCTGCAGTCGCTCGGCGTCGACTACATCGACGAGTCCGAGGTGCTGACGCCGGCCGATGACGAATACCACATCGACAAATGGGCCTTCACGGTGCCGTTCGTGTGCGGCGCGCGGAACCTCGGCGAGGCGTTGCGGCGCATCGCCGAGGGCGCGGCGATGATCCGCACCAAGGGCGAGGCGGGCACCGGCAACGTGGTGGAAGCCGTGCGCCACGAGCGCCAGATCCTGCGCGACATCGCCGAGGTGACGACGCTCCGTCCCGAGCAGTACGTGGCGAAGGCCAAGGATCTCGGCGCGCCCGTTGAACTCGTGCGCATGGTCGCAGAGCAGGGCAAGCTCCCGGTCGTGAACTTCTCAGCCGGGGGCATCGCTACCCCTGCCGACGCGGCGCTGATGATGCAGCTGGGTGTCGACGGTGTGTTCGTGGGCTCGGGCATCTTCAAGAGCCAGGATCCGGCAACCATGGCGCGAGCGATCGTCGAGGCCACCACCAACTTCGAGAACGCCGACGTGCTGGCGAAGCTGTCGCACGGTCTCGGCGACCCGATGGCCGGGCTCGAGATCGGCACCCTCGAGACGCGGCTGCAGGATCGCGGCTGGTAGTCGCGCCGCACGGGGGTGACCGAGGTGAAGGCGGGCGTGCTCGCGCTGCAGGGGGATTTCCGTGAGCACGGTCGCGCCTTGGCCGACGCGGGCGCGACCCCGGTCGAGGTGCGAAACGCCGAACAGCTCGCGGGTGTGGACTGCCTCGTGATACCGGGTGGTGAATCGACCACCATAGGCAAGCTCGCTCGGGCCTACGACCTGGTCGAGCCGGTTCGCGCCCGGGTCGCCGACGGCATGCCGGTCTTCGGCACGTGCGCCGGCATGATCGTGCTGGCCCGCCGCGTGCTCGGCGGCGAGCCGCTGTTCGGGGTTATGGACATCGGGGTCGAGCGCAACGCCTACGGACGACAGGTCGACTCCTTCGAGACAGACGTCGACGTCGAGGGTATCGAGCACCCGGTGCGCGGGGTGTTCATCCGGGCGCCGCGCATCATCGATATCGGCGACGACGTGCGCGTGCTCGCCGAGCACGAAGGCGCGCCCGTCGTGCTGGAACAGGGAAACCTGCTCGTATCATCGTTCCATCCGGAGCTGATCGGCGAAACGGGACTGCACCGCTACCTGCTCGCGAAGCTGGGCCTCGGGGAGGGAACGGGGGCTCAAGAAGTGAGGCGAAGCCGAGCATAGCCCCCGGGGAGGGATCAAAGATGTCGGGCCATTCCAAGTGGGCCACGATCAAGCGGAAGAAGGCCGCGAACGACACGAAGCGGTCGAACCAGTACGCCAAGCTGCTACGCGCGGTCGAGGTCGCGGCGCGCGAGGGCGGCAGCGGCGACGTCACCGCGAACATGACCCTCGCCTCGGCGGTCGAGAAGGCGAAGAGCTTCTCGGTGCCGACCGAGAACATCGAGCGCGCCATCAAGCGCGGCACCGGCGCCGACGACGGAGGCGCCCGGTACGACGAGATCAGCTATGAGGGCTACGCCCCGGGCGGCATCGCTCTGTACGTCGAGGCGCTGACCGACAATCGCAACCGCACCGCGCAGGAGGTCCGCCACGCGTTCACTCGCAACGGCGGCAACCTCGGGGAGACGGGCTCTACCGCCTTCATGTTCACGCGAAAGGGTGTCGTGGTGGTCGAGAAGGCCGTGGCGCCCGATGAGGAGCGATTGCTCGAGATCGTGCTGGAGGCCGGCGCCGAGGACCTGCGCGACTCCGAGAGCTCGTGGGACATCGTCAGCGATCCGGTCGCGTTCAAGCAGGTGCGCGATGCGATGGAAGCCGCCGGCGTCGAGGTGTTTTCCGCAGAAATCTCGATGATGCCCCAGACGACGATCCCGGTCGATGGCGGCGAGGCGAAACAGGTGCTGAACCTGATCGAGTCGCTCGAGGACCTTGACGACGTGCAGAACGTCTACGCGAACTTCGACATCCCCGAAGAGGTCATGGCCTCGTTGTGAGCGGATCCCCCGCCGGGCCGGTCGCAGGCCCGACCGATGCTCGACAGCTCGTCGCCGATGGATATGACCACATCGCTGAGCGATACCGCGACTGGACGAAGCCGCACGATCCAACCCGCTCGTGGTTCGTCGACGAGGTCATCGCTCGGGTGCCGAGCGGATCCGATGTCGTGGAGCTCGGCGTGGGCTCGGGAGGAACCGTGACCGAGGAGCTCGTGGCCGCGTATCGATTCACCGGCGTTGACATCTCGCCCTCGCAGGTCGCGCTCGCACGCGCGAGTCACGCGGAGGGCGACTTCCGGGTCGCAGACCTCGTGACGTTGCGGCTTCCCGAAGCTTCCTGCGACGCGGTGGTCGCCGCCTATGTGATGGGCAACGTCCCCATCGACGACCGGGAGGATCTCTACCGGCGGATCTCTCGATGGATCCGGCCGACCGGTTGGTTCTGCGCCTCTTTTCCCATGGGCGATCGGCCAGGAGAAGACATCGAGTCGAACTGGCTCGGCACGCCCATGTTCTTCGCATCCATGCGGTGGGAACGCGAATCGAAGCTGTTGGAGGAAGCAAGCTTCCGCGTCGATCGCGCGGTCGTGATCACCGACGACGAAGATGGAAGACCGGCCCCGTTCCGATGGGTGTTTGCCCAGCGACGGTCGTCCCAATAGACTGCGCGAACAGATGTTCGATTCGTGCGTGCTTGGGGTCGATCCTGGCGTGGCCAAGATGGGCCTCGCCGCGGTCGCGCGTGATGGCCGGCGACCCACCCTGATCTGGGCCGACACCTTCACGACCGGTGCCGCCACGCCCGAGGCCGAGCGCCTGAAGGTTCTAGCCGAGGCAGTCCGAGCGGCGATCGCGACGCACCGGCCGATGAGCGTTGCGGTGGAGCGGGTCGCCTTCAACCGCAACCAGGTGAGCGCGCTCACGGTGGCCCGCGCGACCGGCGCCGTGATGGTGGTCGCCGCAGAAGCTGGGCTCGACGTTGAGGAGTACAGCCCGACCGAGGTCAAGAGCGCGGTCACCGGCGCGGGCAACGCCGACAAGCGACAAGTGCGGGAGGCGCTCGAGCGGGTTCACGGTTTCAAGGACCTTCCTGCGAGCCCCGACGCGGTTGACGCTGCCGCCGTCGCATTGACGCACCTCGTCGGCGCGCGCCTGCGAGCGGCTGCGCGCGCGGGAGCCGCCCGATGATCTCCTTCCTCGAGGGAGAGATCGTCGAGAAGGGCGCGACCCGCGTGGTGCTCGCGGTCGGCGGGGTCGGGTACGACGTCTCCGTGCCGACCTCGGTGGTGAGCCGGCTCCCCGCCGTGGGCAAGGGCGCCCGGGTGCATACGCGCATGGTCGTGCGCGACGACTCGATGACGCTCTACGGCTTTTCGACCACCGACGAGCGCGAGCTCTTCGACCTGCTGACGGGGGTCACCGGCGTGGGCCCGAAGGTCGGACTCTCGTTCCTCTCGGCGATGAGCGCCGAGGCGCTCCGTCGAGCGGTGATCGCCGGTGACGCCGATGCGCTCACGGTCGTGCCGGGCGTGGGCAAGAAGGTCGCTCAGCGCGTGGTGGTCGACCTGCGTGATCGCCTCGGCGGCGAGGCCGAGCTGCCCCGTGAGGGCGGCCCCATCATCGACGTGCGCGATGCCCTCGTCTCGCTCGGCCTCACGCCTCAGGAAGCGGCCGAGGCCACCCGCGACGTCGACGACGACGGCCGTGAGGTCGACGACATGCTCCGCGAGGCACTGCAGAAGGTGGGACGGTGACGTGGACGACGATCGCTTGATCGAGGCCGCGGTCGTCGACCCCCAGGATCGCGAGTTCGACGTTGCCCTGAGACCTACGAGCCTTACCGACTTCGTGGGCCAGGAGCGCGTGAAGGAACAGCTCCAGTTGCTCATCGACGGCGCCCGGCGACGCAGCGAGCCGGTGGACCACTTGTTGTTCAGCGGGCCGCCGGGTCTCGGCAAGACTACGCTCGCCCAGATCGTCGCGAACGAGATGGGGGCAGGGTTTCAGCCGACGAGCGGCCCGGCCCTCGATCGCCCGAGCGACCTCGCCGCGATCCTCACGAACCTCGATGACGGCGACGTGCTGTTCGTCGATGAGATCCATCGCATGCCACGACCGGTCGAAGAAGTGCTCTACCCGGCACTCGAGGACTTCGTGCTCGACGTCGTGCTCGGCAAGGGGCCGACCGCTCGGTCGCTCCGGCTCGAGCTTCCGAAGTTCACTCTGGTGGCCGCCACGACCCGGCCCGGGCGCATCACCCTTCCGTTGCGTGAGAGGTTCGGGTTCTCGCCACGTCTCGACTACTACCCGGTCGAGGACCTCTCACGCATCGTCGGGAGGTCGGCAGGCATCCTCGGGGTGCGTCTCGACGAGCCCGGCGCCGCGGAGATCGCCAGGCGCTCGCGCGGCACTCCTCGTATCGCGAACCGGCTGCTGCGCCGCGTACGCGATTTCACCGAGGTTCGTCGCGATGGTGCGATCACCGGGGAAGTCGCCCGCGCCGGACTGGAGGTCTTCGAGGTTGACGAGGAAGGTCTCGACCGCCTCGACCACGCGATCCTTCGCGCGATCGTGCAGCGGTTCGGCGGGGGGCCGGTCGGCCTGTCGACCCTCGCCGCATCGGTCGGCGAGGAACCCGACACGGTCGAGGACGTCGTCGAGCCCTACCTGCTGCAGCTCGGTTTCCTGCATCGCACCCCCAGGGGAAGGGTCGCGACAGAGCGCGCGTATCGACACCTCGGCACGCAGCCGCCGGGCACCCTGCCCCTCTAAGGCACCCCCGAGCGGTAGACTCGCGCGTCGGCGCAGCTCAGCGTCATCGCATCCTCACGGACGCAACCACACGGAAAGGTTCACCATGTTCGAGCTCCTCGCACAGGAATCCTCAGGAGGCAGCAGCATCGTCGCCTTCCTGCCGCTGCTCTTGATGGGCGGCGTCTTCTATTTCTTGCTCATCCGGCCGCAGCAGCGGCGCGCCCGCGCCCAGCAGACGTTGCTCCGCAGCGTGGAGGTCGGTGACGAGATCGTGACCACCGCCGGGGTCTTCGGCACGATCATCGAGATCGACGACGAGAGTGATGTGATCACGGTTGAGATCGCGCCGGGCACACGCATCCGCATGGTGCGCGCGGGGGTGGGGCGCATCGTCGGCGACGAACCCGATGCGATCGAGAGCGATGAGCTCGACACCGAGGTCCCTGACGGCCAGGACGGGCCGTTCCGGCAGACGTGACCCAGACCGCGCCCCCGCCCGACGAGGCGCCCTCGCCTGACGAGTCGTCCGAGGAGACGATCGATCCGTCGGCCGTCGTCGCATCCGACACCACCCCGGAGCCGGCGCCGCTTCCTGCCGAGCCGGCGCCGCCCGGTGGCGTCGACGCGGCCACGGTCACGCTCGAGGACGTGCAGGCCAACGAGGAGCTCTCGCGGTTCATCGCCTCGGCTGACCGGGTCATGGACGCCATGGGCTTCACCGAACACGGATTCCGCCACGCCAACCTCGTCGCCCGCATCGCATTCCAGGTGCTGTCGAGGCTCGGGTACGGGGAGCGTGACGCGACGCTCGCGTGCGTCGCCGGGTACCTGCACGACGTCGGCAACGCGCTCGCGCGCGATGCGCACGGACAGACCGGGGCGATCTTGGTGCACCAGGCCCTGCGCGACACGGTTGCTCCCGCCGATCTGATGCCGATCATCGCCGCGATCGCGAATCACGAAGAGACCGAGGGCACGGCGGTCTCGCCGGTGTCGGCAGCCGTGATCCTGGCCGACAAGTCCGACGTGCACCGCAGCCGTGTGCGCACCACCGGACAGATCGATCTCGACATCCACGACCGGGTGAACTACGCCGTGGAGCAGTCTTTCCTTCGGGTAGACTCCGCTGCCCGAACCGTCAGCCTCGAGCTGACGATCGATACGGGCATCAGCCAAGTCATGGAGTACTTCGAGATCTTCCTCGGGCGCATGCAGCTCTGCCGCGTGGCGGCTGAACATCTCGATGCCCGGTTCCGACTCGTCGTGAACGGGGCGGAGCTGGCGTGAAAAGGACGCGCGGCCTGTGGACCTCGATCGTGTTCGTGCTCGTGCTGACGCTCGCTTCGGTGGCGGGGTTCGCGATCGGGGCCCTGAAGCCCATCCTCGGCCTCGACCTCGAGGGCGGCGTCTCGGTGACGTTGTCTGCGCCCGATGGCACGCCGGAGGCGGTCATGGAACAGGCGCGCGCGAACATCTCGAGCCGTGTCGACGCATTCGGCGTCGGCGAGCCTGACATCGTCGTGTCGGGCACGTCGATCGAGGTGCAGATCCCCGGTCTCGGCCAGGGAACGATCGAGCAACGCGCCGAGGCCCGGTCATGCCTGGTCGGGCCCGACGACGAGAACTACGGCTGCGCCGACTCTGAACAGGCGGCCGACGCCGCGCTCGCGGAGCTCACCGTCTCGCCCCAGGTCGCCGAGGCATGTCTCGTCGACGGATCCGGGGCCGAGGTGGAGTGCTTCCCGACCGAGGAGATCGCGAAGCTCGCGAAGCGGGCGATCACCGTGGCCCCGAAGACCGAGACGTCGGCGACCCCGAGCGCTTCGGCCACACCCGGCTCGTCACCGTCGCCCGGCGGCCCCGGCGCCGACGAAGCGTTCTGTCTCGTTGGCACGACCGGAGAACAGCTCGACTGTTTCCCCACGCGCAAGGAAGCCGAAGCTGCTCAAGAAGAGCTGAAGGTCGAGGTAACCCAGCAGACGTACTGCGTCACCGACGGGGCTGGCGCCGAAACCGAACCGACACCGACACCGACGGCGTCCGCCGGCCCGTCCGTGTCTGCTTCGGCGAGCCCGACACCTTCCTCGACTCCGGCCTCGACTCCGGCCTCGACTCCGGCCTCGACTCCGGTGCCCACGGCGTTCTCAGGACTCTCCTTCGCTGCCGACCAGCTCCCGTGCGGACTCGCGACCGGGGCGGCCGCGAAAGCCGCCGTTGGCGACGCGCAGGTGCGCACGGTGGACACGCTCTATTGCGTGATCAGCTCGGGCGAGGAGAACCTCGGGTGCTTCATCGACCGGGCGTCGGCGGACGAACGCCAGCGTGCGACCGGACAGCAGCGCCTGCTCGACGTGATCGGGCAGACCGCCCGGCTCGAGGAGCGCCCCGTGACCGCGTTCGTGTCGCCGCAGGACCCTGCCTACGCGTCAACGCCGGCCACCTGCCCCACCGACGCCGATCGCGAGCGACGGGAGTGCTCGTTCTCGGCGCTCGAGGACCAGGAGGTCGTGTACGAGGATGAGGTGGGCAACCGCTTCCGCCTCGCGCCTGCTGTCATCGCCGGAGGCGACATCGCCGACGCGAACGCGAGCCTCGGGGGTGCCACAGGGTCGGAATGGACCGTGTCGTTCCAGCTCACCGGCGATGCGAGCGGCCGGTTCGCCGACGCGACCACCACCGCCGTGCTGCTGCCGCCTCCGCAGAACCAGATCGCCATCGTCGTCGACCGTGTGGTGATCTCCTCGCCCAGCGTGCAGGGCGCGATCACGGGCGGCACCGGCGAGATCAGCGGTGGCTTCACGGAGGCGGAGGCGCGTGACCTCGCCACCGTGCTGAATGCGGGCGCGCTGCCGGTCGAGCTCACGCGTCAGCAGGTGCAGACCGTGAGCCCGACGCTCGGTCAGGAATCGCTGCGTCAGGGCATCATCGCCGGCCTGGCAGGACTGGTGCTGCTCTTCATGTACCTGCTCTTCTACTACCGGCTGCTCGGCGTCGTGGCCTGGCTCGGCATGTCGATCTGGGCGGTGCTGGCCCTCGCGCTCATCTCGCTCGCAGGACTGCAGTTCGGCTATGCGCTCACCCTCGCCGGAGTGGCCGGATTGGTGATCTCGCTTGGCGTGACCGCCGACTCCTACATCGTGTTCTTCGAGCGGCTGAAGGACGAGGTGCGCGGCGGCAAGAGCGCTCGTGCGGCCGTGCAGCCGGCGTTCGCGCGCTCGTACAAGACGATCATCGCTGCCGACGTGGTCGCGGGCATCGCCGCCGTGTCGCTCTACTTCACGGCGGTGAGCTCCGTTCGAGGGTTCGCGCTCACCTTGGGCGTCGCCACCCTGCTCGACCTGTTCGTCGTGTACTTCTTCAAGCGCCCCACCGTCTTCCTGCTGGCTCGCAACCCACGGCTCGTCTCACTCAAGGGCTTCGGTCTCGAAGCGGGCGTGGCCGGCGAGGCGTCGAGCCACGACGGGCCGATCGGAGCGCGGCCATGACGACGATGCACCGCGCGCTCGAGACCTACCGCGGTCAGACGATCCCGCACTTCCGATTCGTGGAACGCCGCAACGCTTGGTTCGCGTTCTCCGGCGTGCTCGTCGCGCTGTCGCTCGTGGGCCTCGTCGCCAGCCGCCTGGAATACTCCATCGACTTCGACGGCGGCGCCAGGCTCCAGTATCCGCTTGCGGTCGATGTGTCGGTCGAAGACATCACGGCTGTGCTCGCCGGCGCCGGTCGCGATTCCGCAGAGGTACAGATCGTGAGCGGCGACCAGGTCGCGATACGCACGGAATCGTTCACCAGATCGGGCGAGGCCGACGACCTGCTGACAGCGCTCGCCGATCAGGCGGGCATCGACCCGACCGAGATCAGCGTCGAGGACATCGGTCCGACCTTCGGTGCCGAGGTGCGCCGGCAGGCGCTGACCGGTCTGATCATCGTCTTGGTCGCGATCACGTTGTACATCGCGTTCAGGTTCGAACCGAAGATGGCGCTCGGCGCCATGGTCGCCTTGGTGCACGACGTGGTGATCACGGCCGGCATCTACGCGCTCGTCGGTCGTGAGGTCACCCCCGAGACCGTGATCGCGATCCTCACGATCCTCGGGTTCTCGCTCTACGACACGGTCGTGATCTTCGACAAGATCAAGGAGAACACCGAGTCGAGCGTGCTCGTGACACGGCTCGGCTATGTAGGCGTCGTTGATCTGTCGCTCAACCAGGTGTTGATGCGGTCGGTGAACACGTCCCTTGTCGTGCTGCTTCCGATCCTTTCGCTGCTGCTGTTCGGAGGCGACACGCTCAAGGACTTCGCGTTCGCGATGTTCGTGGGCGTTGCGATCGGCGCCTACTCCTCGATCTTCTTGGCCGCGCCGCTGCTCGCGGTGCTCAAGATGCGGGAGAAGCGATTCCAGCAGATGGAATCGCGGCACACCGCACGCGGCCGGGGCACGATCGCACCGGCGCCGGAGACGGAAACGGCTACTGCAGCGCCCATAGCGCCGACCGCGACGGTCACGGCTGCCCGCACATCCGACGCCGCGGCCACCGCCGCCACCGCACGCGCGAGCGCTCGGCCACGGCCCAAGAGCAAGCGCCGTCCGCCCCCCAAGCGCAAGCGCAGATAGCCTCGCCTCGCCCATACCGGATCGCACAAGAGCCACGAGGAGCAGCGAGCCAATGGACATCGAACAGATCAAGGGCCTGATCCGCGATGTGCCCGACTTCCCCGAGCCGGGCATCGTGTTCAAGGACATCACGCCGTTGCTTGCCGATCCGATCGCGTTTTCCACCATCACCGATCTCATGGTCGTGCGGTTCGGCAGGGGAAATGTCGACAAGGTCGTGGGTATCGAGGCGCGCGGGTTCATCATCGCCTCACCTGTCGCGTACCACTTCGGGGCAGGGTTCGTGCCGATCCGCAAGCAGGGCAAGCTTCCGTGGGAGACCGTGGCAGAGGACTACGAGCTCGAGTACGGCACGGCCACACTCGAGCTTCACGTCGATGGCATCAACCCCGGCGAGCGGGTGCTGATCGTCGACGACGTGCTCGCGACCGGCGGCACGGCTCGCGCCGCCGCCTCGCTCGTGCAGCAGGTGGGCGGCAAGGTGTGCGGCATCGCTACCGTGATCGAGCTCGACTTCTTGCACGGACGTGAACGTCTCGCCGATCACGAGCTGTACACGCTGATCCACTACTGAGTGCCGATCGAGCCTGCTGTAGCCCCTACACTTGGGGGCGAAGGAGGCGCGGTGGACAGCAGGGAAGAGCTCGGCCTCGATCGCCAGGACGAGACGCCGCAGCAGCGACGCGGCGGCCGGCTGCCGAACCTGCCGCGTCCCCGCCTGCGTCGTGGCGACGCCGCCGCACCATCACCGATCGACGTTGTGATCAAGAAGGTTCGCGCCTACAACCCCAAGGCCGACACGAGGGAGATCGCGCGGGCCTACGCGTTCGCCCAAGCCTCGCACGAGGGGCAGACGCGCAAGTCCGGCGAGGAGTTCATCACGCACCCGGTCGCCGTCACGAGCATCTTGGCCGACCTGCGGCTGGACACCACCACGCTGGAGGCTGCGTTGCTGCACGACACCGTCGAGGACACCGCCGTCACGCTCGAGGACATCGAGACAGAGTTCGGCGCCGAGGTGGCGCGCATCGTCGACGGCCTCACGAAGCTCGAGCGCTACGAGTTCCATTCACGCGAGCAGGAACAGGCCGAGAACGTCCGCAAGATGATCGTGGCGATGGCCGGCGACATCCGGGTGCTGCTGATCAAGCTCGCCGATCGCCTGCACAACATGCGGACACTCGGCGTGCTGGCCGAGCCGAAGCAGCGTCGCATCGCCACCGAGACGCTCGAGATCTACGCGCCGCTCGCACATCGGCTCGGTGTGCAGGAGATCAAGTGGGAGCTCGAGGACCTGTCATTCCGCACCCTGCACCCCGGCCCGTACCGTGAGATCTCGAACCTCGTCGCTGCCCGCAGGAGCGAGAGGACCGCCCTGATCGAGCAGGTCACGGGCGAAGCGCGCGCCAAGCTCAAGGAGCTCGGCGTGAAGGCGGAGGTCGAGGGCCGTCCGAAGCACCTGTACGCGATCTACGAGAAGATGGTGATCCGAGGCAAGGAGTTCAACGAGATCTATGACCTCGTCGGGGTCCGCATCCTCGTCGATTCCCTGCGCGACACCTACGCCGCGCTCGGCTGCGTGCACGCCCTCTGGAAGCCGATCCCCGGCCGCTTCAAGGACTACGTGGCGATGCCCAAGTCGAACATGTACCAGTCGCTGCACACGACGGTAGTGGGGCCGGGGGGCAAGCCACTCGAGATCCAGATCCGCACGCGTGACATGCACCGCACCGCGAAGTACGGCATCGCCGCGCACTGGCGCTACAAGGAAGGCAGCAAGCAAGCCAAGGAAGCCTCGGCCGAGGCGGCGTGGCTCGGCCAGATGATGGATTGGCTGAAGGACATGGCCGATCCCCGTGAGTTCATGGATTCGCTGCGCATCGACCTCTACGGCGGCCAGGTCTTCGTTTTCACCCCGAAGGGCGACGTGGCGAACCTGCCCGCGGGAGCGACCCCGGTTGACTTCGCCTACTCGATCCACACCGACGTCGGGCATCGCACTATCGGGGCGAAGGTCGGCGGCAAGCTGGTGCCCCTCGATTACGAGCTTCGCACGGGCGACACGGTCGAGATCTTGACCTCACGCGCACAGGGTGAGGGCCCGTCGCAGGACTGGCTGCAGTTCGTGAAGACCCCCCGCGCTCGATCGAAGATCCGGCAGTGGTTCTCGCGGGGCAGGCGTGAGGACGCGCTCGAGCAGGGTCGGGACGCGGTCACCCGCCTGATGCGCAAGCAGAACCTTCCGATCAAGCGCCTCGCGACGACCGAGTCGCTCACCACGGTCGCCAGCGAGCTGAAGTACACGAACCTCGAGGCGCTCTACGTGGCCGTCGGCGAGGGCCACGTCTCGCCCCAGTCGATCGTGGCTCGTGTCTCCCGCCTGGTGGTCGGCGACACCGACGAAGAGCTCGTGGCGGAAGTGCCGCTCGCGCGGCCCGTGCGCCTCGGCCGCGCCGACGACGTGTCGAAGGGGATCGTGGTCCGCGGGCTGCCCGACGTCTGGGTGCGGCTCAGCCGGTGCTGCACGCCGGTGCCGGGCGACGAGATCCTCGGATTCGTCACCAAGGGGCAAGGCGTGAGCGTGCATCGCACCGATTGCCCCAACGTGACGTCGCTGCGTCGCCAGCCGGAGCGCCTGATCGAGGTCACCTGGGCCGAAGGCAAGTCGACCTCGTTCGTGGTCGCGATCCAGGTCGAAGCGCTCGATCGCACCCGGCTGCTGTCCGATGTGGCGACGGTGCTCTCCGACAGCCACGTCAACATCATCTCGGCGACCTCGACGACCGGAAAGGATCGCATCACTCGTCTGCGCTTCTCGTTCGAGCTGGCCGACATCGCGCATCTGTCGAGCGTGCTCGCATCGGTCAAGCGGGTGGAGAGCGTGTACGACGCCTACCGGGTCGTGCCCAGCTAGCCGCCCGATGCGGGTCGTGCTGCAGCGGGTATCCGTCGCCTCGGTCAAGGTCGCGGGGGAACAGGTCTCGGCGATCGGGCGCGGCCTCCTGGCGTTGGCCGGCGTGGGGAACGGCGACGGCCTGGCCGACGCCGAACGGCTCGCCGAGAAGATCTCCACGCTCCGCGTCTTCTCCGATGATGCGGGCAAGATGAACCTGGCGCTCGCCGACGTCGGGGGCGGGGTGCTCGTGGTCTCGCAGTTCACCCTGTACGCCGATCTGCACAAGGGTCGCCGCCCCTCGTGGACCGGCGCAGCCGATCCGGGCGAGGCCGCGGTGCTCGTCGAAGCTCTGGCCGCCGGTCTCGAAAGCCGCAGGCTCACGGTCGGAAGAGGTGTGTTCGGCGCCAACATGCAGGTCGAGCTCGTGAACGACGGCCCTGTGACCCTGGTGCTCGACACGGCGACGCTGTAGCCGGGCGCAGGTCCCGCTGAGGGCGTCCGATAGCATGAGCGGCCTCATGTGGCTCGACGTATTCAACGCGAACCCGTACGGCACGAACTGCTGGCTTCTGTCCGCCGATGCGAGCGACGAGGCGGTCGTGATCGACCCCGGCTTCTCGCCCGATCAGGTGCACGCCATGCTCACCGCGGCCGGCAAGACCCCTGTCGCGGTGCTCGCCACCCACGCGCACCTCGACCATGTGGGGGAAGCCGGCGACTTCGCGGGCGAGATGCCTGTGTACGTGCATGAGGCCGACGCAGTGGCGTTCACCGACGAGTCCGCCTGGCGCGCCGGGTTCGATAACCCACTCGTGCCCGTGAAGGACCTGCGCACGATGGCCGACGGCCAGGTGCTGAGTCTCGCCGGGCTCGAGATCGCGGTGATGCACACTCCTGGTCACACCCCCGGCCACTGCGCCTTTCGGGTCGACGCCGACATCGCGTTCTGCTCGGGCGACCTGGTGTTCGCGGGCGCGATCGGGCGGTCGGACTTCGATAACTCCGATCCGGCGGCGATGCAAGAGAGCCTGCGACGGTTCCTCGAGCTCGCCGATGTCGTGCCGGTCCTGCCGGGCCACGGGCCCGATACGACGGTGGGCCGCGAGCGCGCCTCGAACCCGTTCCTGCGCAAGCTCGGGCCCGAGGGCGGCCCCTGATGGAACTCTCACCGCCGCGCGGCACTCAGGATCTGCTGGGAGACCGCGCCGACGCGATGCTCGGCCTCTACGACGAGGCGCACCGCATCGCGCGGCTCTTCGGGTACCGATACGTCGAGACGCCGACGTTCGAGCAGACCGAGGTGTTCGCGCGTACGTCGGGAGCGACCTCCGACGTCGTGACGAAGGAGATGTATACGTTCCAGGACAAGGGTGGGCGATCGGTCACGCTGAGGCCTGAGAGCACGGCAGGCGTGGTGCGCGCCTACCTCGCGCATGCGCAATCACTGCCGAACCCGTTCAAGGGCTACTACATCGCGTCCGAGTTCCGCCACGGAAGGCCGCAGGCCGGTCGTACGCGGGAGTTCCGCCAATTCGGCGTCGAGGTGATCGGCACTCCTGCGCCCGGCGCCGACGTCGAGGTCATCATGCTGGGCGATCGCTTCCTGAAGGCTCGCGGGCTCACCGACGTTTCACTGCATCTCAACTCGATCGGCGACGATGTCTGCCGTCCGGGCTACCGCGAGCGCCTCGTGGCGTACTTCGAACCCTTCCGCGACCGCCTCGACGAGGACTGTCGCACCCGCCTCGATCAGAATCCGCTGCGCGTGTTCGACTGCAAGGTCGACGGCGACCAGGACTTCGTGCAGGCCGCGCCGACGATCGCCGATCACCTCTGCGATGGGTGCGCCGATCACTTCGCCGCCGTGCGCGCTGGGCTCGATGCAACAGGGGTCGAGTATGTGCTCGACTCCCGGCTGGTGCGCGGGCTCGATTACTACACGCGTACGACGTTCGAATGGATCTCCGGCGTGCTCGCGTCGAACAAGGCCGGCACTGTGAATGCAGGCGGCCGCTACGACGGGCTCGCCGAGGCCCTGGGCGGTCCCGCGACGCCTGGAGTGGGCTTCGCGATGGGCCTCGACAGGGTGCTGCTCGCCATGGAAGCCGAGGGTCTCGCGCTGCCGCCTGCCCGCACCCCGAGCTGCTTCGTGGTCGCGATCGGCGAGGCAACGAGCGAGGTGGGTTCGGTGCTCGTCGACGAGCTGCGCACGGCCGGCATCGCGACGGCGCGGGCGCTCGAGGACCGCCCGCTCAAGGCGCAGCTCAAGATGGCGGACCGAGCAGGCGCGGGCTTCACGGCGATCATGGGGGAGCGCGAGGTCGCCGCCGGCGTGGTCACGCTTCGACGCCTCGTCGACGGCGTGCAGAAGGAAGTGCCGCGGGCCGACGTCGCCCGATGGCTGACGAGGCTCGAGGACTGGCCTGCGGACCGAACGGATGAGACGACATGACCCCCGAAACCCAAGCGACGATGCGAACCACCATGCGCACGCACGCCTGCGGCGAGCTGAGCCTCGATGACGCCGGAAGCGAGGTCGTTCTGTGCGGCTGGGTGGCGCATCGCCGAGACCACGGAGGCGTGACTTTCATCGACCTCCGAGACCGCGAGGGCGCGGTGCAGGTCGTGTTCCACCCGGAGACCGCCGCGGGGGCGCACGAGGCGGCCCAGCGCCTCGGCGCCGAAGACGTCGTGCGCGTGACCGGCTCGGTCTCGGCTCGTCCCGACGGCATGATCAACCCCGAGCTCGCGACCGGCGAGATCGAGGTGACCGCGGCGTCGCTCGAGGTGTTGAACGCGTCGGCCACGCCACCGTTCCCGATCGAGGACCGGATCGAGGCGGGGGAGGATCTGCGGCTTCGCTACCGCTATCTCGACCTGCGCCGCCCCGAGATGACGAAGATGCTCGCGATGCGGGCGCAGATCGTGCGACTGATGCGAGAGCATCTCGACGCGCAGAGCTTCGTCGAGATCGAGACGCCGATGCTCACGCGTTCGACCCCCGAGGGCTCACGCGACTTCCTCGTGCCGAGCCGCCTGTGGCCGGGCACGTTCTACGCGCTGCCTCAGTCGCCACAACAGCTGAAGCAACTGTTGATGGTGGGTGGGCAGGATCGGTACTACCAGATCGTGCGGTGCCTGCGCGACGAGGCCTCGCGCGCCGATCGTGGGTTCGAGTTCACGCAGCTCGACGTGGAGATGTCGTTCGTCGGCGAACAGGACCTGATCGACCTGATCGAGCCGTTGTACGCCCGCATCGTTCGCGAGGTGGCCGGGGTCGAGGTGACGACGCCGTTCGCCCGACTCACCTACGACGAGATGATGGCCCGCTACGGCTCCGACAAGCCCGACCTCCGCTACGGCATGGAGCTCGTCGACCTGTCGCTGAGCTTCGCCGAGACAGGCTTCAACGCTTTCTCGAAGGTGCTCGCCGGCGGCGGCGTGATCAAGGCGCTCGCCGCGCCGGGCGCGGGGTCGTTCACTCGCAAGGAGCTCGATCGGTTGATCGACGATGCGAAGGGACGCGGCGCCGCGGGCCTCGTGTGGATGGCGGTCGAAGCTGATGGTGCGGTTCGGTCCCCGGTCGAGAAGTTCCTCTCCAGCGACGAGGTCACGAGCGTGCTCGAACTCACGAACGCGGCCGACGGCGACCTCGTCTGCATCGTCGCCGACCGCGGGGACCGGGCCAACGTCGCGCTCGATGGCCTTCGGCGCGACCTCGCGGCGAGGCTCGGGCTCATCCCCGACGACGCCTGGGCGTTCTGCTGGATGGTCGAGCCGCCATTGTTCGAGTACAGCGACGACGAGCAGCGGTGGGTCTCGGTGCACCATCCGTTCACGGCGCCGGCTTCGGACGATCTGAACCCCGAGACCGCCAAGGCGCGCGCCTACGACCTGGTGTTGAACGGCTTCGAGGTGGGTGGTGGCAGCATCCGTATCCACGACGCCTCGACACAACGGAAGGTGTTCGAGTCGCTGCAGCTGGCTCGCGACGACATCGACGAGCAGTTCGGGCACCTGCTGCGCGCGCTCGCACTCGGCGCGCCGCCCCACGGCGGCATCGCGATGGGGGTCGACCGGCTCGTGATGATCATGGCCGGCAAGGACGCGATCCGCGACGTGATCGCCTTCCCGAAGTCGCAGTCGGGTACCGACCCGCTGACGGGGTCGCCGGCGCCGGCCACCCAGGAGCAGCTGAGGGAGCTGGGTATCCGGGTGACGGTCGCGCCTGCCCTCCGTGCCGGCGAGCGCCGGGGTGAGGATCAACCACGAGGATCCGGGCGAGGCGGATCGGCCGAGAAAGATCAGGAGAGATGACATGACCGAGCTGACTCCCGAGCAGGCCGCGTTGTTCGGTCCTCCGAACCTCGCGTACCTTGCCACGGTGAACGCCGATGGCTCGCCGCACGTGTCGCCGCTGTGGGCCGACGCCCGGGACGGCCTGATCGTATTGAACACGGCGGACGGACGCACCAAGGTCGAGAACGTCCGTCGCGATCCGCGCGTGAGCGTGGCGATCCATGAGAAGGAGCGGCCACATCCACCGCTCGCTATCCAGGGCACGGTGATCGAGGTGACGCCCCGGGGGGCTGAGGTGCACATGCAGGAGCTCGCCCGGCGGTACACGGGCGAAGAGTGGGATCCGGTCGAGGGACAGGTCCGGTTGCTGCTCGTGATCCGTCCCGATCGCGTGCTGGGTTGGACCTGAGGCCCGGTTCGGTGGGCGACGCGCCCCTCGCGGCTCGCATGCGCCCGGGGTCGTTCGAGGAGTTCGTGGGCCAGGGGCACCTGGTGGGTCAGGGCCGGGCGCTCACGCGCATCCTGTCTCGGGGGTCGCTGCCATCGATCATCCTGTGGGGCCCCGCCGGCACGGGAAAGACCACGCTCGCGCACCTGCTCGCAGACGCGGTCGGGGCAGACCTCATGCAGCTGTCGGCCGTGAGCTCCGGCGTCGCCGACGCCCGCAAGATCATGGAAGGCGCGCGAGGCGGACTCTTCCGCACGGTGCTGTTCGTCGACGAGGTGCACCGCTGGTCGAAGGCTCAGCAAGATGTGCTGCTGCCCGCCGTCGAGGAAGGCGCCGTGACCCTGATCGGCGCGACCACCGAGAATCCCTACTTCTCGCTCAACAACCCGCTGCTCTCGCGGTGCCTGCTGCTGCGGCTCGAGCCACTCGACGACGAGGCGGTCGCGACGCTGCTGCGCAGGGCGCTCGGCGACGATGAGCGCGGTCTCGGACGCAGCGGGCTCACGATCGCCGGCGACGCGCTCGAGCACCTCGTCATGATCGCCGGAGGCGACGCCCGCATGGCGCTCACGGGCCTCGAGGCGGCAGCTGAGGCCTCGAGTGCTGCCGAGGACGCCGAGATCACGCGCGAGGTCGCCGCCGACGCGGTGCAGCGCAGGGCGATCGTCTACGACCGCCAGGGCGACGCCCACTACGACGTCATCAGCGCGTTCATCAAGTCGATCCGCGGGTCGGACCCCGACGCCGCGCTCTTCTGGCTCGCGCGCATGATCGAGGCCGGTGAGGACGCTCGGTTCATCGCGCGCCGATTGATCGTGCACGCGAGCGAGGACATCGGCATGGCGGACTCGAACGCCCTGCTCGTCGCGGTCGCCGCCGCGCACGCCGTCGAGCACGTCGGGCTTCCTGAGGTGCGACTGAACCTCGCGCACGCGACCGTGTACCTGGCCACCGCGCCGAAGTCGAACAGCGTGTATTCGGCCATCGCCGCCGCGCTCGAGGACGCGGCGGCCTCAGACCCGGTGCCGCTGCATCTACGCGATGCGAGTTACCGCGGCGCGAAGCAGCTCGGCCACGGCAAGGGCTACCGATATCCTCACGACTTCCCTGGGCATGCCGTCGAGCAGGAATACCGTCCCTCGAGCATGACCGGCAAGCGCTACTACGAACCATCGGGCCAAGGCGACGACATCGCACGGGCGCCGGGCACCGCCGTGCCGCGGGCGGCTGACGAGGGCTGAACATCGAGGCCCGGCCGGGAACGGGTCGGGTAGGCTAGGCGACCAGCGCGACCAGACCCCGACCACGACCCATGGAGGCTCGACATGACGCTCCTCGCCCTCACGGCCGGCGACACCGCCCTCATCATCCTGGCGTCGTTCTGGGGGCTGCTGGTGCTCGCCCTCTGCGTGGTGTTGCTGAACACGTTCCGTGTGCTCGAGAGCACGAAGATGACGATCGACACGATGCGCGAGGAAGCGGTGCCCCTGATGCGAGAGGTCAAAGGTTCCGTCGAACGCGCCAACCGCGAGCTCGACCGGGTCGACACGATGCTCGTGAGCGCCAACGACATCGTCGGGCGGGTGGAGAAGCTCTCGGGCCTTGTGGAGCAGGCGGCGGCGAGCCCGTTGATCAAGGTCATCAGCCTCGGCGCCGGCGTGCGATCGGGCTTCTCGAAGGTGCGGGGCCGCAAGAAGTGAAGCGAGGCTTCTGGGTCGCGCTGGGGCTCGGCGCAGGAGCAACCGGCGCGGTTCTCGCGAGCCGCTGGACCCGCAAGCAGGCCAAGCGCGTCGCGCCGAAAACGCTCGCTCGCGAGGCCAAGGGCGGTCTGATGGATCTCTCGAAGCTCGTCTCGGAGTCCATGCAGGAGGGCAAGCGAGCGATGGATGAGCGCGAAGCCGAGCTCCGCCGCCAGAACCCGTAGTTAGACTCGCCCGATGCAAGGCGCCCAGATCCGCGAGGCCTTTTTGTCGTTCTTCGCCGAACGCGGGCACACACGCGTCCGCTCGTCGTCGCTCATCCCCCCGCCCGGATCGGGTCTGCTCCTCACGAACGCCGGTATGAATCAGTTCATCCCGTACTTCCTGGGGCAGGCCGCGGCGCCGTACCCCAGGGCCGTCACGTCGCAGAAGGTGATGCGCACCAACGACATCGAGAACGTCGGACACGACGCTCGGCACCTCACATTCTTCGAGATGCTCGGGAACTTCTCGTTCGCCGACTACTTCAAGGCCGATGCGATCGCGTGGGCGCACGAGCTCCTCACCGAACGCTTCGGCATCGAGCACGATCGCCTCTGGGTGACGGTCTACGAAGACGACGACGAGGCCGCGTCGGCCTGGGTCGACCTCGCGCGGGTCTCCCCCGATCGCATCGTTCGGCGCGGGAAGCTCGATGCCGAGGGCGAGCTCGCGAACTACTGGCATACGCACGCCGCCGGCCCTGCCGGCCCGTGCTCCGAGATCTTCGTCGATCGCGGATCTAACTACGGCCTCGACGGCGGTCCCGACGTCGATGAGGAGCGCTTCATGGAGATCTGGAACCTGGTCTTCATCCAGGAGCAGATCGACGAGGACGGCAACGTGCTTGCTCCCTTGCCAGGCAAGAACGTCGACACCGGCTCGTGTCTCGAGCGCGTCGCGACCATCCTGCAGGGCGTTGACAACGTCTTCGAGACAGACCTTTTCGGCCCGATCCTCGAGGTCGTCGAACGCCTGTCCGGCCGGCGCCACGGACAGGATGCACGCGATGACGTGTCGTTGAAGATCGTCGCTGAGCACGCTCGTGCGACCGCGTTCCTGATCGCCGACGGTGTGCAACCCTCCAACGAGGGCCGCGGGTACATCCTGCGACGCATGCTCCGTCGCGCTGTTTCCCACGCGCGACGGCTGGGCGTCGAAGGCGCCGTGCTCGATCCGGTGATCACGGCAGTGCTCGAGGGGTCCGGCGATGCCCACCCCGAGCTTCGCGAGAACGAGGCGTTCGTGCGGCAGGTCGCGGATTCCGAAGAGGGACGGTTCACGGCGACGCTCGGCAGGGGCCTCGTGCTGTTCGAGGAGGCCAGGGGGCGCGCCGAGGGCGGCCGCGTCGCCGGTCCCGACGCATTCAAGCTCTCCGACACATTCGGCTTCCCGGTCGAGCTCACGGTCGAGCTCGCGGCCGAAGCAGGGCTCGAGGTCGACGAAGAGGGCTTCCGCGACCTGCTCGAGGAACAACGCGCCCGCGCACGCGCCGCGGTGAAGAAGGTCGAGATCGATCTCGACGCCGGCGCGGTGCCCCCGACCGAGTTCGTGGGGTACGGGCAGCCCGAGGCCGAGGCGCCGATCGCGATGCTGCTCGATGCGAGCCACGGCGTGCTCGAGGCTGCGCAGGAAGGCGACGAGGTGTCGATCTTCCTCGGGCGAACGCCCTTCTACGCGGAAGCCGGTGGGCAGGTCGGTGACCACGGCGAGATCCGCACCAAGACCGGCACGGTTCGGGTGAGCGACACGCAGTGGGCGGGGCCGGCTTCGATCATGCACATCGGCACGGTCATCTCCGGCGAGGTGAGAGCCGGTCAGGATGCGATCGCCGAGATCGACCGGCGGCGCCGCGAGTCGACAGCTCGAGCGCACACGTCGACCCATGTCGTGCACTGGACCTTGAAGCACATGCTCGGTGAGCACGCCCGTCAGGCGGGCTCGCTCGTCGCGCCCGGGCGCCTGCGCTTCGACTTCCCGCACCCATCGGCGGTGCCCGTCGAGACCCTGGAGCAGGCCGAGCTCGAGGCGAACCGGCTGCTGGCTCGCGACGACGCGCCGAACATCTTCGAGACGTCGATGAGCGAGGCGAAGGCGCTCGGCGCCACGATGCTCTTCGACGAGAAGTACGGCGACGTCGTTCGCGTCGTCGAGATCGGCGACTACTCGCGAGAGCTGTGCGGTGGCACGCACGTCGAGCGCACCGGACGCATCGGGGTGCTCCGCATCGTGCACGAGGGGTCGATCGGCGCCGGCATGCGCCGGGTCGAGGCGCTCGTCGGTCCCGACGCCCTGCGTGAGATCAACGCGGAGCGTGAGCTGCTGCGCGGCCTGGTCGCCGCGCTCGGCAGCAAGGACTCGGCGGCGGCCCTCGAGCACGCTCGCCGCGTCGTCGAGGAGAACAAGAAGCTGAAGAACGAGCTGGGCCGCCTCGGGCAGCAACAGGCCGCGGGGCGGGTCGACGAGATCGTCGCGAGCGCGGTCAGCGTCGACGGGGTGCGGCTCGTGCACGCCGTGACCGACGCCGATGCCGACACCTTGCGCGATCTGGCGCAGAAGGCGGTCGACAAGCTCGGCGGACAGGCCGCCGTGGTGCTCGGCTCCGCCCAGGGTGGCAAGGCGTTGCTCGTCGCCGCCTGCTCGAAGCCGCTCACCGAACGGGGCATCACTGCGCCTGCGCTGCTGGAACAGGCCGCGTCGGTCATCGGCGGCGGCGCCGGGGGCAAGCCGGGCCTCGGATTCGCGGGGGGCTCGCTCGCGGACGCGGTCGAGCCCGCGGTCGGCAGCATGCCGGCGCGCCTCGAGGAGCTCCTCCGCTCGATCCCGCGCATCTAGTATGACTCAGACTACTGTCGATGACGGCTCGGATCGCCCGCAGCCGTCGGGCAGGGTGCTCGGACTCGACCTCGGCGACGCTCGCATCGGCGTCGCGATCTCCGACCCCGACCGGCGGGTCGCCGTGGCGCACGGCACCATCCGTGTGGGTCAGCCTCCGGGAGAGCTGAAGGCGGTGGCCGCGCTCGTGCTCGAGCTCGACGCGACCGCGGTGGTCGTCGGTCACCCCAGGTCGATGTCGGGCGCGTCGGGCCCCAGGGCCCAGCACGCAGAGGCGTTCGCCGGCGCCCTTCGCGCGGTCGTCACGGCGCCCGTGGAGCTGCAGGACGAGCGGCTGAGCACCGTGGAAGCAGAGCGCGGGCTGCGAGCCGGCGGGGTCTCGGGCACGCGTCGGCGTCAGGTCGTCGACGAGAGCGCGGCTGTCGTCATCCTTGGCGCCTGGCTCGACGCCCACCGGTGACCGGTATCCTCAAGACGCCGATGCAGACGACGACGCCGCGCCGTGCGGACCGCCATGCACGTCAGGAGCGTCCGCGGCGGATCTCGCTGCTCATCCTGTTCCTGGCGATGGCGGGCATCGCCGCCGCCCTCGTCATGGCGAGCCGTTACTACGAGGGGTGCAAGGGCGCCGCCGACGGACCGCCCCGCGACGTCGCGTTCACGGTCGAGGAAGGCGCGACCGCCGAACAGGTCGTCGAGGGCCTCGCGGCAGACCGCGTGATCCCGTGCGGCGGGTTCCTCGGCAACCTGCTGATGCGCGGCACGGGCCTCTCGGGCGAGATCCGCGCCGGCACCTACTTGCTCACGACCGGCATGACCCTCGACGAGGCGGTCGAGGTGCTCACCACGCCTCCCAAGCAGATCCCCACCGCCGACGTGCTGATACCGCCCGGCTACCGCCTCACGCAGATCGCCGAGGCGGTCGAGGAGTCGCTCGGCATCCCGGCCGACGAGTTCCTGGCGCGAGCCGCCAACGGGAAGTTCGACCGCCCTGCGGCGCTCCCTGCCGGCGCGCCGCTCGAGGGGTTCCTCTGGCCCGAGACCTACCGCATCCTGAAGGGCGACCACGCCGACGCCGTGATCCAGCGGCTGCTCGACCAGTTCACCGAGGAGACGGCGAGCCTTCCATGGGAGAACGCCCAGGCGCTCGGGGTGACTCCGTACGAGCTCGTCGTGATCGCGTCGATGATCGAGAAGGAAGCCGGAGTGCAACGCGACCGGCTACTGATCGCGGGTGTGATCTACAACCGGCTGCGCGAGGGCATGACGCTCGGCATCGACGCCACGCTGCTCTACGACGATCCCACGCCCGATGGCGAGCTGTCGACGGCCGACCTCGAGACCGACGGTCCGTACAACACACGCCTGCGGACGGGACTGCCCCCGACGCCGATCGCGAGCCCGTACCTCTGGTCGCTGCGTGCCGCCCTGAACCCCGCCGACACGCCGTTCTTCTATTACGTGCTCTGCAGCGACGACGGTGGGCATCGGTTCGCCGTGACCTATGACGAGCACCTGGCCAACGTCGATGCCTGCCTCTGACGCCGGTCTCTGATGCCGGTCTCTGATGAAGGAGCAGGCGGCGCGCGTATCGGGGGCGCCACGCACGTCGTCGGCGTGATCGGCTGGCCGGTCGAGCACAGCCTCTCGCCGGCCATCCATAACGCCGCGTTCGCTGCCCTCGGGCTCGACTGGTCCTACGTGCCGTTGCCGGTGGCGCCCGGCGCGATGCGATCCGCGGCCGACGGGCTCGTCGCACTGGGGTTCCGCGGGGCCAACGTCACGATGCCTCACAAGACCGAGAGCGCCGAGCTCGCCCATGAGCTCTCCGACGACGCGCGACGGCTCAAGGCGGTCAACACGTTCGTGGTCTCCGGCGACCGCCTGCTCGGACACAACACCGACGCCCCGGGGTTCGATCGCTTCCTGCGGCACGACGCGGGGTTCGAGCCTCAGGGTCGCACGGCGCTGCTGTTCGGTGCGGGCGGTGCCGCGCGAGCGGTGGCCTTGGCCCTCGGCCTCGCAGGTGCAGAGGCGCTGCAGGTTGCGGTGCGCGAACCCGGCCGTGCGGCCGATCTGATCGAAACCGTCGAGGGCACGGGTATGCGGGTGGAGGTCGTGGCGTTCGATGCCGTAGAGGGGGTGCACGCCGATCTCGTGGTGAATGCGACTCCACTCGGCGCCGACGGCAGGACCCGCCCGCCGCTGCCGGCGCTCGGACCGGGCGTGCTGGCGGTCGACCTGCTCTACCGGCCTGCGCAGACGCCGCTGCAGCTCGCCGCGCGCGACGCGGGCTCCGAGACATTCGGAGGTCTGGGATTGCTGCTGCACCAAGCGGCGCTCTCGTTCGAGCTCTGGACCGGCACCCCCGCCCCGCTCGACGTGATGTCGGCGGCGGCGCTGGGGGTCCTCGCGGAGGATCTACCGTCGACGCTTAGACTCACGCGGTGACTTCGCGCCGGGACATCGTGGCGTTGCTGACCGCCGTCGCCGACCGGCAGGTGGCTCCCTCCGAGGCAGCTGCTCGATTGGCGACGCTGCCGTTCCGCGACCTCGGCTTCGCTCGGGTCGACACGCATCGGGAGTTGCGGCAAGGTGCGCCCGAAGCCATCCTGGGTGAGGGGAAGACCCCCGAGCAGGCGGCCGGCATCGCGCGGGCGTTGGTCGAGGCCGGTGCGTCGAGCGTGCTGGTGACCCGCGCCGACGAACAGATGCGCCGCGCCGTGCGCGAGGCTCTCCCCGAGGCGCAGGAGCACGACCTCGCGCGCGCGATCTGGGTGGAGCCTGACCCGATTTCGAGAAGTGGCCACGTGCTGATCGTCTCCGCGGGCACATCCGACGGACCGGTGGTGCACGAAGCGAGGATCCGCGCGGAGCTGCTGGGCGCTCACGTGACGGTGCACGAAGATGTCGGCGTGGCCGGGCTGCATCGGCTCGCACCGGTGCTGCCCGACCTCGAGGCGGCCGATGTCGTCGTCGTGGTCGCTGGCATGGACGGCGCGCTCGCGAGCGTGATCGGCGGTCTCGCTGCGTGTCCCGTGATCGGCGTGCCGACGAGCGTCGGCTACGGCTCCGCTCGCGGCGGCGAGACGGCGCTGCATGCGATGCTCTGTTCCTGCGCCGACGGTCTCGCGGTCGTCGGCATCGACGATGGGCTGGGCGCCGGTTCGGTCGCGGCCCGCATCGCGCGACGGGCGGCGGCGTGACGCGCGTCGCATATCTCGACTGCATCGGCGGGCTCGCCGGCGACATGCTCCTGGCTGCGCTTCTCGATGCCGGCGCCCCGCAGGAAACGTTGCACGACGCCGTGCGTTCACTTGGGTTCGCCGAGGTCAAGGTCGAGGTGGAGCGGGTACATCGCCACGGCATCGCGGCGACCCTCGTGCGGGTGCTCGAGCATGCCCGGCCACACGATCGGCGTGCGGGCGAGCTGCTCGAGCTCGCGGCCTCGGCTGACCTGGCGCCCCCGGTCCGCGACCGCACGCTCTCGGCCCTGCGCCGGCTGGTCGCTGCCGAGTCGAGCATCCACGGCGTTCCCGAACACGACCTCGTGCTGCACGAGGTGGGCGGCGCTGACACGCTCGTCGACGTGGTGGGCACGTTCGCCCTGCTCGATGCGCTCGGCGTCGACGACGTCGTCTGCTCGCCGATCCCCTACTCGCGCGGCACGATCGGGTCGGCGCACGGCTCGATCCCCGGTCCCGGTCCTGCGGTGCTCGCCCTCCTGCATGGCGCCCCGCTGATCGGTGTCGAGGGCGAAGCCGAGCTCGTGACGCCGACCGGCGCGGCGATCGGCGTCACCGCTGCGACGTCTTTCGGGGAGCTGCCGTCGCTCGCGCTGGAAGCTGTGGGGTACGGGGCGGGCATGCGTGATCTACGGACCCGGCCCAACCTGCTGCGGGTGATCCTCGGCGCTTCGCGAGAGCCGATCCCGATCGCCGATGTCGTCGTCCTCGAGACGAACCTCGACGACCTGCTGCCCGAGCTCGTGCCCGACGTGATCGACGCGTGCCGGGCCGCCGGTGCGCTCGACGTGTGGACGGTGCCGGTGCAGATGAAGAAGGGGAGACCGGGGGTGCTGCTGAGCGCGGTCGCCCGCCCCGACGCGGAGCGGGTCATCGCTGAGGCGCTCGTCGTGCACTCGAGCACGCTCGGCGTTCGGGCCACCCCGATGCGCCGGTATGAGCTGGCGCGCGAGTCCCGTGAGGTGGCGGTGCACGGGCACCCGGTCCGGGTCAAGGCCGGCATCTTGCACGGGCGCGTCGTGAACGTATCGCCCGAGCACGACGACTGCGCCGACGTTGCCGCCGCCACGGGGCGATCGGTGAAACAGGTATGGGCTGCGGCCTTCGCTGCGGCACAAGTGTTCACCGAAGGCGACGATGGCGTCGCCCGCTGAGCTCGAGGCGGCGGTGGGCCGCTCCGACAGCGCGATCGTCGCATTCTCGGGTGGCGTCGACTCGTCGTTGGTGGCGGCGATCGCCTCGCGCGTGCTCGGCGACCGCGCGATCGCCGTGACCGCCGTGTCTCCGGCCCTGGCCTCCGGTGAGCTCGACGGCGCCCGTGCCGTCGCTCGCGCGATCGGGATCGTCCACGAGACGATCCGCACCGACGAGCTCGCGCGCGAGGGCTACCGTCGCAACGGCCCCGACCGCTGCTACCACTGCAAGTCCGAGCTCTACGACCGGCTCGGCGCGCTCGCGGCCGCGCGTGGGTTCGACGCGCTCTTCTCCGGCGCCAACGTCGACGACCTGGGGGACTGGCGTCCGGGTCTGAAGGCGGCGGCCGAGCACGGCGTGCGTCATCCGCTCGTGGAGGCCGGTTTCGGCAAGGCCGACGTGCGGGCGCTCGCGCACGAGCTCGAGTTGCCGAGCGCAGACAAGCCGGCGATGCCCTGTCTTGCCTCGCGCCTTCCATTCGGCACGCAGGTCGACCCTGACGTCCTCGCGAAGGTCGATGGTGCGGAACGAGCGCTCAAGTCCCTCGGCTTGCGTGAGCTGCGTGTGCGCCACCTCGGAACGACGGGGCGGATCGAGCTCGGAGACGACGACCTGCCATGGGCGCTCGGCGATGGACGCGTCCTGGTCGAGCGTGCCGTCCTCAGCGTCGGGTACAGGAAGGCGGAGATCGACCCAGAGCCGTTCCGCTCGGGCACGCTCACGCGAAGCCTCCGCACGCGACTGCCGATCGTCGGTATCTGACGAGGCCCCGCGACACGAGGTCTGAACGAGCGCGGCAACGAAGAGAGCGGGTAGAGCGACTCGACGGATGTGACCTCAGCCTCAAGAGGGCAGAGGATCGCGTCGAGGTTGCACAGGATGGACGACTATTCCGCGCTCGCGCAGCGGATCTCCGTGAGCGTGAGCGGGGTGTCGGGCGCCCTGATCCTGTCGAGGGACGGGCTAGTGCTCGGCGCCTACCCCGCCGAGGACGAGAGCCTCACCAAATCGGCATGGCTCAGATTCACTGCGCTCGGGGAGCCCGAGAAAGGCTTCGTCGAGTTCGCCGACCAGGTGTGGGCCTACGTGAAGCGCGGACCCTACGCGGCATTCGCCACCGCCGAGGTGGGCACACGTCCGGGGGTGATGGTCGATCAGATGGAACAGATGCTGTTGGCCCTCGAGGAGGGGCGCTCGCGCCGTGACACGCTGCGCGTGCCCGAGGCCGCCACTGCCCCGTCAGGAAAGCCACGCACATCGCTGCATCCGCAGGCAGGCAAACCGGCCCCCTCCGAGCCGGCGGAGGCTGCGGAGGTCGCTGCTGCCGCCACGCACGATCAGGCGCGGGCCGGCGGCGACGATCGACCGCCGGCCGTCGCCGACGCCAACGACGGGTCGCCCGCCGGTCCGTCGCAGGCCCTGGTCGAGGACGCCGGAGCGGTCCCGTCGACGCTCAAGAAAGAGGCTCAGAAGCTCGCCGGACAGGACCGGGAAGCAGGCGTCGACGACGAGTCGGAGGTCGATCGGGTCATGCTGGCCAAAGAGTTCTCGGGATTGCTTCAGCTCGACTCGGACGATGACGAAAGAAGCTCCTGAGACCTAGGACGAACGCAACCTCCTGAGGACCGGATACGCAAGGACGGCGATGACGACGGTTCAGCGCAAGTCGAAACAGCTCGGTCAGATCCTGATCGAGCTGAGCATGATCACGCCCGAGCAGCTGGAGGCGGCGCTCGAGGAACATCGCCGCACGCCCAAGTCGCTCGGCCGCGTGCTGATCGACATGGGCATGATCAAGGAGGGCGACCTCGTGCGCGCCCTCGCCGAGCAGGTCGGACTCGAGTTCGTCGATCTCTCCGAGTATCCGATCGACACCACCGCGACGACGCTGTTGCCCGAAGCCCTGGCGCGACGCTACCGCGCGATCCCGATCGGGAACCGCGACGGCAAGCTTCTGGTCGCGATGTCGGACCCCGCGAACGTCTACGCGCTCGACGACATCCGCACGATCACGAACCGCGACGTGCAGCCACTGGTCGCCACGGCCGGCGACATCGAGCGCGCGATCCAGAAGTTCGCCGGCCTCGACAGTCAGGTCGAGGCGCTCGCGAGCGTGGCGGCGGACTCGATGGACACCGAGGACGAGCACATGGAGGCGGCCCTCGAGGACGCCCCGATCGTCAAGCTCGTGAACGCGATCATGACCCAGGCCGTGGGCGACCGCGCCTCGGACGTGCACATCGAGCCGGCCGAGAAGAACGTGCGTATCCGCTTCCGCGTCGACGGTGTCTTGCACGAACCGATGCCCCCGGCTCCCAAGAACATCCAGAGCGGGTTGATCTCGCGCCTCAAGGTCATGGCTGAGCTGAACATCGCGGAGAAGCGCGTTCCCCAGGACGGACGCATCTCGATGAAGGTCGGCGGCAAGGCGCTCGACCTGCGGCTCGCGACCCTTCCCACGGTGTACGGCGAGAAGGTCGTCATCCGCATCTTGGACAAGTCGCAGGCGTTGCTGAAGCTTGAGGATCTCGGCTTCCTCGAGGACGCGTACAAGCGGTTCGCGCAGTCGTTCACCAAGCCCTACGGGGCCATCTTGGTGACCGGTCCGACGGGTTCGGGCAAATCGACCACGATGTATTCGACGCTCAACATCTTGAACGAGGAAGACAAGAACATCATCACCGTCGAGGATCCGGTGGAATATCGGCTGGCGGGCGTCAACCAGATGCAGGTGAACCCCAAGGCGGGCCTCACGTTCGCGAGCGCGCTGCGATCGATCCTTCGAGCCGACCCCGACATCGTGCTCATCGGTGAGGTTCGAGACCGCGAGACCGCGATGATCGCGGTCGAAGCCGCGCTGACGGGTCACCTCGTGCTCTCGTCGCTGCACACGAACGACGCGCCGAGCGCGATCACACGGCTCACCGAGATGGACGTCGAGACGTTCCTCGTGGCCTCGGCGATCGACTCGATCGTCGCGCAACGGCTCGCGCGCAAGCTCTGTGAGCGCTGCAAGCTCGCGTACAAGCCGGAGGAGAGCGAGTTGGCCGCGGCGGGGTTCCCCGAATGGTTGCGGCCGGAGATCACTGAGATCTTCAAGCCGCAAGGCTGCGCAGCATGCGCGAACACCGGCTTCCGTGGCCGGATGGGCCTGTACGAGGTCATGCCCATGACCGAGGAGATCGAGCGACTCACGGTCGAGCGAGCGTCGTCGGAATCGATCAAGACCGTCGCGGTGCAGCAGGGCATGACAACGCTGCGAGACGACGGCCTCGAGAAGGTTCGCATGGGCGCCACCTCGATCGAGGAAGTCGCGAGGGTGGTGAAGTGACGTGAGCATGGCAACCCAAGAACAAGAAGACACCCAGGTACCGATCCCGGAGCTGCTCGGGAAGCTGCTGGACCACGAGGGTTCCGACCTGCACCTCACGGCCGGCGCGCCGCCGGTCGTGCGCGTGAACGGCGAGCTCGAGCGCATCGAAGGCTACCCGGCGCTATCGCCCCGGGCGCTGCAGGGCATGATCTACGCTATCTTGCCGCAGAAGCTGCGGGAGCGGTTCGAGCAGGAGCTCGAGCTCGACATGTCGTACTCGCTGCCGGGCCGCGCGCGCTTCCGCGTGAACGTATACATGCAGCGTGACGCCATCGGCGCGGCGTTCCGTGTGATCCCCTTCGAGATCAAGGCGATCGAAGACCTCGGACTGCCCCCTGTCGTGGCCGACCTCGCGCGGTTCCAGCGTGGGTTCGTGGTCGTGACCGGACCGACCGGATCGGGGAAGTCAACGACCCTGGCGTCGATGGTCGACTTGGTCAACACCGAGCGCAAGGGACACATCATGACCGTGGAGGACCCGATCGAGTTCCTGCACAAGCACAAGAGCTGCATCGTGAACCAGCGCGAGGTCGGCGCCGACACGCACGGGTTCTCGACGGCGCTGAAACATGTGCTGCGCCAGGACCCTGACATCATCCTCGTTGGTGAGATGAGGGATCTCGAGACGATCTCGACCGCGATCACCGCGGCCGAGACCGGCCACCTCGTGTTCGCGACCCTGCACACGCAGGACGCGCCCCAGACGATCGACCGCATCATCGACGTGTTCCCGCCGCACCAGCAGCAGCAGGTGCGCGTGCAGCTCGCCACCACATTGATGGGCGTGGTGACCCAGCAGCTCATCCCCACCGCGGACGGGAACGGACGCGTCGCGGCGATCGAGGTGCTCGTGACGACGCCGGCGGTTCGCAACCTGATCCGCGAGGGCAAGGTGCACCAGATCTATTCGTCGATGCAGGCGGGCGGTCGCCACGGCATGCAGACCATGGACATGTCGTTGGCCCAGCACGTGAAGGCGGGCCACATCACCCAGCAGCTCGCGTTCGAGCGCTGTCACGACCCCGAGGAATTGACGCGCCTCATGGGCGGGGCCGGGCTCGGCACCGGCGCCGCGGAGGGCGGCGGGGCCATGGACATGAGTGGCGGCGGCATGGTCATGGGCGGGATGTAGCGCATGGCCCAAACCTTCCAGTACAAGGTCCGCGACAAGGCGGGCAACATGGTCACCGGCACGCTCGTGGCCGACAGCGAGCTGCTCGTGCTGAAGCGCCTGCGCGAGATGGGCTACACGCCCCTCGAGGTCGGCAAGGAGAAGAAGGGCCTCTCCCTCGAGATCAACCTGAAGAAGGCCAAGGTCAAGCTCAAGGACCTCTCGATCTTCTCGCGCCAGTTCGCGACCATGATCAACTCCGGGCTGCCGATCCTGCGGGCGATGTCGATCCTCGCGGAGCAGACCGACAACAAGCTGCTCGGGGCGACCCTCGTGAAGTGCCGCGCCGACGTCGAGCAGGGTGCGTCGTTGTCGGGCGCGATGGCCAAGCACCCGAAGGTCTTCAATGACCTCTACGTCTCGATGGTGAAGTCGGGTGAGACGGGCGGCTCGCTCGACACGACCTTGCTCAAGCTCGCCGCGATGCTCGAGCGAGAGGTGCACCTGCGAGGAAAGATCAAGTCGGCCATGACCTACCCGATCGCGGTGGTGGGCCTCGTGTTCCTGATCATGTCGGCGATGTTGCTGTTCGTCGTGCCGCAGTTCGAGAGCATCTACGGCGAGCTCGGAGGAACGCTGCCGATGCCCACGCGCGTGCTGCTCATGATGTCCGCCGCGTTCAAGAAGTTCTCGTACATGTTCATCGCCGCCGGCTTCCTGGCGAGGTTCCTGATCCGCCGCTACAAGGCGACCGAGAACGGGCGTCTCCAGATCGACCGGCTGAAGCTCAGGGTGCCTGTGTTCGGCCCGCTGTTCCACAAGACCGCGTTGTCACGGTTCTCGAGCACGCTCGCGATGCTGCTGTCGGCCGGCGTGCCCATCTTGCAAGCCTTCGACATCGTCGCCGACACGGTGAACAACAAGGTCGTCTCGGGAGCGGTGACCGACGTGCAGTCGAGCGTGCGTGAAGGTGAGTCGATCGCGAAGCCGCTCTCGAGGCACGCGGTGTTCCCGCCCATGGTTGTGCAGATGATCGCTGTGGGGGAGGAGACCGGTCAGGTCGACACCATGCTCGAGAAGGTCGCACAGTTCTACGACCAAGAGATCGAGGCCGCGGTCGACGCGCTCACCTCGCTCATCGAGCCGCTGCTGATCGCCGTGATCGGCGCCTGCGTCGGTGGCGCCGTCATCGCGCTGTACATGCCGATGTTCGGGATCATCGAACAGATCAAGTAGGTCCCGGGTACCCGGTCCCTGGTAGGTCCGACGGCTGATGTGAATTTCCACCCTCCGGCGACTTCAGGTCGAGGCATCGACGGTCGACAACGTCATAGAACGCGCACCGTTGGGGTGCGCACGTCAAGAAGAAAGGAGTTGACAGCACATGCTCAAGCGCTTAAAGAAGCGCGCAGATGAGGAGCAGGGCTTCACCCTCATCGAGCTGATGGTGGTCGTTCTGATCATCGGCATCCTGATCGCCATCGCGCTGCCGACGTTCCTCGGTGCTCGGACTCGGGCCCAGAACCGGGCGGCCCAGTCGGATCTTCGTAACGCCTTGGTGGCAACGAAGACGCTGTACACGGACGCGAGCACGTACGCGGGCGCCACCGCGACCGGCATGGCCGTGGTCGCCCCCGAGCTGACGTTCAGTGCAACCGCGTCCACCACGACGAACCTGCACGTGAGCACGATGACTACGCCCACCGCGCTCCTCTGGGGTGCGGCGCGGATGTCGGCCTCCGGCACCTGCTACGGGCTGCGGGAAACCTCCGCGAACGGGACGTACCTCATCTCGGCTCTCGGAACCTGCACCGGCGACGCCGCCAGCACAGACGCGGGCACTGCTCGCGCCTTCACCTAAGCGGAACGCCGATCACAATCGGATGGGGCGGCCTTCGGGCCGCCCTTTTCGCTATTCCGAGCGCTCAAGCGGGTCCCCTGTCATGCCGACGCCTATCGGAAGAGCACCGGATCGAAAGGTTGAGATGACCCGACGCATGTTGGCGCGCCGGCTCCGTTCGCGACTCCAGGGCGAGCGGGGCTTCACGATCGTGGAAACGATGGTCGCTCTCACGATCATGTTCGGGATGCTCGTGTCGCTGTCCTACCTGGTCACGGTGAGCCTCGGCCACCAGCGCGTCTCCCGGATCCGACAGACGGGGAACGGGCTTGCGAACCAGATCATGGAGCAGACCCGCGGGCTCCCCTACGCGTCGATCCAGAGCGGGATGCTGGCCACCGACCTCAGTGGGGACTCGAACATCGACACGTCGTGCTCAGGTGGACCCAAGCTCTACGCTTGCACCGCAACCGGCGCTTCCACCCCCGGCACAGCCGAGCCCATAGTGTCCAGCGCGGGTCTGACCACGGCGGTGCCGCTCGTGCCGCATCGGTCGTCGACGTCCCCTAACGCCGACGTCACCGTCGACGGGGTCGCCTACTCGTGGAAGACCTACGTCTCACAGGCGCCCCCCATCCCGGCCACCGCGACACGTCCAGAGGCTCCCTCCCCGTACCGGGTCACCGTCGAGGTGTCGTGGGCGGCCACCGGCGGTGTCGCCGCATACGTGAGGCTTCAGAGCCTCTTCTGGTCGCCGGCCGGGTGCCGGAGCACGGCGACGCATCCGTACGCGGCGCCGTGCCAGGCGTTCTTCTACGGACAGGCGACGGTCCCCCAGGGCACGATCGTGGTGGCACCCACGTCGGACAGTGGGCCCGGCCTCAACGGTACTGCTTTCAAGCGGGCGGTGATCTCGCTTCCGGGGGTCTCGGCGAGCGTGCAGCAGGAGCAGATCGTCGAGAGTCTGGCCGAGTTCAGGCCCCCGAGCGTGTCGTTGACGACCGACGGGGCGACCACGTCGACCGGAGGGGCCGCGGGGTCGTCATCCTCGGACTCGGACCCGAACAGCACTGCCACGACGTACGCGCGGAACCGGTGTGGCACCGAGATCACATGCTCCGCGCTCACGGCGTCGTCACCCTCATCGTCGGCCACCGACCGCTACGACGTGTCTCTGCCGGCCTCGACATCTGCCGAGAGCGCGGGGGCCGTGAACGCGAGTGCAAGTTCCGTGTGTCCGCCGACCATCGTGAACGCGACAGGCCAAACCGACACGATCGCGTGCGCTGGCGCAGGGTTCACCCCCGATGGCTCGGTGAGCTCGACGATCACGCTGGGCAGCACCACCCCGTCGCTGGGCACCTTCACGTTGACCGACGCCGCAGTACCGACCGCCGTCTCGCTCGCGCCTCTCTGGGCGTTCGCCGATCGGGTGACGAACCCTCAGACGAACGGCTGTACCCCCGGGGTCAACACCGATGGATGCCTGGCACTTTCGGTGTCGCGGACGCTGGGCACGATCAAGATCGGCGGGGTGCCGAGCGCGATGCCCTCGCCCGGGGTCGCGTGGGACGGCGCGCTCGTGAAGATCACGGGGTACTCGGATTCGGCGACCGCAGCCGTAGGAACCGGCGCCGGCAACCCGTCGGTGACCGGTCCGACGTCCGGAAGCCTCCAGTACTGGAACGGCACGGGGTACACCTCGATCGCACTCACGTCGGTACAAGCCGGGACGCCGGCGAGCGCGTCGCCCGTGTTCGGGTCGATCGGGGGCAAGACGGTGAGCGTGGACATGACGATCGAGCGCACCAGCTCCACCGATGCCGCCACAGCGTCTTCCTCCACCGACACGACGAGCCCCACCCCCATCGGCAAGCTCACATCGGGATCGAGCTCTTCCTCGCCGGTGATCGTCCTGCGCTACCAAGTCACGATCGAGGGGTACGGGCAGCCGGTCGTCGACCTGACGATCACGGTGAACCTGGGCACGCTCGATCTCGACGCCTCCTTCCAGCCAACGCCGGCCACGGGGTCCTGATGATGTCCTGGCGCCGAGCGAACCGAGTCACGAGCGAGGACGGGATGACACTCGTGGAGCTTCTGGTCGCGATGTCGATGATGGGGATCGTGATGGTCATCTTCAGCAGCGTGCTCGTCTCGATGCAGCGCACGGTGGTCGCCATCGACCGGGCCAGTCGTGCGAACGACCAGGCTCGCCTGGCGATCGAGCATCTCGACAAGGAGCTGCGGTCGGGAAACGTGATCTCCGATCCAGGCGACGCGATCAGCGGCTACACGGGCGGCGCGCCCGCCTACCAGCGGCTCCTCGTGTACACGCAGGCGAATGCGACGATCCGCGGCGGTTCGGTCTGCGAGCTGTGGCAGATCACGAGCGCGAGCGAGCTTCAGGCACGGACTTGGTTGCCCGGCTCCAACAGCTGGCTGACGTCGTGGCGGACCGTGGCGGAGCACATCGTCAACCGGTCGACAAGCACGAACGCGTTCGAGCTGACGGGCGACCCTCTCAAGGGGAATCGCACCCTGAACATCCATCTCATGATCAACCCCGACTACACGAATGCTCCGTCGTCGACCGTCGAGCTCGAGTCGTCATTGACGGGGCGCAACACCTCGTACAACTACCCCACCAACATCTGCCAGACGCTTCCGAGCGCGGCGTGAAGGAGCCCTGTATGCGCATCCACTCATTCACCCGACACCCCAACGGCGAGGAGGGCATCGCGATGATCATCGCGTTGCTCGTCACGTTCGTCGTGTTCCTGTTGTCGGGCGTCGTGGTCCAGCAGGCGATCCACAACATCAACGGGTCGGCCTCCGACCGCAACCGGCTGAGCGCAGTCAGCGCGGCCGAGGCGGGCCTGGACTGGGCGTACAACAGGATCGAAGGCACAGAATCGACGGCTCTATGGAACGCGGCGCAGACAGGCACGGTGGGATCCGGGCCGAGCTCGGTCACGTACACGGTGACGCCGACGTACTACAGCGATACCGCGGGAACCACAGCGTTCATCCCCCCGCCTGGCCCGTCGAACTACCCGCGGTCGATCAAGATCGCATCGATCGGGACCGGCGCGGATGGGTCCCAGCGCAAGATGGAGTCCTTCATGGTGCTCGACCCGGTCGCCGGCGGCGTGAGCGGCGCCATCATCACGAACAGCTCCCTGACACTCACGAACAGCTTCACCCTCAACGGGAACGACGGGAACGACGGCGACATCATCGTGAACACGGGGAACTTCAGCGCGCCGTCTGGCATCGAGACGATCCGCGGGAACATCTACGTCCCTGCCGGCACCGCGAACGTCGGCACGAATGTGCACATCTACGGGACCGTCTGGTCGCGCGACCTTCTCACGATGAACCATCCGCAGGCCGTGATCGACGGTGATGTGAAATCAAGCAACAGCGGCACGACTCTGACGACTGGCCGCGTGAACGGCCAGGCGTACTACTGCACTGGCGGCAAGCCGTCGGTGGCCAGGGTGCCAGCTGGGAGCGTGCAGACGTGCTCGCTGGGTGTCCCGCCCAGCCAGGCGTTCCCGCTGATCCAGTTCAACGCCACCACGTGGGCGCTGCAGGGGTACTACGTGAAGGACCTCACCGCCAGCACATGCACCGACGCGATAAGCTGGGTGACGGGCACCGGCAGCGACACCTACGACACGGGCACGCTGGGCACCTCGGGCGGCGTCCCGGGCACCAACAACCCTTCGACCGGGGCCTCCTACACGGGCGCGGTGGCCCTGATGCCGAGCACCTGCCCGTTCAACCCAGGGAACGGCAACGTCGGTATCACCATGAAGACGAACCTCGCGATCGTGGCCCCGGGCGGCATCGACCTGGGGAACAACAGCTCGTGGACCGGCAGCGGCGGAACCCGCAAGCTCTTCTTCATGAGTCCCTACAACGGGACGTCGTCGAACTGCCCCACGCAGGACGTGACGGTCCGGAACCTCAACACGTTCACGAGCGTCGAGGTGTCGCTCTACTCACCGTGCACGGTCAACATCGCGAACAACTCGGGATTCAACGGGCAGGTCATCGGCAACACGGTCAACGTGACCGGCCAGACGACGTTGTCGTACAGACCGGTGCTGATCCCCGGTAACTCGATCATCGGATTCCAGCAGGACATCGCGTACATCCGCGAGGTGCCCGTTTCCTGAGCGTCGACCAGCCGATACCTTTCGTTCGATGAGTGACACGCTGCTCCGTGCCTTGGTTGCCCTTCCCTTCGGGTTGGCGATCGGAAGCTTCATGACCGTCGTCGTCTCGCGGGTGCCGGCGGGCGAGAGCGTGATACGGCCGAGGTCGCGCTGCCCGAGCTGCAACGCTGAGATCCGCAACCGTGACAACGTGCCCGTGGTGTCCTGGGTGCTGCTGCGAGGGCGATGCCGCTCGTGTGGCGAGCGCATCCCTGCCCGCTACCCGGTCCTGGAGCTCTCGACGGCCACGCTCGTGGTCGCGGCGGCGGCCGTGCACGAGCGCGTTTGGCTCGCTGTCATGGTCGCGGCGTTCCTCGCCCTGATGCCCACGATCGCGTGGATCGACATCGAGCGCCGCATCATCCCCAACCGCATCACCTATCCGGCGTTCCTCGGTTTCAGTGGCTATGTGGTGCTGGCATGGTTGGTCGACGGAGGGACCGACCCCGTGCGCGCCCTTGCTGGCGCCCTGCTGTACGGCGGCGTGCTGTTCGTCGTCGCGGTGATCTCCCGAGGTATGGGCATGGGAGATGTCAAGCTCGCCCTGGTGATCGGCATCGCGCTCGGCGCGGTCGGGCTTCGCTTCGTCGGCGTGGCCGCTGCCGGGGCTGTGCTCTTCGGCGGAGTGGGCGGCATCGTGGCCCTGATCGCCGGTCTCGACCGCAAGGCGATGATCCCGTTCGGCCCATACATGGCGGCCGGAGCAGTGTTGGCGGCGTTCTGGGGAGAACCCATCGCCGAGTGGTACCTGGGCGCCTTCACCGCCACAGCTCTCTGAGTAGCCTTCCGGGCTCGAAAACTGCTCGAACACACGTTCAGGGTCACCTTCCTCCAGGTGTTTGACTTGGCCTGTGGCCTGATGTTTCGTGAGCACGCTCAACAGCACTCCTGTTCGCTGTTGTGACACATGTGACTGATGTGGCCGAGCGTGACTGATGTGACGGAGGAAGCGGCGTGGCCGACGTGCAGCCGTTCGTGATCGGGGGCCTGCTCACGGTCGCGGAGGTCGCTGCGGCCATGCGCGTGTCAAACATGACGGTCTACCGGTTGATCAAGAGTGGCGACCTGCCCGCCGTGCGGGTCGGCAAGGGCTACCGCATCCGAGGGTCCGAGCTGCAGCGCTTCCTGGAAGAGCGCTCCGTCCGGGTGGAGGGAGCGTAGTGGCGAAGGGGCGCATCGGTCTCGACATCGGCTCGACGGCCGTGCGGGCGGTCGAGCTCGCTGGCGGCGATCCGCCCACCGTGGTCAAGGCCGCCCAGGTGCCGCTTCCTGCGGGGGCGGTCGAGAACGGCGAGGTCAAGGACCCCCTGGTCGTGACCGAGGCGTTGCGCGAGCTCTGGGAACGCGGCGGCTTCAAGACCAAGCGCGTCTACATGGGGGTGGGCAACCAGCGAGTGGTCGTACGTGAGATCGCGCTGCCGTACCTGCCCGAGAAGGAGCTGCGGGCCTCGCTCGGCTTCCAGGTGCAGGAGTTCATCCCGATGGCCGTCGACGAGGCCGTGCTCGACTACGACCCGATCAGCGAGTTCGACCAGGACGACCGCAGGATGCTTCGCATGCTGCTGGTCGCGGCCCAGCGGCAGATGGTCGACACCGTCATCTTGGCCGCGACCGCGGCGAAGCTCGAGCCCGTCGGTCTCGATCTGGTGCCGTTCGCGATGGTGCGATCGGTCGGCACGACCGGCGTCGGCATGGACCTCGAGGAAGAGGGCGACGAGGCCGTGATCGACATCGGCGCACACGTTACGAACATCGTCGTGCATGCCCGTGGCACGGTGCGGTTCGTGAGGATCTTGCCGTCGGGCGGACGCGACGTGACCCTGGCGATCGCGCGCGGCGTCGGTGTCGATGACGAGATCGCCGAGCGCCTGAAGCGCGGCGAGCAGGTCGATCTCGAAGCGATGCCGCAGGGCCGAGCCGAGGGCGAGATCGCAGGCGAGGCCGATGCCGGCGAGCGTGATGCGAACGCCGACGATCCGGGGGCACCGGTGAAGCCCGCTGGGGCTCTCGACGTGGGCCGCGTGGCAGAGATATCGATGCAGCGGGCCTCGAGCTTCGTCGACGAGATCCGCTCGTCGCTCGAGTTCTACACAACGCAGGCCAAGGGCGCTCGCATCGCCCGCGTGCTGGTCACGGGCGGAGGCTCGAAGCTCGAGGGGTTCCTCGAGCTGTTGCGCCAACGCATCCCGGTGGAGGTCGGGGCGGGCCGGGTCTTCTTGAACGCTCGCTCCCAGCTCTCGTTGTCCGAGGAGGCGCTTGCCGAGGCCGAGCCGGTGCTCGCTGTCGCGGTGGGGCTCGCGATCCCCGGGAGGAACGCGTGAGCCAGGTCAACCTGCTTCCCCCCGACATATTGCAGGCGCAGCGCTACCGGCGCCTCACATCCTTGGTGTTCCTCGGCGGCATCGTGCTGCTCGTGCTCGTGTTCGGCTACTACCTGCTGCAGGCGAACAAGCTGAGTGGGGTGAACGACGAGGTGGCGGCCAAGAACGCCAGCAACGCCTCGTTGCAGGCAGACATCGCCGAGAAGCAGAAGTTCGCCGACCTGCAGGCCAAAGCCCAAGAGAAGCAGCAGCTGCTGGCGGCTGCCTACGCCGGCGAGGCGTCGTTCTCAGCCTTGCTCATGGACTTCTCGAGGGTGATCCCCTCCGATGCGTTCGTCAACAGCCTCGCCCTGCAGGTTTCGGAGCCCGTGGCGCCGGTCGAAGGCGCCACGGCGGGCCTGGTCGGCACGATCACAGGAAGTGGCACCGCGGCGAGCATCGACTCGATCTCGGTCTTCCTCACCCGGCTCGAGCAGGTCAAAGGGTGGGTCAACCCGTGGATCGCCACGGTGAGCGAGAATCCGGAGCTCGCGGCATACGACTATTCGTTGAGCGTCGACCTCACCGACGAGGTCATGACCGATCGCGGCAAAGGCTCGCCCGATGCTGCGGGGTAGCCGGGGGCCCATCGTCGCGGGCGCCGGCGCCGTGGCCCTGGCGGCGATCCTTGTCTTCTTCTTGGTGCTGCCGAAGATGGGCGAGGTCTCGAGCGCGAACGCGGACCTCGTGGCCGCCCAGGCGCAACAGAGCACCCTGGAGTCACAGCTCGCCGCCCTCGAGCAGGCCGAGGCCGCCGCACCAGAGGCGAAGGCGACCATCCAACGGGTGGAGCAGCAGATACCTCCGACGGTCGACGAGGCAGGGCTGTTGTTGCTCATCAGGAACGCGGCTGAGCGCTCCGGCATCGTCTTCTCGCAACTGACCCCCGGCACACCGACGCTCGACGCCACATCGGGGTTGTCGGCGATCCCGCTCGCCATCACAGCGACCGGCAGCTACTTCCAGATCGCCGAGTTCCTGTACAGCATCGAGACCCTGCCAAGGGCCGCCAAGGTGCTCACGGTCACACTCGCGCCGGGAAGCGCCGATGCAACCACGACGACGGTGACGAACCTTCTGCAGCTGCAGGCGAGCGCCGTGCTGTACACGAGCGACTTAAGCGCCGGCCCCGGCTCCGAGCCCGGTCCCACCGAGGACGCCGCGGCTTTGGGGGGAGCGTGACATGCCTCTGACCCCCAGGGACAAGCGCACCCTGATGATCGGCGGCGGCGTGCTCGGCGTGCTGCTGGTGGGCTTCCTGGTGATGAACCTGCTCGCAGGAGGAGGAGGCGACGACACGATCCCGACGTTGCCGGACATCACACTCGGCCCCGACGGGAACGGGCCTGGTCCGGTCTCGACGTCGCCGAGCACCGGCGTCAGCCCGATCCCGGTGTTCACAGGGCGCGACCCGTTCTCGATCCCACCGGGGCTGACCACTGCTCCTCCGACGACGGCGCCGCCTGACGGCACCACGACAACGCCACCTGGTGGCACCACGACAACGCCACCTGGTGGCACCACAACGACCTCTCCACCGAGCGACCCCGGCGGGAACTCCAGCGACGAGGTCGGCGGCAAGACGGTGGTGCTGCTCTCGGTGTTCACACAGGCAGGGGAGGCGATGGTGCAGGTCGAGGTCGACGGAGAGGTTTTCAACGGCATCGGCATCGGCGACACGTTCGACAACGGCCGATACGAGCTGCGGTCGGTCTCGGGCGACTGCGCGACGTTCCTCTACGGCGACGAGTCGTTCATCCTCTGCACCCTCTCGGACAAGTAGAGGGCCTCTACACACGACACGAGCTTGAGCTCCGGCGGCCCGCCCACGGGGGGAGCGGTCGCCGGCTCGCGGGGGCGGCCTTCGGGCCGCTCCCGCCCTACGCGGTGAGCCTGTCCACGGGCGCTCACAACCCGTTCCCTATGATGTGCGGCATGCTCCGCATGCTCACGGCCGGCGAATCCCACGGCAAGGCGCTCGTCGCCGTGCTCGAGGGGCTTCCGGCAGGCGTGCCGGTCGACCCCGATTCGCTCGCACATCAGCTCGCGCGCCGCCGTCACGGACACGGCCGCGGAGGACGCCAGCGCTTCGAGTCAGACCGGTTCGAGATCCTGACCGGGGTGCGTCACGGTCGTACGCTCGGCTCGCCGATCGCGGTGACCATCCCGAACCTCGAGTTCGACGAGAAGTATGCCGACCTCATGGGCGTCACGGGTGAGATCGAACCCGGCAAGAAGCTCACGCGGCCCCGGCCGGGCCACGCCGACCTCGCCGGGTCGCAGAAGTACGGGTTCGACGACGTGCGGAACGTGCTCGAGCGCGCGAGCGCGCGCGAGACTGCCGCCCGCATGACCGCGGGCACCTTCTGCCGGTGGTTCCTGGCCGAGCTAGGACTCGACATCGTCTCCCACGTCGTGCGCATCGGCTCGGTGAAGGTTCCGGTTCGTGCTCCGGCGCCGGGCCCGGGCGATGTCGACGCCGTGGACCGGTCGCCCGTGCGATGCTTCGACACCGATTCGTCGAAGGCCATGGTGGGTGAGATCGACCGTCTGCGGAAGGCGCGCGACACCGTTGGCGGGGTCTTCGAGGTGCTGGCCTACGGCGCCCCGCCCGGGCTCGGCTCGTACGTGCACTACGACCGCAAGCTCGACGGACGGCTCGCGCAAGCGCTCATGAGCATCCAGTCGGTCAAGGGCGTCGAGGTCGGCGACGGGTTCGCGACCGCGGCCAAGCCCGGTTCCAAGGCGCACGACGAGATCGTGCTTCGCGAAGGGCGCGTGACCCGCAAGACGGCGCGCGCAGGAGGCATCGAAGGAGGCATGAGCACGGGCGAGCCGATCAGGATGCGCGCCGCGATGAAGCCCTTCTCGACCGTTCCCAAGCCGCTCGCGACCCTCGACATCGCGACCGGCGAGCCGGCCGTCGCCATCAAGCAGCGAACCGACGTCTGCGCTGTGCCGGCAGGAGGCGTCGTAGGGGAGTCGGTCATGGCCTTCGAGCTCGCCGACGCCGTGCTCGAGAAGTTCGGCGGCGACTCCCTCGAGGAGACGCGCGGCAACCTCGATCGCTACCGGGAAGGTCTTCCGTTGTGATCGTCTACCTCGTGGGCATGCCGGGTGCCGGCAAGTCCGTTGTCGGACGCGAGCTCGCGGGCAGGCTCGGCGTGCCGTTCGTCGACCTCGACGCCGAGATCGAACGCGAGCAGGCTCGCCCGATCACCGAGATCTTCGAGACCCAGGGCGAGGCCGGCTTCCGAGCCCTCGAGGCGGCTGCGCTCGTGAAGGCCGGCTCGCACGATCCGTCGGTGGTCTCGTGCGGAGGTGGTGTGGTGCTTGAGCCCGCGAACCGGATCACGCTCCGTAACACGGGCACGGTCGTCTACCTCGACGTGGCGCTCGATCAGCTCCGCGAGCGGGTGCGCCCGGGGGAGGACCGGCCCCTGATCCGCTCAGAAGGCGACCTCGAGCGGCTCCTCGCCGCGCGTGGTCCGCTCTACCGGGAGTTCGCTGCTCACGTCGTCGACGGCAGCGGCGCGCCGGGCGAGGTCGCCGATTCGATCGTCGAGGAGCTGCGTTGGTCCGTGTGACCGTGCCGATCGCCGAGCGTTCCTACGACGTGGTGATCGGAGCCGGCGTGCTCGACGACGCGGCCGCCCACCTGCCCCCCCTGCCGGGCGCGACTCGCGCCTTCGTGGTTGCCGACCGAACGGTCGCCGAGCGGTGGTTCGAGCGCCTGTCGAAGGCGCTGGCTGAGCGCGACCTCACCTGCGTGCTGCTCACCGTTCCGGCTGGCGAAGACGCGAAGACACTCGCTGTGTACGACACCCTGTTGCACCAGCTCGCCACCCAGGAGGCCCACCGCGACGACGTGGTGGTGGCGCTCGGCGGCGGGGCGGTCGGCGATCTCGCAGGGTTCGTCGCGTCGACGTACATGCGTGGCGTGCCCCTCGTGCAGGTGCCGACGACCCTCACGGCTCAGGTCGACGCCGCCATCGGCGGGAAGACGGCCGTGAACCTGCCCGAGGGCAAGAACCTCGTGGGAACGTTCGCACAACCGCGCGTGGTGCTCGCCGATGTCGAACCTCTCGCGACCCTTGACGAGCGAGACTTCCGGTCGGGGCTGGCCGAGGTGGCGAAGTACGGCCTCACCCTCGATCTCGAGCTGCTCCACACCCTGGAATCAGACCCCGCCCCGATCCTGCGGCGCGATCCGCTCGCGCTCGAGGCGCTAGTCGCCCGTTGCGTCGGCGCCAAGGCTCGCACCGTCGCCCTCGATGAGCGCGACACGGGCGCGCGGCTATCCCTGAACTACGGACACACGCTCGGGCACGCCCTCGAGCGGCTCGACGCGTTCGCTAGGCGCACACACGGCGAGGCGATCGCGATCGGCATGGTGTTCGCCGCTCGCCTCGCCGAAGCCCGTGGCCTCGCAACGGCGGGGTTGGCCGCCCGGACCGGCCGGCTGCTCAGCTCGCTCGGACTCGAGGCCGACGGGCCGCTCCCGCCGGCCGACGACGTGCTCGCGGCGTTCCGCATGGACAAGAAGTTCCACGGTGGGGTTCGATTCGTGTTGTTGCGCGACGTGGGCGACCCCGTCGTGGTCGACGATGTGTCGAACGACGAGCTGCGAGCCGCGATGCGCGAGATGGGAGCGACGGCGTGAAGGTGCTGTTCTTGTTCGGGCCGAACCTGGGTGCCCTCGGAAGCCGCGACCCCGAAACCTACGGGTCTCAGACGCTCGAGCAAGTCATGGACGGGGTGGGGGAGCGCGCGACGACGCTCGGGCACGAGATCGTGTGGCGCCAGTCCGACCATGAGGGCGACCTGGTCGGGTGGCTGCTCGCCGCCGCGGCTGAGGGCCAGGAAGCGATCGTGGTGAACCCTGGGGCGCTCTCGCACTACTCCTACGCCCTACGAGATGCGATCGAAGCCTGCGGGCTTGCGGTCATCGAGGTGCACATGAGTCAAATCGCCGCTCGAGAGGAGTTCCGCCGGCACTCGGTGATCTCCGATGTCTGCCGGGCGACCATCACCGGTGTTGGGGCCGGTGGCTATCATCTGGCGCTGGAGGCGATGCCGTGGATCACCACCTGAGACGGACCACCCTGGCCGAGCGACTGGCCGACCTCGAGGTCGACGCGTTGCTCGTGACCGGGCTCACGAACGTGCGGTACCTGACCGGGTTCACCGGCTCGAACGGGCAGGCGCTCGTGATGGATACCGAGAACGCCGCGAACACCGAGAACGCCGAGAGCGTGTTCTTCACCGACGGCCGGTACACCGAGCAGTCGCGGCACGAGGTTCCCGACATGCAGCGCGTCGCGTACTCCGCCGCGTTCGGTGAGTCGCTCGCCGCCGAGGTCTCGCGGCTCGGCGTACGGCGGCTGGGCTTCGAGGCGCATCACGTGACCGTGCGATCGCACGAGAGGCTCGTGGCGGAGCTCGAGGGCGCCGGTGTCGAGCTCGTGGCCTGCGACGAGCAGGTCGAGCGGATCCGCTGGGTGAAGGACGACGAGGAGCTCGAGCTGCTGAACAACGCCCAGGCCGTGACCGACCAGGCGTTCGACGACGTGCTCGAGACGCTCGCTATCGGTGTGACCGAGCAGCAGGTGGCGCGTCAGCTCGAGGCGCTGTTGCGCCGCGACGGCGCCGACGGGCTGTCGTTCGAGTCGATCGTGGCGTTCGGCGAGAACGCCGCCGAGCCACATCACGAGCCAAACCACCGCACCCTCGAGGAAGGCGACATCATCAAGATGGACTTCGGCGCCCTGTACGGCGGCTACCACGCCGACATGACGCGCACCGTCGCCTTCGGCCAGCCCGCGGCTGAGCTCAGGAAGATCCACGACATCGTCCGCCAGTCACAGCAGGCGGGCATCGACGCCGTGCGCGAGGGTGTCACGGGCGCCGAGGTCGACGCCGCCGCCCGTGCCGTGATCGAGGGCGCCGGATACGGCGAGGCCTTCAGCCACGGGCTCGGCCACGGCGTCGGCCTCGACATCCACGAGGGGCCGAGGCTCGGTCGCGAGTTCTCTGAGCACACGCTTCCCTCACGGGCGGTCGTGACCGTGGAACCGGGCATCTACGTGCCCGGGCTCGGCGGCGCGCGCATCGAGGACATGGTGGAGGTCACGCCCGACGGGTGCCGCGTGCTCGGCAACGCCTCGCGTGAGCTGATCGAGCTGTGAGCGTCTCGACGAACGACTTCAAGAACGGCATGACCCTCGAGCTCGACGGGGTGCTGTTCCAGATCATCGAGTTCCAGCACGTGAAGCCGGGCAAAGGCGGCGCGTTCGTGCGCTCGAAGCTGCGCAACGTGAAGTCGGGCGCCGTGCTCGAGCGCACGTTCAACGCCGGGGTGAAGGTCGGTCTCGCGATCGTCGAGCGCCGCGACTTCCAATACCTGTATCCCGAGGGCGACGACTTCGTGTTCATGGACCTCGCAACGTATGACCAGATCCACGTGCCACGCGCGATCATGTCGACAGCGACGGACTACCTCACCGAGGGAGGCACGGCGCAGATCGCGACGCACGAGGGGACGCCGATCTCGGTCGATCTTCCGGCCTCGTTGGTGCTCACGATCACCGATTGCGACCCGGGCGTGAAGGGCGACACCCGCACGGGCGCGCTGAAGCCCGCGACCCTCGAGACCGGCGTCGTCATCAACGTGCCCCTGTTCGTCGAGCAAGGCGAGCGCATCAAGGTCGACACTCGCAGCGGTGAGTACATGGAACGCGTGAAGGCCTGAGCCCGGTGGCGCACTCGTTGGGTCGCCGGTGACCACGCGCCGTGAAGCCAGGCGCACCGCGATCGACATCCTCTATCAAGCAGATGTGACGAGTGACGACGCCTCACTCGCGCTCGGATCGTGGGTGGATGCGGGCCGCGTCGTGGCGCCGTTCACCCGAGCCCTGGTCGCCGGGGTCGTCGAGCACGGGCCGGCGATCGATCTGTTGCTCGAGGAGCACGTGAAAGGCTGGACCGTGGCGCGCATGGCCGCGCTCGACCGCACGATCCTGCGGGTCGCGATCGAAGAGCTGCGCTACCGCGACGACGTTCCCGACTCGGTCGCGATCAGCGAGGCGGTGGAAGCCGCCGCCGAACTCTCGTCGGACGAGTCGAAGGCGTTCGTGAACGGCATCCTCGGCAAGATCGCCCGAGGGTGAGCTCCGCTCGCTTCTAGACCTGGGGCGGCGGGTCGATCGGCTCGATCGGCTGGGGCGCCGGCGTGACGACCGGGGGGGTGTCGACCGGCGGGGTGACGACCGGCGGCTGTGGCGCCGGCGTAGGCGTAGGCGATTGGATCTCGTCGCCTTCCTTCAGGCCCTTCTTGAACTCGCCCGACGAGCGGCCAAGGTTCCGCGCGATCTCGGGAAGCTTCGTCGCGCCGAATATCACGGCGATCGCCACGATGCCCACGATGACCCATTCGTTCATGCGTTTGCCACTTCCTTCCGATCGTTGGGAACCGACCTCGGGGAACGGGCGGCACGTTCAGTCTACGCCGGGACTCGCTCGATGGCCACGAACCCCGAACCAACAGGGTGAGCGGGCGACGACCGTAGCGGCGTACGCGCATGGCGGGTGATGAAAAAGTAGCCCTATCGTCCTATGGTCTTGAGCGCCCTTGCCCACCATGATCGAATGACAAGGTTGTAGTTTGAGAGTTTTGGTTTGAGAAGGGAGAGCTTCCGTGACACACAGATTGAATCGCTTCCTCCGAGTAGGGCTTCAGCCCGGCATCTTCGGGAACGAATACACAGTCGTCCTGAGTGTCTATGGACGAGAGGTGTTCTCGACCATCCCTAAGGATCATGTGCGCGTGAGTCGTGAGCCTTCAGGCAATGGAGACGGTGAAGGCTTGATCGGAGTGTCGGTCGTGGAATCAGTTGGCGACGAAGCCGTGGTTGACCTGCCCAGCCCAGCTTTCACCTCCGAGCCCAGATTGCGCGTACCCCTCGACTCTCTGGTCGAATGATCCTCAGCGACCAGGAGATTCGAGCCGCCGTGGCCCGTGGCGACTTGATCCTTGATCCGCTTCCCCCACTCGAACAGTTCTCGCCCAGCGCCGTCGACCTTCGACTGGCAGATCAGATTTTGGTCTGGGATGAAGAGCTGACCGAACCTGCGGGCGTAGACGTAGTGCTCTCATACGACGAACTGTCGATTCCTACCCTCGCGAAGTACACCAAAGACGCGCAACTGCAAGTCGATGGCTCGTTCATCCTGCGACCTCGCCAGTTCGTCCTCGGCCAGACAGTTGAGAAGGTTGGCTTTCCTATGGACGGCGGCTTGGCAGCTCGCGTCGAAGGTCGAAGCAGCTTGGCCCGCCTTGGGATAGTCGTTCACCTCACAGCCCCAACGATCCACGCCGATTTCGGGGGAGATACGGGATCAACAATCATCTTGGAGATCGTGAACCTAGGGCCGTTTTCGCTTCGACTGCGGCCGGGAGGATCCCGCATCTGTCAGCTGATCGTGGAGCAGGTCAAGGGCGAGTTTGATACTGGTCTGAAGAGCGACTTCCGAGATCAGGACAACCCCCTCGGCGGGAAGCCCGCCTCACGCGCGTAGTTCGAACGGACCCACTCCTGCCCGTTGGTCCGCGCCGGCCGACGCTTCCGGTATGCTCGGGTGACAGAGCTTCCCCCTTTAAGTCCGGTCCTGCGAGGCCGGGAAGGGAGCACCCGAACATGATGCAGCACCATATCCGCGCCTCCTCGCATGCTCGAGGGGGCGTTCGCGTATGAGCATCCGGGGCGAGTTGCTCGACGCCGAGGACATCCGCAGGGCGCTCACGCGCATCGCGCACGAGATCATCGAGCGCGACAAGGGCGCCGCCGGTCTCGTGCTCGTGGGCATCGCGAACCGCGGTGACCACCTCGCTCGGCGACTCGCCGACGAGATCGAGCGCATCGAGGGTTCCCGCGTGCCGGTCGGCGTGCTCGACATCACCTTCTACCGTGATGACATCGGGCTCCGCGCCGAGGCGCCTGAGGTGCAAGAGACGCGCATCGACGTCGATATCACGGGCCGAACGGTGGTGCTCGTCGACGACGTGCTCTTCACAGGTCGCACGATCCGCGCAGCGATGGACGCGCTCACCGACTTCGGACGACCCTCGCGTATCCGTCTCGCTGTGCTCGTCGACCGTGGTCACCGCGAGCTGCCGATCCGCGCCGACTTCGTAGGCAAGAACGTGCCCACTCGCCGAGACGACGACGTGCGCGTGCGGGTACGTGAGCTCGATGGCGACGACGCCGTTCTCGTGCAAGAACAAGCGCTCAAGGAGCGAAGCGGTAGCGCAACTCAGGTGGTGGCGACGTGAACCGGCACGTGCTCTCGATGCACGATCTCTCCGCCGACGACGTAGTTCGGGTGCTCGACACTGCGGAGAGCTTCCGCGAGGTCGGCTCGCGCGTGATCAAGAAGGTGCCTGCGCTCCGCGGACGCACCGTCGTGAACCTCTTCCTCGAGGATTCCACCCGAACGCGTATCTCGTTCGAGCTCGCGGCCAAGCGTCTGTCGGCCGACGTGATCAACTTCTCGTCGAGCGGTTCGAGCGTCGCCAAGGGCGAGAGTCTGAAGGACACCGCCCTCACGCTGCAGGCGATGGGCGCTGACGCGATCGTGATCCGGCACTCATCGAGCGGCTCGCCTCTGCAGCTCACGAAGTGGGTCGACGGCCACGTGCTGAACGCCGGCGACGGCACGCACGAGCACCCGACGCAGGCGCTGCTCGACCTCTACACGATGCGCGAGAAGCTCGGTCGCCTCGAGGGGCTCCGGGTCGCGATCGTCGGCGACGTGCTGCATTCCAGGGTCGCTCGATCGCTCAGCTTCGGCCTCGTGAAGATGGGCGCAGAGGTCACGCTGATCGGACCGCCCACGCTGATCCCGCCCGACGCTCCGTCGTGGGGCGTGCAGGTGAGCTACGACATCGACGGCGTGATCCCGAAGCTCGACGTCTGCTACATGCTCCGTGTGCAGCGCGAACGCCAGCGGTTGGAGTACTTCCCGAGCGTGCGCGAGTACAACCGGCTGTTCGGCCTGACGGGCGCGCGCGCCGCGGTGCTGCCCGAGGGTTCGTTGATCATGCACCCGGGTCCCATGAACCGGGGTGTCGAGATCGACTCCGACGTGACCGATCTGCCGGGTGCGGTGATCGAGGAGCAGGTGACGAACGGCATCGCGGTGCGCATGTCGCTGCTGTACCTGTTGCTCGGCGGCGGCGTCTCCCGCGCCACGCCCGATGCCAGCGGCGAGCGGGGGGTGACACGTGCCTGAGGCGGTGCTCTTCCGCGGCGCTCGGGTCATCGATCCGGCGACCGCTCACGACGCAGTTGCCGACGTGCTGGTCGCCGACGATCGGGTGGAGGCGGTCGGCAGAGGTCTCGATCCGCAGGGCGCCGAGGTGCTCGATTGCGATGGGCTGGTCCTCACACCAGGACTAGTCGATCTGCACACGCATCTGCGCGAACCGGGGGCAGAGCACAAGGAGACGATCGCGACCGGTACGCGAGCGGCAGCCGCCGGAGGGTTCACTGCGGTCTCCTCGATGGCGAACACCGACCCGGTGACCGACCACGCCGGCATCGTCGCCGAGATCCGAGACAAGGCTGCGGAAGCCGGACTCGCCGACGTCTACCCCGTGGGCGCGATCACCAAGGACCTCGCCGGCGAGTCGATGGCCGAGCTCGGCGAGATGGTCGAGGCGGGCGTGCGCATGTTCAGCGATGACGGCAACTGCGTGCCGACGGCGCGCACCCTGCGTAACGCGCTCGTATACGCCAAAGCGTTCACGGCCGAAGTCGTGATCGCCGACCATTGCGAGGACGCCTCGCTCGTGGCCGGCGGACACATGCACGAAGGGGTGCACTCGTATTCCCTCGGGCTCGCCGGGCGACCTGCGGAGGCCGAGGAGATCATCGTGGCCCGCGACCTGGCGATCGCGCACGCGACGGCCGGGCGTATCCACATCTGCCACGTCTCGGGCGCGCGATCGGTCGAGCTGATCAGGCGGGCGAAGGCCGACGGCGTACGCGTCACGGCCGAAGTGACACCCCATCACCTGGTGTTCACCGACGACGACCTGATCGGCTACGACACGAACTTCAAGGTGAACCCTCCACTTCGAACCGCCGAGGATCGCGACGCCCTTCGCGCCGGGGTGGCCGACGGCACGATCGATGCGATCGCGACCGATCACGCGCCGCACGCGGTCGAAGAGAAGGAATCGGAGTTCGACCAGGCCCCGCCGGGCACGATCGGACTCGAGACCGCCCTCGCCGCGGTGCTCACACACCTCGTGGTGCCTGGCATCGTCGAGCTTTCACGGGTGATCGAGGCGATGTCGGCGACGCCGGCGCGCATCCTCGGCGCAGCCGGGCACGGCGTCGCTATCGAACCCGGACGTCCGGCGAACCTCGTGGTGTTCGATCCGGCCGAGGCATGGGTGGTCGAGCCGCCGTTCGCGTCGAAGGCCCGCAACAGCGCGTTCATCGGTTGCGAGCTCACGGGGCGGGTTCGCCACACCATGCTCCGCGGCGCGCTGACCGTCACCGACGGCAAAGTGACCCGGTAGGCATGGTGGCGACTAGTCCGAAGCAGACTAGGGGCGGGTCACGAGGCCCCGCCGCGATGCTCGTGCTCGAAGACGGCAGTGCATTCGAGGGCACCGCCTTCGGCGCACGCGGGGAATCGTTCGGCGAAGCCGTGTTCAACACCGGCATGGGCGGCTACCAGGAGGTGCTGACCGATCCGTCCTACGCCGGGCAGATCGTAGTCATGACCGCGCCGCACCAGGGCAACTACGGCATGAACGACGAAGATCCGGAATCGAGCGCGATCCAGGTGGCCGGGTTCGCGGTGCGCGAAGCATCGCGGCGCGCGTCGTCGTGGCGAGCCGAGACCACCCTCGGGGACTCGCTCGCGGCCTCGGGCGTCACGGGCATCGAGGGCATCGACACGCGCAGGCTCACCCGAGCGTTGCGCGAGCGAGGGTCGATGCGTGCGGTCGTCTCGACGACGGACCTCGGCGCCGCCTCGCTGCTCGAACGCGTGCGGTCGGCGCCCGGCATGAAGGGCGCCGACCTCGCGCGCACCGTGAGCGTGGCCAAGCCGTACGAGGCCGCCACGCTCGTCGGTCAAGCGAGCACCGACCTCGGTCACGTGTTCCGTGTGGCCGCCTACGACTTCGGCTTGAAGCGGAACATCCTGCGCCGCCTCGCAGCCGGTGGCATCGAGGCGACCGTCTTCCCGGCCGAGACCCCGGCGATGCAGATCGCGGCCGGTAGGTACGACGGGGTGTTCCTCTCGAACGGACCGGGCGATCCGGCGGCGACCGCCTACGGGGTCGATGCTGCGCGGGAGCTGCTCGGCACGGTACCGGTCTTCGGCATCTGCCTCGGTCACCAACTGCTCGGTCTCGCGCTCGGCGGCAGCACGTTCAAGATGCCCTTCGGGCACCGGGGCGTGAACCAGCCGGTCAAGAACCTCGACACCGGTGCGGTCGAGATCACGACCCACAACCACGGCTTCGCGGTAGATCCGCAAGGGTGGGAACGAGACGTCGATGGGGTGGCGCGTTCCGATCGCGGCCGGGTCGCTCTCACGCACTGGAACCTGAACGACGGCACCCTCGAGGGGCTGCGGTGTCTCGATCTTCCCGCTTTCGGCGTGCAATACCACCCCGAGGCGGCGCCGGGTCCGCACGACTCGCGCTACCTCTTCGACGACTTCCGCACCTTGATGCTGGGGGGTACGGGGGGCTCAAGTAGCGAGGCGCAGCCGAGCGATAGCCCCCAGGAGGTGGGGGGTACGGGGGGCTCAAGCAGCGAGGCGCAGCCGAGCGATAGCCCCCCGGAGGTGGGGGGTACGGGGGGCTCAAGTAGCGAGGCGCAGCCGAGCGATAGCCCCCCGGAGCACTGATGCCCAAGCTGACCGACATCCACTCGATCCTGGTGGTCGGCTCGGGTCCGATCGTGATCGGCCAGGCGTGCGAGTTCGACTACTCGGGAACCCAGGCGTGCAAGGCGCTGCGCAACGAGGGCTTCACGGTCACGCTCGTGAACTCGAATCCGGCGACGATCATGACCGACCCGCAGTTCGCCGATCGCACCTACATCGAACCGCTCACGCCTGAGTCGGTGCTCGCGATCTGCGAGCGGGAGCGCCCCGATGCGCTCTTGCCCACGCTCGGCGGACAGACCGCCTTGAACGTCGCGGTGGCTCTCGCGGAGTCGGGCGACCTCGACCGGCTCGGTATCAGGCTCATCGGAGCGTCGCTCGAGGCGATCCACCGAGCGGAAGACCGCAGCGCGTTCAAGGAAGCGATGGTGAAGGCGGGCCTCGACGTGCCGCGCGCCGGCACCGCGACCACGCTCGACGAGGCGCTCACGCTCGGCGAGACGATCGGGTTCCCGCTGATCGTGCGCGCGTCGTTCACCATGGGCGGCGGCGGCAGCGGATTCGCGGCCGACCGAAAGGAGCTAGCGACGCTCGCGGCTCGAGCCCTCGAGGTCTCGCCGGTGTCGGAGATCCTCGTCGAGGAGTCGATCGCCGGCTGGAAGGAGTTCGAGCTCGAGGTGATGCGCGACGCCGACGACAACGGCGTCATCGTCTGCTCGATCGAGAACGTCGATCCGATGGGCGTGCACACCGGCGATTCGATCACCGTGGCGCCGCAGCAGACCCTGACCGATCGGGAGTACCAGCAGATGCGCGACGCGGCGCTGCAGGTGCTTCGTGTGATCGGTGTCGAGACCGGCGGCTCGAACGTGCAGTTCGCGGTCGACCCGTCCACTGGGCGTCAGGTGCTCATCGAGATGAACCCGAGGGTCTCTCGCTCCAGCGCGCTCGCCTCGAAGGCGACCGGGTTCCCGATCGCGAAGATCGCCGCGCTGCTCGCGGTGGGCTACCGCCTCGACGAGATCACGAACGACATCACGGGCGAGACCCCGGCGTCGTTCGAGCCGACGCTCGACTACGTCGTCGTGAAGGTGCCGCGATTCGCGTTCGAGAAGTTCCCCGAGGCCGACCCTCGGCTCACGTCGACGATGAAGTCGGTTGGGGAGGTCATGGCGATCGGCCGCACCTTCAAGGAAGCCCTCGGCAAGGCGTGGCGCGGCATGGAGAAGGCCGGGTTCGACCTCGGCGACGAGCATCGGCCAGATCCACGAGGCGGCGCTGATGAGGATCTGCTCGCGGCGATCGCGGTCCCCACCGAAGGCCGGTTGCATCTGGTTGAGCGCGCACTCGCCACCGGCCACAGCGTGGATGAGGTCGCTGCTGCCAGCGGCATCGACCCGTGGTTCGTCGACCAGATCGCCGAGGTCGTCGAGGAGGCGGCGCGGCTGCAAGGGCGGCCGTTGTCGACGCTTTCCGCCCCCGATCTCTTGAGCGCGAAACGCCTCGGCTTGTCCGACGCACGACTCGCCCGACTCACCGGTGTCACCGAGGAAGCCGTGCGACGCCATCGGGACGCACTCGGGGTGCAGCCCGTCTTCAAGACCGTCGACACCTGCGCGGGGGAGTTCCCGGCGGGCACGCCGTACCACTTCTCGACCTACGAGCAGGAGAGCGAGGTGACCGCTGCTGACCGGCCGCGAGTGGTGATCCTCGGATCGGGTCCGAACCGCATCGGACAAGGCATCGAGTTCGATTACGCGTGCGTGCACGCTGCGTTCGCTCTCGAAGAAGCCGGCTTCGAGTCGGTGATGGTGAACTCGAACCCCGAGACGGTCTCCACCGACTACGACACGTCGAGTCGCCTCTACTTCGAGCCGCTGTCGCCCGAGGACGTGCTGGCTGTTTGTCGCGTCGAAGAGCCTGTCGGAGTGATCGCGCAGCTCGGGGGGCAGACCCCCCTGCATCTGGCGCGCGTGCTCGCCGACGAGGGCTTCCCAGTGCTGGGCACTCCGCCCGATGCGATCGACCTGGCCGAGGACCGTGGAAAGTTCGCCGAGATCCTCGCCGAGCTGGAGATCGCGGCGCCCCCCCACGGGCAAGCCCGCACGATCGAGGGGGCCCGGGAGATCGCGGATCGCGTCGGCTACCCGGTGGTCGTGCGGCCTTCGTATGTGCTGGGTGGCCGGGCGATGGAGATCGTGTACGACGCCGACGAGCTCGAGACCTTCGTGCGCACGGCAGCGGAAGCCTCACCCGACCACCCGGTGCACATCGATCGCTTCCTCGAGGGCGCGATCGAGGTCGACGTCGACGCCGTGGCCGATGCCTCCGGCGGCGTATTCATCGGAGCTGTCATGGAGCACATCGAGGAAGCCGGCGTGCATTCGGGCGATTCGAGCTGCCAGATCCCGCCGGCGACGCTCAGCGACGACGAGCTCGACTCGATCGAGGACATCACTCGGCGACTCGCACGCCGCCTCGGTGTGATCGGGTTGTTGAATCTGCAGCTCGCCGTGAAGGACGAGCGCATCTGGGTGATCGAGGCCAACCCGCGTGCCTCGCGGACCGTGCCTTTCGTCTCGAAGGTCGTGGGTGTCTCGCTCGCCCGGGTCGCCACATCGGTGCTCACAGGCCGGAGCCTCGCCGAGCTCGCGGCCGATGGCGTGCTGCCCGCCGACCCGCATCACTACCGCCACCTGTCGTACACGAGCGTCAAGGCGGCGGTGCTGCCGTTCGGACGCTTCCCCGGCGTCGACACCGTGCTCGGGCCGGAGATGAAGTCCACGGGTGAGGTCATGGGGGTCGACGCCGACTCGGGCATGGCGCTGGCGAAGGCGATGGTTGCGGCCGGACATGCATTGCCGACCCGCGGGACCGTGTTCGTGAGCGTCGCGAACCGCGACAAGCGGGCGATCGTGTTTCCCGCCAAGCGCCTGGCCGACCTGGGGTTCCGCCTCGTGGCGACCGGCGGCACCGCAGGGGTCCTGCAGCGGGCGGGCATCGCCGTCGAGCGAGTGGCCAAGGTGAGTGAGGGGCCCGACAACGTGGCGGCGATGATCAGCGGCGGGCGTATCGAGCTGGTGATCAACACGCCGTTCGGACGGGGTCCGCGCACCGACGGGTACTTCATCAGGACCGCGGCCGCGAGCGCGGGGGTTCCCTGCATCACCACACTGCCCGGTGTCTTCGCGGCCGTGCGCGGCATCGAGGCGCTCCTCGGCCCGCCGACCGAGCCTCGCTCGATCCAGGAGTACCATGCCGAGGCGATGGCCGAGCCGACGCAGGCGCGTCTCACGTTCGAACAGGCGGCGGCTACGAGCGCAGGGGAGATGCCGGCGTGACCCGTGCGCGCGCCGAGGTCCTGTCGACGAGGAAGCTCGGCGCCTATCACTCACTGACCTTGGTCGCCCCCGAGATCGCGGAGAGGGCCCGGCCGGGCCAGTTCCTCGCGGTGAAGATGCCCGAGGGCAGGGACTTCTTGCTGCGCAGGCATTTCGCGATCCACCAGGCGTCCAGGCGAGGAGGATGGGCCGGCACGCTCGAGTTCGTGGTCGACCCCCAGGGCCCGGGCAGCGAGTGGTTGGGATCTATCAAAGCTCACGAGTTCCTCGACGTGATAGGCCCTCTCGGCACCGCCTTCTCCTATCCGAAGCGACACACGAACTGCCTGCTCGTTGCCGAAGGGCACGGCGCGGCTTCCCTTTACTTCCTCGCGCAAGAGCTCTCGGCCCGTCACAAGCGGGTGGACATGGTTGTGGGCGGGCAGACGTGGGAACAGGTCTTCAAACCGATCGAGGGCAAGCGCTTGTCGCAGACGATCTCGATCGTGACGAACGACGGCACCCTGGGCGAACGCGGTGAGGTCATCGATGCGCTGCCGGAGATGGTCGAAGCCACCGGCACCGAGGTGCTCTACGCGGCCGCTCCTTCGGCCACCCTCGCCAGGGTCGCAGGCTTCTGCAAGGAACGTGGCATCCCCTCGCAGGTCGCGGTCGAGGAGCGCATGGGCTGCGGGCTCGGCCTGTGCCAGACGTGCGTCGTGCCCGTCGCGCGCAAGGACGGAAGCGGCTACGACCACCTGAGGTCGTGCGTGGATGGACCGGTCTTCAATCCCGCGCGGGTGCTGTGGGACCGATGGCTCTCCGAGGCGCCCACGATGCTTCCGACCCCACCCGAGGGCTTGCCGGTGGTGCGTTCATGGCCGGGGTGAAGCGCACCCTCTCGGTCGATCTGGGCGGCATCGTGATACCGACCCCCGTCATGATCGCTGCCGGCTGCGCGGGAACCGGCAGCGAGCTGTCGGGTCTCGTCGACCTTCGCAAGGTGGGCGCGGTCGTGAGCCGCACGATCACCCTGGAGCCCGAGAAGGGTTCGCCCACGCCCCGCCTCGCGGAATCCGCGTCCGGCTTGGTGTGGTCGACCGGACTGCAGAATCCCGGCATCGACGCGTTCGTGGCCGATGAGCTCCCGCGCCTGGCAGCCTCGCCTGCCCACGTGGTGGTGTCGATCGCAGGGGGAAGCGTCGAGGAGTACGTGCGGCTCACCGGCGCCTTGCAGGGTCGCCCTGACGTCTCCGCGATCGAGGTGTACCTGTCTGGACCCGACGTGGAGCTCGGGCGGGCGATGCTCGGTGCGCACGTGGATCGCGCGGCCGAGATCGCAGGCGCGGTCGCGCGTATGTCGATGGTGCCCGTGTTCGCGAAGCTGCCCATGCACGCGTCCGAGCTGGCGGAGATCGCGGGCGCGGTCGTTCGGGCCGGTGTCACCGGCGTGACCATCGGCGGATCGCCGCCAGCCCTCGACGTGCGATCAGATCGCCTGCGGCCCGGGCTCGGAGGCGTCACCGGCTGGCTGAGCGGGCCCGCCGTGTTACCGATGACCCTACGTGCGGTCTTCGACGTCTCGCGCGCAGTGCCCGACACGCCCGTGATCGCTGTCGGTGGCATCCGCACGGGCGAGGACGCCGTCGAGGCCTTCCTCGCCGGCGCGTGGGCGGTGCAGGTCGGCACAGCGACGTTGATCGACCCGGGGGCGCCGGTGATGGTCGCGCAAGGCGTCGTGCGGTACTTGAAGGACAAGGGGCTGGCCTCACCTACAGATCTGCGCGCGCGTTTGCGGGTGCCGGCCTCGTTCGGCGCCGCAGACGAGGATAGTCAGCGCCCATGATGCCGCGCCCGCCCAACCCGCTGGTGATCGCGCTCGACGTGAGCGATCTCGACATGGCCGTGCGGCTGGCAGTCGATCTGGCGCCTCATGCGGGCATGCTGAAGGTGGGCCTGGAGCTTTGCTGGGCCGAGGGTCCCGACGCGGTGCGGCGCATCGCGGACCACGCCCCCGTGTTCGTCGACGCGAAGCTGCACGACATACCGAATACGGTCGAGAGCGCCGCCGCCAACATCGCACGGCTCGGTGTCGCGATGTTGAACGTGCATGCGCTCGGTGGCGACGCGATGATGCGAGCGGCCCTCGACGGCGCCGCGCGCGGAGCGGAGCAGGGTGGCTACGCCATGCCGTCGGTGGTCGCCGTGACGGTGCTCTCGTCGATGGCGGGCGAAGAGCTCGCCTCGCCCGCCTCGCTCGCGTTCGAGGCGCAAGCGGCCGGCCTCGATGGTGTCGTCGTGTCGGGTGAGGACGTACGCGATGTGCGCGATGTCTGCGGCGAGGAGTTCTGCCTCGTGGTGCCGGGCATCCGCCCCCAAGGCGCCAACGGCGACGATCAGGTCCGTGTGCTGACGCCGTCGGCGGCTCTGGAGGCCGGCGCGGACTACCTCGTGGTGGGCCGCCCGATCACGGGGTCCGATGACCCGGCCGGCGTCGCGAGAGGCATCGTGCGCAGCGTTCGCTGATGCTCCCGCGCCCCCGCAAGGTGGGAGAAACCGCAGGTCGTCGGCCACATCGCGCGTTGTGGGCGTTCGACGGGCCCGCGTATACTCGCCGGGTTCTCGCACCGGGTGCATCCGATCCCTGACCCTCTTCCGACACGAAGGAGCGCATGATGGCTCTACCGCAGCTGACCCCGGAACAACGCGCAGATGCCCTCCAGAAGGCGGCCATCGCGCGGAAGGCTCGTGCCGAGCTGAAGGGCGAGCTCAAGTCCGGGAAGCTCTCGCTGCAGCAGGTGCTCAAGCGAGACGACAACACGGTCGGCAAGATGAAGGTGTCGGTCGTGCTCGAGTCGCTGCCGGGTGTCGGCAAGGTCCGCGCCGCCAAGATCATGGAAGAGCTCGCCATCAGTGCCACTCGTCGCGTGCGCGGCCTGGGCGCGAAGCAGCGCGAACAGCTGCTCGCCAAGTTCGCGAAGTAAGCCGCCCGCATTGGCCGACCGCCCCCAGGCCGATCGCCCCCACGCCGATCGAAGGGGCATCCTGTTCGTGATCGCCGGCCCTTCGGGTGTCGGCAAGGGAACACTGGTCCGCGAGGTTCGCTTGCGTGTGCCGCAGGGCTTCTTGCTGTCGGTGAGCGCCACCACGCGGCGGCCGCGGCCCGGCGAGGTCGATGGCACCGACTATTACTTCGTCGATGACGCGGGTTTCGACCGCATGGTCGGTGACGGCGAGATGCTGGAATGGGCGGAGGTCTTCCACGGCCATCGTTACGGCACGCCCGCCGGCCCTGTGGAACTGCACCGCGACGCTGGTCGTGACGTGATGCTCGAGATCGACGTCGAAGGCGCTCGCTGGGTTCGGGAGCGTGTTCCCGACGCCGTCATGATCTTGCTCGAGCCGCCTTCGCGCGCCGAGCTCGAGCGACGCCTAAGGTCTCGCGGCACCGATTCCGATGACGGCATCGCCGAACGCCTGGCCAAGGCAGACTGGGAGCTCTCGCAACGAGACCTGTTCGATCATGACGTGGTCAACGACGACCTCGAAAGAGCGTCGTCGCAGGTCGCTGCTATCATCGAGGCCTCGCGCGCTCGCTCGGAGGCCACCGATCCGACCGGCCCCCGAACGGTCGCGCACGACCCCACGGAGGATCCTTCCGCATGATCGAACCCAAGATCGACGACCTGCTCGCCGCCGTCGACTCGAAGTACTCGCTCGTGATCCTGGCCGCCAAGCGCGCCCGCGAGATAAACAGCTACTACAACCAGCTCGGCGAAGGCCGCGGCGAATTCGTGCCGCCGCTCGTCGAAAGCGGTTTCAGCAACAAGCCTCTGTCGATCGCCCTCGAAGAGATCGCCGAGGGAAAGATCGCGTACGAGCGTCCTGAGGAACCCGCCGAGGACGAGTAGCGGGGGCGGGGGGGCAGCTCGACTCTCAAACCCCTCGACCCTCAACCGAGGAGGTCACGACGTGAACGCGAGCGCACCTCCGATCGGGATGTCCGGCCGGCGGGTGCTGCTCGGTGTGACCGGGGGCATCGCGGCCTACAAGTCGGCGCACCTCGCACGACTGCTCACCGGAGCCGGAGCTGAGGTGACCGTGGTCATGACCGGGTCCGCGACGCGCTTCATCGGCGCCGAGACCTTCGCCGCCCTCACCGGGCGACCGGTGCACATCTCGCTTTGGGAGGGCGCCGGCGACGTCGTGCACGTGCGGCTCGCCCACGAGGCCGATCTCGTGGTCATCGCACCTGCAACCGCGCACCTGCTCGCCAAGCTCGCGGGCGGGCTCGCCGATGACCTGCTGACCTCGATCCTGCTGGAGTATGGCGGCCCCGTCGTCGTCGCTCCGGCGATGCACACCGGCATGTGGGAGCACCCGGCAACGCAGGCAAACGTTGAGATCTTGCGCGGACGCGGCGTTCGTCTCGCTGGTCCGGCGACAGGCGCTCTCGCTCGCGGCGATGAAGGGATCGGTCGCATGGCCGAGCCCGAGACGATCCTCGACGAGGTGGAGGCGGCCCTCACGGATGCTCGCGCAGCCGGCACCGCCGGCACAGGCGACCTCGTGGGCCGGGTCGTGGTAGTCACGGCCGGACCGACCCATGAAGCCATCGACCCGGTGCGCTTCATCGGGAACCGCTCGAGTGGCACGATGGGCATCACGATCGCCGCCGAGGCCGCTCGCCGCGGGGCCGACGTGCGTCTCGTGCTCGGTCCTGCCACCGTGGCGCCGCCCCCCGAGATCCAGGTCACGCACGTGATCACCGCCGAGGAGATGCGGGCCGCGGTGCTCCGTCAGGCAGAGGATTCCGACGCGGTTGTGATGGCTGCGGCGGTCGCCGACTTCCGCCCGAAACAGGCAGCGGCGGGCAAGCTCAAGAAGAGCGAAGGCACCCCCGATCTCGTGCTCGAGCCGACGCCCGACATCCTTCAGGAGCTGGGACAGGCCCGCCGGCCCGGACAGGTGCTGGTGGGGTTCGCGGCGGAGACCAGCGACATAGAGGCCGCCGGGCGGTCGAAGCTCGAGCGCAAGGGCGTCGATCTGGTCGTCGCCAACGAGGTGGGGCGAGCGGGCACGGGATTCGGATCCGAGACGAACCACGCCGCCATCATCGATACGTCTGGCGACGATGTGAGCCTGCGACACTGGACCAAGTCCGATCTCGCTCAAGCCGTCGTCGACCGCATCGTGGCGCATCTGTCGACGGCTTCCCCACGTGAGGGGTCGCGCTGACGCGCGTCGGACACGGGGGCTAGACTCCGGCCCATCATGAGCCAGCCCTACCTCTTCTCGTCGGAATCCGTGACCGAGGGGCACCCCGACAAGCTCGCCGACCAGATCTCCGATTCGATCCTCGACGCCTTCCTCACCGAGGACCCGCAGAGCCGGGTCGCATGCGAGACCCTGGTGACCACCGGGCTCGTGTTCGTGAGCGGCGAGATCACGCTCGCCGAAGGCTGGGTCGACGTGCCCTCGATCGTGCGCTCGACCATCACCGATGTGGGCTACACCGACGCCAAGTTCGGCCTCGACGGCGAGACCTGTGGGGTGATGACGGCGATCCAGGAGCAGTCGCCCGACATCGCGCGCGGGGTTGATGATGCCCTCGAACACCGAGCGGAGCGCTCGGGTGATCCGCTCGACCATCTCGGCGCGGGCGATCAGGGCATGATGTTCGGCTACGCGTGCCGTGAGACCGACGAGCTCATGCCGTTGCCGATCGCCTTGGCGCATCGGCTGTCGAGGCGCCTCGCCGACGTTCGCAAGGCCGGTGTGGTGCCTTACCTGCGACCCGACGGCAAGAGCCAGGTCTCGATCGAGTACGAAGGAGCTCGTCCGGTGCGGGTCGACACAGTGCTGATCAGCGCGCAGCACCGCGAAGAGGTCGATGTCGAGACCCTGCTGAAGCCCGATATCGAGGCCGAGGTGATCGACCCCGTGCTCCGCGAGTTCCCCGAGCTCGACGCCTCGGGAGTGCGGGTGCTCGTCAACCCGACGGGGCGCTTCGAGATCGGTGGACCGAAGGCCGACACGGGTCTCACGGGGCGCAAGATCATCGTCGACACCTATGGCGGCTACGCGCCCCACGGCGGGGGAGCGTTCAGCGGCAAGGATCCGACGAAGGTCGACCGTTCGGGGGCATACATGGCGCGGTTCGTCGCGAAGAACATCGTGGCGGCCGGGCTCGCAGAGCGAGCACAGCTGCAGATCGCCTATGCGATCGGCACCGCACACCCCGTGAGCTTGATGCTCGAGACCTTCGGCACCGAGCAGGCCGATCCCGAGAAGATGCGGTCGGCCCTGTGGGAGATCTTCGACTTCCGCCCGGCGGCGATCATCCGCGATCTCGATCTGGCACGGCCCATCTACCGGGAGACCGCCGCGTACGGCCACTTCGGCCGCAAGGAGTTCCCCTGGGAGGGGACCGACCGCGTCGACGATCTCCGCGCCGCCGTCGCCTAGCCCGGTCGATCCCTTGGCCGATCCGCTGGCCGGCCCGCTGGTCGAGCCGCTCGGCGGCCCGGTGGCGATCTGCGTCGACCGCCCGCTGCTGAGCCTCGATCGCGCGTTCACCTACGACTTGCCGGCGGAGCTTGGGGCGGGGGTCGGGTCACTCGTGCAGGTTCCGTTCCACGGACGCTCCGTGCGCGCGTGGATCCTGGGCCCGACCGACGACGTGCCTTCGAAGAAGGTGCTGGCAGTGCGCAAGCTCGTGTCGCCGACCCGGTGGTTCGACGAACGAGGCCTCGAGCTCTGCCGCTGGGTGAGCGAGCGCTACGTGGCGCCGCTGGCTGCTGTGCTTGTACGTGCGACCCCGCCCCGCGTGGCGGGTGAGGAGAGCGGCGCCGGTCTGGCCGAACCCCGAGACGTCGTGGCGGCTCCCGCGGTCATCGGCGTGCTAGGTGACCACCGCAACGGCCCGAGCTTGTTGCGCGCCATCGCTGGCGCCCGGCCGGGCGCCTGGGTGCTGCGGCCCGTACCCGAGCACGAGGCGCTCGCCGTCGTCGAGTCGGTGGCAGCCTGTGTCGCCTCGGGCCGCCGAGCGCTCGTGATCGTGCCGGAATCGTCGCCGGTGCCCGGCACTGCCCGTGCGATCGCCGAGGTGTTCGGCGATCGCGCCGTGTTGCTGCTCGGCGGGTCGAAACGGGCGCGCTACCGCACGTGGCTCGATGTGCAAGCGGGCCGCTACGACGTGGTCGTCGGCACGCGCCCGAGCGTGTTCGCGCCCGTCCCCGGCTTGGGGCTCATCGTGATCGCGCGCGAATCGCACGCGGCCCTGCGAGAGGACCGCGCGCCGTACTACCACGCTCGCGACGTAGCTTTGGCGCGCGGCGCGATCGAGCGGGCCGTCGTCGTGTTGAGCGCGCTCGCCCCTTCGTCGGAAGCCGCGGCGCTCTCGCTGCCGGCCGTGTTTCCCCAGCGACGGAGCTGGGTGCCCGTGGAGGTCGTCGCGCCGGGGCCCGAGGGCCGCGCTCCGCGGCTCGTGAGGGCACTGCGATCGACGACGAGGGCTTTCGTGTTCTCTCCGCTCCCGGGGTACGGCGTCGCCGCGGTGTGCCGCGTGTGTGGGCATCCGGCGGCATGTGCTGCGTGTGGGGGCGCCTTGCGATCGAGCGAGGGCGCCGTTCGGTGTGTCGTCTGTGAGGCGCCCGGACGCTGCCGCGCGTGCGGGGCGAGCGATTTCGGGCTGCGCCGGGGTGGGGAAGAGCGGGTCGAGGAGTGGGCGGCGCGAGCCGCTCGGGTCCCCGTGCGGCGACTCGGGCCGGGCGATGCCTCCCGCCTTCCGGCCGAGGACGAAGTGCTCGTAGGCGGTCCCGACGATGTGCGCGAGCTCGGCGCCGGCGGGCTTGACCTCGTCGCGATCCTCGACGCCGATCTCGCCGCCCGGCGCCCCGGCCTCACCGCGAGGGAGCGGGCCTTCACAACATGGACCGAGGCGGTGGCGTGGGCTCGCCCCGGCGGGCGAGCCATCGTGCAGTCCTCGCACGCGAACGACCCGGCGGTCCAGTCGCTGGTGCAGGGCGACCCGGCGCGATTCCATCGCGATGAGTGGGAACGCCGTGCCCAGGCAGGGTTCCCGGTGGGATCGGCGGTGTTCCGGGTGGCGGGAGGTCCCGAGCTCGAGGGTGAGCTGGCCGCTCTCGATCCGATCACGCTGCTCGTCTCATCGGCCGAAGGGCAGACGATATGCTTGCTCGCGCTCGAGGCGGGGGGTGTGCCGGCTTTCGGGCGTACCGCTCGCGAGCTCGCCCGGCGCGACGTGGTCACCCGGGTCGAAGCCGAACCGCACCTGTAGTGCCGTAGAGCCCGCCCGGGAGAACGCACCGCAAGCCCGAGCCAACGATCGAGCGGAAAGAGAACGACCCGTGATCATGCCCATCCGTACCCTCGGCGACCCCGTGCTGCGCGAGCCGGGGAAGCCGGTCAGCGAGTTCGACCGGCGTCTGCTCGCGCTGCGCGACGACATGATGGAGACGATGTACGACGCGCCCGGTGTCGGCCTCGCGGGTCCACAGGTCGGCATCTCGCTCCGGCTGTTCGTCTTCGACGACGGCGAGACCGGACCGCTGTTCATCGCCAATCCGGTGCTGGGCGACGCCGAGGGAGAGCTGCTCGAAGAGGAAGGGTGCCTCTCGATCCCTGGCCCGTATCACGAGACCGGACGCTCCTCTCGCATCACCTGCCGGGGACAAGACGTCGAGGGCGCGCCGTTCGAGATCACCGGCGAGGGGCTCCTCGCGCGCATCCTGCAGCACGAGACAGACCATCTCGACGGCATGCTCTACATCGATCGCCTCGACGACGAGGGCCGGCGCTCCGTTATGACCGAGCTCAGGCGCATCGAGCTGGGGCTCGAGGAGCCCCCGCCGGCCCGGCGTCTGCTGCGAAGGGCCGAGGAATGAGCTCGCTGCGTGTGATCTTCCTCGGCAATGACCGGTGGTCGGCGCCCACCCTCGAAGCGATCGCAGCGGCAGACGATATCGAGGTCGCCCTCGTCATCACGAACCCTGCGCGTCCGGCCGGCCGAGGGTCCCGGCTCACGCCGACCGCCGTCGCCGAGGCCGGGCGGCGGCTCGGCCTCGACGTGCTCGAGACCGGCGGCGTGCGCTCCGGCGCCGGACACGAGGCGATCGAACGCCTACGGCCCGATGTGCTCGTGGTGGTGGCCTACGGTGAGATCCTCACCGCTGAGGTGCTCGCCATGCCCCGTCTGGGAAGCCTGAACCTGCACTTCTCGCTGCTTCCGCGGTGGCGTGGCGCGGCGCCCGTGCAGCGGGCGATCCTCGAGGGCGACGAGATCACCGGGGTCAGCGTGATGCTGCTCGACGAAGGACTCGACACCGGGCCGGTGCTGGCGTCGGTCCAGGAGCCGATCCGCGTCGACGACGACAAGGCGAGCCTGGGTCAACGCCTCGCCGAGATGGGGGCGCCCCTCGTGGTGGAGTCGTTGCGGAGCCTCGAGGCGGGCACCGCCGCGCCCGCACCCCAGCATCACGACGGCGTCAAGTACGCAGTCAAGCTCGTCGCCGAGGAGCGGGTGATCGATTGGCGTGACCCCGCCGACTCGATCGGGCGACGCGTGCGTGCGTTCGCACCGGCGCCCGGTGCGACGACCACGTTCCGCGGCGCCCCGCTCAAGGTGCTCAGGGTCGAGCTCCGTAGAACGGAAGTGCGCGCGGCGGAGGTGCCCACGGCGAAAGTTCGCTCGGCGGAGGAACGCTCGGCGGAAGAACGCTCGGCCACGGAGATCGAGGGGCGGGCTGCCGGCGAGCTCCGGGTCGATCTCGGCGGCACGCCCACCGCGGTCGCACGAGGGGGTTCGATCGCCCTGCTCGAGGTCGCACCCGCCGGACGTGCCCGCATGTCAGGCGCCGACTGGGCTCGCGGGGCGCGCCTCGAGCGCGAGGAACGGCTCTCGTGAAGCAAACCGCTCGAACCGTCGCGCTCGAGGCCATCCGTCGCGTGACCGACGAGGGCGCCTATTCGACGATCGTCATCCCAGGGGCGCTGCGCCGCTCTCGCTTGGACGAGCGAGATCGTGCGTTCGCGACCGAGCTCGCCTTCGGCACTATCCGACGTCTCCCCTCGATCGACTGGGCGCTCGACCAGGTCGCGAGCCGTCCGGTCGGTCGCATGTCGCCGAGCGCCCGCACCGTGCTACGCCTCGGCGCGTACCAGGTGTTGTTCACCGACGTCGCGCCACACGCGGCAGTGGGGGAGACGGTCGGTCTCGCGCGTGACCGAGAACGGGGGTTCGTGAACGCGGTGCTGCGCCGTCTCGCGTCGGAGCCGCCATCGTGGCCTGCGGGCGACGATGCTGCCGACCTCTCGGTGCGCACGGGCATGTCGGCGTGGGCGGTGCAGGAGCTCGGACACCTGCTTGCGAGCGACGAAGTCGAGCCCGCCGCCGAGGCGCTCGCCAGCAAGGCGCTCCTGTGCCTGCGGACGAACACGGTGGTGACGACGCCCGAACGGTTCGAGCAGGCACTGCGTGAGGCCGGGCACGAGCCACGACCCGCGCCGCTGGATGCGACCTGTTTCCTGCTCGAGGGCGGCGATCCGGCTCGCCTGCCCGGGTTCGACGAGGGCTGGTTCGCCGTGCAAGATCAGGCCTCAGCGTTCGTTGTGCGGGCGCTCGACCCTCAACCGGGGGATCGCGTACTCGACGCGTGCGCCGCGCCGGGGGGCAAGACCGCGTATGCGGCGGCGCTCGTCGGACCGAGCGGCCTCGTGGTCGGGGCCGACCTGCATGCCGGGCGCGTGGGCCTCATCAGCCGCGGTACACGACGGCTCGGCGTGCCCGCGCTCGTGCTCGCGCAGGACGCGACCGCGCCCGCCCTCAGCGGCTCCTTCGACCGCATCCTCATCGACGCTCCCTGCTCGGGTCTCGGCTCGGCCCGGCGGCGTCCTGAACTGCTGTGGCGCAACAAGAAGGAAGCGCTCAGCAAGCTCGCTCGCTCGCAGGTCGAGATCGTGTCGGCGCTTATCGGCCTGCTCGCGCCCGGCGGGCGCATCGTCTACTCCGTCTGCACGTTCCCGCGTGCGGAGACCGACGCAGCGGCCGACGCGATCATGCGTCACAGACCCGATCTCGAGCCCGCCATGATCGAAGGACCCGACGGCCCAGCCGCCCGCATCCGTCTCTGGCCCCACCGCCACGGCAGCGACGGCATGTTCATCGCGGCGTTCACCAAGAACGGCTGAGGCGGCCGGTACGATGACCCGGTGGGCAAGCTCGCTGCGTCGATCCTGTCAGCCGACCTCGCGTATCTCGCCGATCAGGTCAAGCTCGTCCACGACCATGCCGACATCATCCATATCGACATCATGGACGGACATTTCGTACCTCCCATCGCATTGGGCACGGTGGTGGTCGCCTCACTGCGGCCGCACACCGATCGCACCATGCACGGCCACCTCATGGTGGACGCTCCCGAAGCTTTCTTCGAGGAGCTCGCCGAGGCGGGTCTCGATGTCGTGTCGTTCCATCACGAGGCGGTCGCCGACCCGCTGACGGCGATCGACCGGGCTCGCGCGGCGGGTCTCGGCGCCGGTGTGGCGATCAACATGCACACCCCCGTCGACGAGGTCTTTGCGTACCTCGATCACGTCGACGACGTGATGCTCATGAGCATCGAGCCAGGGTGGAGCGGGCAAACCCTTGACCCCGGCGTGTACCCGAGGATCGAGGCGGTGCGCAACGAGGCCGATCGCCGTGGGCTGCCCGTCGAGATCGAGATCGATGGCGGGGTCAAGATCGATAACGCCCAACGAGCCGTGCAGGCCGGTGCGACGGTTCTCGTCAGCGCCAGTGGCGTTTTCCAAGCCGATGACCCGGCCGAGAATGCCCGCGTGCTCAAGGCGATCGTCAACGGGGAGGCGGCCTAGATGGCGGAGACGATCCTCGTCGTCGACGACGATCCCGACATCGCCCGATTCGTCGAGGTGAACCTGCGCTCGGCCGGGTACGACGTGGCGGTCGCAGGAGACGGCGAGGTCGCGCTCGAGCTCGCGGGCTCTCTTCGCCCCGATCTCGTGCTCCTCGACGTCATGATGCCTCGCCTCGACGGGTTCGAGGTGGCCCAGCGGCTCCGGAAGAACCCTCAGACCGCCAACACCAGCATCATCATGCTGACGGCCAAGGCGTTGTCGGCCGACAAGGTCACGGGGCTGCAGTCGGGCGCCGACGACTACATCATCAAGCCGTTCGACCCGATCGAGCTGTTGGCCAGGGTCAAGGGCACGCTCCGTCGTGCCAGGGAGATGCGCAACCTCTCCCCGCTCACCGGTCTGCCGGGCAACATCCGGATCCAGGAGGAGGTCGAGCGTCAGGTGCGCGAAGAGCGAGACTTCGCGGTGCTGTACTGCGACCTCGACAACTTCAAGGCATACAACGACCAGAAGGGCTTCGTGCGCGGCGACCGAATGATCCAGGCGACCGCGCGCATCATCCAGGATTCCGTCGTCGGTCACGACGGCGCCCATGGATTCGTGGGGCATGTCGGAGGCGACGACTTCGTGGTCGTGGTGCACCCCGATGTTGCCGAGGCAGTTGCCAAGGTGGTCTGCGAGACGTTCGACGCCGCGAGGGATGAGTTCTACGAGCCCGAGGATCTCGAGCGCGGGTTCGTCCGCGTCGAAGACCGCAAGGGTGTGTTGCAGGACATCCCGTTGGTCGGTATCTCGATCGGCATCGCCTCGAGCGCCCGCCGGCCGTTCGACCACTACGGCGAGGCGGTCTCAGTCGCGACCGAGATGAAGCAGTTCGCCAAGCGCGACGCCGGCTCGTCCTACGCGATCGACCAGCGCACGACTTGAGCGAAGCCGTCCCTCGAGTCGCCCTCGTGTCGTCGTTCGAAGCGTCCATCGCGATGCCCGCTCCAGACGGATCCGACTTCCCTTATCGGCGCCGGCCCACGTATACTCCGGCGAGAAGCTCGTTTCCGGGGCGGGGCGTAACTCCCCACCGGCGGTGAGAGTCCGCGACCCCACGGCCGCCAGCCGTGGGTTGATCCGGTGAGATTCCGGAACCGACCGTGAAAGTCGGGATGGGAGGAGACGGGCACACGGCTCGGCCGTGCCTTCCGTACGCGTCCGTGACCGCCGTGCGCCTGCCGTGCCCACCCGCCTCGGGCGGAGGAGGCACGATGGCACCGATCGACGAGGCGCACATGCGGCGGGCGCTCGAGCTCGCTCAGCGAGGCTGGGGTACCGTCTCACCCAACCCCATGGTGGGTGCCGTCGTGCTCCGTGGTGACGACGTCGTCGGTGAGGGTTGGTATCACGGCCCCAGAGGCGAGCCCCACGCCGAGGTCCACGCCCTGCGCCAGGCGGGAGACGCTGCGCGCGGCGCAACCGTGGTGTGCACCCTCGAGCCCTGCGACCACTTCGCCAGCACGCCCCCGTGCACCCGCGCCTTGATCGATGCTGGCGTTGCGCGGGTCGTGGTGGCTGCGGCCGATCCGAACCCCGTCGTCGACGGTCGCGGCGTCGCGCGACTGCGCGAGGCCGGCATCGAGGTCGAGACCGGGCTGCTCGAGCACGACGCCCGGGCGTTGAACGTCGCGTTCGAACGCCACGTCACGACCGGGCAGCCGTACGTCGTGCTGAAGATGGCGTCGAGCCTCGACGGTAAGACGGCAGCGAGCGACGGCACGTCGCGATGGATCACAGGCGAGGGCGCCCGAGCCGATGTGCATCATCTCCGCGCCTGGTCCGACGCGATCGTGGTGGGCGCGGCGACCGCGATCTCCGACGACCCCGCGCTGACCGTACGGGGCCTCGATGCGGCCACGGCGAGGCAGCCACTGCGGGTCGTGGTCGACTCCGCAGGAAGGGTGCCGCCGACGCTTCAACTGTTCGATGGTGTCGCGCCGACGCTCGTCGCCACGACCGAGCGCGCCCCCCGGGCGCAAATCGTCGAGTGGGCGCACGCGGGCGCCGACGTCGCGGTGCTAGATCGCGACGCCGACGGGCGCGTTTCGCTCCCATCGCTCGTCGAAGATCTCGGCAAGCGCGACGTGCAGGGCCTCTTGATCGAGGGAGGCGCCACGCTCGCCTGGAGCGCGGTACGTGAGGACCTGATCGATCGGGTCGTGCTGTACCTCGCGCCGCTGCTGGTCGGCGGATCGAGCGCGCCCACGGCCCTGTCGGGCGAAGGGTTCGCTCCGATCGGTGAGGCGCTGCGTCTCGGTCCGCTCACGGTGGCAGCGATCGATGAAGATCTGAAGGTGGTGGCCGATGTTCACGGGCATCGTTGAGGAGATCGGTTCGGTCCGCTCCCTCGCCCGCGGCCGCCTCGTGGTGGCCTGCGACACCGTGACCGACGACAGCGATGTGGGCGCCTCGGTGGCGGTGAATGGTGTCTGTCTCACCGTGGTGGAGCGAACGCCGGGCGACGCGCTGGCCTTCGACCTCTCCGAGGAGACCGTCGCCCGGACGAGCCTGCGGCGCCTCTCGACCGGCGCGCCGGTGAACCTCGAGCGGCCGATCACCCTCGCGGCGCGCCTCGGAGGTCACATGGTGCAGGGCCACGTCGACGGGGTCGGCGAGGTGGTGGCCGTCGATCGCGACGCCGCTGGTGGTGCGCGCGTGCGCCTCGCCGTGCCGCCGGAGCTTCGCCGCTACACGGTCGAGAAGGGCTCGGTCACCGTCGACGGCGTGAGCCTCACGGTGGCGGAGCTCCATGGCGACGGGGTCACGATCGCGCTGATCCCGCACACCTTGTCCGTGACGTCGCTGGGCGAAGCCGCCCGCGGCGACCCGGTCAACCTCGAGGTCGACATGATCGCGAGGTACGTCGAACGGCTGCTCGAACACCCGAGGGAAGGATGACTGCGATGAGCGAACACGTGACAGAGATCGACGACACGCAGGGCGGGGTCTTCGCCACCATCGATGAGGCGGTGGAAGACATCCGGCAAGGACGCATCGTGATCGTGGTTGACGACGCCGACCGAGAGAACGAAGGCGATCTGATCATGGCTGCGGAGAAGGCCACGCCAGAGTCGATCGCCTTCATCGTTCGATACTCGAGCGGGGTGATCTGCATGCCGGTGCTTGGAGGGCGCCTTGACGAGCTAGATATCCCGTTGATGGTCGCGACGAATACGGACCTTCGACGAACAGCGTTCACCGTCTCGATCGACGCCAGACGAGGCATCAGCACCGGGATCTCGGCTTCCGACCGCGCCGCGACGATCCGCGCGATAGTGGATCCTGCGACCAAGCCGGAGGACTTCTCGCGTCCCGGTCATATCTTCCCGTTGCGATACCGAGAGGGAGGGGTCCTCAAGCGCGCCGGACACACGGAGGCATCCGTCGACCTCGCCCGACTTGCAGGCTTGTATCCGGCGGGGGTGCTCTGCGAGACCGTGAACGATGACGGCACTATGGCGCGGCTTCCCGATCTGGCGCGATTCGCGCAGACACACGGACTCAAGGTCATCTCGATCGCCGATCTGATCGACTATCGTCGTCATCGCGAGGTGTTGGTGGAGCGTGTCGCCGAAGCGACGATCCCGACGCCGTACGGAGAGTTCCGCTCGTACGCCTACGAGAGCCTCATCGACGGCCGAACCCACATGGCTTTGGTGATGGGCGAGGTGGGCGATGGCCGGGGGGTGCTGACCCGGGTCCACTCCGAGTGCCTGACCGGTGACGTGTTCGGGTCGCTGCGGTGTGACTGTGGCGGTCAGCTCGACCGGGCCATGGAGATGATCGGCTCAGAAGGCCGGGGGATCGTGCTATACGTGCGTGGGCACGAAGGCCGGGCGATCGGCCTCACCCACAAGCTGCGTGCTTACGAACTGCAAGATCAGGGTCGTGACACCGTCGAGGCGAACCTCGAGCTGGGGTTCCCGGCCGATCAGCGCGAATACGGCATCGGCGCGCAGATCCTCGTGGATCTCGGCGTAAGCACGATGCGCCTGCTCACGAACAATCCCGACAAGCGCGCCGGTCTCGAGGGCTACGGGCTCGCGATCGACGATCGGCTGCCGCTGCAGATCGCCCCCACGGCCGAGAACATCGGCTACCTGCGGACCAAGCAGGAGAAGATGGGCCACCTGCTCGACATGCCCGAGGCAGAGCCCGAAGGCGCCGAGGCTCGCGCGTGACGACGTTCGTCGGCCGCCTCGATGGGTCGGGCCGGCGCATGGCCGTAGTCGCGGCGCGGTACAACGAGATCGTGACCGCGAAGCTCGTCGAGGGCGCCGTCGCGGCGCTCGCGAAGCACGGCGTGGCCGACGACGCGGTCGACATCGCGTGGGTGCCGGGCGCCTTCGAGATACCGCTGGTCGCATCGCGCCTCGCGCGATCGGGCGCGTACGACGCGGTGATCTGCCTTGGAGCGGTCATCCGGGGCGATACGGCGCATTTCGACCTGGTCGCGAATGAGGCTGCCCGAGGGATCGCCCAGGTAGCTCACGAGACGGGCGTCCCGGTGATCTTCGAGGTGCTCGCGACCGATGATCTCGCCCAGGCTGAGGAGCGCGCGGGCGGTGCGCACGGCAACAAGGGCTGGGAAGCCGCCGAGGCGGCGCTCGAGACCGCGTCGCTCATGGATCAGCTTCCCGGCGATAGGGGATCTGGGAGATGATGGCCGAAGCCACGACGCGGGCCGCAACCGCAACGGAGGTGCCGTAGATGTTGGTCGACAAGCCCTGGGGAAAGGTGGCGACGTACTCGTTGAACCAGCCATCGTCGGTTCGAGTGATCACCGTGGAACCCGAGCAGGAGACGAGCGTGCACTACCACCGCATGCGCGACGAGATGTGGGTGGTGCTCGATCCGGGACTCACCATCGAGATCGGGAACCGGGTCGTCGAGGCTCAACCGGGCGAAGAGTTCATGATCCCCGCCGAGGAGACGCATCGCATCCGGTGCGGCAGGGCCTCGCGCGGACGCATCCTCGAGATCGCCTACGGCTACACGATCGAAGACGACACGCAACGGCTCGAGGACGCGTACGGACGTCCGCTCGAACCCGATTGGTGAACGGTCCAGTGTCGACACTCTGCGTCGACACCCCTCGCGTCTGAGCCCTATACTTCCCGCCCAGAAGTGCACGCACGTGTGTTCGTCATGCACCGGGCCTGCCCGGTGCTCGTTCGTCTGTAGGAGGTGATGCGGGGTCTCCACCGATCCGCGAATCAACGACCGGATCCGCTCTCCCCAGGTGCGCTTGGTGGGGGCCGACGGCGAGCAGATCGGGGTGATCGACACCCGCGAGGCGCTGCGCCAGGCCCAGGAGCTCGATCTCGACCTCGTCGAGGTGGCGCCACAGGCCACTCCGCCCGTATGCCGCATCATGGACTACGGCAAGTTCAAGTACGAGCGCGACGTCCGTCAGAAGGAAGCCCGTAGGAAGCAGTCGCGGAGTGGTCTGAAGGAGATCAAGTTCCGCCCCAAGATCGACCCGCACGACTACGCGACGAAGAAGGGCCATGTCGTTCGATTCCTGAAGGGCGGCAACAAGGTCAAGGTGACGATCATGTTCCGCGGGCGCGAGATGGCGCACACGCAGCTGGGACGCAAGATCCTCGATCGTCTCGTGGCCGACCTGGGTGAGGCGATCGTCGTTGAGTCGATGCCTAAGCAGGAAGGGCGAAACATGATCATGGTGATCTCGCCCAACAAGGTCTATCAAGAGGCGCAAGCCCGGGCGGCGGCGAAGGCCGAGGCGGCCGAGTCGCCCGAGGCGGCCGAGTCGCCCGAGACGGCCGAGTCGCTTGAGTCGCCCGAGACGGCCGAGTCGCCCGAGTCGCTTGAGTCGCCCGAGTCGCCCGAGGCGGCTGAGTCGCCCGAGACGGCCGAGTCGCCCGTCTCCGAGAACGAAGGATGAATCGATGCCGAAGATGAAGAGCCACAGCGCCACCGCGAAGCGCTTCCGCGTGACTCGCAAAGGCAAGGTGCTGCACCGCAAGGCCACGGGCAATCACATGCTCACCAAGAAGAGCGGAGCCCAACGCCGCCGGGTCGAGGGCATGTCCGAAGTCACCGCAGAGAAGGCCAAGATCAAGCGGCTGCTGGGGAAGGCCTGAGCCATGGCGCGAGTGAAGAGAGCGGTTCACGCCCACAAGAAGCGCCGTGCGGTGCTCGAGCAGGCGAAGGGTTACACCGGCACCCGGCGCAAGCGCTACCGGGCCGCCAAAGAGCAGGTCATGCACTCCGGCATGTACGCCTACCGGGACCGGCGTGACCGCAAGGCCCAGTTCCGGCGTCTGTGGATCGCGCGGATCAACGCAGCGGCCCGCCCGCACGGCATGTCGTACTCGCGTTTCATCAACGGACTGAAGACTGCCGGCATCGAGCTCGATCGCAAGATCCTGGCCGACCTCGCGGTGAACGATCCCACGGCCTTCGCTTCGCTCGTCGAGCAGGCGAAGGCAGCGTCCGCAGCGGCGTAAGCTCGCTCGGCCCAGGGGCCCCGTGCTGACGTCCGCCCGCAACCCCAAGGTCGCGAGCGCAGCACGCTTGCGCAAACGGGCCCTACGCGATCACGACCGTCGGTTCCTGCTGGAAGGCGCCCAGGCCGTGGGTGAAGCGCTCGAAGCGGGCCGGCTCGAGACGCTGTTCACCGCGGTTGACCTCGACCCGCTGGCGGTCAAGGCCAGGCAGTCGGGCGTCGACACTCACCACGTCGCCGAAGACGTGGTGCGCCACCTCACGTCGACGGTGACCCCGCAAGCGCTCGTGGGAGTCGCGGCGTTCCTCGACGTCGAGCTGAGCGAGGCTCTCGAGATCGCCCTCGAGCATGATCCGGACGGGTGCGTCGCCGTGCTGCACGAGGTGCGCGACCCGGGCAACGCCGGCACCGTGCTCCGTTCTGCCGATGCGGCCGGTGCGGGGGCGGTCGTCTTCTCCGAAACCTCCGTCGATGTCTACAACCCCAAGACGGTCCGCGCATCGGCGGGTTCGGTGTTCCACCTGCCCATCGTGCGCGGTGCACCGACGCTCGATGCGATCGACCGCGCGCGAGAGGCAGGCGCCCGTGTGCTCGCGATGACGGCCGACAGCGAGGCTGACCTCTACCGAACCGACCTTTCGGGCCCCGTGGTCTTCGTGTTCGGCAATGAGGCGCGCGGCCTTCCCGTTGAGATCCTGGATGCTGTCGATGCGCGGGTGCGCGTTCCCCAGTCGGGGCGCGCCGAGTCGCTCAACCTCGCGGCGGCCGCCACCGTCTGCATGTTCGAGTGGAAGCGGCGCCACATGCCGGCGCCCGAGGCACTCGAGAACATCATCGGGGCGGCGGCCCACGATATCCGTTCGCCGCTCACGGCGATGAAGGGCTTCGGTTACGCCCTCGAGCGACGATGGGGTTCGATGACCGAGGAGCAGCGTGCCCTGATGCTGCAGGGCATCGTGCACGATGCCGACCGCATGGACACGATCTTGCGCCAGCTCGTCGATGCCGCCCGCGTGGTCGGCGGCAACCTCGAGGTCTTCAGGGAGCAGGTCGACGTGGGTGAGCTTGTCAGGGGAGTGGCGCAGTCACAGCGTCGTGACCCCGATCATCCCGAGGTGGAGTGGATCGGCGATGAAGTCGTCGTGTTCGCCGATCCCGCGAGGCTGAAGACGAGCCTGCTGGCGTTCTGCGAGTCGCTCGTGTGGTGGGGCAGCGACGGCGCGATCACCGTCCACGCCGAGGCCGGCGCAGGCTCCCTCCGGCTCCGTGCCTCCAGGCCTGTGGCCGATCTGGCCCCGGCCGAGGTGCCGGGGCTGTTCATCCCTCGCCGACCGGGTGAGGGCGCAGGAAGCAAGATCGGGCTCTTCGTCGCCCGAGGTGTCGCCGAGGCCCAGGGTGGCCGATGCTGGGGCACGGCTGCCGACGGTGTGCTCACGTTCCATCTGGAGCTGCCGGCAGGTCCCGACATCGCGCCGTCGTGACCGCGCTGCTCGCCCCTCGTGGGCCCGATATCGGCCGGTAGACTCTGGCCCCTGATGGACCCTGAGGAGATGCTCAGTGCGCTCGACGAGGAGCGCGATCGCGGTGTGGCGCTGCTCGGCGCCGCTTCGACGCTCGATGAGCTCGAGGCTGCGCAGGTCGAGATCATGGGCCGGAAGTCGCGCTTCAGCTCGATCCAGAAGTCGCTGGGCTCGTTGGCGCCCGACGATCGCAAGCGTGTCGGGCAGGCCGCGAACGCGGCGCGCGGTGCGCTCCAGCAAGCCCTGAGCTCGCGCCGCGAGACCCTCGAGCTCCGCGCGGAAGACGCCCTGGTCGAGGCCGACCGTCTCGACATGACGCTGCCTGGCCGGACGCCGCGGGTCGGCTCGTTCCACCCCTGGACGATCGTGGAACGCGAGCTCGTCGATGTGTTCACGAGCCTCGGGTTCCGGGTGGCGGAGGGCCCAGAGGTGGAAGACGACTGGCACAACTTCCAGGCCTTGAACATCGCCCCCGATCACCCTGCCCGCACTATGAAGGACTCGTTGTACGTGAGCGTGCCCGGGCGCCCCGAGCTGTTGCTGCGCACCGAGACGTCGGCGGTGCAGATCCGAACGATGCGATCCCAGCAGCCACCCCTTTTCGTGGTTGCCCCGGGGCGTGTGTACCGCCGCGAGACGTCGGACCCCACGCATCTGCCGGTGTTCCATCAGATCGAAGGTCTCGCCGTCGACGAGGGCATCACGTTCGCAGACCTCAAGGGCACGCTCGAGGTCTTCGTCAAGGCGATGTTCGGCGAGAGTCGTCGCATCCGCCTCGGGCCTGCGTACTTCCCGTTCGTGGAACCGGGGTGCGAGGTTGGCGTGTCGTGCTTCCGCTGCGATGGCACCGGGTGCCGGGTCTGCGGCACCGGATGGATCGAGCTGCTCGGCGCCGGCATGGTGCACCCGGCCGTGCTCGAGAACTGCGGGTACGACCCCGAGCGGTACACGGGGTTCGCATTCGGGCTCGGCATCGAGCGGGTCGCGATGCTCCGTTACGAGATCCCCGATATCCGCATGCTTGTCGACGGTGACGTGCGGCTGCTCGAGCAGTTCCAAGGGGTCGTGTGAAGGTCGTCTGGTCGTGGTTGCGTGAGCTCTGCCCGACCGAGCACTCGGCGGCCGAGCTCGCCGAGCGGCTCACCCTGCACGGGGTGAAGGTCGAACAGGTCCTTCGACCGTGGAGCGGCGTGAAGGGTGTGGTCGTCGCTCGTGTCGTCAAGGTCGAAGACCACCCGAATTCGCAGAAGCTGACCGTGGTCACGGTCGACGACGGCGCCGGGGAGCACGTCGTCTGCGCCGGAGTGCGCAACTACGAAGCCGGTGACCTGGTGCCATGGGCTCGCCCGGGGTCCTACGTGCCGGTCCTGGCCGAGCCGCTCGCCCCGCGAGACCTCGGAGGCGTCGTGTCGAACGGCATGCTCTGCTCCCCACGCGAGCTCGCGATCGCCGACGTGCACGAGGGCATCCTCGTGCTCGATGACGAGCCGGTCTCGCCGGGCGACGACGTCGTCGCGGCGCTGGGCCTCGACGACGAGGTGCTCGACATCGAAGTGGAACCCAACCGGCCCGACTTCCTGAGCGTGTTGGGGGTGGCCCGCGAGGTCTCGGTCCTGACCGGCACCCCGCTGGTGCGACCTTCGCTCGTGCTGGAAGAGTCCGACGAGGTCGCCGGATCCGTGGCGTCGGTGCGCATCGACGCTGTCGACGGATGCCCGCGCTACGTGGCGCGTGTGATCAGAGGTCTCGGCGCCGGGTCGACGCCCATCAGGGCGCAAGCGCGGCTCACGGCGAGCGGCATGCGCCCCATCTCAGCGGTCGTCGATGCGACGAACTACGCCATGCTCGAGCTGGGCCAGCCCCTGCACGCGTTCGACCTGCATCGGCTCGAGGGGCCGGGCATCGTGGTGCGCCGCGCCGCCGAAGGCGAGCCCGTGCGAACGCTCGACGGCATCGACCGCGTCATGACCCAGGGTGACCTGTTGATCTGCGACCTGGAGCGGCCCGTGGCGATCGCCGGTGTGATGGGCGGAGCGACGTCGGAGGTCGGCGACGATACCGTCGATGTGCTGCTCGAATCGGCCTCGTTCACGCGAACGGGCATCCTTCGAACCGCTCGCCGCCTCGACCTGCACACCGAGGCTTCCCACCGCTTCGAGCGAGGCACCGACCCTGAGGCCCTCGAGGCGGGGGCAGCGCGAGGCGCGCAGCTCATGGCGGCCTGGGCGGGCGGCTCGGTGTCGCGAGGCGTCGCCGAAGACGGCGCCGCGCCGCCGCGCCGGTGGGTGTCGATACGGCCGGCACGGGCGTCGGCGTTGCTCGCGTACGAGGTCACCCAACCCGATGCCGAGCATGCCTTCGACCGGCTCAGACTGGCGCATCGCGCCTCGCCCGGCGATCGGGACGATGGTGAGCTCGAGGTCGAAGTGCCTGGGTACCGGGTCGACATCGAGCGGGAAGTCGACCTGATCGAAGAGGTAGCTCGTGTGCTTGGGTACGACCGCATCGGCACGCATGTACCTGCGACCGGACAGGCGGGCGGTCTGGCGCCCGCCTATCGGTTCCGCCTGCGGGCGGTCGAGGCTCTGGTGCGATCCGGGCTGCGTGAGGCGCGCCTCTTGACGTTCGCGTCGGAGGACGACCTCGGTTGGAGCGGGGGTGTCGAGCCCGTTCCGGTGACGAATCCGCTCCAGGCCGACGAGGCCTACCTTCGAACGCGGCTGCTTCCAGGGCTCGCGCGTGCGGTGGCTCTCAACCAAGCTCGCGGGGTCGCCCAGGTGGCGATCTTCGAGGCGGGAACGGTTTTCGGGCTCGACGGCGACCAGGTGATCGAGCGCCAACACCTGGCCTTCGTGCTCGCCGGCGAGGCCATCGAGGGTTGGCACGCCGACGCCCGCCCGTTCGATGCATTCGATGCGACCGGCGTGCTCAGCGCCTCGATGGCGGAGCTCGGCGTGCGCTCCTGGAAGTTGGGCGAGGCCGCCGGACATCCCTTCCACCCGGGGCGTTCATCGATCGTGCTGGCGGGCGAGACGCCGGTTGGGGTCGTGGGCGAGGTGCACCCTCGCGCGTCGCGCCAACTCGAGATCGGCGGGCGGCTGGCGGCGTGCGAGCTCGATCTCGATGTCTTGATGACGGTGGCGTCGGGAACGGTCGCGGTGCGAGACGTCCCTCGGTTCCCTCCCGTCCGCCGCGACCTGGCCTTCGTCGTGGCCGGCGACGTCGCCGCCGCCGATATGCAGGCCGCCATCGAGGAATCAGCAGGCGACCTGCTCGGCCGCTGTCTGCTCTTCGACGTCTTCCGTGGAACGCCGCTCGCGCCGGGAACGAAAAGCCTGGCGTTCGCGGTCGACATCCGGGCCACCGACCGCACCCTCACGCGGGAGGAGAGCGAGCCGGTGGTGGCGGCGATCGTCGAGCGTGTGGGGCGCGAGTTCGGCGCCGAGCTCCGTTCGGGCTGAACGCGCGAGCACGATGAGGCGCCGCAGCACGTGACACATGGCTGATCGGTTGGCTCCGCCGGGGGCGTTGCCGATAGACTCCGCGCCGTGGACACGGCATACCTCTCGGTCGACGATCTGAGCCCCAAGGAGCTCGGGGAGCTGCTCGACCTCGCCGCCGACGTCAAGTCGCGCCCCGAGGCCTACGCGGGCCGTTTGGCGGGCCGGTCGATCGCCCTGATCTTCGAGAAGCCGAGCACGCGCACCCGTGTGTCGTTCGAGGTCGGGGTGTCGCAGCTGGGTGCACACGCCGTGGTGCTCTCCGCGAACGAGCTGCAGCTAGGTCGCGGCGAGACGATCGAGGACACGGGGCGCGTGCTCACTCGCTATGTCGACGCGATCGTGCTGCGCACCTTCGAACAGGAACGCCTCGAGGTGCTTGCAGGAGCCGCCGACGTGCCGGTCGTCAACGCGCTCTCGGACTTCGAACACCCGTGTCAGGCGCTGGCCGACTTGCTCACGTTGCGCGAGCGCCTCGGCGCCCTCGAGGGGCGCACCCTCACCTATCTCGGCGACGGGAACAATGTCGCGCACTCCTTGCTGCTTGGCGGCGCGAAGGCCGGCATGCAGGTGCGGGTCGCCACCCCCGCGGGGTTCGAACCGATCCCGCAGATCGTGCAGCGCGCGACAGAGATCGCCGCCGAGACGGGGGGTGGCGTCGAGGTGACGAACGACCCTGTCGAAGCGGCGAGTGGCGCCGACGCGCTCTACACCGACGCCTGGGCCAGCATGGGACAGGAGGCCGAGGCCGACGAGCGCATGCTGGTGTTCACCTCGTTCCAGGTGACTCAGGCGCTCGTCGAGGCCGCGGCCGACGACGTCGTGGTGCTGCACTGCCTGCCCGCCCACCGCGGCCAGGAGATCGCCGCCGAGGTGTTGGAAGGTCCGCGATCCGCCGTCTGGGATCAAGCCGAGAACCGTCTGCACACCCAGAAGGCCCTGTTGCTGCGGTTGCTCGGCGCCGCCTGAGGCGCACCGGTGCCGAGATCCAACGATCAGGTCGAGCGGGCGCTCCAGGAGTACGCCGATCTGCTGTCGATCGTGAGCGGTGACCCCTACAAGCCCAGGGCGTACGAGAAGGCGGCGCGAGCCGTTGGGGGCTTCCCCGACGAACTCGTCGAACTCGATGACCGTGGGGTGCTCGCGATCCCCGGCGTGGGCAAGTCGATCGCGGCGAAGGTCACGGAGTACCTGAAGACCGGCAGCTTCGCCGAGCTCGACGAGCTCCGCGCTCAGGTGCCCGCCGGCGTTCGGGAGATGACCGCGATCGCGGGCTTCGGGCCGAAGAAAGCGCTGGCGGTTCATCGCGAACTCGGCATCGGGTCGGTGGACGAGCTCGTGGCCGCGGCCGAGCGGGGAGAGCTGGCACCTCTGAAGGGCTTCTCCCGCAGCACCGAGCGCAACGTGATCGACGGGGTGATGAGGCTTCGGTCGAACACCGGAAGGGTGCAGGTCAACGTCGCCCTCGAGGTCGCACACGAGCTGATCGACCACCTCGGGAAGGTCCCCGGCGTGCGCCGGGCGGCCTACGCGGGGTCGCTCCGGCGCATGGCTGAGACGGTCGGCGATGTGGACCTGCTCATCGCGAGCGACCGGCCCGGGCGGGTGCCAGAGAAGGTGATGGATGCCTTCGTCGGGCACGGCACGGTCGACCGAGTGATCGCGAAGGGCGAGACGAAGTCATCGATCGTCACGAACGCCGGGCTCCAAGTCGACCTGCGTGTCATCGACCTCGATGAGTGGGGTGCGGCGATGATCTACTTCACGGGGTCCAAGGCGCACAACATCCGTATCAGGGAGATGGCGGTGCGCGAAGGCCTCAAGCTCAACGAGTACGGGCTGTTCCGTGCCAAGACGGGGAGGCTCCTCGCGTCTGACACCGAGGAAGCCGTGTATGAGCGGCTCGGCTTGGCATACATCGAACCCACGTTGCGCGAGGACCGGGGCGAGATCGAGGCAGCGCGTTCGGGGCAGCTTCCCGACCTGATCACACTGAACCAGATCAGGGGCGACCTGCACACCCATACCGACCTCACCGACGGGCTCGCGCCCCTGGAGCGCATGCTCGAGGCGGCCGCGGAGCGTCGCTATGCGTACTACGCGGTCACCGACCACGCGCCCAACCTGTATATGCAGCGCATGACCGACGAGAAGATGCTGACGCAGCGGCAACGCTTGCGGGCGCTCCAGGACGGCTTCCCCTCGATGAGGTTGCTGCACGGCACCGAGCTCAATATCGACCCCGACGGTGGGGTCGATTGGGATGAGCGCTTCCTCGACGGATTCGATCTCACCGTGGCATCGGTGCACTCGCACTTCGGGCAGTCGAAGGAAGCGATGACCCGGCGTGTGATCCGCGCGATCGAGCATCCGAAGGTCAACATCATCGGGCACCTGACGACGCGGAAGATCGGCTCGCGCGATCCGGTCGACCTCGACCTCGAGGCCGTGTTCGAGGCGGCGGCGAGGACCGGCACGGCGCTCGAGATCAACGCCTATCCGGACCGCCTGGATCTGCGCGACGAGCACGTGTTGCGGGCGCGGCGACACGGGGTGCGGTTCGCGATCGATACGGACTCACATGCCGTCGGACACCTCGACATGATGCGGTTCGGCGTGGCCACCGCACAGCGCGGGTGGCTCTCGAAGCACGATGTCATCAACGCTTGGCCGATCACGAAGCTCGAGCGCTTCCTGCGCAAGGAGAGCCACTGAGCCGCCGCCGGCTGTCGAGATCGTTCTACGAGCGCCCGGCCGTGGTGGTCGCGCCCGGCCTTCTCGGGCGTACGCTGGTCCGCCGGCTGTCCGACGGCACGCGTCTAGCCGGGCGCATCGTCGAGACCGAGGCCTACGAGCCGGGCGATCCCGCGAGTCACGGCTTCCACGGCATGACCGCGCGCAACGCCGTGATGTTCGGAGCCAGCGGCCACCTGTACGTGTTCTTCACGTACGGCCATCACCACATGCTGAATGCGGTCACCCGTGGTGAAGGGGAGGGCAGCGCTGTGCTCCTGCGGGCGATCGAGCCGCTCGAAGGGCTCGAGTCGATGTCGACGGCTCGCGGACGCGCCCTCCCGGTCGATCTCTGTTCCGGGCCGGGCAAGCTCACGCAGGCGCTTTCGGTGAACCGAGCCCATGACGGTGCCGATCTGGTGGGTGGGGACGAGATCTGGCTCGAGGCTGGGTCGCCGGCCGCGCCAGGCGATGTGGGGACGTCGGTCCGAGTGGGTATCAGTGCCGGACTCGAGCATCGATGGCGCTTCTTCATCTCGGGCGACCCGTTCGTCAGCCGGGGCCGGCCGGGGCCGGTTTCGGGGCCCATGACGCGCTCGTCGACGGTTCCGGTGGGGCGTTCGCCGAAGGCGCCTCGGCCCCCTGCGACACGGTGATCGTGACCGTGCTCGTCTGCTTCGCCTCGGTGCCGGCCGAGGGCGACTGATAGATGACGATGCCCGGTGGCTGCGTCGAGGTTTCGGCTCGAACCTGCACGTAGAAGCCCGCGTCCTCGAGAGCGATCGTCGCTGACTCCTGGTCGAGGCCGATAACCGACGGCGCCGCCACGGCTTGCACCTTCGTGGGCGTCGTGCAGACCTCGGTGGGCTCGCTGCCCTGGATGAACTGCAAGGAGTCGATGTTCTGAGGCAGCGTGTAGGCGTTCGGGAGGCAAAGGGGTGACTGCGTCACGTCGACCGACACCGACAGATAACCCACGTCAGGCGTCGGGAAGTCCCGCTCAGGCAGGTTCGCCGTCGCGTTCTCCATGAACAGCCGCCAGATCTGTGCCGGCCAGGTGCCGCCGAACACCGTGACGCGGGTGCGGGGCGCTTCCATGGGGATCTGCCCTTCATGGAACCCCACCCACACGGCCGCGGTGAGCTGAGGGATCGCACCCACGAACCACGCATCGGTGTGGGTGTCAGCGGTGCCGGTCTTGCCGATCTGTGGGCGCCCGATGATCGCGGAACGTCCGGTTCCGTAGCTCACGGCGTCCTGCAAGATGTCGTTCGCCACCGTGGCGACCTCTGGCTCGAGCACCTGTCTGAGCGCGGGTTGCGCCTGCCACAGCGTCTTTCCCTGCGGATCGACAACGCTGAGCACCGGAACCGGGTCCACGTGCGCACCGCCGGTAGCGAGGGTGCCGTACGCGCTCGCCATCTCGAGTGTGTTGGACTCGTTGCTGCCCAGCACGGCCGAGAGGTATGGCGACAGTGGGGTGCTCGGCTCGCTCACGTTCTGGCAACAGCGCATACCCATGCGCTCCGCGGTCTCCACGACTTCTGCGGCACCGAGCTGCTCGATCAGCTGGGCGTAGACGGTGTTCACCGAGTACACGGTGGCGCTCGCGAGACTCATCGATCCGTACCCGCTGCCTTCGGCGTTCGTCACATGCCACAGGGCGCCTCCCTCGACCGGGATATCGATCGACGAGGGGGCAGGGAAGACTGTCGTCGGGCTGACGCCATGCTCGAGCGCGGTCACGAGGGCGTAAGGCTTGAACGCCGAGCCCGTCTGACGGCCGAGCCCACCCTTGCCCGTCGCGAGGTTCACCCGCCCGGCGTCGGCGTCGTTCCAGTAATCCGTGTCATCGCCGCCCACCATGGCCCGCACGAAGCCGGTGCGCGGATCGATCACCGTCATCGCGCCGTCGGGGTCGTTCGGGTAGGACAGGAGCTCGCGGACCGCGGTCTCGGCGTAACCCTGCAGCTTGGGGTCGAGCGTGGTCGTGATCTGCAACCCCCCGGTGAACAGGAGCTTGTAGCGGTCTTGGCGGGTGGGACCGAAGGCCCGGTTCGTGAGGAACCATTCCTTGAAGTAGTCGACGAAGTACGGGAACGGGTTGCGCTCGGTCGGTTCGCCGCGACGGAGCACGATCGGCTCGCGAACGGCCTCTCGGTACGCTTGAGGCTCGATCATCTGTTGGAACCGCATCGCGCGCAGCACGACGTTGCGCCGCCCGTACGCGCTCTCGGGGTGCACGAAAGGGTCGAAGTCGTTCGGGGCGGCGATCAAGCTCGCCAGCAGCGCCGACTGCGCAAGGCTCAGGTCGTCGGCGTCGGTCGAGAAGTACGTCTGTGCCGCGGACTGCACCCCGTACGCGCCCTGGCCCAGATACACGGTGTTGAGGTACTTCGTGAGGATGCGGTCCTTCGAGAGCCGGTCCTCGAGCTGCCAGGCGAGCGAGGCCTCGTCGAGCTTGCGGCGAAACGTCTCGGCGTCGCCCACGTAGAGGTTCTTCACCAACTGCTGCGTGATGGTCGAACCGCCCTCCACCACCTCGCCCTCGCGCGTGTTCACCGCGGCGGCACGCGCGATGGCCCGCAGATCCACGCCGTGGTGCATGTAGAACCTACTGTCTTCTATCGCAACCGCCGCATCGCGGATGAACGGCGACATGTCGCGCTCACTCAGCACGACCCGGTTCTCGGCGGCGTGGAGCTCGGTGATCAGCGAGCCGTCGGCTGCGTACAGGAACGAGGTCTGCGCGAGCGCCAGCGGATCGTACTGGTCAAGGCTCGGCAGGTTGCAGCTCGTCGCCGCGACGACGACGAGCAACATCGAGCCGAGCGAGGGGAAGCGCCAGCGGCGATACATCGCCGGGCGAGTCTAAGCCGCGATGCCGGCTCCACCGTGGAGGTAGGCCGCATCGCCACTGATAGCATCCGCGCGATATGGCTCGCGATCAAGCCGATGACTTCTCCGCGCTGCGGAGCGGCGTCGTGGACCTCGTGCCGGAGCAGGGCCTCGAAGAGAAGTTGGCTCTCGGACGCCCGCTCCGCGTCAAGCTGGGTGTTGATCCGAGCCGCCCCGACCTCACCCTCGGCCATGCGGTGGTGCTCCGCAAGCTGCGGCAGTTTCAAGATGCCGGACACACCGCGATCCTGATCATCGGAGACTTCACGGCGCGTATCGGCGACCCAACCGGTCGTTCCGACACGCGACCCATGCTCACCGAGGCCGAGATCGCGTCGAACGCGGAGACCTACCTCGCACAGGCCGGCAAGGTGATCGACGTCGAGCGGGCAGAGGTCCGAGGTAACGCGGAGTGGAGCGCCGAGATGGACATGGGGGGGCTGCTGGGCCTCGCTTCGGTTGCGACCGTTGCCCAGATGCTCGAGCGCGACGACTTCCGAGATCGATACGAAGCAGGCCGCCCGATCAGCGTGGTGGAGTTCCTCTACCCCTTGTTCCAGGGCTACGACTCGGTCGCGATCGAGGCCGACGTAGAGCTCGGAGGGACCGATCAAACCTTCAACTTGCTGATGGGACGCGAGGTGCAGCGAGCATTCGGTCAGCCTGCGCAGGTGGTGCTCACAGTCCCTCTGCTCGAAGGGCTCGACGGCGTGCGCAAGATGTCGAAGTCTCTGGACAACTGGGTGGGTATCACGGAGCCCGCCGATGACCAGTTCGGCAAGCTCATGTCGATCCCGGACGAGCTCATAGTGAAGTACCTGCGTCTTTGCGCGCCGCTCGATCCCGCCGATGTCGGTCGGGTCGAGCGCGGCCTCGGCGACGGGTCGCTGCATCCGAACGATCAGAAGCGTCGCATGGCTCGCCTGATCGTCGACCTCTATCACGGTGAAGGCGCCGGCGAGCGAGCGGAGGCGACGTTCGACCGCGTTCACAAGCGACACGAGGTTCCCCTCGACGTGCCCGAGGTGGCGCTTAACCCCGGCTGGGTGGGAGAAGACGGTCTGATCTGGTTGCCCCGGCTCCTCGTGGGCACGGGACTCGCCGACACCAACGGCGAGGCCCGCCGTGCGGTGAGTGCCGGCGGCGTCCGACTCGACGGCACCCCGGTCGACGACCCAGACGCTGAGTTCGATGCAGACTCCCTGCGGGGCAAGGTGTTGGCGTTCGGCAGGCGGCGATTCGTCCGTCTCGTCTGAGGCGTCGGGTTGACGGTCTCAGCTCGACTGCTACCATGTGCGGTCGGCGCCAACGCTTCTGTACGTGGCAGTGTCACGCTCCGGTTGCCCGTGCGCCGACTTCGCACCTTGAGAACTGAACAGTGTGACAGAAGCCAGTGCCTTTACCCGTCAGGTGGATGGCGCGGTTCGCCGTGTCATCCAGCTTCCTGATGGTTGTACTGGATCCGTCCGGTTCCGACCGGGCGGGGCCAGATCACGAAGGTCGGTCATATGAGCAGTGCCTGCTCACGGCCGGCTGAACTCCAACACAGATAGCCAACCCCAGGCCTTCGGGCCCGGGATGTCACTATCTCTACGGAGAGTTTGATCCTGGCTCAGGACGAACGCTGGCGGCGTGCTTAACAC